>JBBRQD010000027.1:0-56365 GCA_038227045.1 Planctomycetota bacterium
AGACGAGTCGGCGTTGGCCTGAGTTTTCTCAGAATACATGGGCTCAGGGGTTGGGGTTTGCTTCTTATCGGCGGCTTTATCGGGCTTGTGTTTCGGTTTTTGGGAAGACTCCACATCAGTTGGAGATGGGGTTTATTGAGGAGTTTTTGGCGGAATTGGATGGTCGAGCAGTGACTATGAAAAGCAGGCTTCCGCAGCACGGAGCAGGGTACTGCTCCGTGGCACCCGCGCTTACTTTGGAGGAGATTGAGCGGCAGATCAAGGAGATTGGGGCTTATGAAATGTTTTGAGGGACTCCGACACTAACTCCATGCTAATTCGAATTTGGCGTAAGCATTGCTTTAAATTCAACTAGCCGGAGAAGTTTTGGACGCATACGAGTCGTTTTGTCCCGGTGTCGAATCGTCCGCTCATGGTTAATGGTGGTTCGGTTGACGTGAAGATGCCGAAACGCAGTCATGATATTCTTGAAATTGGCAAATTAACTTAAAGGGAAATGGATCTAGCGCGTCTCAACCCACGATTTAACCGATAATTCATAGGGAGACGCGCTTACGAGTCATTCCATTCCAAAGGTTGAAGTCCCGCCCTTTTTGAGTTTGACCATGACTTCGCACCCGGCAAGCCTGTTATCATACAGGAACGGGTCTCAGGAGAGGGCGACGCCCATGATCACGAGCGGGAGTTCCGACCGGATGAGCAAAACGACAGGGACGAACGTCCTGTCCAAGGGGTCCGACAGCCCCGACGAGAACGGCACCACGCCCGCTCCCGTGCCAGGCCGTCGCTCGGTCAATCCCGAACGCCAGGCGATGGACGAGCGCATTGTTCAACTCGTGCGCCAATTCCGCGAAGGCAAAGAGAGCGCGTTTGATGAACTCGCGCCCCTGGCCGGCCGCATGGCCTACCATCTGGCGTTGCGTTCCGTTTCCGATTCCAATATTGCAGAAGAGATTTCACAGGAAGCGCTGGTGCGGCTGTACAAACACGTCGGCGAAATCGCCGGTGAAGGTGCCTTCAAAACGTGGTTTTACCGCATCGTTTTGAATCTGGTGCACGATCATTTCCGCCGCACGGTCCGCCAGGACGCGGCCAAATCGACGCTCGAAGAAATCCGCACGCTTGAAAACAAGTCACGCAACGAACCGCTCGGCAACATGGAGCGCGACGGACTGCGCACGGCGTTGAACGACGCGTTAAGTTGCCTCGACGAAAAGCATCGCGAAGCATTTCTGATGAAAGAAGTGCAGGGCATGAGCCACGCGGAGATCGCGAAGACTCTGGATGTCCCCGAAGGCACCGTCTGGTCGCGGCTGAGTTACGCGCGGCGGAAGCTGCAGGAAAAATTGAAACGCATGGGTTATGGCGGTTGATTGCGCGGAGTATTGGACAAAAAAGCGACTGAACTGGACACTTTTTGTTCACTGCAATTTTGTGGTGCAAGCAGATGACGCACCACGGAAATGATCGCCGAACGAAAATGCGCTGTGACTATTTTAGCGAATAACGGTTTTGATCGCGGAAAAATAATCCGCAAAAATCTATTGCTCGTGTGAAGGCGCTTCGAATCGTTGCGTCTCAACTTGTGTGCAAAAGAGATCGTTCGAACAGAAGGAACGTTTGAACAAAAGACAATTCGAACAGAGTACCCTCATATCGCGGCCTGATTCGGTCGTGTGTGAAGCACAGCCCACCCCGGTTGTGCTCGATTATAGAGCGGAGCTATTAAGCTAGTGGCTTGAAGCACGCAAAAGTCCGCAGCCGTGGTCGGCTGCAAGAAACGGAAGCGGCCGATGTCGGCCGCACAAAGGCGCGAAAAAACGATGTTCAATGGGGCTAAACGTATGACTTGCATCGAAGTACGCGATATTCTAAGCGACTTGATCGACGTCAGGAATGGCGAGATTCCTCCGGTCGGCGCGTCCCGGTTGTCCATGCCGGAAGTTCGGGCCGACGCCGAATCCCACTTGGCGGGATGTACCGATTGCCGCGCCGACCTGGTTATTTTGGAAGAAGTGGGCAATGTTTTCGCCGACTTCAATGTTGGAGAAATGCCAGCGCAACACTTCGCCGATTATGGCCAGGTCGTCCGCGCCAGAATGGCGACGCAGACGGAACGCAAGATTATTCCGATTCGCGCCGGCAAACAGACGGGCTGGTGGAAGATCGGAGCATCCGCCGCAGTCGCCGCCTGTGCAGTATTCGGATTCTTGCATTTCAATCCCAAGGCAGCCAAACAACCCCGCCAACCTTCCGCACTTGCAGCATTCAAATCACCGAAACTTGACACTCGAATTCCATCTTTCACTCAGCCGACGCCGATGAACGTGCTAAACGTAGCGGTCGGCCAGCCGAAGCGGGACTGGATCTACAATCCCGAACAGCCCAAGCTGGTGATGGAAGAATTGAACAACAACGAAACTCGTTATGGTTATCTAATTTTAGGCGAGAAGGTTGCGCCAGCCCAGATGCCGCTCCTGGGCGTGCTGCTTAAGACGACGCGCGACGAAGACCGCGACATGAGCAGGAAGGGCCAGTTCGGCCTGAAAGTTTTCGATATCGTTCCGGACAGCGTCGCCAACGAAATGGGCTTGATGAAGGACGATGAAATCGTCTGCATCAACGGAATGAATGTCAATTCGGGAGGCGTCGAAGACGCGGTAAAATTCCTCGAAGTGATTCACAATTTAAACAAGGGTGCCGTGATTACCGTCGATGTGGTGCGGCAGGATAAATCCGGCGTTCTGTACACGCAGCGCAGAGGCGTGTTGGGCGAACCCAAAGCCGTGTTCGAGTAGGCACTGATTTCAGTGCTTTGCAATCGCGGGCCGTGCGAATTTCCCACTCGTGCGGCCCGCGATTTTTTTACTTGATTTCGCGTCGTCTCATCCGTTGTATATGAAGGGACGCGAAAGAGGTCAGCGCTTCTCTGTCCGCCGCACATGCAGCAGCACCGGCCGCGAGGTTTGTTTGCCGGCCTGATTTTCAATCGCGAAGCACAGCCGGTCCGTCTCCGGCACCCAGCGCTCGCTGGTCAAAAATATCTGCCGCTCGTTCAAGCCTTTTTCGAGCAGCACGCCGCTGAGACCGATGTTATCGACGATCACGCCGTGCGGCAGATTGTCGACGCTGAACGTGATCAAATCGTCGTGCCCGTTGCGCCGCACTTTCAGCCACACCGGAATCGTCTGGCCGGGTGCGATGGTGACTTCAAGCGGCTTCGAATCCGTTTGAGCCACCGGTTCGGACGCGCCGGCTACGTAGGGCTCCAGCATCACGAATAGCTTTGGCTTGGCATCCACTTTCAAGCGCCCGAAATTCGCCACATTCTTCACGCTCGATTTCCCATTTACTTCCGCAGTGGCAGTCACTTTAACCGCGGTGGTATTGGCGTCCGTTGGCTGCGGCGCATTTTCATCCGCGCAAAGAGACCCCTGAGCGTCGCGATGTCCGGCCTGAATAACCAACGGCGTCGAGGCGCTGAAACCCGGAGGAAGCCCGGCAATGTCCACGCGAATCTCGCCGTCGAAACCGTCGATGCGGTCGGCCGCAACCGTGAAACTTCTCCCGCTGCCGGCACCGATCGCGGGATTTTCAATCGACAGGATCACGGTGAAATCCGGTTTCGGTTCGCGAATCATGAGATGGTACACAAAGTTCTCGCCGCTCTCGCCGCGCGCATCGGTGACGCGGATCAAATAAGAGCCATCGGCGGGAGCCGTGAAAAACAAGCGGGAATCGCTGCCCAGCTTGCGCTCGCCATCGTCGTCATTGGTGTAATTCAGCGTAAAAACAGGCAGGCCGTTTGGAATCAATTTTTCGTCCGCCGGATGCGGTTCGACGATGTACACCGTCTCTTCGTTAGGATGAGCCGTGGCGCTGGTGTCGAAGTAACTGCGCCGCCCGCCGTTCGCGGTCTTGTAAAAAACCAGATCGGAATCGGGGCCTTGCGGCATTCGGAACAAGCGGCACACTTCGCCTTGAAGGTAGACGTAATTGTTGAGTTCCATCTCCTCCCAATTCTTCAACCGCGCGGCGGACATGCTTGAATCGACGCCGCGAAAATTGATGTACGAATCGCGAATGGCGCGAAGCTGCAGGCGCGGAATCAACTGTCCTTTCGCGTCGAGAATTTCAATCTTCGTGTCGGCCGGCGATCCGCGTTGCGCCGCGACGGTTTCGACGATCCATTGTTTTCCCGCTTTCGTCTCGAACCGATAAAAATCGACATCCGCCCCGCCCTTTCCATCCGGCGCGTGGATGCGCCCCTCTGCGGCGCCCGGCGCGCTCATTGCGGTGGCTTGAGCCGGCGTGTCGTTAGGCTCGGATTCTTTGACTTCAGGCACATCGATCGCCAGAGCCTTCAATCCGGAACGGCTCCGAATTGCATTGCGGTCGAGCGGGATCGCGACGTCGCCCGGTTCGCCGGCTTTGACTTTCGCTTTCAGTTCAGGCGGCAAATTGTAACCGCGCAATTGAATTTCGGTCTCCGAGCGCGCCTGAACCGCGAGCGGATAAAAGCTGGTGACCACCGGCAATTCGCCGACGCTCACGCGATAAAAATGTTCCTTCGTCCCGGCAAGAGTGGCTTCCGCAACGCGCGCCGTGTAGCGTCCGTCGCCCGGAATTTTGAAGGCCAGCAGCGGTTCGGCGCTCACGTCGCTTTGTAGCGGCGCGACCTTTCGCCCCTTCTCGTCGCCAACACTGATGGTCACGCGCGCTTTCGATTTCATGCCGGTCGTGACGGCATCGAACACAATCGTCTGGCCGGCCTTCGCGTCAAAATGAAATAGGCCCGACTCGCCCGGCTTGTTGAATTCGCCCCAGAATGTCGCCGGAAGCTTCACCAGCCGCGCAATCGCCGGCACGGCGCTCAACTCCGCTTCTTGAACTTGTGGAAGGTCATCCACGAAAAGTGCCAGCTTGAGACTTTCGCCCGCGGCGCTCACGACGGAAACGTCAACGCTCCCGCGCATGAAATCGGCGTCGGCCATGACGCGAATCGAGATCTCGCCGCTCTTTGCGCCGTTGGCGAGAATCTCGCCTTTGATCTTCGGCGAACTAAATTTCAGTTCGGTGAGATCTGCGAGCCCTTTGCCGCTGAGTTTCAGCGTGCTTGCGATGCCGCGTTGAATCCCGCGCGGCGTCACGGCGGTCAGTTCCGGTTTCAGCACTTTGCCCGTCATTGCGTCGTACTGGGCAAACGAACCATCGAGGCGCCCCGCTAGAACGCTTTTGCCGTCGGCCGAAACCGCCAATCCGGTGACCCAGTCCGGCTGCGCGTCGAAGACCGCTTTCTGCGAAACTTTTTCGGCATCCCACGCCTTGATGGCACGATCTTCGCCGCTCGAATAAATCGATTTTCCATCGGGCGAATACGCCAGTTTCAACACCGCGCCATCGTGTGCGAAGACCGCTTCTTGAATGGGGTTCGATCCGTCGAGCGCGGTCGCGCCGATCTTCCACAGCCGGATGCGATTGTCCGCTCCGCCCGCAACAAGGCGCGTGCCGTCCGGACTGAACGCGCACGTATATTGTTCCTTCAGCGGCTGCGACAGCGTGTCGAGACGATTACCGGTCGCGGTGTCCCAGAGTTTCACGGTGCGGTCGCCGCTCGCGCTTGCGAGCACTTTTCCGTCGCTGCGAAACGCGAGCGAAAAGACCGCGCCATTGTGGCCGCTGAGCGTGCGCGGAGCCGCCGGCGGTTTGCCCGCAAGAATCTCCTCGATGCTCCACAGCATGATTTTCTGATCGTAGCTTCCCGTCGCGAGCGTTTTGCCGTCCGGCGATATCGCGACGGAATACAGCGCGTCGCTATGGCCGTTCCACGTATTGAGCAATTTGCCGTCGGCGGTATTCCACAGTTTGATCTCGCCGGAAACACCCGCGGTACCCGCGACGCTGGCGAGCAGTTTTCCGTCCTGCGAAAACGCCACGGCATTGACCGCGCCGGTATGGCCCGGCAACTTGAACTTCAGCGCGAGACCCGCCGCTTCGCGCAACTCGACATCGTTGTAGCGCGCAATCGCGGCGAGTTTCGCCGGAACGGATTCCGCGATCGCAAGAATCGGTTTCTTCGGCGGAACCTTCGGCTTGATTTTCGGAATATTGGACTTCGAAACAATCGCCACGTCGTCTTTCGGCGCAATCGCTCCGGCATCGATCCATTGCCGGACGGCGGTGATTTCTCCAGGCTCAAGCTTCTTTCGCTTTCCGGGAGGCATGACGTTTTTCGCATGGCCTTCAATCAAGCGGACGAGCAAACTCCCGGCGCTGTTCCCCGGCAAAATCGCCGCGCCGCTTTCGCCCCCTTTAAGGAGCAACGCGTGGCGCTCGAGAACCAATCCGCCGTCGGGATCGTCGTGGCCGTGGCAACTTAAACAGTGCTTGGCAAAAAGCGGCGCGATGTCCTTGGTGAATTCGGGAACGTCGGCGCAAATTGAGTTCCATGCGATGCACACCGGAAATAGGACTACAATGAAAAACGTATTAAGAAACGATCGTTTGGCACATCGGAATTCTTGAAAGAATTTCATTTTTGTCCCGAAGGGATTCCAAGCAATTAGCCGGTGGTTGAGGCCGTACCCGGCCGACACCACCGGACCCGATTCAATATCGTCCCGCACCCCGGTAGGGGTGCCAGCCACGCGGCTGAATTCATGGACTGGCATGGTGTGCATCCTTGATCGTTGCTGGCACCCCTTCCGGGGTGCGGAAAACCGCTGCGCACATTTCCGGTGGTGTCGGCCGGGTACGGCCTCAACCACCGGCTAATGGCCGGCATCCCTCCGGGATGATTGCAATACAATGTCTTGCCTTGATATCAGCGATTGAACAAAAATTCTTTGCTGCTCAGCACGCCCCAATACACATCCTCGACCGCCCCGCGAAATTCCTTCGGGTCGGTCTTGGCGATCACGCTGAGAATCTTGGCTTTTTCGTCATCGTTTGGATAGCGCGCGAGCGCGCCGAGGTACAGATTCTCGACGATTTTATCGAGGGGCATTTTCGCGGCGATGGCTTTGCCGATCGCGTTCTCTTTCGCTTCAAGCTTCTGATTGAGCGTATCGCCATTCGAAATGTGCAGCGCCTGCGCCATGCTCGGCTCGCCCGTCCGCTCGCAGTCGCACGTAATCAGCCGGTTGGGCCGCCCAAACGATTTCAGGAAATACGAATTGACGTTCGAGTCCGGCAGTTGAATCGCGCGGAAACTTTCCGGATAGTTTTGGAATTTCGTCGCCGAACCCGAGACTTGTGACATCGCGTCAAGCAGCACCTCCGCCATGATGCGCCGCGGATAGTAGCGCGCGTAATAGCGCGTGTCGCCGGCGTTCCCTGGCAGCGCCCGGCTGTCGCGCTGGTACGTCGCCGAATTGAGAATCGCGCGCATCAGCGCTTTCAAATCGTACTTGTTCTCAATCAGAAATTTAGCGGCGGCGGCCAGCAGTTTTTCGTTGCTGGCCGGATTCGTGGCGCGCATGTCGTCCACGTTCATCACCAGGCCCGCGCTGAAAAAATTCGCCCACACGCGGTTGGTGGCGGCCCGCGCAAAATACGGATTCTCTTTCGCCACCAGCCAATCGGCCAGATGCTCGCGCCGGTCGCCGATGGCATCGATTGGAATCGCCGTGCCATCAAGCGGGCGCGGCGCGCGCGCTTTTCCGGTGAGCGGCTGAATCAAGTCGCCTTCGGTCGCGCAGAAGACCATGCGGTTGCCATCGCCCGGGCCGTTCTTCGTGCGCACGCGCGCGAGCAGATTCACCATCTCGTAATACTGATCGTTGGTCCATTTTTCGAGCGGATGATTGTGGCATTTCGCGCAATTGATCGAAAGCCCCAGGAACGCCTGCGTGATCGTTTCAGCGCTCTCCGACGGATCGCCGTGCAAAGTGAAAAAACACGCCGCGCCGTTTTCGAGCGTGCTGCCTTTGGCCGTGACGATACCCCGCGCGAATTGATCCCACGGCGTGTTGCGCGCGACATTCTCGCGAATCCAATTGTAGTACGACCACATCGCGTTGGCGTTCAACTTCTCCGAATTGACCAGCAACAGATCGGACCATTTGTAGCTCCAATAGTCGACGAATTCAGGCCGTTCAAGAAGCGTCTCGACGAGCGCCGCACGCTTGTTCGGTGCGGCGTCCGCCAGAAACGCGCGAGCCTCGTCCGCAGTGGGCAGCGCGCCAATGGTGTCAACGAAGACTCGGCGCAAAAATACAGCGTCGCTCGCCGCAGTCGACGGCTGAATATTCAGCTCTTTCAGCTTTTCGAGAACCAGCTCGTCGATAAAATTCACGCGCGGCTGATTCTTGAACTCCTCGTCGGGAACATTTTTTTCATAAGGCGACGCCACGCTCGCAATGGCGATGCGGCTCAAATACCAGACCGTAATGGCGCCCTCGCCGTTGCCCACAACCTTGACCTTGCCCGTCTCGTCCACGATGGCAACGGCGGAATTCGACGCCGAATACTTCGCCCAGCGCGTCACGTCCTGAGCCTCGCCATTAGAGAAATAAGCGCGCACGCTCATCTGCACATCCGCGCCGATTTTCAGACGCGATTGAGCGGGCAGCAGTTCAATGCGAACGATGCGCGCATCGTCCGCTTTGGGAGCGGGCGCGCCATTGGCGAGCCATTCCGCCAGAATTTTGTATTCAGTCGAATTCGTTTCGAAGCGCACGCCGCCTTTATGAGGCGTCGCGCCGGTGGCTTTAGTCAGGATCAAACTCTGTCCGGGATCGGCCAGATCAATCCGCCGGCCAAACGCATTCTTGGCAATCGCGCGATAGTCGCCCTCGTCGTCATAACCGCGCAACGAAAGCTTAAACCCATTCTTCCCCGCAGCCGCTCCGTGACAAGCCCCCGAATTGCAACCCGCCTTGGCAAGAATAGGCTGAACCGCATTACGAAAAGACCAATCGCGCACGCCATCATCAGACGACCGCGCCACAAATTGAAGAAGCAAGCAAAGTAGAAGTGTGAAATAAAAACGCATCAATGTTGACTCAAAAAATCCAAAATATTCAGACCCAACCCCAATCCAAAACCCAAAATTTTATTCGCGTAAATTCGCGAAATTCGCGGTTAAAAGCCGTTCGCCGTTCCCGCGATTAAAAAAGCTCTTTAATCTCATGCGTCCCAAAATCAACCAGCGGATAAGGACGCGACTGCGGTCCCGGCAATTTCGCCTCCAGATCCAGTCCGACGCTCTTGTAAATAGTGGCGACGAT
This sequence comes from Planctomycetota bacterium, assembly GCA_038227045.1. Taxonomy (GTDB): domain Bacteria; phylum Planctomycetota; class SZUA-567; order H5-PLA8; family H5-PLA8; genus JANXLS01. The sequence goes on from JBBRQD010000027.1 coordinate 9,231, forward strand.
TTCCGAGGGGTTGACCGGGCGTTCGGCCGGGAACGCACCGATCTCGTCGCTGCGCCCGACGATGCGCCCACCCTTGACCCCGCCGCCCGCGAAATAAACCGACCAGCACTGCGGCCAATGGTCGCGTCCGCCCGCCGGATTAATGCGCGGCGTCCGGCCGAATTCGGCGAGGTTCGCCACCAGCGTGCTGTCGAGCATTCCGCGCTGCGAGAGGTCTTCGATCAGCGCGCTGTAGCCCTGGTCGTACATCGGCGCGACGATCTCCTTCATGCCTTGAATCGACGTGAACGGTTTCGAACCGTGAATGTCCCAGGTGATTTCGTTGAAGACGGTCAGGAACGTGTTGACGGTCACGAACCGCACGCCTGCCTCGATGAGCCGGCGCGCCAGCAGGCAGCACTGCCCGAAGCGCGAATTCCCGTAACGCTCGCGGACCTTCGCGGGCTCTTTCGTGAGATCGAACGCGTCGCGCGCCTTGGCGCTGGTCATTAGGCGGTACGCGCTGGCGAAATGCGTGTCCATCGACGCCGCGCTGTCGCTGTTCTCAAAATTCTTGACCGTGTCGTCGACGATCGCGCGCAGTTCTTTGCGCCGCTGCACGCGCGCGTCGCCAATCTCCGTCGGCGGCAGCAAATCGGGCACTTTGAAATTGGGCTTCGACGGATCCGCCATCAGGTTGAACGGATCGTACGTCTTGCCGAGAAAACCGGCGTCCTGCCCGTGAGGCATGTTGCCGCCGGTGCTGCCCATCGGCTCGGGGAGCACGACGTTCGCCGGCAGATCGCTGCGGCGGCCTTTCAGAAATTCCAGCGCGCAGCCGGCGTGCGGCGTGTTGACTCCGCCGCTGAAAAGCCGTCCGGTCTGCATCATCTGATGGCCGGTGTCGTGGACCGCCGCGGCAGTGTGATAAACGCTACGCACAAGCGAAAACTTATCGGCGATTTTCGCATGCAGCGGAAGGATCTCCGAGATCTGCATCCCCGGCACATTGGTCTTGATCGGCTGAAACGGCCCTCGAATTTCCGACGGAGCGTTCGGCTTCATATCGAAGAGATCGAGCTGGCTGGGCGCGCCCAGGTTGAAGATCAGAATGCAGCTTCGGCCGTCCGATTTCTTGTCCGCCGCGTCATCGGCTCTAAGCCGGTTATATTGAGCCAGCGACAGTCCCAGTGCGCCAAGCGTGCCGACCTGCAGGAAGTCCCGACGCGTCGTGCCGTCACAGGTAGTGGCGGTGCCTTTTCCAAGAATCTTGAGCATGGCGAATCCCTTAAGATGACCTGGGACAGTCTACACCGCCGGGAGGCCGGTTTCTAATTTAAAGATGCGAAGACTTTTGATTGGCAAGCCAGAAATTAGGCCATTTAACGATTGAATGCATCGTGCATTCAGCGCGAACGGCGCGAACCACATTCGATCGCGAAGTGCTCTAGCCAAAAACACCCGGGCAATCAGAAAGTCTATTCTCAAAATCTGAATACGAAAACGCACGCAACTCCGTTTTCGTTCCCCACCATTTTCGCGCCATGATCAATAAAAGCTCGCGGTGGCAGCGCTGGTCGAGCCGGCATTGGCAGACGAGATAAACGTCCTTGCCCGCGCTGAGCTGCGCGAGACGTTCAAGCTCCGCAACACCGTTCGGCGCGAGACCAAATCGATCTTGATACCGGCAGCTTAGGAACGCGGCATTGTGATTTCCGCCCAAGCGTTCGCGCTCGGCGTGAAAATCGTCGAGCAGTTTTTTGTCGGGAGCGAGCGCTTTGACGTACTCGTCAATGAGTTGCTTCGAAAGTCCACGCGGATAATGGCACATTGGCACAACGATGTACCCGCTGGATTTCGCCAACGCGCCGGATTTGATGTCGTCCACACAACCTTTTTTCAGCATGGTGCGGCAGTCGCTCAAAGTTTGGCGCGTTATTCATCCTTCTTCGCTGGGTCTGTGTCCTTGTTCGTTTTCGGCGGATCTTTCTTCGTTTCGTCCGGCTTTCTGACGCGCACGATGAGGTCGATGTCCTTGTCCGATTTCGACGGTTCGACAGCATTCTCTTTGGAAATCGCCGGATCCTTCTTCGCCTCATCCAGTTTTTTTACATCAACGTCTTTGTCCGACTTTGGAGGATCGGCAGCTTTATCTTTTGGCGCGGCAGGGTCGGGCTTGGCATCTTTGTCCTTCGCTTTATCAGCCGCGTCCTTATCCGCCTTTTCCTTATCCGTCTTTTCTTTGGCGGCTTTCTCGGCCTTTTCCTTCTCTTCTTTTTCTTTGATTGCTTTTTCTTTTTTGGGTTCGACTTTGACAACCTTGTTCGTGCCGTCCTTGCCGACTTCGCGGTACACGCCATCGTTGTTCGACGCGAGATCGTAGAGAAATTTCTTCATCTTATCGACGTCTTCTTTAAAATTGTGCGCAGCCATGAATTTGTCATCGGCCGGCACAAGCGAATAAATGCCAATGGTGTTGATGCGGATCTTCAAGGATTGATTGATCCACGTGATCAGCCGCTCCTGCTGTTCCGCCGTGATATTTGCCGCCCACGGATTCGGATTGCCGTCGGTGACGAGGTAAACCGTCTCGCAGCCGTTTACGACGGCAATCTCGCGCAACACTTCTTCCATGGCCAGCGTCGTCGCGGTGCCTCCAAGCGGAACTTGCGCATCAATGAAATTGTATGAGCTCTTCTTGTTGGCTTCGCTTGCCGCCACCAATGGACTGTCCATTCTCCACCGCTTTACAGTCGAGGAGAACGAAACAATATTGAACAGCGTCTTCTCGGGCAGGCTCTTGACAAAGTTTTTCATCTCCATCTTCGCCGATTCAAGCCGGCTGGGCTTTCCGCCCATCTGCATGCTGCCAGACGTGTCCAGCACGATCACGAGGCGGTTTTCGACAACCGGCACTTCGTAGTATTCGAGTTCCTGTTTCTCGCTGAGTTCGTAATTGTAATCCGGTTCGAGCGATTTCGAGCCGTCGAACACAAAGCCGTTTTGATTCGCCTCCCACCATTTCTTCCAGTCGGCGGGATTCGCCGCGAACGTCTGCCCGGTCAGCGTGCGCAGCGCGCCGGTCGCTTCGTAAATAAATCGCCCGCCCTTGCCCGCCGGCAGCGAAATCATGTACTTGATCAGCGCGGGAATCGACTTCTTGTCGGGCAGCGCCGCAAGTGCGCGGCATGTTGCGATCTGTACCGAGGGCAGCGTCACCGGATCGAGTCCCAGCGCAATTCGTTCCTGAGCCGGCGCGTAGCGGTGCGCGCCCAGCACGTCGATCAGTCCGGTGCGCACTCGGAACTCCATGCCGGGAACCAGCAGTTTTGTGGCGACGGCATCCACGTCCGCGTTGGCCGGCATGAGCTTCAATGCATAAAGTAGCGTGACGAGCGCGTCCGGGGTCATGCGCGGCATCATTCCCGCGAACACTTTTTGGGCTTCGGGCGACACCATTTTGATCGCCGCGTCCTGTGCCTCGCGCATCAGCAATTCAAAAGGACGGCGCATCAGCGGATTCCTGCCCGCGTTGCCGATGCGCGTGGCGCAATCCTGCATCGCACCGGTGATGGCCATTGCCCCGGCGGCATCGTCGCTCTTCCCATTTATAATTTTTTCTTTGATTTCGGTATCGGGCGCGGCGGCAAAAACGGTCCCGGCCAAGCCGGCAAAAAGCGCGAATCCAAATGCGAGCAATCGAATGATACGCAGCATGGCGGCGGCTCCTTTTTTAAATCGAAATTTCGCACAGTCTAGCTGGAGAGCACTAAAAACGAGAATGGAAATCCATCTCGAATTCTCATCCTGCCTTCTTCATTTAAATGGATGCGCTTCAAAAAACGCCCAGATCTTTTCGTTGATTCCTGACATCGCTGCCCATACATGGCCCTGCCCCGGCAGTTCGATGTAGTCGATGTCGTAGCCCCACTTCTTGTACGTGTCGCGCGTCTTGCGCCCTTCGTCGACTTTGACGATCGAGTCCGCGTCGCCGTTAATGGCCAGCACCGCGTACTTGTGCGCAACTTTGGGTTCTGCGAAACCGACAAGTCCCATACCGCCGGAGTGCGGCGCGATGGCGGCGATTTTGTCCGAACGCTGCGACGCAACAACATGGCAGAAATATGCGCCGTTGGACATGCCCGTCAAATAAACGCGGTTCAAATCAATGTTGTACTTTGTGGTCGCGAGACTGTAGAGCGCGTCGAAAAATGCCAGATCGTCCTTCGCGAGTTCAGGCAGCAGCGGCCAGTGCCTTTTCCTGCCATTAGGAATGACGAGCACGAATCCATGCTTCTCGGCCAGCGCCGGCAGTTGGCTGTAGATCGGCATTAAATCTTTGCTGTCGCCGAGTCCGTGAAATGCAAACACCAACGGCACGAGTTTGGTCGGATCAACCGAAGCCGGGACAATCAGCCGGTACTCGCGCGCCTGATCCTTGACGTCGATTTTCTCATCGGGAAATGTGCCACTCTTACCGCCCTTGCCGTTCGACGGCCGGGCTTCAGCGGGCTTCGCCGCATCGGTGGAATAAAGCGGTGGCACTGCGGCAATCGAAAGGAAAACGATCGCGATGGGAATGAAACGCATGTAAATCTCCGGACACACTATAGTCGTAACAAATGTGCCCATTGCGGCGATTTTCGAGAATTATTTGATGCAAATGAATTGCCGTTTAAGGCGAATTTCGCGAATTCTCGTGAACAGACGCAAAAGCAATCTTATACGTGGAATGAATTGGCGATAACTTGAAATGGGTTTTTCTTGCAGTTTTTCTCGTTTAATTTCGTTGTATGTTTAATTCGTAGGGGCATGCCGATGGACAACGAAACGACCGTTTCTCCCGCGCCGTCGAAACGCCGCTGGTTTCAGCTTCATCTCAGCACCGCGTTCATTACAATGGTCGCGGCCGGTGCAATCATGTGCGTGTTTTTTACGCAAACGCCCGTGCGCGTATACTCGTTCAAAATGGGCCGGATGGGCTGGCCTTGGACATCCGTTTGCAAAATCAACGCGGTAGATCCGTACCGCGAAACCAGCGCCGAAATTTTCGATGAAATACAAATCGTCAAGACTGGCGATTATTTCGTTTCATACTATCCGCTGATGGCCGACATCGGCGTCATTCTCGGCGCATTGATCGTCGTCGCGACCGTCTTCGAATTGCCGATCCGCTGGGATGATCGCGAGAAGGAAAAACGACTGTCCTTGCGCCGCGCGCACAAAAATTCGATCCGTCACCCCGCAATAGAGGTTGACTCTCTCCGGCACGACTCGCCGCCTAATTCAAACATCCTCCAGTAAGTGCCCCATCTTCGTCTTCTTCGTCCGCAGGTATTTCTTATTGTAATCGCCGGCCAGAATCTGGATCGGCACGCGCTCGGTGACCTCCAGCCCATATCCGCTCAAGCCCACTATTTTGCGCGGATTGTTCGTCAGCAGGCGGATTTTCTTCACGCCCAGATCGACCAGCATTTGAGCGCCAATCCCGTAGCGTCGCAAGTCGGGCTTGAAGCCCAATTCCGCGTTGGCCTGCACGGTGTCGTGGCCGCGCTCCTGCAATTCGTACGCGCGTAATTTGTTCACCAGCCCAATTCCGCGCCCTTCCTGCCGCATGTAGAGGATCACGCCGCGGCCTTCGCGCGCAATCGCCGCTTGCGCGGCGGCGAGCTGCTCGCCGCAATCGCAGCGCATGCTACCCAGCGCGTCGCCCGTCAAACATTCGCTGTGAACACGCACCAGCACGGGATCGGATTGCAGCAGACCCGGCCGGATATCGCCCATCGTCATCGCCAGATGATGCTCTTCCTTGTCACCGATGCAGGATTGAAAACAGTACAGTTTGAACTCGCCGAAGCGCGTCGGCAACTGCACTTCCGCGACGCGTTCGATCAGCCGTTCCGTCGCGCGCCGGTGCTCGATCAGATCGCGGATCGCGCAGATCTTCAGCTTGAATTTCTTTGCGAATTTTTCGAGCTGCGCCAGCCGCGACATGGTGCCGTCGTCGTTCATGATCTCGCAGATCGCGGCGGACGGATTCATCCCCGCCAGCCGGCAGAGATCGACGCTCCCCTCGGTCTGCCCGGCCCGAACCAGCACGCCGCCGGTGCGCGCGCGCAGCGGAAACATGTGGCCCGGATGCGCGAGATCGTCGGGACCGCTCTTGGGGTCGATCGCCGTTTGAATCGTCCGCGCGCGATCCGCCGCGCTGATGCCGGTCGTCACGCCTTTGCGCGCTTCGATGCTCACCGTGAAGGCTGTGCCGAAACGCGCCGTATTACTCGATGTTTGCAACGGAAGCTGCAGTTTGTCACAGCGTTCCTCGGTGAGCGGCAGGCAGATCAATCCGCGGCCATGCCGGGCCATGAAATTGATGGACTCCGCCGTGCATTTCTCCGCCGCGATAACCAGATCGCCTTCGTTCTCGCGGTCCTCGTCATCGACCAGAATCAGGAAGCGCCCCGCACGCAATTCGGCAAGCGCGTCGGGAATTGAGCAAAAGGGCGATGCGGCGATTTTTCTAGTGTGTTTTTTCGGTTTCAATGCCATGGCGGCATTATAGGGAAAGTCAACGAAGAATCCAGCAGTGTGATTTTCACCGCAAGAGGACGCAGAGTTTCGCTTAGGAAATTGAAAGACAATAATCGCATTTACTTCTCGTCCTCTTTACCTCCTGTCTTTCCTCCGCGCCCTCTGCGTCCTCTCGCGGTAAAAAAATTACTGGTGTTTCGAATCCTCCGCCTTCGGCTTCTCAATCTCCGTTTTTTGCAGCGACAGGTATTCAACGAGATCGCGCAGTTCGTTCCTGTTCAATTGCTTCGAAATATCCTGCGGCATCGGCGATTGCCCGGTCTTGCGCGATTCGATGTTATCCTTTTGAATCGTCACAATTCCGTTGCCGTCGGCCAGCACAAGCACTTTATCGTCGTCTTTTTTGACAACACCCGTAAACCGCTGACCGTCTTTTGTTTTGACCGACGCACTTTCAAAGCCGGGCGCAATCACTTTATTCGGATCGATGATCGATTCGAGGATGTACTCGCGCTTCTGACGCAAGCCCAAGTCCGTCAGATTGGGGCCGACATCGCCGCCCTTGTTGCCGATCTTGTGGCAGCGGATGCAGGCGGCTTCGGCTTTCTCGAAGAAAATCTTTCGCCCCGCGCCGCCGTCCCCGCCGTAGAGGCACTCCTTATACTGTTCTAGTAACGGAGCGTTGAGGCGCATGAATTCGAACTTTTCCAGCTTGACCTTGAAGTCCGGCCGAACGTAGGGCTCCTCTGGTGGGACAGGTTTCGCATTCGGATCTTTCGGCGGTTCCTTTGCATTGGGGTCTTTCTTCGGCTCCTCCTTCTTCTTATCCTCTTTTTTAGGCTCGGGCTTCACCTCCTCCGCGGCGCGCTTGGCCGTCGCATTGAGCACGTCCAGCATCAATTCTTTTTCCAGTTTACCCTCAAGCAGCGAATCCATGTAGGCGCCAATCAGTTTCTCGGCCCCCTTGCCGGGCCAGTCGTTCAGCGTCTGGATACCGAAGCGTTTGCTGTCGATAACTTGCCGTTCCAGCAATTCGCTGAGTTTCGGCGCCGCTTCCTCGGGCGCGATTTTGCCCAGCATCGCCAGGGCTTCTTTGCGCAAACCGAAATCACCGGCGTCCGACGCGGCGCGGATGGCTTCGGCCGCCTTCGGATCGTTCCGCGCGACGAGCGCCTTCAACGCGGCGACGCGCGTCGATCCCGGCATGCCGCCGTCCCCGATCACATCGAAGAACATCGAAATCGCTTCGTTGATATTGAGCTTATCCATGGCGATCAGCGCCGCCGTGCGAACTTGTTCGGGAATCGGACGCTCGATGGTCGTCTTTAAAAAATCGGCGAGCACCGGCTTGAGTACGTTTACAGGATGGCTGGCGTCGCGCGGTCCCTGGATCGGGCGGAAAAGATTCGTCACGCGGTCGCGCAACGGCGGCTTGACCCAGTCGCCCAGCATCGTCATCGCGTCGGCGCGCATCGACGGATTCGCGTCGTCCTGTTGCGCAAATCGCAGCAGCGCGTTCGCCGAGGCTTCAGTACCCAGCCGGAAATTGGCGTTCAATAGGCGCTTGAGCAGAATATTGTTGTATGTCGGCTGTTCAATCAGCGCGGCAAGTTCCGGCAGTGCGCCGCTGATCGGCACATCGTTGATGGCGCGCGCGGCTTCGAGCACAATCGTGGGATCTTTGTCCGTCACGAACAGCGCGATTTCACTGCGCTCCAACCGGCGCATCGCCAGCAGCGACGCCATGCGCACGGCGGGCGACGCGTCTTTCGCGGCGGCGAGAATGGCGTCAAAATCGTTGATCCACACCAGCGCCATCACGCCCGCATGGCGCAGATACGGATCTTTGTCTTCGGCCTCGCGAAGCATCGTCAGGATCGCCGGAATCGTTTCGCGTTTGCCAATTTTTCCCAGCGCGTTGGTCGCGTGAAAGCGCACGCGCGGCGATGAATCTTTCAACAGTTTGACCAGTCCATCCACCGCCTTTTCAACATGGCGTTCGCCGAGCATCTTGGCGCTCTGGCCCTTAAGCGCCGAATCCGGATCGTCAAGCATCGGAATCAACGCATCCATCGCGCGCAGGCTTGGAGGTGACTTTCGCGCGATCATCTCCAAACCCCAGATCGCGGCGATGCGCGCGTCCTGTTTCTCTTTCTTCGCAAGCACGCCTTCGAACGCCGCGATCGATTTCGCTTCGTCAGCAGCGGCTTTGTCCACAATCGCAAATTGTGCCTCCTGCCGAATGCGCAGATCCTGGTGTCCCAGCAACGTGGCCAATTCCTCGACGCTGCGCTGCTCGAATCCTTCTCCAAGAAGCTTCTTGACCTCGGCAACAATCGGTTCCTGAACGCTCTTCTCTTCAAAGAGCCGGTAGATGCGCCCCTTGCCGGTCTTCGTCCAGCCTTCAACCCAATCGGAAACATACAGCCCGCCGTTGACTCCCCAACACACATCCGTGCAGAGACAGCCTTCAATCAACACGGCGCGATCGACCAGCTCAAACGACGCGCCCTTGGGCTGCACTTTAAAGGAGTGCACCTTCGCTGTAATGCCGCCGGTAAAATCGCAGAGGAAGAAATGCTCCTTGTAACGGTCGGGCATTCCGGTGCCCGGATAATACACATTCCCCGAAGGCCCGGCGGTAATCAGGCCAACAGGTGGCAGGATGTAGCGCGGTTGATCGGGATTCTGCTCATGCCACATTTTCTCGGCATTGAACTGCCCAAGCGCAGTCGTCGTTTTGACGTACTGCCAGCCGATGCGCCAGCCATAGTCCGCGCCTTCCACGAGGTACTCCCAACGCGCCTTGTCGCCGGAATCGGCGTTGTTGTCGCCGGTGAACAGATTGCCGTAGCGATCGAACGAAAGCGACTGTGGGTTGCGCAACCCCGTGCAATAAATTTCGAGCCCCGTGCCGTCTTGATTGCAGCGGAAAACACAGCCAGAATCCGGATTGTCGATCAGCCGCCCGTCGGAAGTCTTGACGCGCGCGCCGCGATCGCCGATGCTGAAATAAAGCCTCCCATCGGGCCCCAGTTTCAAGCCGTGCAGATCATGCCCCATGAACGCATTGCGCACACCATATCCATAATGCAGCGACTTGCGCTGCGTCGCGTAACCGCCGCCCTTTTCGTCTTTGAGCATCCAGACGTTCGGAATATTCGTGAACCACACGGTGCCTTTGCGCGCGAGAATTCCCGCGCCGACCCCGTCGAGAATCGAATCGAATCCTTCGGCAAAGACCTGCGAGAAATCGGCCTTCCCCTTCCCCGCCCGGTCTTCGACGAGCTTGATGCGCTCGCTGGCATAGCCGAGCGTCTTGTACACATCCGCGCCCAAGTGCCGCTTCTGAAACGCGGCGCGGTCCTCGACGGAACGCGAGTTGAGATCCTCGTCGAGCCAGTCCATGTGCTGCCGGTTATCGATCACTCCTTCGCCGACGCGGAACGTTTCAGCAACGAAGAATCGCCCCTTCTCGTCAACGCTGAACGCGACGATGTTGGCCACGAGCGGTTCGGCGGCAAACAGTTCGCACTTGATATCCTTGTCGAGCTTGAATTTCTTGATCGCCGTTTCGCCGTCGTCGGAGGCTTCGAAGACCTTGAACGGATACTTCGGTTTCTCGCCGGGCGAAGCAGCGTCGGCCGGGTTGGAATCTTTGGGCTTGTCGGCTTCTTTGTCCGTTTCGCCCGCATGAATGACGGCGCAAATGAGCAGGCACGGGAGCACAAAAAATGCGATGAGAGTTTTGGTTTTCATATAAATCAGTATATGGATCGCGCTATTTTATTCAATAGTTAAGAAAATGGGGTAATCTCGTCCACTCCGCCCCACATATTTCCCAACACTGCCATTGCACTTCCCGCCAACTCCGCTATTTTTGCATCGAACTTTCAACTTCTCTGCATCACCGATTGGACACCATGTCTGAAAATCACGAAACGGGCCACGCTTCCGCGCCGCCTGCCGCGCGGAACGTGTTTGCGTATCCGGGCTATGTCAAGCTGTTGTCGGCATCGCTGCTCGGTGCGCTGGGCGACCGGTTTTATCAGGGGTTGATGATCGCCACGGCGAACGAAATCTTTCAAGGCAAGACCGACGCACTGAAGGAACTCGGCAGCCGGCAGAATCTGCGCGTGCAGATTTTCTCCATTCTACCGATGCTCATTCTCTACGCGCTCGTCGGTTCACTGGTCGATTCCTGCGATCGACGCAGGCTGCTGGTGTGGATCGAAGGCATCAAGGTCGCTGTGGTGCTCGGCTTCGTCTGGCTGCTGCGCAATATCCCCGGACTGCGCGAAGCCGGATCGGTCGGCATTATTCCCATGGAATGGTATTGCGGGCTGAGTTTGGTCGCGTTGTTGAATGCCATCACGGTCCCGTTCAGTCCCGCGCGCGCCTCCATCGTCCCGGATGTGCTGCCCGAGGAACGGCGTTCGTTGGGCGCGAGTTTAATCGCCACGGCGGGACTCGTTAGTTATTTAATCGGCGGCCTGGCGGGATTGTACCTCGCGCGCACCGAGGCGCTGGGGCCAGTTAATATGGCACTGATTGCGTCAGGCGTCTTTCTCGTTTCGATGCTGATCTTCCGCACGCTCCCGCAGAGCGTCACTATTCCGAACAATCAAAAGAAAGGCGATGGCACCGGACACGCCACACAGAAAATGTCGTTCGGCGAATATGTAGCCGAGCAATGGGACGGCTTCAAATATTGCGTCCAACACCCCAGCCTGATCGCGCTGATCTTCTTCGAAACAGTCTTTTGGACCATGGCCGCGATGGTGCTTGTTTTCATTAATTACTACGCCATCCACGTCCTGTCCCTGAAAGGGGGCGACATCACCACATTCACGTCGAACGGCCTGGGACTCGCGGGACTCGGCATCGTCGTCGGTGCAATTGGCGCTGGCAAAACGCAGCGCCCTATCAGCCCGATCTTCGCTTACACTCCCGCATTTTTCCTGGTGGGCGTCGGCATGTTCTCATTCACTTATCCGCCATCGATCGAAACGATCAATGGCGTGGCCGTGACGAGCGCCTCGTGGTTGTTCTATCCACTTCTGCTGATGATGGCGCTGGGCGGTGGCATGATGCTGGGACGAGTCGATGCCGACATTCTGGCCATCGCCGATGAACGCTATCGCGGGCGCATCTTTTCCGTGAAGGCCGTGGCGTTCGGCATCTGCACGCTGGCGACGACGTATTTTCTCAGCGAGCAGTTTTCATCCGCGCAAAAGGGCCTCGTGATTAACGCGTTGCCCAACTTGATTCTGTGGTCGCTGCCCATGGTGTTTGTCTTCGCCTGGCTGGTCGATGTCGCGATCTGGTCGCACCACACCGATATTCCAGCGCCGAATTTGCGCATGAGAATTCAGTTCCAATTGTGCAGCATCATCACGCTGATCTGGGTCAAAATCCATTTCCGCTACACCACGGTCGGCGCGGAGAAAGTCCCCAAAACAGGCGGAATGATTCTGGTCGCCAACCACGGCAGTTTCCTCGACCCGATCCTCCTGGGTTCGGGCTGCCCGCGCATGGTTCAATACATGATGTACACGTCGTATTACACGTCGATAATGCATCCGATTTTCCGCTGGCTAAGCGCCATACCCGTTGACGAGAAGAAGAACTTGCAGGCGCTGAAGACCGGCGTCGCGTCGTTGGAAAAAGGCGCATGTCTTGGCATCTTCCCCGAAGGGCTGGTGGCATACGAAAAGAAAATGTACCCGCCGCAAGGCGGAGCCATCTTCCTCGCGCAACGCTCAGGCGCGCCAATCGTGCCCGTCGCCTTGAAAGGCGATTGGGACGCCTTGCCGCGCTATGCGTGGTTTCCGCGCTTCAAAAAAGTAACCGCAATCTTCGGCGATCCCTTCACGGTGCCCAAGAACCTCTCCAAGCCGGAACTCGCTGAACTCACCCAAAAAATGATGGCGACAATCGCCGGAATGCTCGGCATCCCTCCGCCGGAAATGCCAGCCCAAACCCCGGAACCGGCAGCGAAGACTTAGCGTTTTTGTGGTGCAGACTTCCAGCCTGCAATTCCAGCGATGCAGGCTGAAAGCCTGCAGCACAACACGAGCACAACCATTCCGCCAATTCCCAACCCTGCCTCGGCAGCGCAGGTGTATCCACTTGAACTGAAGTGTCGAATCACACGCCTGATTTATTTTGTTACGATTTGTGATATTTCAGTGTATTGAAGTTGCCCTCGGTTTTTGGAAATCCATTCGCATTCAAGCTAATAAGGTGTCGCCCCAAATGAATCGTTTACTCGCGCTGCTCATCTGCTGCATGACCGTCTGTTTTGGAATCGCATTCGCCGGCGAAAAAGCCGTTGAAGAATTCCCCGCCCGGCCCCCGGTGCCGTACCTTTCCGTTGAAGACGAACTAAAATCCTTCGTGCTCCCCGAAGGCTATCGCATGGAAATAGTGCTCGATGAGAACAGTATCAAGGAGCCGGTGGTATGCGTCTTCGATGCCAACGGCCGCCTGTTCGTCTGCGAAATGCGCACCTACATGCAGGACATCGACGGCACCAAGGAACTGGAACCCGGAGGCCGCGTTTCGTGCCACGAAAGCACCAAGCGCGATGGCGTCTTCGACAAACATTCCGTCTACGCCGATAAAATGCTCCTGCCGCGCATGGTCCTGGCGCTCGACGACCGCATACTGATCAACGAGACCGATACCAATGACATTTACATCTACAAAGATACCAAGGGCGACGGCGTCTCCGACAAAAAAGACCTTTGGTACGCGGGCGGCAAGCGCGGTGGAAATCTGGAGCACCAGCAGAGCGGGTTGATTTGGGGATTGGACAATTGGATGTACCAATCGACCAACTCCTTTCGACTGCGCTGGACCGGCACGGGCAAGGAACCGCTGAAGGAAAACACGCCCGGCAACGGGGGGCAATGGGGCATCAACCAGGATAATTATGGTAAAATGTGGTTTTCCAACGCCGGCGGCGAACAGGGGTTTGTCAGCTTTCAATTACCTATTATTTACGGCGCCATCTCGCTGCCCGAACAGTCCCCACCCGATTTCCTCGAAGTCTGGCCGCTCGTGGGACTCGGCGACGTCCAGGGCGGCCACGGCCGACACCGTTTTCCCGATTTGACCTTGAATCACATGACGGCGTCCTGCGGCAATGAGATCGTCCGGGTCGACCGGCTGCCGGAAGACCTGCGCGGCGACGCGCTGATCTGCGAACCGGTCGGACGATTGATCCGCCGCGCCAAGGTGGAAGATCACGAGGGCATGACGTACATCAAGAATGTACTCGATAAAAAGGAATGGCTTGCATCAACCGATCCCAATTTCCGTCCGATCAACATTGCCAACGGACCCGATGGCTGCCTGTACATCGTGGATATGTACAGAGGCATCATTCAGGAAGGCGCATGGGTAAAAGAAGGAAGTTACCTGCGCAAGGTCGTCAAGCAGTTTAATCTCGACAAGAACGCCGGACGCGGCCGCATCTGGCGGCTGGTGCACAAGGATTTCAAGCCGGGTCCGCAACCCCACATGCTCGACGAAACGCCCGCGCAATGGGTCGCGCATCTCGAACACCCCAACGGCTGGTGGCGCGACGCGGCGCAGAAACTGCTGATCGTCAAGGGCGACAAATCGGTCATTCCCGCGCTGGTTGAAATGGCGAAATCGAACAAGGATCATCTCGCGCGTATTCACGCGCTCTGGACGCTCGAAGGACTCGACGCGCTCGAAAAAGACGTCGTGCTCGCGGCGCTTAAGGACGAACATCCGAAAGTCCGCGCCGCCGCGATTCGCGCAGGTGAAAAGCTGATGCTAAACAAGGATAATGCGGCGATCGCGGATCAAGTCAAGACCATGACGGCGGACACCGATCCGAACGTGGTGCTGCAAGTCGTTCTGACGGCCAAGCTGCAGAAATGGCCCGATTTCCCCAAGATCGCAACGCAAGTAATGGCCCAAACCAAATTCGAAGGCGTCAAAAAGATCGGCTTAAAAATATTGCAGACCGGCCCGTCGTTCGATCCGAAGCGCTTCAATAAAACCGAGCTCGCGCGCCTGAGCCACGGCGAAACCATCTTCCGCGAATTGTGTTATTCCTGCCACGGCTTCGATGGAAAAGGCATGTCGAAAGACGCCGCGCCCGCGGGCCTGGTTTTGACCGCCAAATCGACAGGCACCACAATCGCGCCGCCGCTGGCGGGATCGGCTTCGGTCCACGACCGCGATTCGATGCTGCGCGTCATCATGAGTGGCTTGAACGGCCCCGTCGCCGGAAAAACATACGACGCGCAGATGGTGCCGATGAATACCAACGACGACGAATGGATCGCCGACGTGTCGTCCTACGTGCGAAACAGTTTCGGCAACCACGGTTCGATGGTCCACTGGACCGACTCCGCGCGCGCCCGGCTCGAAGCTCAAGACCGGCTTGTCCCGTGGACGAGCGAGGAACTAAAGAAGCTGCAACCCAAGACGCTCCAAAACCTGGATGCCTGGAAATTAACTGCAAGCCACAATTCAGAAGCGGCGAAGTCCGCAATCGATGGTAACCCGGAGACACGCTGGGACACGAAGGGCGATCAAGCTCCCGGCCAATGGTTCCAAATTGAATTGCCAGAGACGACGGAAATCGCCGGCATCCTGTTGAATTACGCCAATTCCGCGGGCGATTTTCCGCGCGGGTATAAGGTGGAGATTTCCACCGACGGCAAAACCTGGGGGAAACCCATCGCCGAAGGAAAAGGAGAGCCGTCGGTCACCGAGATTAATTTCAATCCCGTCAAAACGAAGTTTCTGCGGATCATTCAAACCGGTTCGACGAAGGGCACATTCTGGTCCATCCACGAACTGGCGCTTTATCCGCCGAACAGGCCGCATGAAAACGCAGAGAACACCGCGAAAAAGAAATTGCTGGCGGTAACCGTCGCGCTCGGCAACCGCAGCGCGTCAATCCCCGCGGGCGAAAAAGCCCTCTCCGACATCGGTCAGCGCACTGGCGCCTTCTCGGTGGATTTCATCAAACAGCCCGGCGCGCGACCGACCGACAAAGCGCAGGAGGAAAAGTGGCTGGAGAAGATCAAAAAAGAATTCGCGGATAAGCTCTCGCCCGAGAACTTGAAAAAATACGACGGCGTGATTTTCCTCAACACGTCCGGCGAACTACCGCTCCCCGACAAGCAGGGCTTCATCGATTGGCTGAAGACCGGCAAGGCGTTCATCGGAGTCCACGGCGCGGCGGACACGCTGCACGAATTCAAGCCCTACAGCGAGATGCTCGGTTGTGAGTACGAAGGCAACGCCTGGAACGAACTCGTGACGCTGCGCATCAAAGACCGCAAGCACCCCGCCAGCGCTACGTTCCTGACGAAGTTTGATTTCACCGACGAAATCTACCAGTTCAAGAAATGGAAAAGCGACGATGTCCACACAATCATCGCGCTGGATCCGTCAAACGACACGCGCCCAAAGAAAGCCGAAAAGCCCGGCGATCCGGAAAAAGGTTTCTTCGAACGCGGCTGCCGCGAAGACAAAGATTACGCAGTGGCCTGGACAAAAGAATTCGGCACGGGGCGCGTGTTCTACACATCGCTGGGACAGTCCGACGCATCGTGGAAGGACGACAAATTCCAGGAACACCTTTACGGCGGTATTAAATGGGCGCTCGGGTTGGTCGCCGACGACGGTACGCCAAAGAAATAAGTCTCTCGCAAAGACGCAAAGGCGCAAAGAACGGCGGGAGAAAATATGGAAGGGAAGCGTCGGCGCAAGTGGCTTCAGATTCATCTTTCGACGGCGATTTTAATGCTTTTTGTCACGGGTGTGATCCTATGGGCAAACATCTGTTCAGAAAATGTCTCTGACTATGACGACAAATTGCTGACATCTCATGCGCGCGATTTCGTAGATGCAGGTGGCAAAACGCATGAACAATATTACGTCTATCAACGCCATGATTTTGGATGGCCTTTTCGTGTAGCGATCTTCAATGATATGCGACAGAATCTAGATGGAGTCACCAAAGAAAATCGCCAGCGATATTATGTTTTTCAACATGGTTTGAGTTCGATTGCCGACAACGTTATTTTGGCGCTTCTGATTAACATCGGTGTGGCTTTTTTGAGTGAACTGTACATTCGTCGTTGTGAATTCAAACGATAGGCTTTGGGACACATAGAACACCCTTTCCCTGCCGTTCTTTGCGCCTTTGCGTCTTTGCGAGAGAAAATGTTTTGTGTCTTTGCGTCTTTGTGTTAAAACCCCCCACCTAAAATTCAATAACCGCTCAAGGAGATATGAATGTCCGTTTACGCACCGAAACCCTCAAACAAGTTCACGTTCGGCCTCTGGACCACCGCCAATCAAGGACGCGATCCATTTGGCGAACCCACCCGCGCGCCGCTCGATCCGATCAAAAACATTCGCAAGATGGCCGCCATCGGCGCGTACGGTTTTAACTTCCACGACAACGATCTGATTCCATTCACCGCCACTCCGGCGGAATACAAAAAGACTGTCAACGCCGCGAAGAAGGCAATCAACGACACCGGCATCGTCTGCGCGATGGCCACGACGAATCTCTTCTCACTGCCCGTCTTCAAGGACGGGGCGTTCACCAGCAGCGACGCAAAAGTGCGCGCGTTCGCCATTCAGAAAACCATGCGCGCGATCGACCTCGGCGTCGATCTCGGCGCGAAGATTTATGTCTTCTGGGGCGGGCGCGAAGGCAGCGAAGTCGATGTGTCGAAATGCCCGATGGACGCGATCAAGCGCAACCGCGAAGCCATGAATTTCCTGACCAGCTACGTCAAGGACCAGGGCTACGATTTGCGATTCGCGCTCGAAGCCAAGCCCAACGAACCGCGCGGCGACATCTATAACGCGACCACCGGCAACATGCTCGCCTTCATCGAAACGCTCCAGCACAAAGAGATGGTGGGCGTCAATCCCGAATACGCGCATGAGACCATGGCCGGCCTGAATTTCACGCATCATGTCGCGCAAGCGATCGAATGCGGCAAGCTATTCCACATCGATCTCAACGGCCAGAAAATGGGCCGCTTCGACCAGGATTTGCGCTTCGGCAGCGAAGACCTCAAAGGCTCGTTCATGCTGGTGCGCCTGATCGAAAACAGCGGCTATGCCGGCCCGCGCCACTTCGACGCGCACGCTTACCGCACGGAAGACAGCGACGGCGTCTGGGATTTCGCGCGCGGCTGCATGAGGACATACAACATTCTCAAGGCAAAAGTCGCAAAGCTCAACGCCGACAAGGAAGCCAACGACATCCTCAAACAAGTTCACCGCCATGACGCAGCGATGCAAAAGATGGTCGCGTCGTACTCGAAAGAAAACGCAAAGGCGCTGCGCGAAGCCAAGCTCGATTCCGACGCGCTGGCAAAGAAGTCGTTGCCCTACGAACGCCTCGACCAGATTGTCGTAGATATTCTGTTGGGCGCGCGGTAAATGGCAATTTCAGGTTCCAAGTTTCAGGATTCAGGTTGCAAAATGGCGCGGGCTTGATGACAATCAAGTTCGCGCCTTTTCTTTGCAGGAGGAATCAGCAATGGATATGCCCATTCAACTCGCCGACGTTCGCGCCCCTGAAACGCTCTTTCTTGCCAGCGGAACATTTGTCGTCATCGCCGCGCTTGCATTGGTCCTGACGTTCGTGATCGGTGGCCTGCTTCTAACGCGCCATTTTCGAACACGCGGCAAGGATCAACTCAAGCCGCCGACCGAATAAAAATCGCTAGAAAGCGTTTCGTGCTGCAATCGCCCCCGCGTGCCGTTGAATGATTCCGTTTTCAGCGTATGCTGTGCGCCGCATGGTTTCAACGAATCGAAGCGCATCGGAATCACACGCATGAGCGAAGACGGTAGCAAAAAGATTATTCGGCTGGGTATGCTGGGACTGGGCACGGTGGGCGCGGGCGTCGCGAAGATTTTGCGCGAAAGCCGCCCGCCGCTGCTCGACAAGACCGGCCTCGACATTCGCCTGCACAAAGTGGCCGTGCGCGACCTGAAAAAAGCGCGCGCGCTGGCGCTCGACCCGGCCGTTCTCACCACCGACTCCATGGCCGTCGCCACTGATCCGGATGTCGATATTCTCGTCGAAGTCATCGGCGGCATCGAGCCTGCACGGACACTGCTGACGGCCGCTCTGAAAGCCGGCAAATCGGTGATCACCGCGAACAAAGCGCTGCTCGCCACGCATGGAAAAGAGCTCTTCGAATTGGCGCTCGCCAACAAAACGTCGATCGGTTTCGAAGCGTCCGTCTGCGGCGGCGTGCCGGTCGTTGACGCCATTCGCGACGGCCTCGTCGCCAATCGCATCGAGAGCATTCACGCAATTCTCAACGGCACGACGAACTACATTCTGACGCGCATGATCCAGAGCGGTGCGCCATACGCGCAGGCACTTTACGAAGCGCAGAGCAAAGGCTACGCGGAAGCCGATCCGTCGACCGACGTGAAAGGCATCGACGCGGGACACAAGCTGACGATCCTCTCGAATCTCGCGTTTCATTCGATCTTTGATTTTGCCGAAGCGCATATCGAAGGCATCGACAACGTCAACATCGACGACGTGCGCTTTGCCGGCGAACTGGGCTACACACTGAAATTGCTGGGCATCGCCAAGCGCCGCATCCCCGGCGCGGACCCGGAAGACTTGCCGGGCGGTTTGGAGCTGCGCGTGCATCCGACGCTGATTCCAAACACGCATCCGCTGGCGAATGTACGCGACGTGTTCAACGCGGTCCTGGTGCGCGGCGACGCGACGGGCGAAGTGATGCTGTACGGCCGCGGCGCGGGCATGATGCCCACGGCCAGCGCGATCATCGCCGACGTGGTGGACGCGGCCCGCGGCAGCGCGCGGCAGGCATTCACAAAATTGCAATTCTTCCAGAACCCGCGCGCGGACTTGCCCGTCATCCCCATGAGCAAAACGCGCAGCCGCTACTACGTCCGCTTTCGCGTCGCCGACCGCCCCGGAGCCATGGGGAAAATCGCGTCGCTGCTGGGCGAAATGGGTGTCTCAATCGCGTCGGTCATCCAAAAAGAACCGCAGGAGAGCGGCGATGTGCCGATTGTGATGCTAACGCACAACACGATCGAGGAACGGTTTCAGAAGGCGCTGACGGAGATTGAGAAGTTGCCGTTCGTGCGCAAGCCGAGTTGCTTCTTTCGGGTGGAAGATTAAGGATCGGATTGAATTCGTGCATTCGGATGCTAATCTTATGAGTGGTAACGCAGCGTAGGCCCAAAGGAATTTCAGTATGAAAAAAAAGAAATCCCTCATTGTTTCGGACCCGGAGATTCTGGGCGGAATTCCTGTCTTCACCGGTACAAGGGTGCCTTTGAAAAACCTGGTGGATTATCTCAAGGCCAATCATCCACTGGATGACTTCCTCGACGATTTCCCGACTGTCACGCGCCCGCAGGCGCTGGCCGTGCTGGATTCGCTTCAGGAAAGGATGGTGGCTTCTTGTGAAAGTGCTGCTTGATGAATGCTTGCCGCGCAAACTGAAGCAAACCTTGCCGGGACATTATGTCTTCACCGTCCCGGAAATGGGCTGGGCGACTATCAAAAATGGCAGGCTTATGAGACTCGTTGAACCTGCGTTCGACGTGTTTATCACCATAGATGGAAATTTGACGTACCAGCAGAATCTAAAAAATCGAAAGTTCGCGATCATTGTGCTGACAGCCTCAGATAACACTTTCGAGACGCTGTCAAAGCTTATGCCACGGGTTCTGCTGGCGCTTCAATCGATTAAGCCGGGTGATATCGTACATGTCCAATAGTTTAATTTGGAAACTTTGAATGCATTCCCACTCCCGCCGCAAGTTCCTCTACGCCACCCTTCTCGGAACCTCGTTTCTCTTCACGTCCGGCTGCGGAGAAAGTTCCGCCGCCAACAAGACCATCGACGTCTACTCCCCGCACGGCAAATACCTCGAAGGCGACATCAAACAGCGCTTCGAAGCCGCGCACCCGGGCTGGACCGTTCGTTTTCAGGACATGGGCGGCGGCGAGATTTTTGCGAAGATTGGTGCTGAGCGCGACCGGCCGCGCGCGTGCGTCTGGTGGGGCGGTTCGGCGAGCGATTTTAAAAACGCGGAAGCTCAAGGTCTGCTCGAAGCCTACGTGCCGCCCTGGGCCGCAAATCTGCCGGAGAACGCGAAGAGTCCAACTGGCGGTTGGAGCGCGACTTTTCTGACGCCGGAAATTATTCTTTACAATCCGAACAAAATCAAGGCGGAAGACGTTCCGCAAGAATGGGACGGGCTGCTCGACTCCAAATGGAAAGGCCGCATCGCGGTCCGCGACGCACGGGCAAGTTCAGGTATGAAGTTGATCTTCGGCGCGTTGATTTTGCGCGAAAAAGAGCGCCACGGAAGCATCGACGCGGGATTCGAATTCCTTAGAAAGCTGGACGCAAACACCGCGTCGTATGCCGCAAATCCGGACGGCCTGTACCGGCTGCTCGAAAGCGACGGCCCGTGCATGTTGGCGCCGTGGAATCTTCCCGACGTGCTGAACCTGAAAAAGAACAAAGGCAAGCCGTTCGATTTTGTCATGCCGAAAAATACAATGGTCAACGTCGAGCCGATAGCGCTCGTAAAAAACAACCCGAATCCCGAGGGCGCAAAGCTCTTCTATAATTTCGTCAACGACCCCGAACAACTCATTCTCATGGCCCACGAACGCGACCGCATTCCCGCGCGCACCGACATCCCGCAGGAGAAGCTACCGGAGTCGATGCGGGGCTTGAAGCTAGAGCCGATGAAGTTCGACGCGGCGGAGTTCGACAAGAATATTGAAGAATGGATGGCCCGCTGGGATTCGGAAATCAAAGGCAAGGGCGGGCGGTGAGTTGCTAATACGCGCTCGCAGGTTAAATTGTTTCTCTTGCAAAGGCGCAAAGATGCGAAGAAATTCAACCCAAACATGCCTTCGCCGTTCTTTGCCGCTATGCATCTTTGCGAGAGAAAAGAGAATCAATAAGGGAAACTATGAGCCAGGACAAAAAGAAACCGAACAAACCCTCCGCCGAACCGGAGATCATGGAAAAAATCGTCTCGCTGTGCAAACAGCGCGGATTCGTTTTTCAATCGTCTGAAATTTACGGCGGCTTGAAAAGCTGCTACGACTACGGCCCGCTCGGCGCGGAACTCAAGCGCAACGTCAAGGCCGAATGGTGGCGGACCATGGTCCACGGTCGCGAAGACATCGTCGGTCTCGACGCCAGTATCATCATGCACCCCAATGTGTGGCGCGCCAGCGGACACTTGGCCGGTTTCACCGATCCGATGATCGACTGCAAAGATTGCAAGGAACGCGGCCGGGCCGACAAGTGGCCTCAAGTCGCCGAAGGCACCGAAGTCGATTTCAAAGTCATCGTCGATCACCAGAGCGGCAAGAAGGAATCGCGCAAAGGCGCCGTGGGTAAACTCGGCATCGTCTGCCCCAATTGCGGCAGCCCGAATTTGTCGGACATCCGCCGTTTTAACATGATGTTCCGCACGTCGCTCGGCAGCGTGGACAACATCGAAGGCATCGCCAAAGCGCTCGAAGGAAAGAGTCTCACCGGCGACGAATTGAAGGCCGCCATTGCAGGCGCCATCGACGAGACCGCCGTCTATCTGCGCCCGGAAACGGCGCAGGCGATGTTCACAAATTTTCTCAACGTTCAGACCAGCATGCGCATGAAGCCGCCGTTCGGCATCGCGCAGCAGGGCAAAAGTTTCCGCAACGAAATCACGGTCGAACACTTCACCTTTCGTTCGTGCGAATTCGAGCAGATGGAAATGGAGTTCTTCGTTCCGCCGCCGCAGTATGCCGACGAGGGCAAGGACGACATGTACTGGTACAATTATTGGTGCGAGCAGCGCATCGGGTGGTACAGCTCGCTTGGCATTCGCAAAGAAAAGCTGCGGCTGCGTCCGCACGAATCGAGCGAACTCGCGCATTACGCAAAAGCGTGCAGCGACGTCGAGTACGATTATCCGTGGGGCTGGGGCGAGCTCGAAGGCATCGCGCATCGCGGCGATTTCGATTTGAAGCAGCACGAAAAGCACAGCGGAAAGAAGTTGACGTTCTTCGATTCGCAGAAGAACGCGCACTACCATCCCTACGTCATCGAACCGGCTGCCGGAGCCGACCGCGCGACGCTGGCCTTCCTGCTCGATGGCTACATCGAGGAACCGCCGCCGCCCGGCACGACCGAAGGCCGCACGGTGTTGAAGCTGCATCCCCGCTTGTCGCCGATCAAGGTGGCCGTCTTTCCGCTCGTCAAAAAAGATGGCATGCCGGAGACGGCGCGCAAGATTATGGCGGAGTTCCACAAGCACCAGATCAACGCGTTCTACGACGAGAAGGACACTGTCGGCCGGCGCTACCGCCGCCAGGACGAATGCGGCACGCCGTATTGCATCACGGTCGACGGCCAGACGGCGCAAGACGGTTCCGTCACGATTCGCGATCGCGACACAATGCAGCAGGAACGGATTCAAATCGACGGTGCGGTTGAAGCGGTGAGAAAACGGTTGGCGTAAACAGCATGATGAGCGCGGCGGCTGAAAAGTCGCTGCGCCCAAATCAAATGATTGAAAAATCCAGCGTAATGCCCTCCTCCGCGATCTCAATACTTTTGAGATCGACGGCGATGGGGCCTTTTTGTACGACTGCCTCCAACTCCACGCGTCGCACATCGCACTTCACATCCAGGCTGGGCAATTCGACGTGGAATCCCCTCTCTTTGAGCTCCAACTTTCCACCAACCAACCGCTGCACAAGAGCTGCTGCTTCTTTCGCGTCCACGGACATTTTCGACATTATGCTTTCTCCTTAACGACAAATTCGGCCGTGCAAAACGCGCCTTCGGTGCCGGGTATATGAACGCTTCGCACGCCGATCCAATCGGTTAATTTGAGTCCGCCGTATTCGATTTTATCGAAATTGATCACGCATTCGTCCGCGGCGAGTTTCTCGATGAACGGATACTGTTTCATGATGGAACCGCGTTTGAAAGTCAAAAGCAGCCCCGTGCCCATGGGGCTCGTGAGGGCGATGTGCAGCCGGTTCGACGGCTCCTTAAATTCGCAGCGCAATTTGAATTTGAATTCGCCGATCACGGTTGCAAATGAAACAGTCGCGGCATTCGTTTCCGTTCCGGCTGTAATTCGGTGGAAATACTTTTTGAGATACGACAGGAGCGCCGCTTCGGCGCATTTTGATTCCAGAATTAGTTTTGCCATCGGTGTGTATTTTTTCTCGGAAGAAAATTTCGAAAGGGCATTCTCTACTCCTGAACCGCTCCGCCGGTGTGCGTCGTCACCGCGGTCTTGTGCGCGCTTTCGTGCGAGTGCGGCTGTTCGTCGAATTCGGCGCTGAGATCCGGCACCTTGATCATGCTTTCAGTCTTGATTTGTTCCTCGATGTCCTCAATGAGCCGAATGCTCTGGCGCGCTTTCCGGTCGAGCGTTACGACCGATTCGATGGCTTTGACTTCAATGTCGTGCGCGAGATCGAACGCCAGCGCGCGCGTGAAAAAATAAAATCCGAGCAGCAGCAGCAGCACGATCAACGCAAAAGTCACGCAGGAAAGTCCATTGGCGAAACCGGCAACGAGATTGTGGAAATTGATTTCTTGATTGGCCGAAGGATTGAAATCGAAATGCTTCGTCATGTTCGTCACAAGGCCCAGCAGCCCGACCAGGGGCGCGACCGCGGCGCACCAGCCCACCACGCGCGTGTGGCGCAGCAACGCGTAACGCACAAGCACGGTCTCGTTTCGGATGGCGGCTTCGAGTTGCGCCAGCGGCAGGCCATGACGGACCATCGCCGCAAGCAGCACGCGCGCCAGCGACGACGGCTTTTCCTTGCACAAAGAGATGCCCGCGTCGATGCCTTTTGTGTCGGCGAGATGAACGAGATCTTTCTCAAAATCGCGCGGAGCGTGTTTGCGCCGGGCGAGGAATGCAAACTGGGCCACACCGCCAATTGTTCCTATGAACAACAGCGCCGCCAGCGCCCACATCGTTGCCCCGCCACGTTGAAACATCCCGGGAACATCCTCGGCCGCGGCTTGCGAAACCGCGACTTGCGGCGCGGCATCCTCCGCGAAAACCCACACGGTTTGCGTCAGCGCAAAAAAAAGAGCGAGCGACACGGCACCGCGAACGAAGCGCAAAGCACATTCGCGGCGAGACGATGAACCCAGTTTGAGATGCCGGCGTATTTGTCGCATGAATGGTTGGATCTAAGTACACCGAAAGTGACAGAGGCCGCTTGTTCTTCTAAACCTTCATCTTTTTATCGCTTCGCTTCCATGTAATCTTCGGCGACCGCTTTTAACAGCCGTTTGATGTTCAGCAGTTTCTCGGCTTCCGTCACTTGACTTCCGCCGCTTTCGGAGACGTAAAACACGTCCGTTACCACTCCCTGGTTTGTCGCAATTTTCGCGAAATGAATGTCGCAACCGAGGTCCGCCAGCGCGCCGCTGAGGCTGTACAACAACCCAATGCGGTCACCGCATTTTACGTCCACCACAGTGTAACGAGGCGACATCTTGTTGTCGACGAGCACGACGGGTTCGATCTTGCGCGACACCCGCGGCGTGCGCGGAATGCGTTTGCGCGCGGATTCGATGCGCGCCAGAAAATCCGCCTGCCCTCTCAAGACGCTGTCGACATTCGCGGCCACGCGCTGCCAGAACGCTTCGTCCGGATTCACCGTGTCCAAACCCGGCGCAAGGCGAAAATGATCCAGGATCAGCCGATCCGTCCGCGTGTACGCGATCGCTGAAACCACGTTGACGCCCTCGCCGAGAAATGCGCCGCATACTTGCGAGAAGCGTTTGGGCATGTCGCTGGAAACGACCCACATGTCCACTAGTTCGCCCGACCCGCGCACGATGGCGATGCTGTCACGCTTTTCGGCGCGCATGGCCTTGATCGCTTCGACGTGCAGCACCGCGTCGTCGAAACCCACTTCAACCAGATAGCGGCGCGGCACGGTGCGGCAATGCTCCAGCGCCAATTCCCGGTCGACGCCATCGGTTGCCCACGCTTTCAGGCGCTCCTCCAGCATACTGTTGTCTTCGGCCGGGGAGCCGGTTTCAATGAGGGTATAGATGCCGGACTCTTTGGAATCGATGTAGCGCAGCGTGTCAGTATACAATTCCGCAAGCAGCGCGTCTTTCCACATGGGATAAGCGCCCTGGCCGACGGAAATGGAATCGCAATACGTCAGCAGCAACAGCAGATCGAGGCGCTCCTTTGTGCCTATCTTCGCCGCCAATTCTTTCAGCAGCGCCACGTCGCCGGTGTCGCGCTTCTGGCTGATTTTGGATAGAATCAGATGTTCCTTGACCAGCAGAATCAACGTTCGCAGCGAGGAATCGCTCAACCCCAACCGATCGCCAATCACCGGCAGCATCAGCGCGCCGCGCTCGCTGTGCCCCGCCGCGCCGCGCGATTTTCCAAGATCGTGAAACAAACACGCCAGGCGCAGCACGTGCGGGCGCGGAAGCGTTTCGAGAATCTTGCGGCGGAATTCGTCGTTTTTTTCCACGGATCGGTACAAATCGTCCACGGCGCGCACGACCAGCAGCGTGTGCTCGTCGACGGTATAATCGTGGTATGCGTCGCTCAAGACCAAGTCTTCGATCTCGCTGAATTCCGGCAGAAACGCGCCGAGCAGCCCGACGTCGCGCATCGCGCGCAGCGTATTGCCGACGTTGGCCCGCATGCGCATCAACGTTTCAAAATGAATTCGCGCGGCCGAGTCCCTGCGCAGCGTATCGTCGATTTCATGCAGCCGCGCGCGGATGGACGCGACGATGTCGGTGCCCACCGTGACCGATTGCCGCGCCGCGTGAACATACGCGCGCATCGCCAGTTCCAGCCAATCCACGCCGTCGAACATGCCGGTGCGCGACGCGTACAGATACTCGCCAACGCGCGTGAAATCGTCGTCGAGGCGCACGCGCTTCAGCCTCTCGACGTCCTTCGACGCCACCGCTTTCTCTTCGAGATAACGGCGCGTCACCGTTTGAGCCAGCCGGTGCACCGCCGTCGCCGAGCGGTAATAATCCTTGAGCAGCACGTCGACGGTGCGCAGTTCGTCCGCGCTTTCGTAACCGAGGTCGGTTGCCACGGCTTGCTGCATCTGAAAATCCAGCACGTCCTGCTTGCGCCCGCACAACGCATGCAGCGAGGCTCGCAAAGTCAGCAGCCGTTCGTAGCCCGCACCCGCTTCTTCGATGCTCGCCGCCGAGACCAGCGGACGATCCTTCAAGCGCGGCAAATGTCCCGACAGCCGGCTGGCATTGTCGATCCATACCGCGAGCTGATAATCGCGCAGCGCGCCGGGGCTGTCCTTGATGTTGGGCTGCGTGCGATAGACCGACTGGCCGCGCCAGCGCTCAATTGTTTCGGTGAATTTCGCTTCGACAAAGCGGCGTCCATAGCGCTTGAAAAATGCCGGCATCTCAATTTCGCAGAACGAATCGGAGAACGCGCGGTCGCCGGCGACGAATCGCGACTCCAAAAGAGACGTGGCGGTTTCGAGCGTGCTGTCGTCCGAATCCTCCATGCGGTTTGTACAGTCCTGCGGACAGCGAACCGAATGGCCGACTTGCAACCCGCAATCCCAAATTGGATGCAGAATGCTTCCGACCAGTGCGTCCAACTGCTCCTCTTTGACGTGATCGCGATGCAGCAGCATCATGTCGATGTCGGAGTACGCCGCCATTTCCCGGCGGCCGTAGCTACCCAGTGCGACGATGGCAAATCCGCTTTCGTCAGCCGCAAGTCCGGCGCGCTGCAGCGCGAATTTCAACAAAATTTCGAGCATGCGGTCGGCGTGCGCGGCGAGCAGTTCACCCGCGGCCCGGCCGCCCTGGGCGCGATTGATTTCCGCGGCGGAAGCGCGCGCGATTTTCCACGCGGCTTTCAGCGCCGTCATGACCGCGGTTCCCGGCACGCCACCTATTGATTCCGCCAATGCCGCCTCAACCGGCTGGAGCAATTCGAACGGATTTCCGTATTTAACCGGTGCTGCTGTCTTGGATGTGCTCATGGTTGCAGTTTAATGCCTGATGGCGAATCTTCAACCTCCCGGCAAAAAACCGTGACGCGGTCGAATCCAGTCTTTTTTCAAGAATCGCGATTTTTGCGCGTCGAATTCGAATGCCGGTATACAATATTAGTAGTGCGCCAATACGCAGCGCCGGGGATTCGGATCGGATTCTCGAATTGCGTACACTAATTTAGGAGTGTTATAATGAGACATTTCAAAGGCGTGGGAGTGAGTTTGATTTTTGTTTTGGCGGCGGGCGTCGCCGTATCGGCAGGCGAATCCAAGCCGCCGGAAAATACGCAGTTGGACGGCAAAGCCATCGCCATCGTGCGCTCCGCGATC
This sequence comes from Planctomycetota bacterium, assembly GCA_038227045.1. Lineage (GTDB taxonomy): Bacteria > Planctomycetota > SZUA-567 > H5-PLA8 > H5-PLA8 > JANXLS01. The sequence continues at coordinate 37,168 of JBBRQD010000027.1, forward strand.
GAATTCCTCAACAGCACCACCAATTATTCCACTACTCTATCGAATAAAGCCACGCTGACAGGCGGACCCGGCAAGAAGAAAGAAATCGCAACCAAGTACGAAATTTCCGTCGAACGGCCCAACAAACTCGCCATGGTCATCAAGGACGGCGAATTGCGCTGCGCCGTGCTCTCTGACGGCAAGACGCTCTGCACTTATGCGCCGCCGTTGAAAGTGTACACGCAGCATGACGCGCCCAAAACGCTCTCCGAACTTTTCGATATCGACGAAATGAAATTTGTGGTGCGCGGGGATTTGAACAACCTGCTGTTCCTCGACAATTTCGCCATGAAAGATGCGTTGGACATCATCATGAATGGCGTGATGTCCTTGAAACTGGTGGGCGTCGAACCGCTTGGCGACGTCAAGGCGTATCATCTGCATTTCGCTGAAAAAGACATCGATTGGGACATGTGGATTCAGGAAGGCACGCAGCCGCTGGTACGTAAAATCTCCATCGAAGGCGAGCAAATGAGCCGGGACGAAACGGGGCCGGTCAAAGTCAAGAAGACGATCGTCTCGAGTTTCGACGACTGGAAGGTGAACGTCGAATTCCCCAAAGACCGGTTCACCTTTACGCCGCCGCCCGACACGAAGAAAGTCGACACGTTCCTCGGAAAGCCCGGCGATGCCGACAAGCCCTACGACCCGAAACTGCTGGGCGAGGTGGCGCCCGCATTTGTCGCCAAACTGCTCGCCGGCGGCACGCTCGATCTTGCGTCGCACAAAGGCAAGAATGTCGTGCTGCTCGATTTCTGGGCCACGTGGTGCGGCCCGTGCCGGATGGCCATGCCGATCGTTTCGGAAGTCTGCGAAGGGTTTAAGGGCAAAGGCGTGGTCGCGTACGCGGTGAACATCAAAGAAACGCCTGAGAAAGTTAAGGAATTTCAAGCCGCGACACCGGCGTTGACGCTACCGATCGTGCTGGACGAAGAAGCCAAGCTCGCCGAAGCGTACCGCGTCCAGCCGATTCCGATGACCGTCATCATTGGAAAAAACGGCTTGGTCGAAGCGGTGTATCTGGGCCTGCCCAACAACCTGGAGGGCTTCAAAGCTCAATTGAAATCGCAGTTGGAAACGCTGAGCGCGGGCAAGAGCTTGCTGAAGAAAGAGGGCGACAACAAAGAGCCGGAAGCGAAGTGATTGGCCGCGTCCGTCATGCTTTTTCCGAGTGACCCGATTTCAATCGTTGAGGAGTCATGCCGATGTCGCGAACAGCATTCGCTTGTGCCATTGCAGTCATGCTGGGATCGGTCGTCTCCGCGTTCGCCGGCGATGCCCCCGCCCCTAAACTGGCCGGTCCGGAAGCGCTCGTGCGCGAGATCAAAATTCAGCCGGACAAAGCGCCCGATTGCTCCAGCCTAAAAGCCATCGCCGAAACGGTCACGCGCGATTGCAAAACGAATGACGAGAAGGCCATCGCCATTTATAATTTCATGCAATTGAGTCACTACCATCGCCAATATCCGAGCGAACCCGGCGGCGTTCCCGTCCTCAAGGAAATCAACACCTACGGCTGGAGCCTCTGCGGCGGTCTGCACGCGGAACAATCGGCGCTTTGGAAAGAATTGGGCTGGGGCTGGCGCTTCGTCGGCTGGAATGGCCACACGACCGTCGAAGCAAAATACGACGACAAATGGCACTACCTCGACGTCTTCTTGAAATTCTACGCCTGGAAACCCGACGCTGGCGCGCTCGGAGGCCGCACCATCGCGAGCGAAGACGAGCTGACCGCCAATTCACAGAGCCTGATCCAGGACGCGTTCATTCTGGACAAGGGCCGCAGCGCTGTGTATGCCAAGAACAACCAGTTCGAAATGCTCGGCGAAAAAGCCAACTGGATGGCCCCCGCGTTCCTGTCCTGCGGCGATACGATCAAGGACGTGATCGGCGGTTTGAAGACGCACAAAATCGCCGGCTCCGAAAACGGCTGGGCGGGTATCAACCACGCCTCCGGAAACTATTCCGCCAATACCGATTTGGCGCCCGGATTCTCCCTGACCAACAAATGGGCCGCTGCCGAGAACGGCTGGTTCTGGGCCGGTTCTAAAATCGCCCCTAAGCACACCTGCGGCAACAAGGATTTGCGCAACAGCCCGGATGCGGGATTGATCATGGAACCCTATGCGCAGGTCGTCCGCGGCTATGCCGACGGCACGCTGCTCTGCGCGCCGGACTTCGGCAGCGACGCGTGCCTGAAGTCGTTTTTATCGAAAGAAAATGTGAAGCATACCGACGGGGCACTGGTTCCGCTGAAAACGGGAGAACCGGCCAGCGTGACGGTACTGTTGAGCTCGCCTTACATCATGACCCAGGCGACCGGGTTGGCGGACGGCGCGGATTCGTTCGACATCTCCATTGATGGCGGCAAGACATTCAAGCCCGCCACGCTCGCCGATTTCACCGACTCCGTTCGCGGCCAGGTAACGGCCCAGGTGCGCATCGGATTCAAGACCGCGCTCAAGTCGCTGAAACTTGAAATACTCGTGCAGAATAATCCCGGCAGCCTGCCCTATTTGTCTCCCGGAAAAAACGCCATCAGCGTCTCTGTCGCCGATCCTGCCGCGCTGGGCGACAATAAACTGGTCGTCACCTACGCCTACGCGCCCGGCTTCCGCACGAAATCATTCGAACAGCTCTGCGCCGAAGGAAAAGAAGTTTCGAAGCAGCACAACGCGACGTGGGCCGGCACGCCGACTGTCGTCCAAAAAATCTTTGCCGCGAAAGACCTGCCCGCCAAATTCGACATCGACGTGCCCACACCGAAAGACAAATTCCCGGTCTATCCGCGAATGCTCTTCGTCCGCCGCGAAATCATCGCATCCGCGGGCAAACCGCTGCCGCTTCCCGACGACGCGCAACCGCCAGCGTCTGGCTCCAATGACGAATTGAAAACCCTGCCCAATCCATTCCTGATGGGCATTCAGCCGGCGCGGCAGTAAACGCTTCAACTTTCAGACGGCAGTTTCTCCCGCGCGTTGCAGCGGCCTGTCCACCGTTCGCACAAAAACCACACCGCCGTTAAAGCGGCCAATGCGATCAACGCGTCTAAAGTTGCCATGAGAAAATGAAATTTCGGCTGGCACGGAATGGAATACAATTCTTCGTGCGACGATGACATGGCGCCGATGAGTTGCGAAGCCGCCTCGAGTGGCCAGCCGTATTTACTATAAAGGGGATCGCCAGGCAGGGCTTCACTCGTCTCTTCGATCGGCTCCGCCAAAGTATCGGCGCGAACAACAACCTTGCGCTCGCGCACATTCGGCCACAGCAATCCGCCCGCCACAATCATCAACACCAACGCTGTGGAGAGATGAAATTGAAAGCGCTGCTTTTTCACCTCCTCACCCCCTTACCGTGTCACCCCCTCATCCCTTCAAGGCGCCGCAGTTTTCCGCACGCCTCCCCGCCCCACGGGCACGGTTTTTTCGAATGCCTTTTGCCCGCCGAAGACATCCACGTCGACGCCCGTCAGCGAGATTTCAGAATTGCCGCTCCACGAGAATTGCGTCAGAATCTGACGGCTTTTGGTCCGTCCCGCCGCCGCCGCCTGCGCATTGCCGTTGACCACGCCGCCGGTCAAATCCAGCACCATCAGCTCGCAAAAATTGTCCGGCACCGGAAAAATTTCTCCGCTTACCGTGAACGCCAAGGCACTGCCCGAGGGCGACAGCTTGGGAGCCGTCACCGGCCTCGCCAATCGGAAGATGGGCGTGGGTTGCTTGTTCGTATATATCGACGTCGCCGTCATACATTTGACGCCCACGCGCCGATTCGCGAATTTGCCATCGCCGACTTCCATCCAGACCGGCTTGGAGAATACCACTGGAATCCAATACGTGTCGTATTCAGCCCAGGCATGCGCGTCGCCATTTGCGCCGATAGCCTCCGGAGTCGCACCGTGATCTTTGGATGACTTGCCTTTCAACATCGCGGGAATCTGTGCCAACTCGGTCACGATGGCCGATTTTCGAGCCGCTGGAAGCTGCAGCGCCGCGGCAGCCTTTGTGATCGAATCCGGCCGTGCGTCCAGGTAATACGCCATTGCGCTCATTCCGGCGGCGAAATCCGCCTGCGGGAAGTCGTCGATGCGCGCAGCCTGCTCGAACATTTCAGCGGCGTGCACCAAATCGTCGAGTTCCAAATTGCAGACGCCCTGTAAAAATCGCACGCCGCCCACGCGCGCCCGGTCGGGACAATAATCCATGGCTTTGCGATAGGCCTCGAGCGCCTCGCGTTGCGCGCCTTTCTGGCGCGCGAGCAGCGCCGCTTTCAGCAGCGGAATCATGCGGTTCTCCGGCGCCGCGGCGATCAATTCGTCCATGCTCTTGAGCTGCTGCGCCACCCATTCCGGAGCCGGCGGGGGCAAGCCGCTCTCCGGCGGAAAAATAAACCGGACGCCGGCTCGGCCCACCGGTTCCAGCAGCCACCCCTGCTCGAAAATATCCGTCGCGCGATCGAATTTTTTGTTGGCCATGTACGCAGCGAAGAGCGCCTGATTCAGCGCTTCGGAATTCTCCGGCGGCGGTTTGGCATCCTGGGCTTTCAACACCACCTCGAGCGCTTTCTCCGGTTCGTTTGATTTCAGCAGCAGCGTGCTGGCCGCGATGCATTGGTCCGCAGTCACTGGAAACCAGTGCGGTTTGGCCGCGTCGCCCACGGCCAATCCGCCCGATGAAAGCCAGGCCGAGCGCAGCGCCTGCCGCTTTTTCGCGGCCGGATCGAGCGCGTTGCCGCCGATCGGTTCGTCCGCGTTGCCGTCGAGCCGGGTCCATCTGTTTTGTGCAAAATCCAGGCGATAGGACTCGTATGTCAGCCGGCCCGGCGTCGCACGCATGAGAGTGAGCATCGCGGAGTTCGAATCCTCGGCGACGCGCGCCATCACCGGGCAGGTCAGCCCATCCGGGATTGGATAACGCGCGAACTTGGCGGCGCCGGGCTTGCCGGTCATCGTCCAGACGTTTGCCATTCCCGGACCATAAAATAAAAACCGTTCGCTGCTCGGAAACGGCGTGACGACAAAGCTCGATGCATTCGGTTCCGTGTTGGTAGCCGTCGGAAATACGGCTTTCGCTTCGCCGCCATTGAGTTCGGCCGCCATTAAAATCGCGTGCCCTTCCACCGGCTTCGTGCCGTAAACAAGCATCTTGCCATTGGCGGAAATCGCCGGTCCGTACATCTCGCCCAGCGTGCGCAAATTGGTGCGTTTGTTGTCCAGCGCGCTCCAAAGCTCGGCGCTCACCAGCGAACCCGGTTTGCTGTCGCGCCCCATCGACAACAGCATCAGCGGCCCGTTGTTTCCGGCCGCCAATTGCATCGACGTCAAGCGCACGCCGGCCAGCGCCACTTCCGGCTTTTCGTCGCCCGGATGAAAGCGCATGATCTTGGTGAAATAACCCTGCGGGTCGCGTTCGGCAAGATAGAAAAGCAGTGTTCCGTCGGAAGTCCATTGTGGAAACGCCGCGCCATACGCGAGCAGACGAGGAGTCGGATCGTCGGCATCCGGATTGGTCACATAGACGCTCGGATGGAAACCGCCGCCCGCCTGTCGCGCGTAAACCGTGTAGGCCACCCATTGCCCATCAAGCGACCAGACCGGGCCTTGAATCTCCTGGCAGCCGGCCAGCAACACAAGAACAAGCGCGGCTGCAAACACTCTCTTAATGGCATTCACAGAAAAAATGTCTCGAGGTCAAAGCGGAGTTGCACATTAAAGGTTACACGTTAATCGGTACACAGTCACCGCGAAACCGTCCGCAGTTTCAGGCGTTTGTTCGCCGCTTCGATATCGAATGCATTCGGATCGAAATCGTCGCCCACCCATTCTTTCATCTGCTCGTATTCGGGGTGTTTTGGATCGCCGAGTATATCCAGCATCGCGTAATAGCCCCACAAACCGCCGCAGTCTTCCGGTGGGCACGCACCTTCTCCTGCCACGCAGAATGGCAGCTTCTGATTGGCATCCGCGGGCAGAATTTTCTCGACCGTGACGGCGTGCAGCCAGCCGTCGCCCATGTCGTATTCGTACTTGAATTTCGCTTTAGGCAGTGGCGCAACCGTCGCCAAATCGTAATCCAGGACACTCTCCGATTCCTCTAAACCGGTATCCATTTCGGGCGAATCGTAGTGTACTTTGTCGGCTTCAAAATAATACAGGTGGCAATCCTCCCAACCCATCGCCTCCTGCAAAACGATATGCAGAAGCTCAAGATCGGTGCCTCCGCGAACTAAAATCCTCCGCCATATGGACGGCTTCGAACCATCCAGAACGACCTTAAGTTGATACACGGGATCGGACGCCTTCACTTTAGGCTTTTTCTTCTTCGCCTTGGATTTGATCGGAGCGTCCAGTTTCATCCAGGCGCCTTTGATTATTCTCGCCATAATTCGCCGTTCCTTTCGAGAGTTCATTCAGTTCGATTGGATACCATAATACAGCGCGAAAAAAATCAATGTGAAATGCTGGGAGATGCCGATTTTCAACAGGACGTCGATGCCATTGCGTTCGCCCTGCACTTCGCGCACTTTGGGCCGAAAATAAATTATGAAAGTCTGTGTCGATTCCCGCCTTCCAGCGGTTTATCTGTTGAATAAGCTTCTTTGTGTCCTGTTTGGCTTAGGCAAGGTGAATTTTCGATGCGCTATCTCGTATTTCTTGCACTCATTTTACCTATCGCACAAGCATGCCCGGTTCAAGCAGCCGAAGCGCCCAAACCGCCCGTGCCGGTGTCTGTGCCCGTACCTGTAACGGTGCCAGTGCCGGTTTCCACCGCGCAGGGTCTCGAATTCTTTGAAAAAAATATCCGCCCCGTGTTGGTTGCAAAATGTTACGAGTGCCATTCGGCGGAGGCGAAAGCAAAGAAGAAACTCAAGGGCGACCTCTTTGCCGACACGCGCGAAGGCTTGTTGAGCGGCGGCGAAAGCGGTGCCGCGGTGGTGCCGGGGCTGCCCGCCAAAGGGCTGTTGATGAAAGCCATCCGCCACACCGACCCTGACATGAAAATGCCGCCCAAGGAAAAGCTGCCGGACGACGTGGTCGCTAATTTTGCGAAGTGGATCGAAATGGGCGCGCCCGATCCGCGCGAGGGCGCCAAGGCGGCTTCGGCCAAGCGCGTCATCAATCTTGACGAAGGCCGCCAGTGGTGGTCGTTTCGTCCGCTGAAAAGCGTCGCGCTGCCGGAAGTAAAAAACGCGTCCTGGATTCGCACGCCCGTCGATCGCTTCATTCTCGCCAAACAGGAAGCGGCGGGAATCGTCCCCAGCGTTGCGGTAAGCCGCGAGAAATTGATTCGACGCGCGGTTTACGATTTGACCGGTCTGCCGCCCACGCCGGAAGAAGTCGATTCGTTCGTCAAGGATACGACGCCGGACGCGTATGAAAAGCTCATCGACAAACAGCTGGCAAGCGAGCGCTACGGCGAGCGTTGGGCCCGGCATTGGCTGGACGTGGCGCGCTACGCCGAAAGCGGCGGCTACGAATTCGACGGCTATCGCAACGGAGCCTATCACTACCGCGATTGGGCGATCCGCGCGTTCAACGCCGACATGCCCTACAACGAGTTCATTCGCGAGCAGATCGCCGCCGACAAGCTCAAGCCCAACGACTACGATGCGGCGTCCGCGACGGGATTTCTTGTCGCCGGACCTTATCCCGGGCAGACCACCTCGAAGACGCTCGAAAAGATTCGCTACGATCAACTCGACGACATGATTTCCACGATCGGCTCGTCGATGCTCGGCCTGACGATGGGCTGCGTGCGCTGCCACGATCACAAGTACGATCCCTTGCCACAGAAGGATTATTACGGCATCGCCGCCGCGCTGGGGCGCACCGTTCAGGGCGACATCAAAATCGACAGGCAGTTTGACGAGACGCAGCGCAAAATGGCGGAGTTCGAGAAAAACGTCGCACCGCTCCGCGAAGCAGTGAAGAAGTACGACAACACTGAATTCAACGCGAATTTCGAAAAATGGCGCAAAACCGAAATGCCGAAACTCGTGTTTTCCGTGCCCACGGCGTGGCATGTGTTCGATGCGCTCAGCGTGGAAGCCAAAACGGCGCACCTCGACACCACGCTTGACGGGCTGGTTTTGTATGCGAGTAACAAAGCAGCGGACGATCTCTACACAATCAAGGCGCGTTCGCACCAGCCCGGCGTGCGCGCGTTCCGGCTCGATGCGTTCGCCGACAAATCGCTGCCTTCCAACGGACCGGGATTGTCCGACAACGGCAATTTCGTTCTGGGCGATTTTAAAGTCATCGCCAAACCGCTCGATCCCAAAGACAAATCCAAGCCGGTGACGCTGAAACTCACACCTGTGAAAGCGACGTTCGAACAATCGGGCTACCCACTGAGCGCCGCAGTCGATAACAGTCCAACATCGGGTTGGGCGGTCGCTCCAAATATGGGCAAGGACCACGCCGCGATCTTTGGAATAGAAGGCGATTTCGCGGGCTTCGACGGCGGAACCGAATATGAGTTTCAACTGCGCTTCAGCGGTTATTTCGAACTGGGGAAGATGAGTCTCTCGTTTTGCACCGGAAAAGCACCGGCTTCCATTGATGCGGCCGCGGAATCGCAGGATCTTCTCGAAATCGAAACCCTTTTGAAGACCAACGGCGCCAAGCCGATCGATCCGATCCGCCCGGCGCTCTCTCAATTCTTCAGGCGCTTCGATCCCAAAGCCGTCAAGGCCATCAAAGAACTTCAGGATATGGAGCAAAAAAAGCCGAAGCCCGAGTTGACCGAAATCTATACCACCAAGCCCGGCGGCGAAGATGTGTACCTGCTCCGGCGCGGCGAAGTAGACAACAAGGACGCGAAATCCGCGCCGACATTCCTGCAAGTTCTCGAGACGTCTTCCGACAACAAACTCTGGTTTCCGCAGCCGACCATCGATCCGCGCGTGGCCCTGGCAACGTGGCTGACGGATTCGGAACACGGCGCGGGCAGTTTGCTCGCGCGCGTCATGGTCAACCGGCTTTGGAAGCATCATTTCGGACGCGGCATCGTTGGAACGCCGAACGATTTTGGCGCGAAGGGCGAAGCGCCCACGAATCCCGAACTGCTCGATTATCTCGCGAACGAACTGATTCGAGGCGGTTGGAAGCTGAAGCCGTTGCATCGGACAATCATGCTCAGCGCCGCGTATCGCGAGGGTGCCGATGTGAATAAAGAAAATCTGCGCCGCGACCCCGACAACAAATACTTGTGGCAGCGCCCGGCCAGACGCCTTGAAGCCGAAGCGATCCGCGATGCCATCCTGACGATCGGCGGAAAGCTCGACACGAAAATGTACGGCCCGGCCATAAACGAAGTGGAATCGCCGCGGCGCAGCGTGTACCTGCGCGTGCGGCGCAGCGAACTGATTCCGTTCCTGACTTTGTTTGACGCCCCGGAACCGACGCAAAGCATTGGCGACCGCGGTGCAACAACAGTCCCGACGCAGGCGCTGACGATGATGAATTCACCGTTCGTGCGCGATATGGCCAATCGGCTCGCCAAGCAGGTCTACAGCGGCACTGCAACGCTCGACCAGGCGCTGGACCGCGCCTATCGAATCGCACTGTCCCGTTCCCCCACCCCGCGCGAACGCGAGAAAATGAAAACGTTCTATGCCAAACAAGAGCAGTTCTTCGCCGCCGAAGCGAAGTCGGTGACGCCGCAAGTCAAGGAACAAGCATTTACCGAAACGTGCGTGGTTCTGCTGGCACTGAATGAATTCGTTTACGTGGACTAAGTTGTGGTGCGGGTGTCCCGCTTGCGCAGTTAAGCCATAATCGCCGCGATGTAAAAGAGGAGCTCTCCGAAATGTTCAACCAATATGCGCAATGCGATCTGTCGCTGCCGGAACGGCGCAAATTCCTGCAACAAATGGGCTTGGGATTCGGGTCGCTGGCCTTTGCGACTCTACTGAACGAACGCGCGCGCGCCGACATCGCCATCAACACGGCGAACCCGCTTGAAGCGCGCCCGCCGATGTTTCCCGCCAAGGCCAAGCGTGTCATCTGGCTGTTCATGACCGGCGCGCCGTCGCAGGTGGATACCTTCGATTACAAGCCCGAACTGCAGAAGCGTCACGACCAACCTCTTCCCGGCAGCGATGCGAAAACCGGATTTTTCACAACCAGCGGCAAGATTCTCAAATCGCCTTTCGGCTGGAAGCAATATGGTCAATCGGGCACGTGGGTATCGGATATCTTTCCGAATATTTCAAAACACGTGGACGACATGTGCTTCCTGCATTCCATGCACCTCAAGGCCAACAACCACGCGCCGGCGTCGATCGAATTGATGTGCGGCTCGAACATTCCGGGACGCCCGGCGACGGGCGCGTGGGTGACATACGGGTTGGGGACGGAGAATCAGAATCTGCCGGCGTATGTCGTCATGCACGAAAAGAAGCCGCGGGGCGACGATCAAATCTGGTCGGCTGGATTTCTGCCCAAAACGTTTCAGGCGATGGCGCTCGACGCGAAGCGCAAGGAAGTCATCGACAATCTCGCGCGCGCGAAAGGCGAAACGGACGCCGAGCAGCGCGCGTCGCTGGACATCATGCGCGAATTGAACCAAGACCACGCGAAGGACCGCTCCACGCAGGCCGATTTGCTCGCGCGCGTCAATTCCTTCGAGCTTGCGTACCGCATGCAAATGGCCGCGCCGGAAGCGCTGGACATTTCGAAGGAAAGCGACGAGACGAAAAAGCTCTATGGCATCGACAACAAGGACTGCCAGACCTTCGCGCGGCAGTGCCTGATCGGCCGCCGCATGTTGGAGCGCGGCGTGCGGTTCGTGCAGATCTTCGCGGGCAAAGGTGCGAACGGCGACGGCAGCGTGGACGACGTTCCGTGGGACGGCCACAACAACATCGAGACCAACCACCGCTCGTGCGGCCTCGCCACCGACCAGCCCGCCGCGGCGCTGTTGCAGGATTTGAAGGCGCGCGGATTGCTCAAGGATACGCTGCTGATCTGGGGCGGCGAATTCGGCCGCACGTCCGATTCTCAGGGCAGCGTCGGGCGCGATCACAATCCGAACGGCTTCACGATCTGGATGGCTGGCGCGGGCGTAAAGGGCGGATTCCATTACGGCGCGACGGACGAATTCGGGTACAAGGCGGTCGAAAACAAAGTACATGTAAATGATTTACACGCCACGATTCTCAACATGCTCGGGCTCGACCACGAGAAACTGACGTACCGGTACAATGGACGGGACTACAGGCTGACCGATTTGGGCGGAAGCGTATTGAAGGATATTTTGGTATAAAATGCGGATTGTCTTACGCGTGATATTTCTCAAGTCCGTTCAAGATGTTTTCGAGAACACTTAGGTCAACGGGTTTGGTCAGGTGTTCGTTAAATCCCGCTTCTAAGGCGCGGCGTTTGTCTTCTTCCTGGCCATATCCCGTCAGAGCGATCAACACCATGCCCGCGCTGCCGGAATGTTCGCGAATTCTTTTCGCCACTTCGTAGCCGTTCATTCCGGGCAATCCAATGTCCACCAGCGCTATGTCGAAAGCCCCTTGCAGAGCTTTCTCAACACCCAGCACTCCATTGTTCGCCACGTCCACGGTATGGCCCGACATGGTGAGCATCATGCTCGTCAAATTGAGAATGTCGGCATTGTCGTCTATGAGCAGGATTCGTCGGCTTTGACTTGGGACAATCTCTCTTGCAATGGGCAACGCTGAAATGGGAGCCGTCGATTCCGGAAAGCGCACGATGAACTCACTGCCCTTGCCGACACCGTTGCTCGTGGCCTCCACGCTTCCACCTTGCATCTCCACCAGTTCTTTGACCAGTTTCAACCCCAGCCCCAGTCCCCCCTGACTGCGATCCAGCGCTACTTCCACTTGAATGAAAAGTCCGAAAACTGCCTGCAACATAGCCGGTTCGATGCCCATGCCATTGTCACGAACTCGGACGACCGCCATGCCATTCTCCCGGCCGGTCGAGACATGAATGTCGCCGTTGTCAGGCGTATATTTCACGGCATTGATCACAAGATTGCTGACAATCTGCGCAACGCGCGCGGGATCCGCATCGATATAAAGCGGCGGATCGTTCTGGATATCCACAGTCAATGCGTGATTGCTTTGTTCGATCGAATCGCGGCTTGCATCCAACACCCCGTATACCGAGCTGGCCAAATCCAGGCGTTGTGTGTGCAGAGTCACTTTGCGATGCTGGATGCGCGACGTATCGAGCAGATCGTCAACCAGCCTGCTCATGTGGTTGACCTGCCGTTGCAGGATTGCCTGCACTTTGGCGATCACGGGATCGGCGCTTTTTATCATCCGCAAAATTTCAGCCGCGTTTTTGATGGGCACCAGCGGGTTGCGCAATTCGTGCGCGAGCATGGCCAGAAACTCGTCCTTGCCGCGATCCGCATCGGCCAGCTTTCTCGACATCTCTTCCGCCGCTTCTTCTGCCCGTTTACGTTCGACGATTTCCGTGCGCAATTGTTCGTTCAAATTCTCGGCCGCTTCGGTCAGTTCATGCTGACGCAGCGAACCGATCATCAACGTTTCGTTGATCGCGATCGTCTTTTCATGTGCCTGCCGGATCGCGTCCTGCTCACGTTGCTTTGCGATGGACAGTTCCTTGCTTTCCAACAACTGTTGCTCGACCAGCAGCTTGGCTTCCCGCAAGCGCTTTCGCTCCAGTGCGCGGGTTACCGCGTGGCCCAAGCGTTCCAACCGGTCTTTGATGAGGTAATCGGCCGCGCCGTGCTGCATGACCTGCACGGCGCGCTCCTCGCCGATGCTGCCCGAAACGATGATGATGGGGATGTCCAGTTGGCACTCTTGCATGATCTCAAGGGCGCGCAGCGCGTCGAATTCGGGCATGGAGAAATCGGAGAGCACGATCTCAGGGGCGGATTGCAAGTGGTCTCGGTAATCCTGCTCGGTCTCCACCCGAACGGTGATCGGATCGTAGCCGGCACGGCGAAGGGCGTGCAGCATCAACTCGGCATCGGAGGGATTGTCTTCGAGAATCAGGAGGCGAAGCGGTGTGGCCATATTCGGGGCGCTCGGGGAGATAGATCAATTCGTACTCGGGACGACGCTCTCGACTGGCTGCTTGTTAATGAGCAGCCAGTAGTAACCCAATTGTTGGGCGGTTTCGGTGAACTGCTCAAAGTCCACCGGCTTGACGATGTAACTGTTGACACCCAGTTTGTAGCTTTCGATCATGTCGCGTTCTTCCGACGACGATGTGAGCATCACCACGGGCACCAGGCAGGTACGCGGGTCGGCTCGAATCTGGCGCAGCACCTCCATGCCGTCCACCAGCGGTAATTTCTTATCGAGCAGGATCACCCGGGGATTCTTAGGCTGGCGGTCGGCGTAGGCTCCAGTGCAAAAAATAAACTCCAACGCCTCCGCCCCGTCGCGTACCACATGGATCTTGTTGGCGAAGTTATGCTTCTTGAACGCATACAGCGCCAGTAATTCATCGTTAGGATTGTCCTCGACCAGCAGAATTTCAATGACTTCGTCGTTCATCGATCTCTCCTCATTCAAGTGTGAAAGAAAAAGTGGCGCCCTGGTTGAGTTTGGCTTCGCCCCAAACCCTGCCGCCATGGCGGTTGATAATCCGCTGCACGATGGCCAGGCCCACACCCGTGCCATCGTAATCGGCCGCGCGATGCAGCCGTTGAAAGACGCCGAAAAGTTTGTGAGCGTACTTCATGTCGAAGCCGGCACCGTTGTCCTTGACGAAATAAACCGTTTCCGTGCCGGGCCCGAACGGAAACGCATGTCCGTCGGTCGCCGGCCGCTGCTCCGTGCGGGAGCCAATCTCAATACGTGCGTGCTGCCGCTTGCGCGTGTATTTAAGCGCGTTGGAAAGCAAGTTCGTCCAGACCTGTTTGAGCAATGTCGGATCGGCCTGACAGGACGCCATGTCGCCAATGACGATTTCCAGTTGCCGGCCTTGCTGTTCTTTCTGCATCTCCGCCAGGCACAGTCGCACCATCTTGCCCGAGTCGACGGATTGCTTGGTGAGCCCCAGGCGGCCTAGGCGCGAAAAAGAAAGCAGGTCGTCCACCAACTGCCCCATTTGGCGGGTGTTGTCGCGCACCAATTTCAAGTAGGTCTTGCCTTCATCCGGCATGGCGGCGGAATATTCCTCGAGAATAATGCGGAAAAAGCCGTCAATCGCCCGGAGCGGCGCGCGCAAATCATGCGAGACGGAATAGGAGAAGGACTCCAGTTCTTTGTTCACCGTCTCCAATTGCCCGGTGCGTTCCAATACGCGCTGCTCCAAATCTTCGTTGAGTTTGCGGGTCACCTTGTCCGATTCCATGAGGGTCTCTATGCGCGATTTTTCGACGGAAACGGCGAGGTTGCGCGCTTGCTGCTTGAGTGCCTTAATTTCAGTATCCGATTGCAAGAGGGCCTCTTCACGCACCGACTTCATGGACACTGCCAAGTCCCGCGCTTGTCGCCCCAGCGTTGCGATTTCGGTGTCCGATTGCAACAGGGTCTCTTCACGCACTGTCTCCACGGACGCAGCGAGTTCCCGCGCTTGCTGCCCCAATGTTGCGATTTCAGTGTCCGATTGCAGGAGTGTTTTTTCACGCACGGTTTCCACGGAAACTGCCAGATCCCGCGCTTTCTGCCCCATCGCCGCGATTTCCATCTCGGATTGCAAACGGGTTTCTTTGCGCACGCCCTCTACAAAAAGAGCCAGATCACGGGCCTTTTGCCCCAACGTTGCAATTTCGGCGTCCGATTTCACGAGCGTTTTTTCACGGACGGATTCCACGGAAACCGCCAGATCACGGGCTTTTTGCCCCATCGCTGCGATTTCCATCTCGGATTGCAAACGGGTTTCTTTGCGCACGCCCTCCACAAAAAGAGCCAAGTCGCGGGCTTTTTGCCCCAGCGCCTCGATTTCCGTTTCGGATTGCAGGCGGGTTTGGTTTTGCAGGGTCTCCACGCAATCGGCCAGCTCGCGCGCTTTTTGTTCCAACGCCTCGATTTTCTCATTCGCTTGTGTAAGGGTCGGCAGGTGTTTTGTTTTTGCCGGAGGTCGCAACGGCTCGGTTATGGGGCCGGGTTGCAATCCCGTTTTGTCGTGAATGATATCTGCGGAAACTGCCAGGTCTCGGGCCTTTTGCCCCAACGCGGCGATTTCCGTCTCGGATTGCAAACGTGTTTCTTTGCGCACGCTCTCGACGAAAAGAGCCAAGTCCCGGGCTTTTTGCACCAATGTTGCAATTTCAGCATCCGATTTCAGCAGCGTTTTTTCACGGACGGTTTCCACGGAAACGGCCAAGTCCCGCGCTTTTTGTCCCATCGCGGCGATTTCAGTCTCGAATTGCAAGCGTGTTTCTTTGCGCACGGTCTCCACGAAAAGAGCCAAATCACGGGCCTTTTGCCCCAGCGCCTCTATTTCCGTCTCGGATTGCAGGCGTGTTTGGTTTTGCAACGTCTCCACGAAATCGGCCAGATCGCGCGCTTTCTGTTCTAGGGCTTCGGTTTTCTTATCCGATTGCAACAATGTCTGCTGACGTGTTGTTTCGACGAACCACGCCAAATCGCGAGCTTTTTGCTCCAGCGCCTCGATTCGCTCATTCGATTGTGCGAGCGTCTGCTGGCGCACGATTTCCACCGAGCGGGCGAGATCGCGGGCTTGTTGTTCCAGAACGGCGATTTTCTTATCCGATTGGATAAGGGTCTCCGTATCACGTGGATTATAGAACATAACTGATTTTTTTCCTTTTCGGAGCGTAGCTCCAGGCTGGGATGGCGGAGAGTCCATAAATTTGCTTCTACTTCCTCGCTTTCGGTTCCGGCGCGGCTTCTTCCCGTTGGCCGACGCGCTGCGGTATTCCGGTGGTCAGGCCGGTATAATCTGTCTGGCGCGGGCCGATCACGACGACGCCTTTGTCCGTGATCACATATTCGCGGATGTCTTTGCTGTGATTGCCGCCGCGCATTTTAATCACGACAATCACCTTCCGAAGCTGGCCATCGATCTCCACATAACGCATTCGTATAATGTCATCGGTGAGAAACGAAATGGCATAATGACTGAACGGCAGCGCGGTAAAGGTATCTTCCACCTCGACCGTGCTGAGAATCGTGACTCCTGCGCCGGTCAATGCGGCGATCATCCGGTAGAGCGACTCGCGGAAGTCGGCCCGGAATCCGGGGGCCAGCGCCATCTCAAAACCAACCAGCGAATCGATTACCAGCCGTTTTGCGCCGACCCTTTCGATGGCATTCAGAATCTCATGCATAGTTTCATCTACCGAAAGATCGAGCGGACGAAGGTAGAGGATTTCGAGTTGCCCATTTTTCTGAGGGGTTTTAAAATTCAAACCAAAGCTGTCGGCACGATCCGTGTAGCCAGCAGGGCGTTCCTCGAAGATCGCCATGATTCCCGGTTCCCCGTTGCGCAGTCCTTCGGCAATAAATTGCGTAGCCAGCGCCGATTTTCCAGTTCCTGAAGGTCCCGCCACCAGGAGGCTGTCGCCATCGACAATTCCTCCGCCCATCATTTCGTCCAACTCGGCAATGCCCGTGGAAAGCCGCCGGCCCCGCGCCGGGTTCACCTTTTTTCCGACAAATCCCAGTCTGCGCGAGAACGCTTGCAACCCTTCATCGCTAATTCGGATGGTGTGCAAGCCCGGCACCGACGCCTGCCCGCGCAGCTTGAAGATTTGCAATTTTCGCACCACCGAATTTCTCTCCGCCACCTGCGAAAGCCAGAGAAGACCATCGGCGACGGTGAACAGCGGATTGTCGCGCATCTCTTCCAAGACATATTCGCCGACCAGAAACGTCGTGGCTTGCCAACTGGTGAGAAACTGCGCTAAGCGCTGGATGAACGATTGCATCTCCAATTCGCTCGTGCCGCTCGACGCTTTGCGCACTACAGTACGAAAGGAATCCACCACCACAATGCCCGGATTGGCCGCCGCGACTTGTTTGGTAATCTCATCCAAAACCGCATTCAAATCCTTATCCATCACCACTTCGCTCAGATTGATAAAGCGGACGGCCTTGCCCAATTTGGACTCGTCAAAGAAAGAATATTGTTGCTGATAACGCAACATTTTCAGGGCCGGTTCGCCGAGGACGGTGAAATAGAGCGCGGGTTTCTCCGGCGTCGCGTTGGCGAAAATAATCTGGTGCGCCAGCGTGGTCTTGCCGCAACCCGGCGTGCCCGCGATGATGTTGAACGAAAATTCGGGAATGCCGCCGCCCAGAATGTCGTCGAGACCGCGCACGCCGCTCGGAATGGTGTGGATCGTGACTTTGCGCGGCGAGTTCGCGGCTGTCTTCGGCAGTTTGTCTTTGGCGATCCGTTTAGAAAGGGCCGCGTCATTTTTCTTTTTCAATTTTTATCTCCATCCTATCAAAACAAAAAGGGGTAGCTGGTTAGCCGCACTCCAGAGCCGCACACGTCAGTAAGCGGCTTTATCTTGCTTGGCCGCTTACTTACGTGCGCGGCTCTGGCGACACTAATCTCCTACCTCCCCCCCCCGATCAAAACCCAAATTTTTAATAGGCAGTTTCGGCCACACGTCGCGCACCAATTGCAGCATTAAACTTTCGCCGATAAAAGCCACCAGCAGTCCGAGCAACTGGGCGAGCAGAACAACTCTGCCCTCGGAAAATTCATCCGGGTCAAGTTGCGCCTGTAGTTCGTCCAATCCTTCGAATGAGCCATCCGTTTTAACATGCACCGCGCGCAGCCACGAAACTTCCGCGCTGGCCAGCGCGAGCGCGCGCGAAAGGAGCGCACGAGAACCGGCATTGCCCATGAGCGTCGCCAACTGCGGACGCAACTTCTCACAGACGCGAAAAACCGATGCACTCTCTGTCTCGGACGGTTTATTTACCTTCGTCTCGTAAGCAATGAGACTTTCGGCAAAATCCCGCATTTTTGAAGTGGCGCGGTTCATTTGGAAGTCTCCGAAGAACCCGCTGGAAAGCGTGAAACAGCGGCGCGCGGCGCCAAATGTATTATCGGCGCATCGGAGAGAGACTCGCCGGCGATTAGGAGGAGCGGGGCTGTAAACGGCGCATGTGACGGATCGATTTTGAATATCCCTGCGTTTTTATGCGGAACGGTCTGCCCCCCAATACACGATCGGAAGCTCGTCGCACTTTTTAGATTTTTTAATCGCGTTCCGGCCAAAACACCAGCCATTATAGAATAAGGGCATCCTTCGTGCTATGGGGTGAAACCCGCAGATTGTTCACCAATTCACTGAGCATGGAATCCAGAATGCCCATGTTCTTGTCAATCATCGCCGCCATGTGCAGCGTTTGTGGCGAATCGGTCGAAGACTTTTTGATAATCTGAGCGCTCATTTTGACGACATTCATCGGATTGCGCAAATCATGGACTAGCGTCATCACAAACTGTTCTTGAATTTGCTTGTGCAGCTCGGCAAATTGCGTCACCGCCGCGCTCAGCGCTTGATAGACACTCTCTTGAATGATTTTGCGGTCGTGGATCGGGACTGAAGCCTGCTCCTCCAAAACGCTTAAGACAACCCCGTGCAAGATGTAAAACTCCCGCATCACTTCAGCCAGTGTATTGTGAAGCGGCGCAGTCGCCCGCCCGCCTCCATGTACTTTCGCGAAATTAAGAATGGTCGCGGTATTTTGAGCCATTCGCTCATCCGTTTTCTCGAGTGTGGTCGAGAGCGCGTCAGCGATGCTTTCTAAAAACGATTGAATATCGCCCTTCAGCACCAAGGAAGTTAAACCGCGGGCAGAAAGGATGCTTTTATGGACCTGCTCTTCCCACTCGGTAAGAATGCGTGGTATGTTGAGCCTGAGATTTTCGGAAGTCTGGTTTGACATTAACAGGTCTCTTTCTTGGCATGCACGACGGGTCAACGCTGTTCTACGCACGCTCACAAAACATGCTGCCGCTGACTGTACTCTAGTCCTTATTCAGGCGTATGCCTATAGGGTGAAACCCTATTATTGGCATCGTTCTGAAAGCAATAATTTATTGGGGAAACACGATTCGAAGGGCCGAAAGAGCAATTGTCAAATGATGTGGATGGCGATGTTGAAATCATGCGGCGTTTTCCTTGATGCCATCCACGAAACGAACAAGCTTGATCACGTCTGCCAACAACTCCGATTTATTTAATTTCCTCCAGCCTTTTGCCGCGCT
>JBBRQD010000028.1:0-56348 GCA_038227045.1 Planctomycetota bacterium
GAATGTTGGGCAAGGTCGAGCAAATCGAACGCGGTTTGTTGCCACTGCTGAGGTGCCGGAATAAGCATAGCGCCGTGTCCTTCAAAAAGGTGTATCCCCCTTAAAGAAGTTTCGGCATACTCATTGTCGAAAAATAGTGTTGTCGTCGTGAACGGAGTTTAGTGTCAACGCGTGGCAACATTTTCGCAGAACCACTTATAGGTCCGCTCAATCCCGCCGCGCAGCTCAACCTTCGCTTTCCATCCCAGCGCATGCAACCGTGAGACGTCCAGCAATTTGCGCGGCGTACCGTCGGGCTTCGTCGCGTCAAACACAAGTTCGCCCTTGTATCCAACGACGTCAGCAACCAGGCGCGCCAGTTCCTTGATCGACACGTCCTCGCCCACGCCGACGTTGACGATCTCCGCCGAATCATAATGCAGCATCAGATGCACCGCGGCATCCGCGAGATCGTCCACGTACAAAAATTCGCGCCGGGGCGCGCCGGTTCCCCAGACCAGGGCGTGAGGCGCACCCACGATTTTCGCCTCATGAAATTTTCGGATCAGCGCCGGCAGAACATGCGAATTTTTCAGATCGAAGTTGTCGCCGGGACCATAGAGGTTCGTGGGCATCAGCGCAATCGCGTTAAAGCCATGCTGCGCGCGATACGCTTGAGCGGTCTTTATGCCGGCGATTTTGGCAATCGCATACGCTTCGTTGGTGGGTTCCAGAATGCCAGTGAGAAGGTATTCTTCTTTCATTGGCTGAGGCGCGAATTTCGGATAGATGCAGGAAGAACCCAGCGCCTCGAGCTTCATCGTTCCGTTACGAAAGGCTGCGTCGATAATCAAGGTTTGAATCAGCAGGTTCTCGCGCAGAAAATCAGCCGGGTAGGTGCTGTTGGCAAGGATGCCGCCGACCTTCGCCGCGGCCAGAAATACATACTCGGGTTTCTCGCGCTCGAAGAACGCATTCACCGCCGCCTGATTGCAGAGGTCGACTTCGGCGCGCGTTTTCAGAATCAATTGGTCAAAGCCGCGCGCCCGCAAATTGCTCACAATCGCGGCCCCCACCAGCCCGCGATGGCCGGCCACATAAATTCTACTGCTGCGCTGCATCGTCATGCCGACAAATTACTGCGATGCGCCCATCATTTCCAGAACCGAAATGGCTGCTCACACATGCTGCGACAACGCAATAGCCGCCGCCAGCGCGTCCGTTACGTCCTCGGGCTTAGGCGCCATTTTCAAGCCAAGCCGCGACGTCACCATCATCGCCACGCGCGCTTTGCCCGCTGCGCCACTTCCGGTCACCGCCTGCTTGATCGAGCGCGGCGACAGTTCCAGCACTTCGAGATTCGCGCGCGCCAGGGCCAGCAACGCGATGCCGCGCCCATAGCCCATCGCAATCGCCGACTTCATATTCACGCCCGCGAACGTCTCTTCCAGCGCCGCAAAATGCGGCTGAGTGCGCGCGATAATCGTTTCGAGTTCCTCAAATATTCCGCGCAAGCGATCCTTCAGCGGCAGTTTTTCGCCGGGGGCGATGCAGCCGAAATCGACGGGTATTAGAGTCTGCAACTTCGCGTCGTATTCGATCACACCCCAGCCGACAAAGCGCGTGCCGGGATCGATGCCGATCAAGCGCGCGACGACCGGCGCGTCTTTGCGCGCGCGCAGCATCGAGACGCGCTTGAGCCACTCCAGTTTCTTCGCCGTCGATTTCTTTTTCCCGCCGGTCATGGCGACGAGATCGTCTATGGTGTAAGGTCCATCGAGAGCCATTGAAAAATGAATTCTCCGTGTGCGCTACAGTATCGTCCGATTCGAATCTGCCATGCATGTAAAATTGGGACAGGACATCGCATGAAATTCACGTTCGGCTTTTTTATTTTGGCTGTATGCGCCGCACTTGCCGCGGAAGAGGGGCATCCCAAATTCACCATTGTGACGCCGCAGGATTATCAAGTTTATCAGCGTGAAACGCGCACGAAAGGCGTTGTGAAATTTGAAGCTCAACATCTGCACGTTGCGATGGATTCAATGCAGTACAGATTCATCGGCAAGCCATTGGACGGCGAGATCGGCGCCGCGTGGAACGACCTGAACGCGGACATTGACGGCGAGCATTTCTCCGGCAAGCTTCCCGTTCCCGCGGGAGGATGGTACAAGCTTGAGGTGCGCTTGCTCAAAGGCGGAAAAAGCGTTTTCGAAACGTCTGTCGAGCACGTCGGCGTCGGCGAAGTCTTCGTTATCGCCGGCCAATCCAACTCGACGAACTACGGTTCCGAAAAGCAAAAGACCGCATCGCTGATGGTCTCGAGTTTCGACGGCAAAAAATGGGTGCTCGCCGACGATCCGCAGCCCGGCACGGCGGATGGCAGCACGGGCGGCAGTTTCGCGCCCGCGTTCGGCGATGCGCTCTATGAAAAATACAAAGTTCCCATCGGCATCGCCTCCACCGGCGCGGGCGCAACCAGCGTGCGACAGTGGCTCCCAAAAGGCGAGAGCATGAAGAATCCACCGACGATTGAATCACACGTGAAGAAAATCGAGGACGGTGTCTGGGAATCGACCGGCGGTCTCTTCGACGGATTGATGAAACGCGCGAACGCGCTCGGCAAAAACGGCTTCCGCGCGATCCTCTGGCACCAGGGCGAATCCGACGCGGGCCAGGCGCGCGGCGGCTACCCGGCGTTCAAGCAGATCAGCGGCGCACAATACGCCGAGTTCATGGAGAAGCTCATCAAAGACTCGCGTGAAAAAGCCGGATGGGAAATTCCGTGGTTCAACGCGCTGGCCACGTACCACTCCGAAAAAGACGCGCAGGACGAGGAGTTCCGCGCCGCGCAGAAATCGCTTTGGGAAAAAGGGATTACTCACGAAGGCCCCGACAGCGACGCGCTCCGAAGCGAATTCCGAGCTGGCGTGCATTTCAACGGCAAAGGCTTGCAGGCGCACGGCAAATTGTGGGCCGAAAAAGTCGGGGCGTATCTTGAGAATGTTTTGAACAAGTGAGATAGAATTCTATCGTCTGCGGTGCGTCAAAAACCAGTCGAACAATTCGGTTTTCCGATACGTGCGCGTCCAGACGTCATGCAATCCCGTCGGATAAACGGTGAACTTCGGCGCGTTCCCGATTTTCGTGAGGGCATCGACCATGCGGCGCGATTCGTCGGCGGGCACGATGGGATCGTGCGCGCCGTGAAAGACCCAGATCGGCAGCGTGATCAAATTCCAAACCCACAGCGCCGCCGCGCGCCCGCAGATCGGCGCGATCGCCGCGAAACGGCCGGGCTCGTGCGCGGCCAGACTCCACGTACCGTACCCACCCATGCTCGCGCCGGTGACATAAACGCGGTCCGCATCGACGGCATATTTATCGCCGATCTCATCTAGCAGCGCGAACAGCACATCCGTCCGCCAGAAATCGTTTTTGGGGCATTGCGGCGAAACGACCACGAACGGAAACGCCGGATCGCGCTCGCACACCCGCGCCAGGCCAAACGCGCGGACCTTTTCCAGATCGTCACCGCGCTCGCCGGCGCCGTGCAGATGCAAAATCAACGGCCAGCGTGCCGACGATTTTGCGTATCCGTCGGGCAGATGAAGGAGATACTGAATCTCTGCTGTCTTGGAAATCGGCCGAACCAAGTGGTGGGGTGAAGTGGGCATCAATCTAAATCACGATGCGCTTAACGTACGGAATCCGCATCACAATCCAGGTAAAAATCACGCTCGGGATATAGACCATCAACGTGAGCAATGGAATGCCGAGTAGAATGTACGGCTGCGCGAACGCCGCGTCGCCATACAGTTTCCTCAGCGACGCGTCCCATCCAGCCAGCATGAGCAACTCGCGAAAGAGCGGATGAACGAGGTAAATTCCCAGAGTCGCCGGTGCGAGCCACTTCGAAATAAATTTGCTCAAGCCCGTATCCAGCCACTCGTCGTTGAACGTGTTGACAAAGATCAGCCAGACCGAAATTCCCAGCGCGATGCGCACGGGGCTCACGAAATCGTACAGCACGTAGCCCGGAGACGGATATAGCTTCTCGCCGAAATAATCCACCATCAGCGCCGTCCCGCCCGTCAGCAAAAAGATGCATGAAAACGCCAGGAACCAGCATCCCATTAATGAACGCTTCGACAGTTTCTTGTCGCGCAAAAGATAGCCGGCAAGATAGTAACCGATGAACGGCACGAATCGAATGAACGCGCTTTCCTCGCCGCCGGTGAATCCGTCGGAGATCGAATTCGCGCACGCAAAACCCAGGCACAGCACCACGGCCAGAGTCACCAGCCGCTTTGACGCGTATTGCAAAAACACGCGGAACATCGGCGTAAAGGCGTACAGGCCGGCGATGCGAAAGATGAAATGCAAGTGCGCGTACGGTTTGCCAAGCACGAGATTATGCCACACGTCGGCGGTTGGAACTTTCATCACGTAGACGCTGAAGAGCATGAAAAATGTCGTCCAGAACAAGATCGGCACACCCAGCCGGCCGAGACGTTTGGAGTAAAATTTTTCGGGCGATTCGGCGCGCGCGGGGTCCAACAAAAGAGAACCACTGAGCATGATATAAATGGGCACGGCCCAGCGCGACGCCGAATTGAAGAAATTGCAGATGTTGTAATGCAGCGGCGCATTCAGGCTGATCGTCGGGATGTATTGAATATTGTCACAGACATGCCCCACGACGACAGCCACCGTTCCCAGCACGCGCGCCACATCGCCAAAGGGCATGTAACGAGGCTTGGTGCGCGTCGCACTGCTCGCGGAACTTGAATCGGGAACTGGCGCAATGAGCCCGCGAGGTTGCGATTTCCGGACGACCGGACGCGGATTTCGAACACCGATACCCAAAGGCTTTCCTTTCGTTCTGAAATCTTAGAGCGTGTACAAGAAGTGGACGCGGCCTCAAACCATTTCTTGTACACGCTCTGAGGCCAAACGGACCCTATACCTACAAACTTGAAATGCAAAGGTTACCGGGAATTTTCGAAATTTTCACTGACTAAACACGTTTTTGCCGGTATAGAATAGAGATTATGGAGTGCTTGTAATAAGGAGGCGAGTTGCAATGAAACGGATTTCAATTTTGTCATGTTCGATGTTGCCAGTCCTGTTGCTCATCGCAGCCGTGGGCGTATCGGCCAAAGACCCCGCTTCACACGCAGCGCCTTCACTGTTCCCCTCTATTACGCATGTGGGTTCTTTAACGCCCCCGCCCAAAGAATGGGCGATGTTTCCGCAGGATGAACCGCCACCGCAAGCGCCCCAAACGCCCGCGCAAGCCGGACAAAATCCAACTCCATCGAATGGCCAGTCATCGGTCGGCGGCAGTGTGCATGGAAGCAGTGGCGTTGTATCCGCGGCCCATGTTCACACGGGACCGCACCGCGAAATGCCGCTGTTGTGGATGCTGCTGACCGGCGCGCTGAGCCTCGGCGCAATCGCCGCCTGCGGAAGTTTGATCGTGCAAAAAGGCGTTGAAGAACCTGCACCCGGCGTCGATGCGCAAGACATCCAGGAAGTTTCGGAAGCGCTTGAAGTGACCGCGTAATAATCCTTGTTCGAGCGGCTGGACTTTCGAAAGGAGTTCCCGCGTTGAACGTTTTAGTCACCGGCGGCGCTGGATTCATTGGAAGCCACATCGTTGAATGCCTTATTCAAGAAGGCGGACACGCGGTGCGCGTCGTTGACAATCTTTCGTCAGGGCGCTTGGAAAACATTCAGCCGTTTTTGGACAAGATCGATTTTCTACAAGGCGATCTGCTGCATGACGATGTTCGCACGCGCGCGTTGCGCGACATTGAAATCGTTTTCCATCTCGCGGCGCGGCCAAGTGTCCCTTACTCAATCAAGAACCCCGTCGAAAGCCACAGCAGCGGCGCGCATCTGACGTTGTTACTGCTGAACAGCGCCCGAAATTCGGTTCGTCGTCTGATCTATGCGGGATCGTCTTCCGCCTATGGAAACATGGGGACTTTGCCCGCGCGCGAGGATGCTCTGCCGAGTCCGCTCTCGCCTTATGCCGCCTCGAAATTGGCAGGCGAATACTACGTGTCTTCCTTTGCGCGCTGTTACGGCATCGACACTGTCGTGCTGCGCTACTTCAACGTATTCGGGCCGCGGCAAGATCCGTCTTCAGCGTACAGCGGAGTCATCGCCAAGTTCTGCACTGCCGTCCTGAACGATCTGCCGCTAGAGATTTTCGGCGATGGCTCGCAAAGCCGGGATTTTACTTACGTCGAGAATGTCGTCCGCGCCAACATGCTGGCGGCACGCGCGCCCAAGCCGTTGGGCGGACAAGTCATCAATATCGCCTGCGGCGAAGCGTGCAGTTTGAACGAAATGCTGCGTCTGCTTAACGAATTGATGGGGAAGAATCGATCCGCGATATTCGGCGCGGCGCGCAGCGGCGACATTGTTCATTCACTGGCCGAAATCACCCGCGCTAAAAATGTGCTGGGATATTCGCCGACGGTCGGGTTTCGAGAAGGTCTGGCCAAAACGCTGGATTGGTATCGGAGCTATTCCTCGTCTTCCAATTCTTCATCTTCCATTTGATTGACGATCGAATCAATCATTTCCTTGTTCTCTTCATAGAACGCATCGAGCAGTGTGTCGGGATTTATGCGTCTTGATTCGGTCAGGATCAAATCAACCGGCAAATCGTTGAAGTCCGCAGGGATTTCAAATTCGTCGAGAATCTGGAGATCGAACGCCAGTGCGATGATTTTGGTTTTGGACTCGGCATCAACCAGTAATTTATCATAGCACCCCAGCCCGCGCCCCAGGCGATTTCCGTATTCGTCGAACGCCAGTCCCGGCACGAGAATCAATTGGATCTGTTTTAAATCCAAGACCGGCAAATTCGCGCGCGGTTCGCGGATGTTGAATTTATTGACATTGAGTTGAGTGGCGAGATCCGTGACGTCGTGGATCACCAGCGTGTTGTCGAATGGGTTGAGCCGCGGCAGAGCCAGGCGTTTGCCGTCTTTCAAGACACGTTCGAGCAAGCCGTCCGTTGCGACTTCCGCGCCGAACGACGCGTACGCGAGCACGGTTTCCGACTTCTTGTATGCCTTCGATTTCAACACTCGCGCAAGAATCGCCGCGCTCTTTTCGCGGCGCTCGTCGTCGCCCATGCCGGCGAGCTTTTTCTTCATGATGACGCGAAGTTCTTTTTTCTGTTCTTCAAACATGGCACGCTCGCAATGTGGAAAAACGGTTCGTTACGCACTTCCGTTCACGCTCTTAAAACAGCGTTGAATTTAGCCAAAAGTTCAGCTTGAAACTTCTGATGCACGGGGTTGACTTCGTCGTCGGTGAGCGTTCTGCCCGGCGCGCGGTACACGATTGAGAACGCCACGGATTTCTTACCCGTGCCGGTTTGCTTGCCTTTGAAGACGCTCAAGAATCGCGGCGCTTCGTGCGGATCGCGCAAGCCGTCGTGTCCCTGCCACGTGCGCGCGAACGATTCGATCTCGCTCCACGCCACGGATTCGTCGACCACCAGCGCCACATCGCGCGCGATTTCCGGAAATGCCGGCAACGGCCGGTAGCGCTTCGGCACACTCGGCAGCGTCACGAGAGCCATCAGATCCATTTCACACACCGCCAGCGGCTTGCGTAAATCGAATGCCTTTTGCAGCGCGGGCGAGAGCGTGCCCATCCAGCCCAACACATCCTCCGCGCGTTCGTTGCCGTGCATCTCGCGGACTCGCAAAACACGGCAGGATTCTTCGGGATGCAAAAAGTCAGGCGCGGCAGCCAGCGGCCGCGAAAGCTTCAGATGCGCGCCGTCGAGTTCGAGCGCTTCGCCGATGCGATTGAGCGTGTCCACCAGCGTTTGAAAACCTCGGTCGTCAATTATGCAAACCGCGCGCTTTTCATCCGGATGCGGCGCGCCTGTCGGAATAAAGACCGTGCCGATTTCAAACAGGCGCGCTTCACCCGCGCGTTGATCCTGATTGTGCTTTCGCACCGAAAGAAGCGACGCCAGCAGGCTGTTGCGCAGCGCGGAATGATCGTCGCGCAGCACGCTGCTTTTATCCAGCGGCAGCGGTTTTTCCTTTGTCCACACGGCTGGCGCGGCCCAGCGCGGATCGATCAGGCTGTCGGTGATGGCTTCGAAATAGCCCAGCGACGTGAACAGCCCGCGCAATTTTTCGGAGAGCGTTTCGCGCGCGGAACGCGGCGCGACGCGCGCGCTCATCGCCGTGGTCTCCGGCACGAAATTGAAACCGTGCAGGCGCGCGATTTCCTCGATCAAATCGATCTCGCGCTCGAGATCGCCGCGACGCCAGGACGGCACCTTGACCGTCATGCAATCGTCAGTGCCACACTCGACGGCGCAACCGATCGACGCAAGAATCGTCTCGCACTCCGGCTTTGCAATCTCCGCGCCAAAAACGCGCTTCACCTCGCGGGTGTGAACCGTGAGCGTTTTTGCGGCAGGCGGCTTCGCCCAGACGTCAATGACGCCGGGCGCAATATAGCCTCCTGCGGATTCAACGATCAAGCGCGCGGCGCGCGCGCTGGCGCGATCCACTCCTTCTTGATCGATGCCGCGTTCGAAACGGTAGCTGGAATCCGTGCCTCTGCCGTCCATGATTTTCAGGCGGCGGACGGTGCGGCGCGTGTTCGCCGGATGAAAGTACGCGGACTCCAGCAGAATATCGACTGTCTCAGGTGTGACTTCGGAACCTTTGCCGCCCAATACGCCGGCAATGGCGCGCGGCTTTTCCGCGTCGGCGATCACCAGCGTCTCGGCCGTCAATGGCGGAACCGCACCGTACAGGGGTTCGAACGGTTCCTTGTCGCGAGCGCGTCGGACGACAATTTCGCGTCCGGCGAGTCCGTTCAAATCGAACGCGTGCAGCGGCTGGTTCAATTCGAAGAGCACGAAATTGGTCACATCGACAATGTTGTTTCGCGGCTGCAAGCCCATCGACACGATGCGGTCCTGAAGCCATTGCGGCGACGGCCCGACTTTGACACCGCGGATGATTCGCGCGGTATAGCGCGGGCAAAGTTCCGGTTCTTCGACGCGCACTTTTGCCAGCGACGACGCGGGCTCTCCGCGTTCGAGGCCGTTCAAATCAGATGGCGGCGTGTGCAACGGCACGCGCAAAATCGCGGCAACTTCGCGCGCCAGGCCCAGCACGCACTGGGCGTCGGGGCGGTTGGAGAGCACATCGAGTTCCAGCACGATGCTGTCCCCGTCGCCATGAATCGCGTCGCAGTTAAATCCGGCAAAGGTCAGCAATTTGCCGAGCGTGTCGCGGTTGCGCGCGGCGGGTTCGAGATCCCAGCGCTGACATGCCTTGTTCAACGCGGCGGAAAACTCCGGACCGCGCAGTGTGCCGGGCAGACAATCCAACAACCAAGCCAGCGGAAGCTTCATAGTTGCCTCAAGAATCGCAGATCGTTTTCAAGGAAGCGGCGGATGTCCGTGATGCCGTGGCGGCGCATGGCCAGGCGTTCAATGCCGAAGCCGAACGCGAAACCGGACCAGACCGCCGGATCGTATGCGCTGTCGCCGCGCGCCGAATTGATCGCGTCGAAGACCGCGGGATCGACCATGCCGCAGCCGCCCATTTCCACCCAGCCGGTATGTTTGCAGACGGGGCAGGCGGTTCCGCCGCACGCCGGACAACTGCAATCCAACTCGGCGCTCGGTTCCGTGAACGGAAAGAAACTCGGGCGGAAACGGACTTTCGTGTCCTCGCCGAACAGACCGCCGACGAACAATTTCAGCGTGCCTTTGAGATCGGCCATCGATACGTTTTTATCGACGTAGAGACCTTCGATCTGATGGAACGTGCTGTGGTGCGTCGCATCGATTGGATCGGGGCGATACACGCGTCCCGGCGCAACCACGCGCAGCGGCGGCGTGCGGGTTTCCATCATGCGCACTTGCACGGTCGATGTCTGGCTGCGCAACAGCGCCTGATTGTTGCCGGAGAGGAAAAAAGTGTCGAAACTGTCGCGCGCCGGATGATCGGCGGGAATGTTGAGGTCGTCGAAATTGTGACGCTGGTCTTCGATCTCCGGGCCTTCGACAACTTCGAATCCCAGCGCGTGAAAGATATCGACGAGACTGTCGATCGTGCGCGTCATCGGATGCCTGCGGCCGAGACTGTGGCGCGCTTCGGCGGGCAGTGGTTCGCTGATATCGAACGCGGACGCGGCGGGCTTCGCTCCCCCGCCCTGCTCCGCTTTGGCTTTTTCGAACGCGGCTTCAAGCTCGTTCTTGACCTGATTGGCAAGTTTGCCGGCTTGGGGCTTGATGTCGGGCGGCGCTTTGCCGACCTGGCCGAGCAGTGCCTTGACGCGGCCATTAGCGCCAACAAATTTGATGCGCGCGTCTTCGAGCGCTTTGGGATCGGCGGCGGTCGAAAACGCTGCGAGCGCTTCGGTGCGGAGTTGGTTGAGTTCGTCGAGAAGCGACATTTAGATTGGGTTTCAGGCTCGAGGTTTCAGATTTGAATCACGCGGTGGATTTTATCGGCTGTGTTTCAAATGTCACGCTGAGATTAAATGACGCGGCGCGCTTGATAGCGCGCCGCGAAATTCTGAAATAGGGGAACAAGATCAAGTTTACTTGAGCGCGGCCTTGGCCTGATTGAAGATGCCTTCGAAAGCCTTTTCGTCACGCACGGCCATGTCGGCGAGAATCTTGCGGTTTAGGCCGATGCCGGCTTTTTTCAATCCGTCCATGAAGCGCGAATAATTCAAGCCGAGTTTTTCGGCGGCGGCGCCGATGCGGATGATCCACAGCGAGCGGAATGTGCGCTTTTTCGTGCGCCTGTCGCGCGTCGCGAAGGCTTCCGCGCGTTCGATGGTTTCGACCGCCGTGCGGAACATTTTGTTGCGGCCCATCACGAAGCCTTTGGCGCGCTTGAAAACTTTGCGCGTGTACTTCTTGCGGGACGTGTTCGTTTTAGTGCGCATCTTATTCCTCCTGAATAAATCCTGAGATCGGATTTTCGATTAAAGCCGCAGGGAGTTGCGCGTCCCTGTCGAGCCTTTAGATTTGCGGCGGCCTCCTTGAATTGGGGCCGGCCGCAGACAGTTTATCGCAGTCCCAACAGGCGACACACGCGCCGGGCTTCGGCGCCGTGCATGATCACCGGGCGTTTGCCATGGCGGCGGCGGGCGCCGCCCTTGCCGGTCATCAAATGCCGGTGGAAGGCCTGCATGCGCTTGATCTTGCCCTTCTTGGTGACTTTGACTCGTTTGGACAAGCCTTTGTGCGTCTTAAGCTTGGGCATTTCTCGATACTCCTCAACCGTGCAGGCGGAAGGCCTGCGGTACGACAAAAAAAGAAGCGGTACGGAATCACCCGGACCGCGAAGCGAGCAAGCACTATACAAAGCGCGCTATGAAAATCAAACTCTATTCGAAGAATTCTTTCAAAAAAGAGTGCATCTCAGAATTGCGTAATGTCCCCCTCTCCCCTTGAGGGAGAGGGCCGACGCATCTACTCATGCGCGGGGTGAGGGTAATCGTTCGATTCCTGTGAAGATCCACGCCCACCCCTCACCCGGCGAGCGAGTACGCTCGTCCGCCCTCTCCCTCAAGGGGAGAGGGGAAACGGCATCGCAATTCCGCGTCACCTTCTATTACTACTTCGCCGGTTCCGGTGTGGCGGGAGCCGGTGTTGCTGTGGGTGCCGCTGGCGGCAGCGCCTTGATGTCGGTGCCCAGTTCACCATCGCCGGAGTGCAGCAGGAAGAAGCGGACTGCTTCCAGTTTCTGCGCCTGTTCCTTCATCTTGGCTTCGTCCGCGATGCCGCGCGTGGCGTCTTTCGTGTCGTGGTTGTATTCGGACCAATTGATGAAATTGTTCGGCATGTTGGTCCAGGGATACAGCGACGGCGGGAACGTGATGAAGCGCCGCAGCCAGTCGTCTTTCAGGCGGCGCTTCACGTTCGCCAGATTCGGCGCCCATTTCGGAATCGGCTGAATGAAATTGCCGACCGAATGACAGGTGACGCAGCCGATGCCCACCAGCGCCGGATGCTTTTCGTCCGGCGGCAATTCAGTCACGTATTTCTTGCCCAGCTCGTAGAGGTTTTTCTTTTCGTCGTCCAACAGCACCGGCTGGCTGCCGTAAGGCTTTTCACCCGCGTCCGCCACGAAATAATCGACAACCTGCTGCGCGTCGTCCTGCACGTCCGACAGTTTGATTGCGTCTGGACCCGGCAGCGGCTCGCCACCTGTGCCCGTCCCGCGCTTGTTCGCATCGACGGCCGAGAGGCGGCCCGCGGGATAGATCGTTTTGTATGCCGCGAACGGCCCATCCACTGAGAAGAAGCTCGGCATGCGCACGTTCAAGCCCACGCGCAACGGCTTGACGTTGTGCAGGAATTGGTACAGCCAGTCGGGCTGAATTTTGCCGCCTTCAAAGCTCAAGCTCGGCGGCGCTTGCTGCAGCGTGCCGTTGTCGTTTTTGTACATTTCCTTTTCAACGGTCACAATGTGGTTCATGATGCGTCCTTCGCCGCGCGTCAGGCGAACTTTGACCATCACCGGATCGTAGAACTTTCGCACTGCTTTGAGATCGTCTTTCTTCAGATTCGACAGTTTCAATGCGTCCGTTCCGGCCATGCGTTCGTAGGCCTTGACGTCAACGAACGATTTGGCCAGCGCCGCGTAACCTTCTTTCGCTTCGGTGTAGTCGCGCTTGCCTTTTTCATCGAGCTTCGGTTCGTAGAAGAGTTCGGTCATCTTCACGTAGTCCGCTTCGGTGACCAATTCGCCGTAAGCCTTCCACGTATCGCCTTTGGACTTCTTTTCGATTTTGAAGTTCAATTTTTCCCACGGCAACAACGGGCTGGTACGAACCTGGACTTCTTCCAGGAGAATTGGAACGGTGGCGTCGTTGAGGTATGTGCCGCGCTGAATGTTCAGGAAGCCTTTCATGCTCACGTCGTTGGTTGCGAAGTCGAGCGAAACGGCGTCTTCGTCGGAGTAGATGCCGCTGCCCGCGGTCTTCATGAATGCTCTCGACTTGGGCGTGGACAGCGCGGCGAACGCGGCGAGCGGCAGCGTCGTGGCACCGTCGTTCGTGACGGCACTGCCGTTGCTGACCATGTGACAACCGGTGCAATTCAATTCTTTGACGACGCGGCGGCCGTGATCGATGGCCACGTCGCGCGGCGTCGGGCTGCGCTGCATGTCCTGCGAAATCGCTTCGTTCGTCAAGCTCAACAAGTACGTCACGAGCCGTTCGACTTCGTGTTTGCCGAGCACCTGCATGGAACTCTTGTCGAGATTGTTCTCCGGTGCGTATTTCTTGAACGTCGAGGAGTGCCCTTCTTCGTGCTTCTCCCCTTCTTTATGCGCTTCGGCGTGCGCGTCAGCCGGCGCGTCGTCGTTGTTCTTGTCCTTGTAACCGAACCAGGGCATGCGCAGGCGGTCGAAGGGCTTAATCAGCTCTTCCTTGTCGCGATCGAAGACGCGCGGGCGCGAGATCTTGGCGAAGAACCAATCCCATTTCGTCTCGGCGATCGAATGATCGTGGCCGGCTTTGCCGAAATCGAACTTGTCGAGATCCTTGTCGGCTTCGCCGGAGAGATTGACGCAGGTCAGGGGCGCGTAGGTCCAGCCCTGAATATTGTGGCAGCCGTAACAGCCGTGGTGTTGGATGAGCGTTTCGCCGGCATAAAAGAGCTTTGCCGCGCGCGCCGGATCTTTTTGTTTCGCGAGGATTTCTTTAAGCTTCGCGATCTGGCCTTCGGTCCATTCGCCGTCGCCGGTGTCGGCGCGCTTCGATACGCCTTTGTCGTCAACGTTGGTCGCGTATTTGACTTTCAGCTTCAGCGAATTTTCGACCATGGTCAAGGGATCTTTGAGGCGCTCGCGGATCACATCTTCCGGCGTGGTGCTGGCCAGTTTTTCGACGACGATCTTGTCGAACGCTTCCGACGGATGCATTTCAGGAGCCTTTGCGGCCTCCTTGGCCGCCTTCATCGTGGACATCAGATAGCTGGTCAGATTGGCGGCTTCGTCATCGCTCAGGCGCAAGTTAGGCATCTTCGTTTCGGCCCAATAATGGCGCGGATTCTTCACCCATTGATAGAGCCATCCGGCGGAAACTTTTTCGCCGACGCGGCTCAAGTCCGGGCCGTGCTGGTTGAAATGGTATTTGTCCTTTTCGCCGGCGTCGAGAGTCGTATGGCAACCCACGCAACCGATTGACGCGTAAAGCTTGCGGCCTTCTTCGACGTTGCCTTCCTTGGGCGGCGGCGGCGGCGTTTCGCGCAGTTGACTGGCCATAAAGAGGTAGTTGGCGATGGCCTCGGCTTCGACGGCGTCGCGGGCGTGCACTTTTCCGCTGACTTCGATTTCGTAGGCTTTGTCTTTGTGATTTTCGAGCCCGAAGAAGCGCGGCATTTTCGTGCTGGGGCGGAAGTCCCACGGGTTTTCGATCCAATTCCGCGCCCAATCGACGTTGGTCTTTTCGCCGACTCTGCGCAAGTCCGGGCCGACGCGCCCGACCCAGTTCATGTCCGCTCCGCCGGTGGTGCCGAAGTGGCAGTTCACGCAGCCGCGATCACGGAAGAGGTGGCGGCCTTCGTTGAGTTTGGCCGCTTCGGGGACTTCGTCAGTGCCCTTGTGGCATTTGGCACAGCTCGCTTCGATGTGTTGCAGCGGCAGCATCTTTGCGTCCCAATATTCGTTGGATTCCCATTCGAATTGCGCGCGCCAGTAGTTCGATTGATCCTTGTTCTGCGGGCTGTGCGCGGCGGCGCTGAACTTCGTGGCGAGCGGCTGGCCGCCGTGGCAGATCGTGCAGCCGAATTTTTTATAGGGGTGCTTGGAATTCGCGCCGACGAACAAATCGAGACGCGGATGGGACTTCAAGACCTTCTTGTCTTTCTCGAATACGGTCACGGTCTCGACACCTTTTGGATCGACGGCGACCGTCTCCTTGCCCAACTCGGCGAACTCCGGAGCCGGGTTGTCGATGCCTTTGTGGCAGACGACGCAACGATCGATGCGCTTGGCGTTGTCGAAAAAGACGTTCATCGGCAGACCGGGCAGCATGATCTGCCCTTCTTGAATGCTGTAGCGCGGCGAAATAAAATCGAGCATCGGAAAGTCGCGGGCCGCGTTGAGGACTGGCTGGCCTTTAGTCTTCGCCATTTTGGCGCGGAAGTCGTTCAGCGTTGCGAATAGACTGTCTTCATCGCGCTTGGCTTGAGCCAGACTTTCTTCGAGCTTGGCGGCTTCGGCCAACTTCTGGTCGCGTTGTTCTTTAAGCGTGTACTGCTCGGCAGCTTTCTTCGCAATTGCGCCATCTTCTGTAGTCAGCAGGGTCTTGTCCCCTTCCACGCCGCTATCGACGCGGGACTTCAACTGATCGTAGTTGGCCTTCTTTGCGTTCAGATCAATCGTGACGGCGGCCAACTGATTGCCAAAGCCGGCGGCTTCTTGTTTGAGCTTGTCGATGGCGGGCTTCTGCGCATCGACCGCGATCTTATTTTTCTTGATGGTTTCGTCGAGTTCGGTCTTCTTCGCCAAATACTCGGCATCGCCCAACTCTTCGTTGGCCTTCTTGCGCTCGTCGGCGAGGCGCTTCAAATCGTAGTCCATGTACATTTTCTGGTACGCCGGGAATTCGCGGCCGAAGTGGTCCTGATAGAACACGTAGACGGTCGTGATCAGCAGCATCAAGCTGCCGATACCGAACGCGACGTGCAGGCCGCTTTCCGATCTGCCAGAAGATTTTTTTGCCGTTGCCATGTAGGGCTCTCGCTGAAAGTTAAGGGGTTAGGGGATAGGGATTAGGGGTTAGGGAAAAGCGCATTGAATTCTCTCGCCCTAATCCCCAGCCCCTAGTTCCTAGCTCCTCAAGACATCGAAACGTAGGACTGATTTTCGTTCCACTGCTGAAGATCCTGGCGGTACTTTTTGGCTTTGTCGACGATGATGTTGCCGGTCGCGTCGACGAAAATTCGGAAGCGTTCCAGCGGGCGCGGCGTCGGGCCTTCGAAGTTGACGCCGTTGAGGTAGTAGCCCGAACCGTGGCAGGGACATTTGTACTTCTGTTCGACTTCCAGCCAATTCGGCGTACAGCCCAAATGGGTGCAGACAGTCGACAATGCCACGAGCCGATCCTGACCTTCTTCGGTCAGTCGCACGATCCAGACGGCCTGATCCTGTTTGTATTTTTCGTAGACTTTCGGCGATTCGGGAAAATCGTTTTTACGTCCGGCGCTGAATTTCGGATCGGATTCATAGAGCACATTGGGAAACATGAAGCGGGTGAACAGCGCGCCCGTGGCGGCCAGCCAGCCCCAGAAAATCAGCCACATACCACTGCCCAGTGTAAAGAAGCCGAGGAACACGCGGCGATCTTGCTTGGGCGGCGGGGGGAGCGGACCTTCGGGCTCTTTTTTCTTGGCGGCGGTCGTCGCAACACCGGGCTTCTTTGCGGCGGCGGCGGCCAACAGCACTACGGCGGGCTTGTTTGCGGGTGTACCATGCGCATTGATGCCGGTCGCGCCCTGGGCCTTTTCATGAGCGGCGGCGGCGCGCGCGAGGGCTTCCGGCGTGCCGGGGGGAACCGCGGCGGGGCCAGTTGACGCTTCGGCGGCGACGGCAGCAACTGGCGCAGGAGCGGCGGTTTTTGCGGCGGCGGCAGCTTTGGCGGCTTTGATCTGCGCGACCTTCTCTTCAACAGAACCGGGCGCGGGAGGAGTCGCAGGGGCAGCAGCGGGCGCGACTGCGGCAGGCGCGGGTCCGCCGGCTTTTGCGGCAGCATCCGTCTTCATTTTTTCAGCCGCAGCAGCTTTGGCAGCTTTAATCTGAGCGACTTTTTCTTCGACCGAACCGGGCGCGGCTGAAGCCGATGCGGCAGGGGAGGCTCCACCGGCTTTCTTGGCGGCATCCGCTTTCATTTTTTCAGCCGCTGCTGCTTTGGCGGCTTTGATTTGCGCGACTTTTTCTTCAACTGAACCCGGCGCGGGCGCTGGACCTGCTGCGACGGCGGGAGCAACCGGCACCGGAGCGGGGATGGGAGCCGCTGCCACGACGGGCGCGACTGGGACCGCCGGAGCGACTGGCGCGACAACTTTCGCAGCGGGCGCGGGCACCGGCACTTGCGCGGCGAGCGCCGACTGGCTGGCGGCGACAGCAGCCGCGGCGGCTTTGTCCGCAGCGTCTTTTTTCGCTGCCTCTTTCGCCGCTTTAATCCGCGCAACCTGCTCTTCGACTGTCAGTTTCTTTGGGTCCGATTCTGCCATGAAAAACGCTTCCCTTCGTCATCGCGCAACGAAATCGCCTTGCAGAAAAATGGGGTGTTATGCGCGCACAATCTACTGTTTCAATGCTCTGCGGTCAATTGAAAGTGTCGCTTTTGGAATGATATTTTTACAACGTCCTTGAATTGAATCCATTGGAAGGGGAATCACGCCGAGTTTGTTTCCATGCGACACACACACGGGTTCGGCAGACGCACACCGCACGCTGAATTCCCTTTATTTCGTGCAAACGCAAAATGCAGACCGAACCAAGAAAGAGCCTTTATCTCAAGTATCAATTATTGGAATTGCATCGTCAATATTCGGAAAATCAGGAAGTGCTCTGGAGTTCAATTCAATAATTTTCAAAAGGCCGGCGACACCGATTCACTCAATAGCTCATTGCGTGCCCCGCGGTGCAAATTAAGTATTTGCATAACCGCCCGCCATTTGGTCAGGAACTTGCACGTGTGTCCTCAATCAAGGATTGAGCTGTGACGAACCGGTGCATCGGCGGCGATAGAAGACAGTCCGTTTTTCGAATGCGTTTGAGAATCGTTTGACAGACGTTTCGAGCGATTGTATAACAATCGCCAATCGAACTCCGTTCATTCAATCTTTGCGCAGCGCTGCGATTTAAGCGCTGCCTATTTGTTTTTCCCGATTCAATAAACAAGGAGTTTCACGATGTCCAATAAAGTATTATCGATCCTTACGCTCGTCGCCGTGCTCGCGACGGCTGCGGGACTTTTGACCTTCACCGGCTGCGGCGGCGGAACCACGCCCGACACAGTTCGAAACGATCGCGATCCGAAAGAAACCGTTAAGCAAGACACGGCTGTTGCCTCTGCTGATGTTAAGGTAAAACCGAAAACTGGCGGCGCTGGTGAACCCTACGATGCGGCCAAAGCCGTTTGCGTTATTAAAGGGGTGGTTTCGTTCGACGGGAAAGCGCCGAAGATGACTGCCGTTCCGGTTTCTGAAGCGCAGTGCGCCGCGCATCATGGCGATAAGGGACTCAAGAAGGAAGATATCGTGGTCAGCGACGACAACAAAGTTGCCAATGTCGTGGTCTATGTGTCGGAGATGAATCCCAGCTACAACTTCGATAACTTCGCTTTGCCACCCGCGCGCATCAACCAATTGGGCTGCCAATATCTTCCTCATGTTTTAGGGATGAAGACAGAGCAGACTCTCGAAATCGAAAGCTCCGACCCCGTGACCCACAACGTCCATATTTCACCAAAAGAAAACAGCGAACAGAACATTTCGCAACCACAAAAGGGCATTCATCCGACGAAGCCGCACTTCGGCACGCCCGAAATGGGTATCGAAGTGAAGTGCGACGTGCACAACTGGATGAAGGCGCGCATCTGCGTCTTCGAACATCCGTTCTTCGCCGTCACCGCTGCGGATGGTACGTACGAAATCAAGTTGCCGGCCGGGTCGTACACTATCTCCACATGGCAGGAAATGCAGCCGAGCAAGAAGGTGGTCGCGTCCGCGCCGGTCAAGGTGACCGTGGCGTCGGACAAACCCGGCGAAGCGAATTTCACGTACAAGATGAAGCCGTAATTAGGGATTAGGGGTTAGTAATTAGGGGTTAGGGAAAACAAATGCATGCTGTTCCCTGCCCCCTAGTCCCTAGCTCCTAACCCCTTAAATTGGACACTGAAGACAACAGCAGGTTAACGAGTTTCAGCTCGATCCCAGAAACGGGGAGAGATCCCGGACGCACGCATAGCACACGAGGTAAGGAATGATTTTTCGATTCAAAAAACTAATCGCGACTCTGGCCCTCGTCATGGCGTTCTGCGCGTGTTCCACCGCGTGCGCCAGAGAAAAATGGGAGGGGTACTGGATACCCGAGGGCGTCAGTTCGTATTCAAAAGATATCGACAACCTCTTTAACTTCGTGCTCATCCTGACCGGCGTCGTGTTCGTCGCGACCGAAGGAGCCTTGATTGTCTTTATCTGCAAGTACCGCAAGCAGGAAGGGCAGAAGAGCTTTTACACGCATGGCAATCACACGCTCGAAATGATCTGGACCATCACACCGGCCGTAACGCTGATCTTCATCGCGCTGATTCAGGCGCGCACGTGGAACCAGATTAAGGACTCCTCGAACTTCGTCGATAAAAAGCCCGATGCCAGCATAAACGATTATGTTCACGTGCAGCTCTTCGCCGAACAGTTTTCATGGTTCTTCCGCTACCCGGCCAAAGTCGCCGACAGCACCGGGAAGATGACCTATAAATACGGCGTTCCGGGCACCTTTACGGAAGAACGCGTTTTGACTGTGCCGAAGGGCAAGCCGATTATTCTTGAAATGACTTCGAAGGATGTGATCCATTCCTTCTTTCTGCCGTACATGCGCCTCAAACAGGACGTCGTGCCGGGGATGATGATTCGCTGCTGGTTCGACGCCAGCAAGAGCACCGCTGAAATGCGCGAAGACCGGCCTCAAATGATGCTGCGCCATCCGGGCAAAATCATCGATGGGAAATTCGAAACGCCGCTGGTCGATACGCAGTGGGATTATCCGATCGTCTGCGCCGAATTGTGCGGCATTCAGCACTACCAGATGTGGGGCCGGGTGAAAGTGTTGGAGCAGAAAGAATACGATGCGTGGGCCGAGACCGAGCGCAAGAAATTCATGAAGAACAAAGACGGCGATGTGGAACAGGAAGAAGCGTCCAATTTCGCTCACTATTGGCAAGTGAACCCCGAGACGCAGCAGCGCATCTACGGCAAAGTCAAGGAAGACGACGCCGATGGATTCTACAACAAGCGCACGGCGCTGACGTTTACACATCACGAAGAAGCTAAGAAGGAAGAGAAGAAGTAACTGTTGCGTTCCAGAGCCGCGCACGTCAGTAAGCGGCATGAGAGATTGTCCTGAAAAAAGGCCGCTTACTTATGTGCGCGGTTCTTGACTAAAACGAATGCATGAGGAAAACGATCCATGTCAACGGCTGAACTTCACGACCACGGCCACGATCACGGCAGCGGGGATGGGCACGGACACGACGGCGGCGGCTTTAGTCTCTCCCGCTTCTTCTTCACCTACGTCTGGTCCACCGACCATAAGATGATCGGCAAACAATTCCTGA
Organism: Planctomycetota bacterium; assembly: GCA_038227045.1. Classification (GTDB taxonomy): domain Bacteria; phylum Planctomycetota; class SZUA-567; order H5-PLA8; family H5-PLA8; genus JANXLS01. Next base: position 20,359 of record JBBRQD010000028.1, read on the forward strand.
TCTCCGGACTGATGTTCTTCTGTGTCGGCGGGTTGCTGGCTCTGGGCGTGCGCTGGCAACTGGCGTGGCCGGGGACGTCCGTTCCGTTTTTTGGAACGGTCGATGGCCGGCAGTACAACATGCTCTTTACGATGCATGCATCGGTGATGATCTTCTTCGTGATTATTCCGCTTCTGGGCGGGGCGTTCGGCAACTACGTCATTCCGCTGCAGATTGGCGCGCGCGACATGGCCTTCCCCTGGTTGAATGCGCTGTCGTACTGGCTGATGCCGCCGGCGGCGATCATCGTGGTCAGCAGTTTCTTCGTCACGGGCGGCGCGGCCGGCAACGGCTGGACGGCGTACCCTCCGCTCTCGCTTCAGGAATCGTATCAGACCGCAGGCGAAAAGGCGCTTTTCTGGAACGGCCAGAACATGTGGCTGATGGGCGTGATTCTCGTCGGCTTCTCGTCCGTCTTCGGCTCGCTGAATTACGTCACCACGATCATTAAAATGCGCGCGCCGGGCATGACGCTGATGCGCATGCCGCTGACTGTCTGGTCGCTGTTCATCACCGCGATTCTCTCGCTCTTTTCGACGCCGGTGCTCACCGGCACGCTGATCATGCAGTTGATGGATCGTTCGCTGGGCACCACCTTCTTCAATCCCGGCTACCTGCATCCCGCCGATAAGGAAATGTATTCGATGGGTGGCGGACAGGCGTTGTTGTGGCAACATTTGTTCTGGTTCTACTCGCATCCCGCCGTGTACCTTATGGTGCTGCCGGCGATGGGCATGGTTTCGGACATCATTGCGGTCTTCGCGCGCAAACCGATCTTCGGTTACAAGCCGATGATTTATTCCATGAGTTCGATCGCCGGATTGGGCTTCATCGTCTGGGCGCATCACATGTTCCAGTCGGGGATGAATCCCGCGCTGGGCATGACTTTCATGGTGTCGACGATGTTCATTGCGCTGCCCTCCGCCGTGAAAGTGTTTAACTGGCTGGGCACGCTCTGGCGCGGCAGCATTATTTTCTCGACGCCGATGCTCTTTGCTCTTTCGTTCGTCAGCATGTTCATCATCGGCGGTCTGTCAGGCATTTTCATGGCGACGACGCCGGTCGATATGTACATCCACGATACGTACTTCATCGTCGCACACATTCATTACGTCGTGTTCTGCGGCACGGTGATGGCGATCTTCGGCGGAATCTTCTTCTGGTTCCCCAAGATGTTCGGCCGCATGATGAACGAGACGCTCGGCAAGATTCACTGCGTCCTGACGTTCATCTTCATGAACGGCGTCTTCGGACCCATGCACATGGTCGGCCTCGGTGGCCAGGCGCGCCGCTATGCGTCGCTCGAATATCAGCCGACGTTGTGGGGCATGCAGCCGATGAACCGCATGATCACCGTCTGCGCGATTTGCCTGGGCTTCTCGCAGTTGTTCTTCTTCTATAATTTCTTCCATTCGATCTTCTTTGGGCCGAAGGCCGTGGACAATCCGTGGAACGCGAATTCGCTGGAATGGACCGACACGCCGACGCCTCCGGGCCACGGCAATTTCGGCGAAAAACTGCCGACCGTGTACCGCCCGCCCTACGAATACAATTCGCCGGAAGTGGAAGAAGATTGGCTGCCGCAAAGCAAGAAGCTCACGCCGGCTCCGGCGGCGGGGGAATAGGGTTTAGGGGTTAGGGATTAGGGGTTAAGTAATAGGGAAGCGAGCGCACGTAGTGCATCTTTTGTAACGCCGAAAGGAGGAGTTGACCGCACATGATTACGACTGCTTCAAACACTCCTACGGCGGCGTATAATCAATCGATGCATCGGTTTGCGATTTTCTTGACGCTCTGGACGTTCTTCGTTGTGGTCATTGGCGGGACAGTCAAGAGTCACGAAGCTGGACTTTCGATCCCTGAACCGTTTATTTTTCATTGGATCAAGGACTGGTACAACCGGCCTAATCTGAAGTGGGAATTTTTTCACCGCATGATCGTCGGCATCCTTTATATAGGTGTGGCGGCGTTCATGATTCTGACTTTGCTCTACGATAAGCGCTCGGCCGTTCGACGGTTCTCCGTTTATATTTTTATCGCGGTCAATATTCAGGCGCTGATCGGCTATCTGACGGTGCGTCTGTTCGCGCATCCGCCGACGTCAATTCCGCACGCCGCATTGGGGCAATCAATTCTGGCGATGATGGCCGGAATGACGACGGTCATGTCGGAGAAATGGCTCTCCGATGCGCCAGCACAAATGGAAACGGAAGAACCATCACTGCGAAATCTTGCGCGCTGGAATTTGATTGCCGTGTTCGTTCAACTCCTGCTGGGCGCCGCGCTGCGGCACGATGATCGCGGACGCGCGCTTCTCGACGGCCGCGAATGGGTCTTCTATACCCATCTGGGCGCGCACGTCCTGGGTGCCGTCGCCGTGTCGTATTTCCTGGCGCGCGTGCTCTTCCGCGTGTTCCGCGACTACCGTCAGCAGCCCGAAATTATCAAGCCCGCCAAGTACATCATGATGCTTCTCGGCGTGCAATTGGTGCTGGGAGCCAGCGCGGCCCTGTTGAAGATTTATTTCGCGCTCGATCCTTTGAACGCCGAATTGTATGCCGACATGCCGCCGCCCGCGCGCGTCTGGACCGCCACCGCTCATGTGGCCGTGGGCGCGTTGATTCTGCTCTTCAGCACAGTCCTGACGCTCCGCAGTTATCGCTTCGCAACGCCCTCCCCTCTTCTGAACACTGGCAGTGCCGGCGACTTGAACCGCGGCTCTCACGCGCAATTCGCGGAGGTGCCCGCATGAGTTTCGCTCAGGCTGTCACAATGCAAGACAAGCCCGACGGTGTTTCCGCCGGCGCGAGCGCGACGTCGTCCAGCCGTTTGCAAGACTACGCGATGATTGCCAAGCCGCGTTTGTCGCTGCTGGTGCTGATGACGACGCTGGTCGGGTTTTATTTCGGCTCGCTTCGCGGCATCGATTTTTGGCTGCTCGCGGAAGTGCTGTTCGGCACCGCGCTCGTCGCGTTCGGTTCCGGCGCGCTGAATCAATGCATGGAACTGCATGCCGACGCATTAATGCACCGCACCGAAAACCGGCCGCTGCCGACCGGGCGTTTGAGCTACGGCGAAGTGCTTTATTTCGGCGTCATTTCATCGATCGCAGGACTGGTCTATTTGCTCGTGCGCGTGGACGAATGGGCGGCCGTCATTGCCGCGTTGACTCTCGTTCTGTATGTCTTCGTCTACACGCCGTTGAAGCGCGTCAGTTCGCTGAACACACTCGTCGGCGCGCTGCCGGGCGCATTGCCTCCACTAATTGGTTACGTGGCCGCGCGCGGCAAGCTGGATTGGCCAGCCTACACTCTTTTTGCGATCCTGTTTATCTGGCAGTTGCCGCACTTCCTGGCGATTGCATGGCTATATCGCGCGGAGTATGCCAAGGCCGGCCTGCGCATGTTGCCCAACGACGATCCCGACGGCATCGCTACCGGTTTGCAAATGTTCGTTCACGCGCTGACGCTTTTTCCGCTGAGCATGCTGCCGCTGTATTTTCGAATGGCCGGCATGGTGTACCTTGCGGGCGCGATGCTTCTGGGCTTGATGTTTCTGAGCAGCACCCTTTTGTTTCTGTTCAAGCGCAACGACGCCGCGGCGCGCAAAGTGTTTTTGGCATCGGTGATTTATTTGCCGCTGCTGTTGTCCTTGATGATGTTCGACAGTGTCCAATAGTGTTTACGGGGATTTGGAAATGAGCGACGCACACGCGCATAATTTCGACAACGATGTCTACGAGCCGGCGTTGGAAGGCACCTTCAATGGCAAGCTGGCCATGTGGCTGTTCTTGTGCTCGGAGGTCATGTTCTTCTCGGGTTTGATGGGCGCGTACATGACGCTGCGCATCGGGCATCCGGAGAATTTCGTTTTTGGCCACGACACGCTGCACGGCTCAATCGGTTTGGCCGCCTTCAACACCGCACTGCTAATCAGCAGCAGCTTGACGATGGCCTTGGCGGTGCTTGCCGGGCAAAAGAAAGAAACGTCCAAGCAGCGCATGTTGCTGCTTGCGACCGCGGCGATGGGCACGCTTTTTCTCATTTTGAAGTCGGTTGAATATGGAACGAAAATCGAACACGGATTGCTGCCGCGACACGATCTGTTCTTCGCGTTCTACTGGACCTTGACGGCCATTCACGGCATCCACATTCTCGCCGGCGTCATTCCCATCATGGGCCTGTGGTGGTTCGCGAAGACGAAAGACGTTTCGGGTGAATGCGAAATGATCGGCTTGTATTGGCACTTCGTCGACTTGGTCTGGATTTTCCTGTTCCCATTGTTGTACTTGATTTAGTCCGTACCGCCGGCGTCCTGCCGGCCAGTTTCAGAATCGTGCCGGCGGGACGCCGGCGGTACACGTTTTCCGATTGGAGCACACAGCATCATGTCAGATTCCCACGACGGCCACGCAGCAGAACACGTCGAACATCCCCCCGTTCCTTATTTTGCGATTTTTGGGACGCTGTGCGTGTTCACGCTCATTACGATCGGCGCGTCGTTCGTCGAATTGGGCAAAGCCGGCAACGTCGTGCTGGCGCTCGCCATCGCGGCGTTCAAAGCGTCGCTGGTCATGTTGTTTTTCATGCACCTGAAATACGAAAAGCGGCCCATCGTGCTGATCGCGCTGGCGCCGTTTATTCTCGTCGCAGTTCTGATCATGGCGCTCTTCCCCGACATCCTCAACGGCCAATACCACAGCGACGATCACGAATTCAAAGAAGCGCCGGCGGCTGAACCTCACGAAGCGAAATAGGCGCCGCGCTCCAGAGCCGCGCAAGTAAGTAAGCGGCCAATCATTTCGCGTTCAACGGTTTTGGCCGCTTACTTACGTGCGCGGCTCTGGGCGGTGAAAATGAATTGAAGAAGAAAGACGAAATGCAGAGCACACCCCTCGTTAGCGTCGAAAACCTCTCGCACAAATACGGCGAACGGCTCGCCCTGGACAATCTGAGCTTCACTGCGGGCACGGGCGAAATATTCGGATTGCTCGGCCCCAACGGCGGCGGCAAGACGACCACATTCCGCATTCTCTCCACACTCATCCGCCCGACGTCCGGCAAAGTCTCCATGTTCGGATTCGACCTGCTGAGCCAACCGCGCGAAATTCAGCGGCGCATCGGCGTCGTCTTTCAATCGCCGAGCCTCGACAAAAAACTCACCGCGTACGAAAATCTTTTTCATCAGGGCTGCCTCTATGGATTGAGCGGCGCGAAGTTGAAGGAGCGCATAAACTATCTGCTCGAGCGCGTCAAGCTTGCCGACCGCGCCAACGAATACGTCGAAGCGTTCTCCGGCGGCATGCGGCGGCGCGTCGAACTGGCGAAGGGACTTCTGCACGGCCCGAAATTGTTGTTGCTCGACGAACCCTCGACCGGACTCGATCCCGGCGCGCGTCGCGACATGTGGCAATACCTGCGCGAATTGGCGTCCACCGAAGGCGTCACCAGCCTGCTGACGACGCACTACATGGAAGAAGCGGCGCAATGCTCGCGCATCGCGATTCTCAACGCGGGCAAGCTCGTCGCGATGGGTCCGCCCGACGAATTGCGCGCGACGATCGGCGGCGATGTCATTACAATTCAATCGAGCCAGCCCGCGGAATTGCAGAAGAACATCGCGGCGCAATTCGGGCTGAACGCGGAACTTGTCGAAGGTACTCTGCGCGTTGAAACAGAGCGCGGGCACGAATGGGTCGCGAAACTCGGCGGCGCATTTCCCGGCGCGATTGACGCAATGACGATTTCAAAACCGACGCTCGACGACGTCTTCATCAAAAAGACAGGGCACAAATTCTGGGTTGAGCGCGAGATGGTCAATGACGCGAAGGACAAGAAGAAGAAAGGCGGCCGCTAAATGAGTCTTGAAGCCACGACCGCGCCCATCGAATTGCCGCCTGCGCCGGGAATTCTCGCGCCCGCAATGTCGCTCGCGAAACGCGAACTTGTGCGCTTTTTCCGCCAGCGCAGCCGCGTCACCAGCGCGCTGTTGCAGCCCATCGTGATCTTTTTATTCTTTGGCTCGGCGCTGAATGGCTCGTTCAAACCGCCGACCGGCACTGAACTCCATTTCCGCGAATACCTCTTTCCCGGCACGATCGCCATGATCGTGATGTTCACGGCAATTTTTTCAACGATCTCGATCATCGAAGACCGCCGCGAAGGCTTTCTGCAATCCGTCCTCGTCGCGCCCGCGCCGCGCCTGAGCATGGTGCTTGGAAAGCTGCTCGGCGGAACGGCGCTGGCGTTTATTCAAGCGATCATTTTCTTGCTCGCCGGTTATTTTTTCATTCTGCCGATGACACTGATGGCCTTGCTGGAATCGATCGGTGTGATGAGCCTGATGGCGTTTGCGCTCAGCGGACTGGGTTTCATGATTGCCTGGCGGATGGATTCGACGCAGGGTTTCCACGCCATCATGATGCTGTTCCTGATGCCGATGCTGTTTCTCTCCGGCGCATTTTTTCCCGACGACGGCGTGCCGGTCTGGCTGAGCTGGATCATGAAACTCAATCCGCTGACCTACGGCGTGGCCGCGCTGCGCCAATGCATGTATGGCGAAAAAACGTTCGTTTTCCTCCCCGATTTTAAATTGTCGATGGCGATCACGATTCTGTTTGCCGTGGCGGCCGTGGCCGGATCGGTGGCGGTCTCGGGATCGCGCACGACGGGAGATTTACAGTGAACGGCGAAGGACTCGCACCGGCGCACAAATTCGCCTGGGCCTTGCTGGTCGTCGCGGTGGCCGGATTGGTCGGCTACGCGTTCTGGAAAAAGACGCGCACGATCGAGCCGGATTTGACTGGCAAAAGCACACCGCAAATCGCCATGCCTCACAGCGACGCGCCCAAGCCCGAAGATCTCGCCGTCTACGATCAGGTCAAAAATTTCACGCTCACGGACCAGCACGGCAAGATCGTCGAAGCCAAAGATCTGCTCGGTGAAGTGTGGCTCGCAGATTTCATTTTCACGCATTGCGCGGGAACCTGTCCGCTGATCACACGGCAGATGGCGGAGCTCGACAAGGAACTGGCCGATCTGCCGTCGGTGAAGTTCATTTCGTTTTCGATGGACCCCGCGAACGACACGCCCGAGGTTCTCGCGAAGTACGCGTTCACGCAGGACGCGGTCAGTCCGCGCTGGAAATTTCTGACCGGGACGAAAGAGGAAATCTACCGCGTGACGAAAGAGGAATTCAAGCTGGTCGTCGATGACAAGAACGGCACCAAGGATGAGCCGATCATTCATTCGACGAAAATCGTGCTGGTCGACGCGCAGGGATTTATTCGGGGGCGGTTTGACGCGTTCGGCATGGACGGCCCGAAACCGGAAGCAATCAAGTTGCTGGCCGCAAGCGTGCGCAAACTGCGCACACTGCCGCCCGCGAAAAGCGATTCGAAGTAATTGGATAATTTATGGACTATTCGTTCCTCGCCACGGTCAATGCTTCGCTGAACGCGCTGTCGTTCGTTCTGCTCGTGTTCGGATATGCGGCGATCAAACGCGGCGACAAAGAGATTCATAAAAAGTGGATGATGTCCGCGGGCATTACGACGCTGGTGTTTTTAGCGAGCTACGTAACCTATCACATTATGATCAAGGAAGTCGTTCATTTCAAAGGCCAAGGCGCGATTCGCCCCTTTTACTTCGTCCTGCTCATCTCGCATGTGATACTTGCTGCAACGATCGCAATTATGGTTCCTCTGACGTTTCGCCTCGCGTTTAAAGAGCGCTGGGAAAGCCACAAGCGGCTCGCGAAAATCACGTTCCCGATGTGGATTTATGTGTCCGTGACCGGCGTGATAATTTACGTGATGGTTTACCACATTTACGCGTAGTGCCGGCTAATAGTCGTCCCGTCGCCTGGGCAGCGACGTGATGACTCCTTTGGGCTGGACGCGTTTGGGACGCATTCTGGATTCGCGCGCGGGGAATTCGCCTAATTTTGTTTCATTGAGAATCACACGATCTTCCTCGTCGAGTGGACATTGAATGCTTGTCTTGGCGGTGAACGAAAACGCTTCGAATTCGCGCAGTACATGGACAGCGAGTTCGTCGAAAATCGCTCGCGAAGCAACACCGTCGCGCGCATCGGCTAGTGCGTCGTGTCTGACGACAAGGCTCAAGTTCAACAGTCCGGATGATGAAACGTAAGCGCTGTTGTTGGGATCGTCGATCGCTTTCGGTGCCTGTCCGCGTGCGCGTAAGCGTTCACGCACGGCAATCCAGAACACTGGCCGGGCGAGTTCTGCGCGGATTTCATTGCAGATTCTGTTGCTTTCGACGCAACGGGGGATGCGTGGCTTGGCAGATACTTGCAGCTCTTCAAACCAGGCATCCGATGCGGATGCGGAAGACAAATCGGCGTCCACTTTTTGCAGATTGGCGACGGACGCCAGCAGCTTTTTTCGGCCAATGCTCGGCGCAAAATCGACGGTCACGCGGGCATCCGGCCCCGAACCTGCAATGGCAGCCACGACGCCGCGGCCGAACATCGCATGAATGACTTTGTCGCCCGATTTAAATTCGCTCATGGCGTATAGTGTATGTCGTTCGGCCGTGCGCACGCAAGTTTTAATTTGAAGGGTTCCGCATGAAAATTTTTCGTATCGCACTGCTGGTTGCATTCGCGCCGGCCGGACTTTTTGCGGTCGATCCGCCAACGCCCGCGCCGGACTTTTTTGTTTCTCCGGACGGAAACGACGCGTGGAACGGCCAAGCCGAAAAGCCCGGCGCGGATAATGCTGGCCCGTTCGCGACCGTTCAGCGCGCGCAAAAAGCTGTGCGCGAATTGAAGTCCGCGCTCGAAAAAACACCGCGTCGAATCATCGTCTCGTTTACGAGCGGGGTTCATTTTTTAAAAGACACATGGACGTTCGAACCGCCGGATTCCGGCTCCGAAAAAATGCCCGTCGTCTACACCGGAAAAGAGGGCGCAATCATCAGCGGCGGCATCAAGTTGCAGGGATTCAAAATCGACGACAAGGGCCGCTGGCAACTGCCGATTCCAGAAGTCGCGCGCGGCGAATGGGCGTTCACCGAACTCTTTGTCAACGGGCAGCGCCACTACCGTCCGCGTTTGCCGGCGGAGTCCTTCTATTTCGTCACCGCTGAGATGCATACTCCCGAAAAGCCCGGTGAAAAACATGGCGTGAGTGCCGACGATCACTTCATTTTCGCTGATGGCCAATTGAACCAGGACTGGCGCAATCTCAACGACGTCGAAATCCTCACGTTTCACAATTGGACGATGGCGCGCATGCGGGTGAAAGAAATCGATGCCGCGAACCACGCGGTGACACTGTCGAGCAAGACGCGGAGAATGGTGAAAGGCGGCCGTTTCCTCGTCGAGAATGTTGCCGAAGCGCTCGCCAAACCCGGCGAGTGGTATCTCGATAGCAAGAGCGGCGTGCTCACGTACATCCCCAATCCGGCCGAAGACCCGCGGGAATCCGAAGTCATCGCGCCGCGTCTCGAACGGCTCGTCGAAATCAAAGGCGGCTTCACGCCTGAAACAAACGTCAGCCATATTCAATTTATGAATCTCACCTTTAAGCACTGTGCCGTGAAATTCCCGCCGCAAGGTTACGCCAGTCCTCAAGCCGAAGTGAACATCCCCGGCGCGATTCACGCGACCGGAGCCGTCGCATGTTCGTTTGACCGCTGCACGGTCGCACAAGTCGGAGGCTATGGAATCGAACTCGCGGCGGGCTGCAAGGATTGTGTCGTCAACGATTGCGATCTGATTGATTTGGGCGCGGGTGGAATCAGACTGGGCGACACGCGATACCGCGACGCGGCGCACGCGAGCGAACTCGCCGAGCGCAACACCATCAAAAATTGTTTCCTCGCCTACGGCGGCCGCCACTATCCCGCCGCAATCGGCATCTGGATCGGCCATTCGCCGTTCAACATCGTCGAGCACAACGAGATTTTTGATTTCTATTATTCGGGCATTTCGGCCGGCTGGTCCTGGGGCTATGGCAACAGCAACGCGCACCACAACACGTTCGCGTACAACCACGTTCACAAAATCGGCCAGGGCGTGCTCACCGACATGGGCGCGATTTATACGCTTGGCGTTTCGCCCGGCACGACGATCCACCACAATCTTTTCCACGATGTCGAATCGCACGACTACGGCGGCTGGGGCATTTATTATGACGAAGGCAGCACCGGCATCGTCTCGGAAAACAACATCGTCTACAATTGCAAGTCCGCGAGTTTTCACCAGCACTACGGAAAAGAAAATGTCGTGCGAAACAACATCCTCGCCTTCGGCACCGACAACCAGCTCATGCGCACGCGCCCCGAAGAACATTTGACGATTACCGTTGAACGCAACATTGTTTACTTTAAAGACTCCAATGTGCTCGGAAGCAATTGGACCGGCGGAAAATTCGCACTCGACAACAACCTGTATTGGAACGCCGGTGCCAAGCCCATTCTCTTCAGTAAATTGCCGATCGACGAGTGGCGCAAGAAAGGCCACGACGAACATTCGATCGTCGAAGACCCGCTCTTCGCCGATCCGGAAAAATACGATTTTCATCTCAAGGAAAATTCGCCCGCGTCGAAGATCGGCTTTGTGCCCATCGACCTGACTGGCGTCGGCCCCGCCCGCGCCCGCGTTCGCATCGAAAATTTTCCGCGCGCATTTCCGCCGTGTCCGAACATTGTCCCAAAGCCGTCAAAGTGACATTGCCGCCAGAGCCGCGCACGTCAGCAAGCGGCTAAGATTGTGTCCCGTGCAAAATAACGGCCGCTTACTGACGTGCGCGGCTCTGAAAGCGAATGAATGCTCAAAGGCGTTCTGAAGAAAATGAGCGCAGCCACGCTGTTCCTGCTCGGATGCCAGGGGCTGCTGCTGTTTGCCATGCAAATCGTTTCGCAGCGGCTCGGAAAAATTGGCTATGGACAATTTGGGCTGGCAATGTCGATCAGTGTGTACGCGTCGCAATTCATTCAATGGGGCATGGATCAACTGTTGACGGTGAAATTCGCGCGCGGCAGCGCCGATGATGCGCGCCGCCTGCTGGGCTTATTGCTCCGCCAAAAACAGCTCGCCGCACTGGTCGCGATTTTCGCCGCCGCAATCGCCGCGCTGTGCTGGGCCGATGCCGACGCGCGTGCGCTGATTTTTCTCGGAGCTGTCGACGGCGTGTGCCTCGCGTTCACGATGCCTTCCATTTTCGACGCGCGCGGAAAAACCGCGACGTGGCAGTTCTTCGCGTTTCTGCGCCATTCGGTTTACCTCATCGCGCTGCTTTTATTCGCGGCGTTTTATCGCGATTTCTTCACGCCCGTTTCGGTGGTCTCGCTTCACTTGGTTTGTATTTTTACGGAACTTCTATTGGAACAAATTTGGATTCGCCGCCATTGCTGCGCGCCGCTGTGGCCCGCGCCGGCGAGCGAAGCACTGGCGCTGTGGCGCGAAGCCGCGCCCATGGCGCTCGCGGTCCTCGCCCAGCAAGTGCTCTTCAATTGCGGGCAGCCGATCCTGCGCGCGCTCGGGCGCGACGCGGAAGCCGGCGGATTGTATCTCTCGAACCAACTCACCATCGGCGCGGCCAGTTTCATCGTCGCGCCCGGAGCCATTCTTCACGCACGGCTCGCGCTGCACGCGCACGAAGGCGCGGCATTTCGGCGCCGAGTCTGGCACATAGTCGTTCCGTGCGCCCTCGCCGGAATCGTTATTTCTCTCGCGTATCCGCTCGTCTGCGGCTGGATCGTGCGGCAATTTTTCAAGAATCTGGCCGATTCGACGCCAGCAATTCTATTCGTGGACACGTGGCGTCTCGCGCCAATCCTCGCGAGCGTTCCGCTCTCGTCTGCGCTGATCTGCCTGGGCAAATTGCGCGCGTTTGCAGCGTGCCATATTGTGTCGGCGTTGATCGGCATTGGCGTCGCTGCGGCGCTCATCCCAAAATACGGCGCATTCGCAGTGGCCGGCGGAATCGCCACCGGAAGCTGCGCATGTTTTTTCTTCGTGGCAACGCTCGTTTTTATTGATAATCGCGAAGCAACTTCGGAGCACGCGCCATGAGTGTTCCAGCAATGATTGCGGACGTCCTGTTGATACTGCCCGTGCTCCATCCAAGCGGCGCGGAGCGCGTCGTGGCGGAATTGGCGAAGCGCTTGCCGACGCTCGGATTTCCCACCACGGTTCTATGTCTCGAAGATGAGAACGCGGCGGTTGGAATTGAACTGAAAAGCGCCGGCGTTCCCGTTACAGGATTGCATCTTTCGCGGCGTCGATCGTTCGCCTGCGGAAGCGCTATCGCACGGCACATCAAAAATAAAAATCTCGCCGGCCCGCTGATCGTCTGTTCTCAGTTGTATCACGCGAACATCGCCGCGCGCATCGCGGCGGCTCGTCTTCCAAAAGATGTTCTGAAACACGTCCGAATTCTGAGCACGATTCAAGTAGCGGAGAAGCGCTTTCGGCCATGGCAATTTTTGTGCGATCGCCTGACGGCGAAATACGCGGCATACGAAATCTGTGTCGCAAAATCCGTCGCCGTGTTTCAACACCGGATGACCGGCTTGCCCGAAGCGTTTTTTAAAGTAATCGAAAACGGAAACGATTTGAGTCTTTACGCCGCGTTAAACACAACGAACGTCGAGCGCGATCCCAACAATCTCCGTGTTGTTTCAGTCGGCCGCTTGAACAAGCAGAAGGATTATCCCACGCTGCTGCGCGCGTGGAAAATCGCGAGCGAATCCGCGCTCGGTGCGCGGCTGGAAATCGCCGGAAGCGGACCCGAGGGATCACGCTTGAAATCCCTCTGCGCGGAATTGAAAATTAAGCGCGTTTCGTTCACCGGTTTTTGCAATGACGTTCCCGCGTTCTTAAACAGAGCGGATGTGTATGTCCAATCTTCCGCGTGGGAAGGCATGCCGCTGACGGTACTCGAAGCCATGGCGGCGGGGCTGCCGGTGATTGCCAGTTCAGTGGACAGCCTGCCGGTAATGATCGAAGATGGGCGCACCGGAATTTTGTTCGAGCGCGGAAATCACACTGTACTTGCCGGGCGGATTGTCGAATTGCTCAGCGATCCCGAGCGGGCAAAATCCATCGGCACGGCTGCGCGCGAAACTGCATTGAAGCGGTTTTCCGCCGACCGCATGGCCACCGATTACGCGCACCTTTTTCAACAAGTTCTTTCGGAGCATCCCGCATGAAATCGTTCCCGCGTGTCGTGACTTTGACTCTTCATCCGGCCATCGATCGCGTCGTAAAAATCGACGCGATGCGCCCGGGCGGAACATTCGACGGCAGCGCACAGCTCACGTTGCCTGCGGGAAAGGGGATCAATACCGCGCGCGTACTGGGATCGCTCAGCGGCGATGCAACGAAGATCGTCGCCGCCGCGTGGGCCGGCGAAAATGAAGCGCACTATTTCAAGACACGGCTGCGCGAACTTGCCGGCATCGATTGCGCCATCTGTCCGCGTGCCGTCCCAACCCGTTTTGCGCACACGTACCTCGAAACCGATGGCCGCGAAACGCACATCAAGGAAGCGATGTCCGCCCCCAACGCAGCCGAATCGAACGCGTTCTTGGAATTCTGGCGCAAGACGGTTCGCAAAGGAGACATCGTTGCAATCTGCGGCTCCGCGCCCAAAGGCACGAAACCGGCGTTCTTGAAATCCGTTTTTTCCATCGCCCACGAACGCGGCGCGAGCGCGGTTGTCGCCGATACAAACGGCCCGGCGCTCGATGCCGCCGCAATTTCCCGCATCAAATTTTTGAAGGGAAACGCTGCCGAAATTGGCGCGCTGCTTAAGCTAGGCGCACCATTCAATTCAGCAGACACTTCTCACCGTCGCCAACTTCTCGACGCATTGCGACGAAAAAGCGCTCCCGAAAAAGTCCTGGTCACATTGGGTTCCGAAGGCGCTCTGCTTGCCTCCAGCGGAAAGATGCTGCATTGCAAAGTCGATCCGCGGCATTTTGATCACAAAATCATTTCAACAACCGGATGCGGCGACGCGGCGACCGCGGGCGCTTTGTGGAGCCTGTTGCTTGCGAATGATAACGACGAATCGATCCTGCTTTTCGCAGTGGCTTGCGGCGCGGCAAAAACATTATGGGCGGATCCCGGAAGGATTTCCCTGAAGCACTTCCGCCTCTTTGTCCGATATTGTTTAATGAATCCTATAGAAACTCAATAAATATTTTCATTTACTCCTTTAGATCACACGCCCCTTATCCGATCACTTTAACACCAATGACAATTCGCGTTCGTGGGGAACGCTTGAGCGTTGGCAACATTCAAGGGGGCTGGACTAAACCGCGCGATCGCGGAGGTCCCGGCTAAGGGGGAAATCAGATGAACTGGATTAAGACAGCGTCGGTAAGCGCGCTGGCTGCGGGGGCGATCCTTCTGTCGGCCGGGTGCACTTCCAAGAAAGACGTGGCCATCGCCGCGAAGGACGACACGATTCGCCGCCAGGAGGTTGCAATCTCCAGCGCCGAACAGCAAAGCGCTGCGGCGGAACAGCAGGCCAGGATGTCCTCGGAAAGCGCAGCGCGCGCAGCGGCACTCAATCAACAACTCGCGGCGGAGAATACGGCGGTCGTCGAACGCAGCACTCAGCGAATCGCGCAATTGACCACCGCTCAGAATGAAAACACGCAGCGCCTTGGACAATTGCAGAACGAATTGGCACAGGTGGAAGGTAAGCTCAATGCCGGCGGCCAAAAGACGATCGTCGTCACGCAGCCCGGCGCGCCCATTCAACATGAAGGCCAGGTTGGAAGCATCTCACGGCACGCGGATGGAATTCACATTCAGGTCGCCGGTTCCGTGTTGTTCGACGCCGGCCGCGCCGAATTGAAGCCGGGTTGTTCAGATACCCTGATGCGCATCGCGCAGACAATCAAGGCTCAATATCCGAATCACGCCATCCGCATCGAAGGCCATACGGATTGCTCGCCGGTCGTGCACAGCCGCGATAAATTCCCGGACAACATGGCTCTGTCCCAAGCTCGTGCTCAGGCCGTCTATGATTTCATGGCGAAGCGTGGCGGAATGTCTTCCGGAAAAATGTACACCGCAGGTTATGGCGAACGTCAGCCGCTGGTCACGCCCGAAAAGACCGCCGCAGACCGCGCCAAAAACCGCCGCGTCGAAATCGTGATTCTGCCGAACAACCTGAAAGTGCAGAAGGATCAATTGACCCACGCCGAAGGCCAGGCGCGCCCCTTCAATGCAGCCGTCACGGCATCGGCCGCTCAGAAGTAAATTGGACACAGTATCGATACGCAGGAAAAAGGGATCGCGATGCGATCCCTTTATTTTTGTGGCGGGACCGTCTCGGTCCCGTAACTCTTTGAATTCAACAAAATCGGGACCGAGACGGTCCCGCCACTATCTCGACGATTCGCGCAAGAATATACGGATCGGAATTTCATCCAATTCCAAAATCTCACGCAATCGGTTCTGCAGATAGCGCTGGTATTTTTTATCCATCTTATCCGCGTGCCGGCAGTTGATCACCAGCGTCGGCGGGCGCACCGCGACTTGCACGCCGTACAGCAGGCGCGGCTTGAAGCCCTTGAATGCCGGCGGTTCGTGTTCGAATTCCGCGCGCTCAATGGCCTTGTTCAATACCGGCGTTGGGATCAGCACGCTGCTCTGTTTGTACAAGTCGAGCGCTACGTCCATTGCCTGCCAGCAGCGCGTGCCGGTGATCGCGGACGTGAACGCCACCGGCGAATGCCGCAGCGCAGGCAGGCGTTCTTCGATGTATTTCAAGTACGTCCCCGTTTGCACGCCTTTGCTCTCGTCCCATTTATTGACGCAGATCAAGACGGGTTTGCATTCTTCGGTGATTTGATCGCAGAGTTTTCGGTCCGTCGTGCTGATGCCTTCCTTCGACGCGAGCATCAGAATCACCACGTCGCAGCGGCGGAGAGCGCGTTCGGTGCGAACCTGCGAGAAAAATTCAACGGGGCCTTCCGGCTCCTTCATCCGCCGCAATCCGGCGGTGTCCACGAGCACGAATTGCTGGCTGTCCTTTTCGAGCAGCACGTCGACCGAATCGCGCGTCGTTCCGGGAATCGACGAGACGATCGTGCGCTCCTCTTTCGCGAGCGCGTTGCAGAAACTGCTCTTGCCGACATTGCGGCGGCCCACCACCGCAATGCGCGGAATCTCTTCCCATTGGTCGCCGCGCTCGTCGCACGTCGGCATGATGGCGGCGATCGCTTCTTCAAGATCGTCCAGCCCCTGGCGATGAAGCGCGGACACCGCGATGACCGGCTCGATGCCGAGTTCCGAAAACTCCGAGACCGAAACTTTCGCTTCTTTTCCTTCGATTTTGTTCGCCGCAATGAGCATGGGCCGATTGAGTTTCCTCAACCGTGCCGAGACCTCGCGATCGAGGGGCGTCAGCCCGTCCTGCGCGTCAACGACGTGAACGAGGATCGTCGCGGCGTGAATTGCTTTCTGAATCTGAGACTCGATTTCGGCGGCGAGCATTGTCGAATCGACAATGCCGATGCCCCCCGTGTCCATAAGATCGCACGGCTTGCCGTTCAGCACGACGGGATGAAGCACCCGGTCGCGCGTCGTTCCCGCGCGCGCGTCGGTGATCGATATTTCGCGTTTCAGCAGCGCGTTGAAAATACTCGATTTCCCGACGTTCGGGCGGCCGACCAGCGCCACCGTTGGATAGTTGGTGTGAACGATCCCAGGCGTGTTCTCTCGATGCGCCGAGGAGATCGGCGAGGATGGCAACTGCTTTGTTTTGTGGCGAATCGGTGTGGAGCGTGCGTGTTTGGTTGTACCCATTTATTTATTCTAACCGAAAATAGCCAAGTGTCACGCGGAACGCAACGCTGCGTCGTTTTACTCGTCGCGTTCAGTCCCGATTTCGATGACCGGCGCGCTGGATTGATACGTCAGCCGTCCGCCTTCCGGAATCAGATACGCGTGCGTGCGCTGCGTTTTGATTCTGTCGCACGGCACTCCAGTCAGCACAAGTAGCGGCGCGTCTTCCGGAAAATCGCGCGCTTTGTCGAGCAGCTCAATGCCCGGCTGTATGCAGGCGATTGAACGCTCGGAGATTCGAAAGCTTTGAAAGAGTTCGTCGCACGCGGTCTGTCCGGCATCGATAAGCTCCAGGCCACTGAGCACCAATCGGACCGACGGAATGCTGCGCGAAAGCGCGTACGTTGTGATGGCGCCGAGCGCCAGCGCGGCGTACGACAGGTCCAGCGAACCGCTCGTATCGACGATCAGGCCGAACGTGCCTTTGACCATATTCTCGACATCCGGCCAGACGTAGCGCGGGCGCGCGATGTCTGGCGTGGAGCTTTGGCGGCGCGACGGACGGCCGTACGTTCGGACGCGCTCAATAGGCGGGATGTGTTCGTCGAACCAGCGCCCGAGCCGAACATCCCACGGCAGTGGCGGATTTTCGAGCGCGCGCATTTCGTCGAGCAGCGCGAAGGGCAGCGAGCCTTTTCCCGACTCCGTGTGAATCTGATAGCCGCGCAACAGGGCGTCGAGCAGCAAGCGGTCGATGCGCGTCCCGCGCGTGGGCGCGCGAGGCGCTCCAAACTCATACATGTCGCAGGTGTCCTGTCCCGCCAGTGTGATGAGCTTGTGCGCCGCTTTTGGATTTTCCATCAAGCGGTCGTAAATCGCTTCTGGCGACAGTCCGTCGAATTCCACCGAGCGCAGATGGCCCTGTGAAGGGGGCTTTGATGCCCGGGCAACCGGCGGCATTTTCTCAATCCATTCGTTGACACAATAATCGCAGGCGGCGTTCCAAACGAATGCGTCGCGAAGCTGGCGGCGTTGCGGATGCTGAAAGGCGGCGTGCAGAGCCATGTGCGCGAGCACGTGCCGGAGTTCGAAATCGTTGAGTCCCCAGCCCGGATTGATGAAGATCGTGCGCGTGGCGGGAGCCACTGCGGCAACGTGAAAGCCCATGCGTTCTCCGAATTTCGCGTCTTCATCGAGCTTGAAATGCTGCAACACCGAACCAAGCAGCGGATAATTCTTGACCAGCCAGGCGCGCGCGAGTTGCGCGTTGGTGACCACCTCACCGCCGGCGGCGCTCAGCGTTTTGCGCGCGGCGTTGCGGATCGCGCGCGCAAAAATATCCGCCCAATCCGCCTTCCCCGGCCCTGCGAACATGTCCACCGCCGTTCCGTTGGTGGTCTCGCCTTTCGGCGGCGAACCGTTCTGCGTCCACATTTGAAACAGCTTGTCTTCGTTGTTCGGCATGCCCGGTGGCAGGCGCAGCAAACCTTCCGGCTGAGTGCCGATTTTCATGCGCGACAGAAATTCGTTGACGACACAGTCGCACGCGATGTTCCATAAAATACCGCGCGCAGCCTGCCGCGTGTGTCCGAACGCCAGATGCAGCAAGGCGTGCGCGAGCACGAAAACCCATTCCGGAATCGTGCGCGGATGATTGTATGGATTGGCGAAGATTTCGCCGTTGGCTCCGACGGTGCAGAACATCTGGACGGTCTGCGGCTGATAGCCAATCACGCGGAGTTTTGCGCGGTGAACGAGCGGCCCCATCAGAATGTGCTTGCGCAATTCTTCCCAGGCGCGGTCAATGCGCTCGGCGGATTTTCTTAAATCTTTTTCGTCGAGAACGTGCGGTTTCTTGGCCATGGATTCACGCAGGACGGACTAGCAGTCATCCTTACGCAGTTATGTATATCTCACATTTTTATGTTCGGCCAAAAAGAATTCGTGCAGCAGGCGGTCCACGCGCAACAGTCCCGCGCGGTTCAATAGCACCTGGCCATTTGCCACCGACAGATAACCCCATTCGCTCAGTGTCTTAAATGGCGCTTCAAATTCAGTCTCGACGTCGCGCCCGAATTTGTTGCGGAAGTAGTCGATGTTCACACGGCCGAGCTTGAGTTGCAGTATAAACTCGCGGATGAAGCGCTCCTGTTCCGTCGGCGTGTATGCGCGGTTGATCGGCAGTTTGCCGGCCACGCAGGCTTCGATGTACGGCAGGAACCCGTCGAGATTCTGGAAGTGCGTGCCGCCGACGTGCGAGAAAGAAGCCACGCCCAAGCCCATCAAATCCGCGCCGCTCCAGAGCATGTCACGATACAGAAATTTCGTTTTGGATTTATCTTTCACCACCGTATACGCGCTGGCAACAGTGTACCCGGCTTTCTCAAATTCGCCGAACGCGTACTCGACCCAGCCGCGCTTGGTCGGCCAGTCCGCGACGGGCGCGACCAGCTTTCCGGTCGCCTTCATTTCTTTGTAGATGGTGGTGTTGTAGGGAACTTCCATCTGATAAATTGTCACGCTGTCCGGCTGCATCGCCAGCGCTTTCGCGACCGTGTCATGCCATTTTTCGGTCGTGTCCTCGACCATGCCGGCAATCAAGTCAATGTTGATCTGCGGAAACGCGAGCTGCCGCGCCCAGTCGTACGCGCGTAAAATTTCTTTCGAATGATGCGCGCGGCCATTGATCTCCAGCACGTGATCGTCGAAATGTTCGACGCCGAGACTTAGCCGCGTAACGCCATGATCGCGAATGATCTTGAGCTTGTGCTCCGTCAATGTCCCCGGCTCGCATTCGAAAGTGACCTCTTCGGCTTCGGTCCACGGCAGCGTCGCTTTCATGCGCTCGACCAGCCAATGCAACTGGTCGGACGAAAGATACGACGGTGTGCCGCCGCCGAAATAAATGAACTTGGGTTTGCGTCCATCGATAAAATGTTTGGCGGCGTACACGTCGTGTTCAGTCGCCACGGCCTCTATGTAAGCTTTGATCTGCGTGGAATCTTTATCGGTATAAACGCGGAAATAGCAGAAGTGGCAGCGCTTTCGGCAAAACGGAATATGCACGTAAATGCCAAGGGCGGTGCCGGGCGCGGGCTTGCGTTCAAGAGCCTCGAACGCCTCGTTGACTCGCTCCGATTTCCAGACGGAAAACGGAGGATAATTTGAAACGAAATAGTTGCCGGCGTGTGTGGCTTCGTCGTCGGGATGGATGGGTGGAGTTTCGAGTGTTGCTGTCATTTTCGATACCTCATTTTTTCTTCCCGAACGCCGTCACCGACCCGTCGTTCGCTCCGAAGATAAACACATTATTCGATATCGCTGCGGACGTGTCAACCGCCGCGCCGATTTCATATTCCCACAGAATCGATGCGTCCTTCAGCGCCAGCATGTAAACGCGGCCCTTGTCGTCGCCAACCAGCACGCGATCTTTGGCGACGACCGGCGAGGATTCGACCTTGCCCTTCGCGCTGAAATTCCACACTTCGGTGCCATCGGAGCGCTTCAAACAATGCAGTAACTTGTCGTCACATCCCACCAGCACGAACTCCTTCGTTACCGCCGCCGAAGACATGAACGGCTGCTCCTTCGGACTCTTGAAGCGCCACAACACTTCGCCCTTGCTCAAATCGGCTGCGAGAAATTCGTTTTCATGATGACCGACATACGCGATTCCCCCGTCGATCGCGGCGCTCGCCGCGATGTACGCGCCGGCTTCGACGCTTTTAAGTTCCTTGCCGTCGGCCAGATTGACGATATGGAGCAACCCATCGCACCCGCCGAAGGCCGTCTTTCCGTCGGCAATGGCGGGTGTGCCATTGATGAAGTTCGTAGTTTGAAACGACCATTCTTCTTTTCCGGTTTTTGCGTCTACGCAATACAACTTGTTGTCGTAGGAACCGGCGATCACTTTTCCATTTACAAAATTTGGACCGCCCTTGATCGCATCGCCCGTCTTAACCATCCACAATTGCTTTCCGCTTTTGGCATCGAACGCGTACAGGTTCGAATCGTGCGAGCCGACGAAGACCATGCCGTCTGCGTAGCACGGCGTGCCTTCAATCGAGCCGCCGGTTTCGGCTTTCCATGCCACTTTGCCGTCGGCGAAATTCAACGCGTAAAGAAAATTATCGAACGAACCGACAAACACGCGGCCGTCCGCGATGATGGGCGACGCTTTGATGGGTATTTTGGTTTCAGTCTTGAAGGTCCAGAGAACTTCAGGCTTGTCTGGAAGATCGGCGTCGCAATAGCCGGTCAGCGCCGCATTGCCATGAAAGACGGCCCAGTTTTGATCCGCGGCGCGCGCTGAGAAGGCGATTAACAGCAGACAGTGAGACAAGGAGACAAGGAGACAGGGAGTAACGGCTCTGTCTCTCTTTGTCTCCTTGTCTTCTTGTCTGCTTTTACTGTTCATACGCCACTCCTCTAACATCCACCGGGAATAGCGCTGCGGGGGAGAAACGCCGCTTCGTACAATACTTTGAAATCCTCCGCCGTCACCGGTTGCGGATTGAACTTTGCCGTCCATTGATGCGCGGCTTCGTCGCTCATCATTCCAATCGCGTCGCGCGATACGCCGCACGCTTCGAGGCTCGTGGGAATTTCGCCAGCGTTCAACAGCGCGTTGATGCGCGCCACCAGCGAGCCCACCGGCGTCGCGGCTTTCGGCATGTTCTTTACGTGTGCGAGTTCTCCATAGAGCGCCGCGGCCTGTTCGTTTTTTCCGTTGAACGCAATGACGTGCGGTAACATGATTCCAACGGCACGACCGTGAAGCACTTTAAAATGCGCGGTCAGGGGATTGGCCGCCGAATGCACCGCGCCGAGCATCGATTGCGCAATCGCCATTCCCGCATACGCGCTTGCCAGAAGCATCTGCCCGCGCGCTTCGAGATTCGATGGTTCGCGCAGTACGGTTTCGTATGCGCCGTTCGCCAGTTTCCACGCCTCGCGCGAAAAGAGCTGCGAGACCGGTGTCCGCGCCGTGCACACATACGACTCTATCGCGTGCGAAATCGCGTCGATGCCCGTGTTCGCGGTGACCATGCGCGGGCAGGTCGAATTTAAAACGGGATCGAGCAGCGCGACGACGGGATACGCCTTGTCGTCACCGCAAGCCATTTTCTGATGCGTATTTTCGTCGGCAACCAGCGCGTAACATTGCGACTCGCTCCCGGTCCCGGCAGTCGTCGGAATGGCGATCATCGGCAGCATCGGCTTTGTGGCTTTATTGATGCCCCAATAGTCGGCCATCTTTCCGCCGTTGGTCAGGATGAAATTCGCGCCCTTGGCGGTGTCCATGCTGCTCCCGCCGCCGAGTCCCACGATGAAATCGATATCCAGATCGCGCGCAAATTCGACGCAATCGTTCACCTCGCGCGTCGTCGGATTGATCTTGGCGCGATCGTAAATGTGAACCGTCAACCCTTCCTTTTTCATGACCGCTTCAGCGCGTGCCGCATGTCCCGCCGCAACCACTCCGGCGTCCGTCACCAGCAGCACGGTCGTTGCACCGTATTCCCTGGCGAACTTTCCGAGCGAGCCAATTGAGTTCCCGCCGAACACCAGCCGCGTGCGCGAATGAAAATTGAAATCTTCGACCACCGCGGCTGTTTTCGCGGTGTCGCTTTGCATCACGATTCCAACTGAGCTTTTCTGAGCCGGCTTTTCCGCGTACACAATCGCGCGGCGCTTGTACAAGCATTCAAACAGATTGCCCTCGTGCGGCTGGTCCCAGGCGACCTGCATCGTTGACACCGGGCCGACGTTGAGCCGGTCGATCAGCGGTGTCGCCAGCAGTTTTTCAATGAACGCCTCGTCCTTGGTGATCGCGGTGACGACCAGCGAGTGGCCGATGCGCGGAAGCATCTCCGCCTGCGACATTTCCACGACGCTTGCATAAGGAAACAAGAACTCGCGGTTCGCCAGCGGATGATCGAAATTCTCGCAGTGAATCAGCGTCGGGCGGAGATATGTCCCGCCATTCAAAATCTGTTTGCGCGCCGTGCCGCCGCGCAGGCGCATCGTCACGTCCTCGCCGCCCGGAGTAGCGAGCCCGTCATTAATGGTGGTGTCAATCCAGTCCGCCATTTTGACATTCGCGAACGCAGAGAGCGCCGCGTTGGGATCGTCCGGCGCTGAGGCAGCAATGGGCGCGAGCCGTTTGCCGAGTTCTTCGGCAATTTCTTTTGCGTACTTCGGCACAACAACCGCGGACGCATTCACGCAGCTCCGCCCGCCGTTCTGGCCGATCGAATCCGCCATGATGCCGATGTACTCGCGCCAATTTTCGATGCAGTCGTCGCCGATCAGAATCTTGCTGCGCCCCGGCCCATGAATCTGCACGCTCGGATTTCCCGCCCAGCGCGCTGTCGTATTTTCGTCGCCGAATAGGAGCGCACGCCCGCACGAATTGACAATCTCGGCCGCGCCTTCGTGATCGGTCGGATAAAATCCAAAGGCTTCAGCCGGAATGCCCGCGGCGATGAACGCTTGAATGATGCGGAATGGCGTCCACGGTTCTTCGCGCCCCGGTTTCATAACGACCGGAATTTTCAGTGCAATGCTGGGCATCCAGAGCGAATTGACGCCCGGCGAATTGCTCGGCAGCACCACGCCCAGCGCGTCCGTCGTCGGATAAAAACTCAGGGCCGGGCCGTCGTAGGCTCGGCCGGAATCGAAGACGCGCAGATCCATGTTGCGCGTCAGGCCATTGAGGATCGTGCGCATTTCGACAAAGAGATGGTGAACCTTGGCCATGTTGCGCCGGACCATGTTGTGCGGCAGCCCGCTGCTGGCGCTCAAATATTTGACGTAATCGTCGGACGACTGAACCGCGCCATCGCCGAGCGGCAGCGGCGCTTCCATAAACAGTGCGCCGGCTTTTTTCGAAATCGCGAGCAATTCTTCGACCGTGAACTTGCTCAGCGCGTCGCGAGAGGCTGCGTACTTCGGCAGATCGCGGCGAATGATCCCGGCGTTGACCTGGCTGACCTCAATCAGCTTTTCGCCGGTGGCGTGCGCGAGGACTTCGATTTTGTCGAGCGACGTATAGGGCTTGCCGAGACGTAGAACGGGAATGTGCATGGGTTCAACCTTTGCGATAAACAGCCATTTGTCATTTGGCATTTGTCATTTGTTATTTGTCAATTCTTGGCCATTACACGCGTTTCGAAGATCGAGATCTGACCTGTCGGCACTTATTCTTCAGTTTTTCCTTTGCCGTTGTTGTTGAAGATGTAAAGATTTTGCACAACTCAGTGTTTTCTTGGATGATGTCACCCATCAATTCCGGCTTCAACAAACCACTCTTATAAATCATGCGCAACCAAATCGAAGTTTCGTTAAGTTCCTTTAGCACAACTCCCAATTTGTGAATAAAGTCGACGTAGCTTTCGGCTCCTCTTGCTTCACCATAATTCGGAGCCGGCGATGTCCCTGACCTCATTATTTGTCCAGCCAGATGTTTGCCGGTCGGCGAATTCGGCAACCGAACGGATAATTTGATGATGCGAACCGCAAACTCAATTAGTCGTTCTTCAAGTTGATCTGCCTTCGCTTGAGCCACCGTATTTTTCTGACCATTTTCATCCATCAGAAGCGCTCGCCTTTAAAAATAACAAATGCGAAATGACAAATCAAAAATGCCAAATATGCCGTTAGTACACTCCCTCGACAACCTTCTTCTCCAGCATTCCAAACGGCCGCACTTCCCCAACGCCGTCCCATGGATAAAGATCGCATGGCACGCGACGAATGACTTCGTCGCGCTCCAAGAACCGCGGGATGAAAATTTCTTTCGTCAGCGTCGTGAGTTCCACGCGGCCCCACGCGCCGTATTCGACCGTCGTTCCCGTTTCTTTCGGATCGACGACGCGCAGCACCGCGCGGGGCTGCGGCGCATAATACGTGACGCTCCAGTTGTCTTCGGGCTTCAACGGGCGGCTGCACGCCAAACCCATTAATGTGTTGCCGTAGGTCGGCACAAACGCGCCCTTATTTTCGAGCACTTCTTCGGTGAGGAACCGCACCATCTGCGCGGTCATCGACGTCCCTCCGCAGAAGACGCCTTTGATGCCGGCCTCGATGACGTTGATCTTTTCGCCGAGCGCTTCGAGCAGCTTCGGCGTGGTGAAGAGGCAGTGAATGCCCTTGCGATTTTTTAGAATCATCACCGCCTGATCGACAATGTGATTCTTATATTCCTTTGCTTCGTCGAACTTTTTCTGGCTCAGCAATTTGGTGAAGTAGCGCGGATCGAGGTCCACGTGATAGCAGGAACCGCCGCGCACGTTCGCCAGATGTTCGATTGCCAGACGCAAACGGCGCGGACCGGTCGGGCCGAGCATCAGCCACTTCGAGCCTTTCGGGAAAGACGCGTCGTCGAGCGTGGTCGAGAATTCGGAGTAATCGATCTTGTGATCGTCCCAACTGACGCGCTGCTTTGGCATGCCGGTCGTGCCGCCGGTTTCGAAGATGTGAAACGGACGATCCTTGTACGCGTTCGGCACCCAGCGCTCGTTGGGCTCGTCGCGCAGCCAGTCGTCTTCGAAATGCGGGAAGAGCGTCATGTCGTCGATCGAGCGAATTTTATCGATGGGATTCCAGCCCGCCTTCTTCGCCCAATCCAGCCAGAAGGGGGAGCCTGTTTCGGGCGAGAAATGCCACTTGATCGTCTCGCGCAGGTGCGCGTTGAGTTTTTCCAGAGCCGCCGCGGCGGTTTGTTTGATGTCGCTCATGATCCGATTGAACTCCTGTTTTCAAAACGAACGCAGTTTAAATCTCCGACTTCGGAGGAAAGTATTTTTCAATGGTCGCACTGCTCGGCGGCGGTGTCACCAGCGAAACGAGCACCATCGCGATGGCCGAGCCGAAGACCATTGGGACGACCGTGTGCATGTTGAAGAAACGAATGTCGCCGTTCTTGGCCCACGACAGCATGTACTTTCCACCAATCGCGAAATCCCAGATTGGCAGAAGCACGACCTTCGGATCCTTGCTCGGCACAAATTTGTTCGACAAAATATAGAAAAACACCAGCAAACCGCCGACCACCAGCGTCGATGCCAGCGCACCGTATTTCGTGCTGCGTTTCCAAAAGAGAGCGGCGAGCATGACCGGCGCCATCGCGGCGAAGCCCGAGAATGCGAAGCGCACCGCGAGTTCGAAGATATTCTGACTGGTATAGAGCGCAATGAAATACGCCACGACCGTGATGAGCAAAATGAACGCGCGGCCAAACCAGACCACGCCCTTTTCGCCGTATTTTTTGTCGCCGCCGTAATATGAAAAAATGTCCTTCGTAAACATTGTGCTGATCGCCAGCACTTGATGGCAGTCCGAACCCATCACGGCGGAGATAATACCCGCGCCGAGAATTCCCGCGAGGATCGGATGCGCGTACTTTGCCAGCATCAATAAGAGGATGCCGTCGGTTTCGCCGGCTTTCAATCCGGGAATCACGCTGGCCCCAATCACGCCGAGAAAGACGCATGGCAGCCAAATCAGCATGATCGCAATCGGGTAGACCACGACCGTGCGTTTGAACGCGGACACTTTGCGCGCCGAAAGACACATGATCGACATGTGCGGAAACATGATCGATGACAATGGCACCAGCGTGTAGCTCCAGAAAAACCACGGATCGATTCGCGAGCGCGTGACCAGATAGGATTTCGTTTTGTCTTCACCGAGTTTCGCGACGATTGCGCCGAAATCGACTTCGCGGCTGATCGCGTAGACTGCCACGAATCCAAACAGTAGAAAGAGGATCGTCTGGAAGATATTGACCCACACCGTCCCGCGCATTCCGCCGAAGAACACGATTACCGTCACGGTCACCGCGACGATCATACAGCCCTGCCAATATTCGACGTAGTAGAACGTCTGTTCGACTCCATCGACCATCTGTTTGTAATGACTGATGTCGTGCAGCACGCGCCCGCCACCGATGATGCTGATGATCATATACGGCACAAGCATCGCCACGCTGAGCGCGAAGATCACGGTTCCGATACTTCCGCATTCCCAGCGGTCGCGAAAATATTGAACCTGTGTCATGTGCCCGTGCTTTTTGCCCAGCGCCCACAATCGCGTCCCGATGAAAAACAGCGACATGGGAATCACGAATCCGGACGATGTCGCCATCAAGCCAAAGACGCCGATGCCTTGCTGATACGCCAGACCCGAACTGCCCAAGATCGCGAACGCCGTCATGTTGGTGGCGAAGAGCGAGAGAAAAAATACCAGCGAACCAATAGTGCGGCTGGCGAGAAAAAAATCTTCGCCCGTCGACTTGCCTTGCCTGAATGCGAAAATGCTAATGTAGACAACGATGGAAAGATAAATGGCGATGACGATCAACGGAATCATTTAGTGCCCCTCCCCGCTGTCCGGTTTCTTGAGCACTTCCGCTTCAACGTGTTCGAGATGTTCCGGCCACGCGAATTTTCCGAACACCCACATCGTGAATGCGCACAAACAGGCGAAGATCGCTTGATACCACAATCCGACGGGAAGAAAGCCGTGGACATTCAGCTTGTCGAAGTACCAAAAATCCTGATGCAGCGCGTAGACGATCAGCGCGAAAAGAACGAGTCCGGCGGTTTTCATGCGATTTGATCTCGAATGTGGCGGGACCGCTCTGGTCCCGTAAAACTCTGAATTCAAAACAATCGGGACCGGGACGGTCCCGCTACGATTACTTCTTCTTGATTGCGAACAGATGCGACTGCGTGGCGATGTACATGACACTGTTGGCCACGATCGGCGTTCCGTAAATGGCCTGGCCAACGCTGACCTTGCTGACTTCCTTCTTGACCTTATCCGCCGCCAGAACGATCGAATCGCCGTCTTCGTTTCCCAAAAACACTTTGCCATCGGCGACGAGTGTCGAGCCCCAGATGTGCGAACCGCTTTCGTACACCCAATACGGTTTGCCCGTCTCGGGATCGAGGCAGTGAACATTGCCCGAGAAATCGGAGATGAACAGCAGGTCGTTGACAATCGAACACGTCGAAATGCTGCGGCTGATCTTGTCGTAGACCCAGACTTTTCCGGAGTCCGTAATATCGCCGGTCTTGGTTGCGTCGAGACACGTCAGCACGCCGACGCCTTCGCCGTGATCGGGATCCTGACCATTGGCCACGTAGACGCGATTTTTATACAGCACCGGCGTCGCGTTGATCTCGCTTGGCCCCTTATAGTCCGGGTAGAGAATGAATCCTTTCGCATTCTTTTTCTGCATCGGCAAAACGCAGTCCGCTTTCCAAATCGTTTTGCCAGTCTCGGGATCGAGCGCGTAGCAGAATCCGTCGCCGCCGCCGAAATAAATCTGCTTCTTGCCGTTGACCACACCCAGCGACGGGGAGGTCCACTGACCGTGGAAGATCGCGCGGTTCAAACCACAGTCGGCGCGCTTGGCTTTGCCCATTCCGATGTCGTCGATCCAGAGCACTTCGCCCGTCATCTTGTTCGCGCAAATGAAGCTGGGCGCTTCCGGCGCGGGGACATTGTCGTGGCCCCAGTCGACGCCGTTCGATGTGCAGCAGAAGACTTTGTCGCCGTCGATCAGCACGGAACAATTGCTGGCGTTGTGCGGAAAGACGCCGAGTTCGTCGATCATGTCGAGGCGCCAGATAATGTCGGCGCCTTTCGGGTCGTCCGGAATTTTTGAAAATTCGTCGGGCTTCTTGCCCTTCAGCACGTCGGGATCGTGGACGTACTGGCCTTCATTTTTGAACGGCCCGCGATTGCCCTTGGCAAGGCCGTCGGTGCTCAGGCACAGCAATTCGCAGCGGTTTGTGACGACATACACGCGGTCGCCATCGACGGTCGGCGACGAACAGATGCCCAACAGTTCCCAATCGTTGACTTTTCCCGACTTCAACTTCGGGGTGGTGAGTTGCCAGAGGAACTTGCCGTCCTCTTCGTTGAGGCACATCAATACGCCCGCATCGTCCTTGACCTTGTCGTTGCGCGGCGAGGTGTTGTTGGTGCCGATGAAAATCTTGCCTCCGGAGACAGTCGGATTTCCGTATGTCTGCGAACCGATCTTGGCAATCCATTTCAGATTCTTCGCTTTCGCGGTTTCGTATTCTTCAGTCTCTTTGTTCTTCGGACCCGGATCCCACGATTCCGGCAGATCCTTGGCATCGGAGATCATGTTGCGGTAAATCGATCCGCCCCATTGGGGCCAATCGCCCCCGCGCGCGGTCATTCCCAGCATCACGGACAGCGCGGCGATGAGCGCGCAGATCGGCAAGCGTTTCAATGTCATTTCAAGACTCCTTTGGCGTCGTAAATTAATTTCAGAACCAATTTAAAAGTGCCATCCTGTGGTGCAGGCGGAAAGGCCGCACCACAACATTTATTTGTTCGGCGTCACCTGAATGTTGTCAACATACACGGGCACTTCCTGCGGCACGAATGCGAACACGCCCGGCGAGCCGTTTTTGTGCGCGGTTTTGTGCGGCGCTTCGATGGTCCATTTTTCCGGCTCCGGTTCGCCCTTCGCCCACGCCTTGCCGCGGATCATTCCGGCTCCGGTGGCGGCGTCGATGTCCACGCGCGCCTTGATTGTGTACCACACATCGGGCTTCCACGAAAACGGGACGGCCACGCGAATGCGCTCGAAATTAGAATTGATTTCGAGCTCCTGGCTGCCACCCTTGAGAATGACAATGTAGCGCTGGCAGACCACGCCGACTTCGGACATCTTGACGATGAATTTCTTCTTTTCACCGGCACTGCACACGTCGGCCTGAACGGTGTAATCGCTCATCTCGGATGTGCCGATGAACGTCATGGCGCGCTGGAATAATTTGTTATCGATGGTTTTGTACATACATTTGATGCCATCCTTCTCGCGAATTTCCCAGCGGAAACGCGCGCCGATCCAGGGCAGCGGTGGATACGCAAATTTCACGTTCGGATCTGTTTCGAGCGGATTCAGCACGGCGGCGTCGAATTTGACGTGGATCGGCAGACTCGGCAGGATGCGCCCGCGCGTCAGGCCGATGACACCGTTGAGTTCCGCCTTCAACGCGCCGGCTGAAGGCGCGAGTTTGTCTTCGGCTTTGAAGACGCCGTCCACCACATTGCCGTTGACTTCGGACTTCACTTTCGCGGTGGGTGGAATAAAGCGCGCCCATTTTGCATTCTTTGCGTCGTCGGGATTTTCGGGCAGGAACAGGCCGTCCTTGTCCACGCCGAGCAACCGCAGCGGAAGGCTCTGCCCCGGGTGAACCAGAATGTCCGCCGGAACGCCGATGTATTTTGCGAGCGGGCCGGGCGCGCGTTTTTCGGCGGCGGGCCACGCGGGCGCTTTTTGAGCCGCATCCTTTTTGCCGATGCAATAGAGCTTGCCGTCCATTTGCAAACCGGACTGAATGTACACGCGTCCGTCGCAGATCGCGGGGGCACCACAGCATTTCGCGTCGAGTTTCACTTTGCTCAGAATCTTCGTCGATTCTTCAGTATCGCCCGGCTTGATAATAAAGAAATTTCCGTCGAGCACCGGCACGAACAGCTTTCCATCCGCGTACGCAATCGATGAAAAAACGACTTCGACGCTCAGCGGCTTGCGCCAGAGCAGTTTGCCGCTGTTGACGTCGATGCAGCACAAGCGCGCCGGGTCGTCGGTGAAATAAATCTTCTCGCCGACGAGAATCGGCGAGGAACCGAAACCGCTGATTTCGCAGCGCCACACTTCGACCGACTTGTCGAGCACCTTCGGCTTGCCATCAACGGGTCCGGTATCTTCGGGAACTTTCAGGCAGACCATGCGTCCGATGCCGGAGACGTCGAGGTTCTCGCGGCCATGAACCGCGATGATCATCCCCTTATAAGTGACGACCGTTGAGGTCATCCCGCTCTTGCACATCGGATAAATCCAGAGCGTTTCGCCGGTGTGCGAGTTGATGCCGTAGAGATTGCCGTCGCCGCCGCAGACGTACATCATGCGCTTGTTGCCGACCCATTCGATGATCGGGGTGCTCAGCGAATTTTCCTTGGGGCGAGACTCCGTGTTTGAGGCCCAGACCAGGTCGCCGGTCTTTTTATCGAACGCATAAAAGCGATTCGCGGCGGGGCCGTTCGCGCCCCAATTGGCGGTCGTGCAACTGACAATCACCAACGGCCCTTCGATGACGGGCCGGCCCGTGCGGCCGTTGGGAAAGGTCATGAAGCCGAGTTCGTCCATCATGCTGTGCTGCCAGAGCAGTTTGCCGTCGGGATCGTAATTGGACATGAAGCCCTGCGAGCCGAGCGTATAAATGTGCCCGGTCTCCGGATCGACGACCGGCGCGGAACTGGCGTAACGCAGATAAATCGTGTCGCTGACAAAATCGTTGTAGCAGCGATCCCAGAGCGTCGCGCCTGTGGCGGCGTCGAGGCAGAAAAGACCTTCCTGCATATTGGCGTCGTTGTCGCCTTTCATGCCCATGACATAGAGCTTGCCGTTGGCGATGACGGGCGCGGACTGCCCGGGAATGTCGCGGGTCCAAAGATTGTTTTCGCCGCCCACGGCCCACGTGTCTGGCAGATTCGTTTCGTCGCTGGTGCCGTTCTGATGCGGCCCGCGCCAGTTCAGCCAGCCGCTGACCGCATTCTCACCCGCATTGCCGGCAGCCGCCACAACGACAGCCACGGACAGAACTGTACAAATCTTCTTCCACATCGGCGCTAAACTCCTATTCGAAATGAGGACGGCGCAAGAATCGCGTTCGAACTTAATAATACGTGTACGTACTTTTTGCAACACACTTTCTACACCGCCCGCGCGGCGAATGGCATTGAATTTTTGCAAAGAATCTAAATTTGCAAATCGCAATCGCCGCCGAACACGTATAATTCGCCACCATGTCCAAACCGCCGACTCCGCTCGACGCTCCCGACCGCCGCAGGCTGCCGCCTTTGTTGCGCAAGGCCTGGTACGGACTCAATCAGGCGTTCCGCCGCCGCATCAAGCAGCACGCCGCGACGCCCGACCAGTTCACCATCCTGCGCCTGCTGCGCGAAGGCTCCGCCGACGGCTTCTCGCAGCGCGATCTTTGCGAACTGATGAGCTCCGATCCGAACACCATGGCCGCGCTGCTTTCGCGCATGGAGGAACAGGGGCTCATTGAGCGCCGGGCTGACGCAAAAGACAAACGCGCCCATCTTGTCACCGCTGCCGCGAAGGGCAAAACGGTCTTCAAAAAATTGCGCGCGATCGCGCTGACACTCCAAACGGAAGTCCTGATCGCCATCCCCGAAGAACGCCGCGAGCAGTTCCTCAGCGACCTCGACGCGGTTGCCGAGGCTTGCCGCAAGACCGCTGATGGGGAGTGAACGGCGAAGAGTCTTTAACCGCGGATAACGCTGATCTTCGCGGATAAACGCGGATATTTTTTGGGTTTGGATTGAGGTCAATTTGAGCCAAATTGCATTCTTTGTGTTTCTTCGTGTTCTTTGTGTTCTTCGTGCCAGTGCCGTTCAATTCTTACCGACGCGATTTCTATTGCCAGTAACACGCCCTTAAGATATTCTACACGCCGCAATATTTGTGTCTGCCCGAGTCCTCATATTCTTGGAATTGCGCCTATGCGTTACGTCACCCTCCTGACTCTCGTCGTGCTCATCGCGCACTTCACTTTGCACGCCGAAGACGCGGATGAAGTCCGCGAAAAAGGCATTGCCGCGTTGAAAGATTCGCAGACCAATCCGCGCGCGATTGTCGAGGCTGCGCGATTCTTTGTTAAAGCCGCCGCGTTGTATGGCGATGCCGGCAACGAAGAGAAAAACGTCGAGATGAATTCGTTTCTGTACTGGTGCAAGAAGAAGATGACGCTGGCCGACATCGAGCAATTCACCAAAGGCGGCGAAGACGCCGTCGCCAGCAAACTCGCCGCCGTGGAGAAAGCCGCGCCGAAAGCCGACGATGCGCAGAAATGGTTCGACCGCGCCGACCAATTCGCCAAGAAAAACCCCGACGAACATCTGCTGATTGCGATTCGTTTCTTCGAGGTGGCGGATCGGTTCAAAGGTTCCGACGCCAGTTTTGCGGCTCAAGAACGCAGCTTGAAAGAGCAACTGTCCGACAAGAACAGCACCGTGAAAACGGTCGCGCAGCCGACCCCGTCACGGTCCACCGAAACCGTAGTGAACGACGTTGCCAAGCGTCCCGTTCCATTGCCCGACGATCTGAAGATGTCCGAGAACTACATCAAGGATATCTTAAAGGCCGACTACGCGAAGACAGATGTTCCAGGCCGGTTCGTACTGATCGCCAAACTCCTCAAGCAAGCCGATGAGAACAAAAACGACGCGGCGTCTGAATATGTGCTCCTTCACGAGGCCCGCGATATCGCCGTTACGATCGGCGAATCAACGCGCGCGACGGAGGCGCACAATCGATTGCTCAATTCGTTTAAAATCGATCGCGCCGCCGCTATGATTGATCTTCGAAAACTCGAACCATTGGCGAAAACGGCAGAACCCGCGAGCGCGCTGGCCGCCCTTTTTTCACTTGAAGCAGACAATGCATTTGCCGCCGGGGATTACGAGAATGCCGTGCGCTTCCATGCGCGCGTCGAAGACTTGCTGCCCCTGATCAAAGACGCCGCGCTAAAGACCCGCTTAAAGGAGGAGATTCCGCGCGTGCAGGCCATCAGGCGCGAGAGTGTCACCGCCCTCGCCGCGCAAAAAAGCGTTGGCGACCAAGCCCGACGATCCAGACGCCAATCTCATCGCCGGGAAATTCGCGTTGCTGCTCGGCGATTTGGAAAAGAGCATGCCGATGCTGGCAAAAGGCAAAGACGCCGTGTTGAGCGGTCTTGCCACTCGCGAATTGGCCCCGCCGAAAGAGGCCACCGGCCAAGTACAATTGGGGGACGGCTGGTTCGATCGGGCGGAGAAAGAAACGTCCGCCTATCTAAAATGCAGGATACAGGACCGCGCGGCGTTCTGGTTTGCGTCAGCGCTGCCTGGTTTGTCTGGGTTGTTGAAATTGAAAGTCGAGACGCGGATCAAAACGTTGCCACAGGCGAGTACCAACACGGCGGTGGCACAGGTTGCCAATTCCCACGTTATTGCGCGCAAATCCCAAGTGGGAAAAGTGGGTGCGGAAAAGGAAATAACTCTCGATCTTGGCGGCGGAATTAAAATGGATTTGGTTTTGATCCCTGCGGGAAAATTTACAATGGGCAGCCCCGAAAATGAGCCGGGGAGGGAAGCGGACAAGGAAAGTTCACAGCACGAGGTCGCCATCACCAAGCCGTTCTACATGGGGAAGTACGAGGTGACCATGGCGCAGTTCCGAGCGTTTGTTGATGCGACAAAATATAAGACGGAAGCGGAGAAAGGGGGCAACAAAGGCTGGGGATGGAATCACGGATGGAAGGAACTGCCCGGCGTCAATTGGAAGATGCCCAACTTTCCGCAAGAGGACAACCATCCGGTGTGCCTGGTTTCATGGAACGATGCGCAGGCGTTCGTTTCATGGGCAGCAAAGTCTACCGGAAAAACGGTGCGGCTACCGAGCGAAGCGGAGTGGGAATACGCTTGCCGTGCGACGACGACCACTCGGTACTACGCCGGACAAGATGAGCAGGAGTTGGACAAGGCGGGCTGGTTCGATGGCAATTCAGGCCGGGCGACTCATCCGGTCGGACAGAAAGCACCCAATGCGTGGGGGCTCTACGACATGCACGGGAATGTTTGGCAGTGCTGCGAGGACAGGGCGCAGAAGGATTATTACAAGGACTCGCCGCTTGCCGATCCGCAGGGAGGGCCAGTCGCCGGCAAGGACCGCGTATTGCGCGGCGGTAGCTGGAGCAACCTTCCAGCCCTTTGCCGTTCCGCGCATCGTCTCTTCTACGACCCCACTCATCGGGGTACGTCTTACGGTTTTCGGTTGGTTGTCGTCGGTGTGTCGTCAAGGGCTCCCTGACCCTTTTCTCTTTTTCTTTTTTCCATTGAAGCCGATGAAGACAGTGTGCGAACAACTACTCTCTCAACTCAACTGCCCTCATCCCCTTCCCTTGCGCTTCAAACAGCCTGTCGATTACCGATCATCGACGGGTGGCCGCGAGCGGGTGCCACGGAGCAGTACCCTGCTCCGTGCCGTGGATCGGACGATTTAAATGCGAACCGCGATTTGCTTAATTTCAACGCTCATCGGCAAGGAGCAGAGTACTGCTCCTTGGCACCCACCTAATTGATCTTCGGAAAATTTGGCTTGGTTACTGAGGCCGCAACTCGAACTTGTTCACTTGCGTTCTATTTCAATGACATGCCGTACCACTTTTCGACGCGCTTTTTGAATTCGCCAGTGGTGCATCCCAATAGTTTCGCACCCTTGAACATCTCAAGTTCAACGTCGGGCGTTAACTCGTCGATAATAAACGATGAATCGCGCAGTCCCGACGCTTTGAAATCCGGATCGGTGGAAAAAATCTCCACTTCGCCCGGTTCACGGTATTGCATTTTGGTGGAAAAATAACAAATCGTCGCGTCAAGATCGGACGCCCGCAGCACAAGGCAAGGGCGGGCATAGCTCGCTTCACCCACAACGACGACCTTGCGAAGGAAATAAATCTGGCCGGCCGCTATCATCTAAACGCCGGGACGGATAATGACATTTAGCTTCTCAATGTCTTTCTGAGCATAGATCGGCTGGCCCTTCGGACCAAAACGAACCGGCGTCAAATGCTCGGCAAGATAGGCGCGCACTTCCGCGCTCGTGTTTAAGCGCACGCGCGGTTCATCGTCCGCCCTTTTAGCCGGAGGTGCCGGATGCTTAAGGCGTAAAGGGCTGGTTTTTTTCGTCAATGTGGGCATGGTGTTTAATTCCGTCGTGGCGCATTCATCACGCTCAATGCAAATAATCGTATTGCACTGCTGAGCAAAGGCAATCGAAAAGCCTGATTCAACAATGGTGTATGAGCCGCGGACTAAATGGTGACTGGCCACTCTAATTTTGGCGGGTGCCACGGAGCAGTACCCTGCTCCGTGCCGTGGATCGGACGATTTAAATGCGAACCGCGATTTGCTTATTGACCCGCGCATTTCTAAAGCATCATTCTCGCTTGCGGCGGGCGGCGTTGAACTTCGTTGGTCTCGCACGGCGTATCTTCCCAATACGCCTTTGCTCGACCGCCTCGTTCAACTTGCCCGGCGCGGCGCGATAA
>JBBRQD010000029.1:0-55314 GCA_038227045.1 Planctomycetota bacterium
CAGTCGATCTTCGAGTACATCGAAGTGTTCTACAACCGGAAAAGGCGGCACAGCTCGTTAGGCTACGTCAGCCCCGAATCGTTCGAGGCAGCAGCCAACTGAGTCAAAAGGGCCGCGTCCGCTAAACGTGGGGAAGGTCAGTTTTTGTCGAACTCCTGAACAAAGGTGGCAAATGACGCCTCGCATGTCTCGGTTCAAATGGATGGCAATTTTGCTCGTCGGAGGGTGCATCTACGGGGTTGTTGGTGCATGGATGAATTCAAACCCATTCCTGCCGGGTGGTATTGAAGTGGGTTACACGGAAAATTGGATGGAGAATCGGACGCGCCAGTGGAATTGGAAGCCGTCACCAGTGTGGCTGACCAGCTATATCCTATGCCGAGCACAGGTCGGAATCTGCTTGACGAAGTCGGGCTATTTGTTCCGCAGTTCGTCTGATCGGAATCTTTACTACATCTGCTCGACTGCGATTGGTCTGGGAGCTGGGGTAATTGGGCTTTTGCTGGTTGCGCTGTTTAAGAAACCCTGTCCTGTTTAAAAACTTTGAAATAGCTGACGGCCAACTGTCAGTGATGTAGGCACGAGGTGCAATTAATGTAACAGTTTAGAGAGTAGTTTGTATGGATTGTTTTAAAATCACAAAGCGTGCTACAGTAATAGTTAATAATAGAGTTTAGCCACTCCGTGGCCCGACGAAAGTTAGATTCATAGCTTGGTCATAGCGCGATGTGCATTTTTTGTAACGGAATTAACTACTTACTCGCGCCATTCGAATTGTGCGTCGTCATGTGCGTCAACAGTTCATGATGCAGGAAGTGCATGCTGCGTTCGAGGTCGTTCAGGCGGCTCATGATCAGGCCGGTTTTGACTTCGGCTTTGCAGTTGACCTGGTGGTCGATTTCGGCGCTGAGGCGGTCTTTGTCCGACTGGCGATTCTGGCTCATCATGATGATCGGTGCGGCGTACGCGGCTTGGAACGAGAGCGCGAGATTCAGGAAAATGAAGGGATAGGTGTCGAAGCGATATTTTTCCGGGGCGACGGAATTGTAGACCACCCAGATGAGCAGGAGGATTGACTGAACGATGATGAACGTCCAGCTTCCCATCACCATCGCAAATGTGTCGGCGATTACTTGGCCGACCGTCTGCTTCTCTTCGATCAGCTCGTTGAGGTTTCGGCTGACGCTTTTTCGCAGCAGTTGATCGGTGGTGTACAGGCGGCGGCTGACGACGGTGAGCACGTCGATTGCGGCGTGCGGGTGTTTCATCAGGACATCGTGAAATTCGTTGCGGTCGAGTGCAAGCGTGCGGACCTGGTCTATGGCGCGCACGCCAACCATGCGCGGTTTGCCGGAGAGCATGGACATCTCGCCGAACAAACCGCCCGGCCCGATTTTCTCAAGAAACAGTTCCTGGCCGGAGGCATCGGCGATGAAAATGTCGGCGCTGCCCGCGACAATCACGTAGACGAACTTTCCCTCTTCGCCTTCCCGAATGATATTCTGGCCGGGAACAAAGGTATGTTCGTCCATGACGCCGCGCATGGCCGCCAGTTCGGTGTCGTCCATGTCGCTGAAGATCGACGCCTGTCTCAGCAATTTGATTTCGTTCAGCACGTTGACTCCTGCGGTTCATTTTGGATGATGGAGATTCCAAGTTTGGCGTGAATGGAATAAAGATCAAGGCGCGAATGCAAACTTCACATTGTCCGATTCGGGATATAAATCGACGTTTTCCGGTTTATCAGCGGTCTACTTAATCGCGGATGGACGCAGATGAACGCGGATTACCGCAGATAGAGTTATGGGGTTGACGTGACGAAGAAATCGGATTGTAGAATTTCGGCGTTTTCCGCGGTGTGCCGCATTGCACTGCTGGCTATCGCGGTTCTGTTAAACGCACGCGCGGCCGACGAACCGTTTCGCGTTGACTACTCGGTAGAAGTCGGGAGCACCGACGACACTCACTTTCACGTCGTGGCGGAGGTTCAGAATATTCGGCAGGAGAGTCTTGAATTCTCATTGCCTGTCTGGACGCCGGGCTGGTACACGATTGAAAATTATGCGCGCAACATCAGCCGTCTGATCGTGCGTGGACCCGATGGCAAGCGGCTCAATCACGAGCGGACGCACAAGCAATCGTGGCGCGTCAACACGCAGGGTGTCGCATCGATCAAGATTGAATTCGATTACAACGCCACGAAGCTGGCGCTGAATCAGGCGAAGATCGACGCCGATTATGCGTTTTTCACCGGGACGGAACTGTTCGTGTTCGCGGAGGGACATCGAGATTGTGCGAGTCTTGTGCGTCTGAAATTTCCGGCCGGCTGGAAGGCCGTTTCCGCATTGAAGGAGACGGACGATCCGCGGGTTTTCAGCGCTGCGAATTACGATGAACTTGTTGACGGCCCGGTCTTGATGGGCCAATTCGACGCCCGGAAATTCGAGGTGCTCGGCAAACCGCATTGGTACGTGACGCTGCCGAAAGGCGCGATTCAGGATCCGAAGGCGACCGAAATCACCGACAGCCTGACGAAGATCGTGGGCTCCGCCGGCAAAATGTTTGGCGGCCTGCCCTACGACAAATACGTTTTCTTCCATTTCTTCAAGCCGTCCGAGACGCGCGCCGCAGGGGGATTGGAACATGCTAATTCGCAGGTGAGTTTTTTCGCGCGGGGTGAATTTACGGCGCTGTCGCCGATTGAGTGGATGGCCGCGCACGAATATTTTCACGTCTGGAACGTGAAGCGCATCCGGCCCGCGCAGCTTTGGCCGTACGATTATTCGCGCGAAGTCGAAACGCCGTTGCTGTGGGTCAGCGAAGGCTTCACGTCGTACTATGGCAATGTGCTGCTGTACCGGGCCGGTTTGAGTTCGCGACCTGAATTCTACGAAGCCGCCGCCGGGTCGATCGCGCAAGTCGAGAGTTCTCCGGTGCGCGAATTCGTTTCGCCGTCGGAGGCGTCGGCATCGACCTGGCTGAGTTACGACAACCATATTGCTTTCGAACTATCGTATTATCTGACGGGGCGAAATCTGGCGGTTCTGCTGAACCTCTCCATTCTTCACGACACGAATGGACAGCACGATCTCGACGACGTGATGCGCGCGCTGTACGCTGATTTTTACTTAAAGAACAAGGGCTTCGACACACGCGATTTGCTGGCGGAGATTCAACACATCAGCGGGCGCGACTATGCGGAGTTTTTCAAAAAGCACATCGACGGCGTGGAGCGTCCGCCTTACGAAACGATTCTCGGCTATGCGGGAATGAAGCTCCAGTTTTCAAAGCAGCGCGACGGGTTCGGAAATCTTCACGCGACGCTTGCCGAACAGCCGGATGCGACTGAAGCGCAGAAAAAAGTGCGAGACGCGTGGATGAAAAAATAGGTTTCAGGTTCCAAGTTTCAGGTTTCAAGTTTCACAGCACTGCTGGCATTTCGAGGTTGTCCATCAGCGTTTTTATCTGCGATGCGTCGAAGCGTTTGAGGAAGCGCAGGATCTGTGGAAATACCCGGTGGTGAAAACCGAATGTGTGCAGTTCCTCGATTGCACGCTCGAGCGGCCAGCCTTGTTCCATAATCCGGTACGCGGCGACCGCGAGGCCGGTCCGGTCGGAGCCGTGGAGGCAATGGACGAACACCGGTTGGTTTACCGGGTCGTGGACGAGTTTCAGAAACAGCGCGAGTTTTTTTCCGCTGGGCAGCCAGGCCCGGCAGCGCAAATGGACGTATCGCAATCCCAGGCCCTTGAGTTTACCGCCGTCGCCGCGGTAAGCGCGCAGGTTGACAATTGTCTTTACGCCCATGCGTTTGAGTTGCTCGAAGCCTTCCCGCGACGGCTGCGCGCCGCGGTACAAGACATCCGAAATCGGCGCAAAATTCTCCAACCCCGGGAGATCCTCGCGCGGTGGCCCCGAGAAGACATTCGCGGCCTTTGCGAATTGCGAAGAAGTAATGGCGTCCTGGATCAAATGCGTTCTCTTTGGGATGCGTGTGGCCACACCATACGAATTATTTTCGTGCCTGTCAACTCACCGGATTCAATGCCGCTTTCCCGTTGAGCACGGCCGCGCAGTTGTTCGCCGCCATCTCCGCCATCCTGCCGCGCGTGGCGTGAGTGGCCGAACCGATGTGCGGCAGCAGCACCGCGTTTTCGCATTCGAAGAGCGCCGGATGAATCGCCGGCTCGTTTTCGTACACGTCCAGGCCCGCGCCCGCGATGGCGCCGGCTTTGAGCGCCGCGGCCAGCGCGGCTTCGTCAACGATCGGTCCGCGCGCGGTGTTGATCAGGTGCGCGGAGGGCTTCATCAGTTTCAATTCGCGCGCGCCGATCAGGTGCTTGGTCTCCGGCGCGAGCGGCACGTGCAGCGACACGAAGTCGCTCTCTTTCAAGAGCGTGTCGAGATCCACGCGCGCCGCTTTGAAATCCTCCATTTCAGGTTTTGGAGACCGTGCCGTGTAGACAATTCGCATGTCGAATCCGCGCGCGCGTTTGGCCACCGCTGCGCCGATCCGCCCCGCGCCGACAATGCCCAGCGTCTTGCCGGCGATTTCGTGCCCGAGAAATTGCAGAATGCCCCAGCCGTGCCAATTGCCCGCGCGCAGGACGCGTTCACTTTCGCCGAGGCGCCGCGCCGATGCCATCAGCAGCGCCCAGGTCAGGTCGGCCGTTGCGTCGGTCA
Organism: Planctomycetota bacterium; assembly: GCA_038227045.1. GTDB lineage: Bacteria > Planctomycetota > SZUA-567 > H5-PLA8 > H5-PLA8 > JANXLS01. The sequence goes on from JBBRQD010000029.1 coordinate 4,684, forward strand.
GCACGCCGGGCGTGTTGGTGACGATCACGTGCCGAGCCGCCGCGGCTTTGACGTCGATATTGTTGTATCCGACCGCGACGTTCGAGACGACCTTGAGCTGCGGGCCGGCGGCGTCGAGGATCTCCGCGTCGATTGCGTCCGTCAACAGGCAAACGATCCCGGCGCGCCCCTTGACGCGAGCTTTCAGCTCTTCCTTCGAAAGAGCGCGGTCGTCTGCGTTGATATCGCAGCCGCCCAGTTCCCGGCGCAAAATGTCGATGCCGATTTGAGGAATGACGCGCGTGACAAAAACACTTTGCATGTAGCTTTCTCCTGCCGGCAGAGTCTCCAGCCGATCCGAAACGAAATTTCATTGGGAGTTTAAAGTGTGAAGACGCAACTCTCAAGTCCCAGAACGCTTGCGAAAGCCGATAAAAAAACGGGTTTGGCTGAACCCAGCCAAACCCGTCCTAGAAAAAACTATTCCTTGTTTAGCCTACTTGGAAGGCAACTCATCGATCTGCTTTTTGGCTTCTTCGGCATACGTCGTGCCGGGGTATTTGTCGAGGACGATCTCGAGCTTTTCCTTCGCTTTCTTGGGCATGTTGTTGGTCGCGAAGTTCTTGGCGGCGTTGAGCAGTTGCGGGGCTTCTTTGTCGGCCTTGGCGGTAAACTCAGTCCGCACGCGCGCGCGCGTTTCTTCGTTTTTGTTCAATTCGTCGAGTTTGCGCTGGGACTTCAGCGCGGGGATCGAGTGTTCGTAGCGTGAGTTTGAAACGATTGCCGTATACGCCGCGATGGCTTCGGTGAGTTTGTTGTCCGCGAGGAGTTGTTCGGCCTGCGAAAATTCGACGAAGCCGGCGACTTCCGGCTTGGTCTTGAGATTGGTCAGTTTGCGGAACGCGTCGGCGCGCGATTTGGTAATGCCGAAATCCTTGAGCACGATCGAGAGTTCGTCGATCTCTTTCATGAAATCGCGAATCAAGCCCGCATCGTCGGCGGCGCGAATGTGATCCTTCGCAAGATTTTCCATTTCCGAGTTGATGCGCAGAACCGATGTTTCGACCATTTCTTCCGAACCCGGCACGGTGGCCTGCGCAACCGACGCATAAAACGTGCCCGCTTGTTTGTAGTCTTTCGCTTTCCAAGCCTGCTCCGCCGTTTGGAACATGGCTTTGACGGAGGAGAGGTTGTCCTTCACCTGTCCCTTGTATTCCGCCAAATCCGCTTTTTTCTGAGCGGCGACTTTCTTCGCATCGACCTTTTTTCCGTTGGCCGTATCGGCAGGATCCGCCACGCGCGCTTCAGCGGCATCGCGATTGGCCTTCAACGCGGCGTCGGCAGTCTTCTCGGCTTTATCCGCATCGGATTGAGCCGCAAATACGCCGAGCGTCGCACACGAGACAAGCCACGCCACAGTCATTTTAATAGTCATGCGCATAGACTCCGAATTGGACGAAGCTTTCGCTGCGTCCGGTTCCTACCTCAGATGACGATACTACCCCATTATTTAATGCACAATACGGCATTTTGAAACGATTTTTCCGTTGGAGCCGCTGATTTTTCATGCACTTGTGAAATCCAGGCGATGTGGGATACACTATGTTTCGCGCGAAAGATCGATTTGGAGAAACGCAGGCATTGGGTCATTTTAGGAGGAAACGGCCATGATTGATGAAGTGCTCTCCGAAATTCCCGTCTTCCAGAACCTCGAACGCACGCAACTTTACGAACTCAACAGTTGGCTGACGCGCAGCGATGTTGCGGCCGGCGAGGTCATCCTGAAAGAGGGCGAACAGTCCCTTGGGCTTTACGTGCTCGCGAAAGGTAAAGTCGACGTTTTCAAGAAGTCCGGCGGGCGCGAAATCCATGTCGCCACGCTTTCAGCGCCTTCGGTCCTGGGCGAAATGGGCGTGATGATCTCCGAACCACGAACCGCCGAGGTGCGCGCGCTCACGCCGGTCACACTGGGTTTTCTGAAGGCAGAACTCTTCGACGAAAAGCTCGTCACCAACAATATTTCGGCATTGCAAATCGCGCTGAACCTCGGCCGGATCGCGTGCCAGAGATTGCGCAACACCACCCGGAAGCTCACCGAACTGACCGAGATGCATGCGCATGCCGCGGCCGATGTATGAGTCGCGGTATATAGAGAAAAGGTGGCTTTTTGATGTCCTTGCACACGCTCAAAATTGTGACCGGCAATCTGGAAGAAAATTGTTACGTAGTCTGGGGCGATGGCGCGACGCAAGCCGTCGTCTTCGATCCCGGTTGGGATGAAGAGACGATTCTCGCCGCGCTGGGTGAGCACGGTTTGACCGTGGCGGCGTTCCTGCTGACGCATTGCCACGGCGACCACATCGGCGCGCTCGCGCCGCTCAAGGCGAAATTTCCGGCCGCGCCGATCTACGTTCCCGAAGCGGAGAAAGAGTGGCTCGCGCGGCCGACTTTGAACCTAAGTTATTTCTACGGATTCTCCATCGTCGCACCGCCCGGAGACGTTCTTGTCCATGACGGCGACGAGATCGACGTGGCGGGCCTGCGCTTCAAAGCCATCCACGTTCCCGGTCATTCGCCGGGCGGAACAGCCTATTTCGTTGTTCCTGAAAAAGGCGCACCGCAGCTTTATTGTGGTGACATCCTGTTTCAAGGAAGTATTGGAAGAACCGATCTGCCCAACGGGACTGGCGAGCACACGCTGGTCGAAGGCATTCGCGAAAAATTGTTCCCGCTGCCCGATGAGACGCTGGTTTTTCCGGGCCATGGCGATACCACGACAATCGGCGATGAAAAGACCGGGAATCCATTTTGCGGATTGGAATGAAAAAAAGTAGGGCGGGTTTCTAACCGGCCCTACTTTCATTTCGGCGCTACCGGCGCTCCGTTTTCAATCAGAAACGCGATCAAGTCGCGCAGTTCCTGTTGCGTCAATAAATCAACCAGCTTGTCCGGCATGATCGATCCTTTTTGCAGAATGCGGCGGTCGATGTCGGGGACTTTGATCTTGGTCACGACGCCCGTCGTATCGCCCAAAAGCACCACGCCGTTGTTCTCTTCGACGATCACCCCGGTCAGCCGTCGTCCGTCTTTGAGCACAAACATCCACGGCACGAAATCCGGGGCGACATCGCGCGACGGGTCGAGGATCGATTGAAGTATGCGTTCGCGCACGGTGGTCTTGCCGATCGGCGATAAATCGGGGCCGATATTGCCGCCGCGTCCGTTAATGCGATGGCAATTGAAACATTGTGGGCCGCGCGGATGATAAAAAATTCGCGCGCCCGCGGCGGCGTCAACCGGCGCTCCGATTTTGGCGATGGACGCCGCCCATTCCGCTTCATTCGTGGGCCGCGTTCCGGCAAGTGCTGCCAATTCTTTGGGAATTTGATCGCCCGCCGCACCGCCGGCTTTCAATGCGAAAAGAATCTGTTCCGCCATCTCGCCGCGCATTTCAGTTTTGACCGCCGAAAGTTTTCCGGCGTAGTCGCGCAACGCGGATTGAACGTCCGCCTGACCCGCCGCGCCGCGCAACGCGCGCACAGCTTCGCGCTGCAGTTCCAGCGGCACGCCGTCCTTCAGCATCACGAGCAGCAATTGCGCCGTTTCCGGCGCGGCCGCAGCGGAGCGCGACAGTCCCGCGATCGCGTCCGCGCGCAACTGGATATCCAGCGCCGCGTCGCCCGCCAGCGTGCGCAATTCAGGCTGCGCCGCCGCGTTTGGATGCAGCGCCAGCGCGCGAATGGCCTCCGTGCGCAGTTCGGGTTCGTTCGACGCCAGCAGTTCCTTCAATTTGGGAACCGTGACGCCGGGATGATCGACGCTCAGATTGCGCAGCGCAAGCGCGCGGAAATGCGCGGGGTGCTTGTCGCTGGGGAAAATCTGCGTCATCTGCGATTCGAGGTACTCGCCCTTGTCGGGTTTGTCGCCGGAAAGCAGACTTTGCGCAGCGAGGTGCGCTTCGAAAAGCTCGCGCGACATGGGCAGCTTAACAGTGGCATCCAGCGCGGCGCGAAACTCAGTCAGCTTCTCTTCGCCGCCCCATTGCATCGCGGCGCGGCGGACTTCGGCATCGGGATCGCTGAGGAATTTAGGCAGCGTGTCTTTGGCGAGCGCGTCCTTGCTTTTGCGCAGCGCGAGCAGAACGCCGAGACGAATGCGCGGGTTGTTGTCCTGCGCGTATTTGCCGAACAGAACGATGTCGTTCATCCGCGCGAGCGCGTTGACTGTGGCGTTGAAGAGGAAAGGATCTTTGCTCGATAAAAATGGAAAAATGGATGGCGCGGACTTCGGATCTTTGAGATGCCGCAACGCTTCGCACCGAATTTCTTCGGACGGATCGTGCCGCGCCATCTGCAATAATTGCGCCTCGGTTACAGCGCCGACGAGGTGCTCGTGAATGCCCTGCAAACGCAATTCCGCGTCTTTGTCTTGCAGCGCGATCGCAATGGCATTCGGCTGTTCGAACTTCCGCGTGATGCATGCGCGGAATGCGGCGGTGCGCGCGCGAATGTCGGGATCGGTTCGCAAGGCGTCCAGCACCGCGCCTTTGGCCGCGCGGGCCAACCATTCGGCGGCTGTCACACCCACGGTCGGCATCGACAACAACGGCCGCATTTCGCGAGATGATAGCGGCGTCACCATGTCGGGAACTTTTTCAATGGCCGGTGTCTTCGCGCGTATCCGCCAAATTCGCCCCGCGCCATGCACCGGATAGGATTTGTTTGCCCAATCGCTCACGATCAGCGAACCGTCCGGAGCCATCACCATTCCGACAGGCCGAAAGTTCGCGCCTCCTTTAATAAGCTCCTCAGGACGCGATTTGAAGGACGCTCCGTCGGGAGCCAGTTTAAAACGTTGAATGACATTGTCCGCCCAGCACGTTACCAACAGATCGCCGAGATAATCTTTTGGCAGGGTCGGCGACTCGCACGCGTACACGGCACACGGCGCTTCGCCGGTTCCCGAGACCATGGGCAGCGTGTCGGGTAGTTCGCCATTCCACGCGATAAAAGGGTGAATGCCCTTGCGACCGTAGCGAAACTTGTAACCGTAATCGCCGCCTTCGACGACGTGCAGCAGGCGGCACGGCGGCCGGCTGTCGGGGTCGTTGTCCACGGCGAAGAGCCGCCCGAAGGCGTCGAAGCCCAAGCCCCACGGATTCCAAAATCCCGTCGCGATGATCTCCAGTTTTCCGCCATCGACATCGCAGCGATAAATATTGCCGCCTTCGCCGCCCCCCTTTAATGTCATTCCATCGCTGCCAATGATCGAGTACGGCTTCCCAAGATTTTCGCCGAGTCCGAAGTACAGCTTGCCGTCGGGGCCGAGCGCCAATCCCGCCAAACCGTTGTGCGGATAATCGCCGGCGGTGTCCAGCTTGATCAGGGTCTTGCGCTCATCCGCCGTGCCCGCATTTTTGGTGTCGCGCAGCAACAGAATTTCATTGCGCATGGCAAAGAACACCGCGCCATTTTTGCCGAGCAAGAGGCTCATCGAATTGCGAAATCCGTCGGCGAATGTCGTAACTTTTTTGGCGCGGCCGTCGGGCGCGAAATCCTCGAAGATTTGAATCCGATCCGATGCGCTGCCTTTGTAAATTTTCGGTGTGAAGTGAGTATTGTTCTCGACGGCCCAAATGCGTCCGCGCTCATCGACGGCGATGCCCGTCGGCGTGACGATCTCCGGTTCTTGAGCCACCAGTTCCACGACAAGCCGGTCGTCAAACGATACGGGCGTCTCAACGCCGGCGGCATAAAGTCGAACCGATGCGACGAGCAACGCGATGCATGCACATAGATGCGTTTTCCAACAACTTAAATGAGCCATGCACTTCGCTCCATTCCAATTCAATAGTGTGAGTGGATTTTGCGTTTCAATTCGGTATGTAAGATATACGCCGCAGGACAGAGAATGGTGGAGCATACTTGTCCGCACAGAATTCAAAGAATGCGTGGGTGGTCCAGCCCAGCTGGCTGGGCGCCGAAGGCGCAGGAAATCCCTCCTTGAATTCTCGAATTTCAGGCGAATCGCGATTTCAGGGAGGAATTTCTTGTCGCTTCGCGATCCAGCCCGCTGCTGGGCCACCCAACTCTATCGCTTCGCAAACAATTCTTCGAACGTAAACTTCGTCGGCGCAACGCTGGGTGACATGACGTTGCGTTTGCTTAGCGCGACGTGAAGTTCGAGCGTATCGGGGAGAAAATAGACCGAGTGCGCCGCGACCGGCTGTTCCGCCGATTTGAGTAGTTTGCGGGCTTCCGGGAGTCCGATGCTCCGCTTTGCTTTTTCAAGCAACTGAAGTCCATCGGTAATGTGCGCGCAGCGTTCGCACGCAGTGGGGTTGTTCAAGAGGCAAAAATGATTTGTGAGCACCATATAGCCCGGCTGTTCTGGGCGGCGGATGACGGCTTGTTTGTCGGTGGGATCGAATTCCAGCACGGCGCTGGGCTTCGTTCCCGTTTTCGTGGCTGCGGCGTTGGGCCACGACAGGTGAAACAAATTGCCGCAGGCCGTGGGATATGCGGCAACCAATTTTGACGCGGCGGCGGCAGCATCGCCCACGGCGGGATCGACGGTTTCGAGTATTCGCCGGATCAGCAACCCGCGCGCAAGAAATCCGGCTCCGCCCTTTGCCTGCGCGTGCCACGTCTTGCCGCGGACGTTGTAGCCGTCGTGAATGCACGCGACCAGGCCGTCGGCATTCATGCCCGTGTATTGAGTGATCATGCCGGGCCATCCGACCGCGACGAATGCCTTGCGCGCCGGGCGGTCCGTTCCGCGGTCGGGCAGAGCTTCGTTTACGATCAGAATCTGAGCAGCGACGGCGTCCGAACCAATTGGAAAATCGAGCGTGCGGCCGTGAATCACCTGACCATCCACGGTGCGCTCGCCCCACGCGCTGAAGGCCGAACACGCCGGGCCGAAATAATCGGCCAGCGCGTTGATGCCTTCGACATCGTCGCGCGTCATGACGCGGCCGATGATTTTTGACGTCATCCCGTCGGGGCCAAGACGCGCGATCATGCCGGCTTGAAGGCCGTCCATTTCGGCTTTGGCATCGGCATCCCACGCAAAATTGGCTTTCGACCAGGGAATGAATTGGTTGTTGTATTGTTCGACCGTGACGCCGGGCAGGCTTTGAATCGCGGACTCCAATTCGGCGATCAATTCTTTGGCGAGCAGATAGCCTTGCGCAAAACCGCGCTCGCCGGCATCGGTGCCATACAATCGCAAGACCCGATGACCGTGCATTTCAGTCAGCGAACCGGATTTCGCGGCGCGTTCCGTGGGCGATTCCGCGCGAGCCCCGACGGAGGCTAGAGCAGCCATAATCATCAGCGCCAGTGTACGCAAAAAAAGTGTGGCGTTTCGCATGAGTCGTTCGATCTCCGAGTTGAACAAGAGACGCGCGGGTGCGCGTTGGATTCAAAATTTATTTCTGCGGCTTCGATGGCGCGTCCGGCCCCAATTCCATCAAATAGCGTACGAGATCCCCAATCTGCCCGTCGCTCATCGGCGCTGCAAGTCCATCGGGCATCAGCGTGCCGGCGTCCGTGCGTTTGGAAATCTCGGATTTCAGGAATGTTTGATTCGGCCCGCCGGTGAGATCTTTCAGCACCAATTGCTCGGGCGATTCCGAAATCTTGTAGCCTTGGAAATGGCGTCCGTCCTTCGTCTTTAGGATCGTGAGCAGGAAGCCTTCTTTCACTTGCCGCTTGGGCCACAGGATCGCTTCGACGATTAGCTCCGGCGTCATCGCGCGGCCGACCGCGCTGAGTTCCGGCCCGAGAATTCCGCCTTCGTTGCCAACCTTGTGGCAGGTCAGGCAGGTCGATTCCTTCTTATGGAAAATCACGCCGCCGCGCTTGGCGTCGCCTTGCGCTTTGGCTAGCACTACATACTTGGCGACAAGCTCGGGGCTGTATTCGAAATTCCGTGTGACAATCCCCGCAGCGGCGTTCAACGCCTCTATTAATGGAGCATCGTCACGCCCCGCGAACGCGAGCCACTGGAGCGCCGCGTTCGCCGCCGCGGCGGACGGCTTGGTTTCGGTGAGCGCTTTTCCGAGCGCGGCGGGGCCGGTGTTCTGCGTGATGATCGGCTTGAGCAGCGGGGCGGCTTCGTCGGCGGTCTGAATGCTTCCCAACAGAGCGGCCGCTCGCGTTGCTGCAGCCCCGATGTCCAGTGGCGCGAGCACCGCCAGCGCGGTATTTCGCACTGCGGGCTGAGCGTCCGACGCGAGCGCCTTCAACGCAGTCAGACCCTCTTTGCCAGCGAGTGCGGCGTAAGCTTCCATTGCCGCGGAGCGTTCTTCAGGAGCGGTGTTCGCATTTTCGGCGGCGGTTTTTGCGCGTTCGAGAAATTCCTTGGCCTGCCACGCGGATGCCAGCCCATACGCGGCACTTCGAATGGCAGCGTCGGGAGTCGCGAGCAGCTTCTCAAGCGTCGCGTTCAAATCACCAGATGGGATGCGCTTCTTTTCGCGCGCCATGCGAGCGATCCGCGATAAAGTTTCCGGGCTGCTGGAGTGGTCGATCGCGTAGCGCAGATCGTCAGCGACGCCTGAATCGATGATTGGAACGAGCAGGCCGTCGCGCGTCTCCGCGTCGATCTTGCCGGCATCGATCAAACGGCGCGCCATCGCGGACGTGGCTTTGCTGCTGACCGTGGTTAGCAAATAACGGAGCGCGGCCATGCGCGTTCCGAAGTTCAATTTGCCTTCTTCGAGCGCTTGTTCCCAACGCGGCGCGAGCGCGTAAGTGCACTGCGTCAACGCGTAGTTGATTGCGTAATCCATTGGTTTGTCCAGGACCAGCGTTGCCACTTTGATGGCCTCGGCGTCGTCGATCATGCTCGCCGCAACCACCGCTTCCATGCGCACGCGCGGATGTTCGTCGCCGGCGCAGCGCGTGAGCAGCGCTAGCGCATTCGGCAGATTCTTCGCCCAATAGCCGATCAGCCGCGTGCCCCAGCAGCGGCGGTGAAAATCGGTGGACGCGAGCAGCCGGTCAATGATTTGCGGCCGCGGTTCTTCGTGCGCGCAGAACACACCGCTGATTTCGTACAACATGCGCGCACTCTCCGGCGTCTTGCCGTCGAGCGTCGCGAGCAGCGCATCGGCGGCGGGAATCGCTTCGGCCTTGGGCTTTCGATACAGCGCATATTTCGCCTGATCGCGCACCCAGCGTTCGGGCGACGCGAGCTGTTCGAGCAATTTCGCGGGATCCATTTTTTCCAGCGGCGGGCGCTGCAACAGCGGGCGGCCTTTTGCGACCGTGCGCCAGATGCGTCCGTGCGACAGATCGCGCCGCGGGTCGCGGTAGCTGGCTTGATAATGCCCGATGATCGGATTGAGCCAGTCGCACACATAGATCGCGCCGTCGGGGCCGACGCGCGATTCGACCGGCCGGAATTCCTTGCCGCTGCTCGCGATCAAATCGCCGAGATCGGTGCTCAGGAAACTCGAGCCGTCGTCGCGCAGGCGAAAGAGACTCACCTGGCTGGTGAAATACACGCTTTTCATCAGCACGCCGCGGAGATCGTCGGGCAGATGGCTTGAGCCGAGAAACTCCGGCTCCATGCTCTTGCCTTTCGATTTCGCCAATCCGTTCGTCAACAATTTCGGATGCAGCGTGGAGACGAGCGCCGGGGTGCAGTGCCAGATAAAAGTGTCGGCGCCGCTGCCGTGAAAGACTTGCCCGTCGTCGTCGAAGGTTACGCCCCAGGCATTCAGCCCGGCGCTGTTTTCATTGAGAAAACTGTCGAGCTTCAACGTTCGCGGGTTGAAGCGCCACAGCCCCGCGCGATCCAGTTCCATGTTGCCATACGGCGTCTCGATATACGACCAGTTGTGCATGCCCTGCGTGAACCACAGGCAGCCGTCCGCGCCCCAGCGAACGGAGTTGATGTTCTGATGCGAATCGCCGGTGCCGAATCCGCTCAAGACGACACGGCGCTCGGTAGCCTTGCCTTCGCCGGTCGTGTCGCGCAGATGAATGAGCCGCGTGCTTTCGCAGACATACACGCCGCCATCGCCGAATTCGAAACCCATCGGCATCGTGAGACCTTCGGCGTAGCGTGTGACTTTGTCGGCCTTGCCGTCGCCGTCGGTGTCTTCGAGAATCAACAGGCAATCGTTCGCTTTCATCCCGGGTTGAAGTTGCGGATACGACGGCACGCAGAGCACCCACAGCCGGCCGCGTTCGTCCCAGCGAATTTGAATCGGGCGCACGACGCCGAGCTTTTCATCGGCGAACAGATTCACCGCAAAGCCCTCTCGGATCGTGAAGCGGCTGAGTTCTTCGTCGGGCGTGGGCGCGGGCGGATCGGCGCGCACCGGTTCCGTCACCGCAAGCGGGGCGGGCGCGGGCTTGCCTTCTGCAAGTGCGTGAACGGTCGCGTCGGCGTGGACCATCAGCGGGCGATAGCGATTCAATTCTTCGGCGAACGGCGGAAACGCTTCGGAGTTCTTTGCGAACGGCTGAGTCGTGCGATCGCCATAAGCAAACGCCCAATTCATTGTGCGCCACGTATTGAACCAGAGACGATTTTTTTCGACGATCGCGGCGCGCAGCGGTTCTTCGCCCGCGCTGGGGCCGGGAATGCCGAGCTGCTGCGCGGCGATTCCGGCGATTTCGAACATTCCGCCGGGCGTGTAGTGAATGCCGTCGCGCGTGAGGGATTGCGCGTCGGCCGCGCGCTGCGAGAGCGGCGTGTAGAGATCCACAAAAGCGTATCCGCGCTCAGCAGCGAGCTTGCGCGCGATCTCGACATGCTGCTTCACGATCGCGTTGCGCGCGGTGTTGTCGGGCACGCGCGGATCGGCGGGTTTTTCAAATGGGGCTGGCGAGACAATGACGATGCGCGGCGTGCAACGCGCAAGATCGTCGAGAAACTTGGCGTACGCGGTGGCGAAATCCGCCGGCGTTTTCGTCGCGTCGAGCGCTTCCATTTGACCGAACCAGGCGAAGACGGCCGTCGCGTGGACGGCGTCGAGATTTTCTTTCCAGCCCCCCCAGTTCATCATGCGATTCTGGCGGTAAACGGTGTCGCCTTCATAACCCATGTGCCTGAAGCGCGGCTGTTTGTCTTTGAGACCGAGCGCGAGCGCCAGTTCGAGCCATCCGGTGCTCTGCTCTGTGACGATATTCTCCGGCCCGGCGAAGATCACGGTCTCGCCGGGATTCAGCGCGAATTTTCCGGCCGTAAACGGCTCGAGCTTCAGCGGGGGTTTCTGCGGTTCGGCAATGCGTTCGAGCGGTTCGGCGGAAAGAGCCGACGCGATGCAGGCGGCGGAAAAAATCAAACAGGTCAGTTTCATTATGCCATTCCCAAAGTGCCGGTTCGGTTGATGTGCGAGTCAGGAGCGCCTTATAGATACACGCAATAGATTTTCGCGAATAGCGATCGTTTGAGAATTTTGCAGAAAATGTTTGATTGTGGCACCTCGTTAAATGAGGGTCGGGCATTGGACTGGACGCGCGCGTTCACTTATTATGGCCGCATGGTTGAGTCTAATTCCACGGCGCTCCTTGATGTCGCCGTGATCGGCGCGGGCGGGGCGGGATTTTTGGCGGCTATTTCGGCGGCGCGGGCGGGTGCGCGGACGGTGCTTTTCGAGCGCATGAAAACGCCTGCTAAAAAAGTCGTTATTTCCGGCGGCGGACGCTGCAATTTCTCCAATACGCTTGATGCGCGAAAATTCGTGCGGCTCTTCGGCGACAGAAATGCGGCGAAGCTCGGCAACGCCCTGCGTTCGTTTTCGAACGAGGAGGTCATTGAGCTGCTGAAAAATCACGGCGTCGAAGGACAGGTTGAAAAGAATTACCGGCTGTACACGAAAAGCGGACGGGGCGCGGATGTCGTCGCGGCGTTAAGCGCGGAGTTGCATAAGTCCGGTGGAGCGCTGGAAACGCGCGCGCGCATTCTGACGGTCAAGAAGACAGCTCCAGAAAGCGGCGCGGGGCTTTTTGAACTCGCGGGGACGTTTAACGACATCGAAGGCGTGCGGCTCGCGAAGACGGTGATCGTGTCCACGGGCGGGTTGAGCTACCCGGTGACCGGTTCGACGGGCGACGGCTATGCATGGGCGCGTGAATTTGGGCATCGCGTCACGGCGTTGCGCGCGGCGCTGGTGGGGCTGGTCGCGGCCGAGCCGTGGACGCGTGCGCTTCAAGGCCTGGCTTGGCCGGACGCGCAGGTCTCGCTGTGGCCGGACGCGACGCTTCAGGGTAAACCGTTTTGCGTTGAGCGCGCGGAGATTTTGTTCACGCATTTCGGCATCTCCGGCCCGGCGATTCTCGACGCGTCGAACGCATTCGTCGCGTCAGGTTTGAAACAGGCACCGCTGACCATCGATTTTTTTCCGGACGAAACACGCGACGCGTTGGACGCGCGGCTGCTTGAGCGCTTCCGCCAATTTCCCAACCGCACCGCCGGGCGCGCACTGGACGGCATGACGCCCGCGCGGCTGCTGGAACATTTCGAAACGCAGCTCGGCGCGGATGCGCAGACCTCGGTCTGCCGCCTGCCGAAAGTGGCGCGGATGAAGCTTGTGGATCTTTTGAAGGCCACTCGATTGACGATCACGGGGACACGCGGAATCGAATTCGGCGAAGTGACCGCGGGCGGTGTGGAGTGGGATGAACTCGACGCGGGGACGATGGAATCGAAGCTCGCGCCGGGGCTTTTTTTCGCCGGCGAAATCCTCGACTTGGCGGGGCGGTGCGGAGGCTTTAATCTACAGGCCGCTTTTTCAACAGGTTATTTGGCGGGGAAATGCGCGGCTGAGAAGGCCGTTGGCATTTCAGCCGCTTAATTTAAACGCGGATGGGCGCGGATGGAAATGGTATGAAAACAATTACGCTTGAGAGACCAGGGACATTTGCATTTAGCGACACCGCCGCGCCCGACGCGCCACGTCCGGGGGAAGCGCTCGTGCGCGTGCGCCGTGTGGGCGTCTGCGGAACGGATTTTCATGCGTATCGGGGGAAACAGCCTTTCTTCACGTTTCCACGCATCCTTGGGCACGAACTAGGTGTTGAGGTCGTCGAAGTCAACGATCCGTCGTCCACACTCAAGGCCGGCGACCGCTGCTGTATCGAGCCGTATTTGAATTGCGGGAAATGCGTGGCGTGCCGGCGTGGGCGGACGAATTGCTGCACCACGCTGAAGTGCCTGGGAGTGCACACTGACGGCGGCATGCGCGAAATCATCCGCATCCCGACGCGCAAATTGCACAAATCGGAAACACTGACGCTGGATCAATTGGCGCTTGTTGAGACGCTGGGCATCGGCGCGCATGCGGTGAATCGCGCGAAGCTGGAGGCCGGCGAGACGGTGCTAGTGATCGGTGCGGGCCCGATTGGACTGTCGGTCATGCAATTCGCGCAACTCGCCAAAGTCAAATTGATCGTCATGGACGTCAGCGCGTCGCGGCTTGAATTCTGCAAGAAGCAGTGCAAGATCGACATGGCGATTCAGGCCGGGAGCATCGACAAGGCGTTCGACGAATTGAAAGCCGCGACGAACGGCGATCTGCCGACGGCGGTCTTTGACGCGACGGGAAATGTCAATTCAATGATGAACGCATTCCGCTGCACCGCTCACAGCGGACGGCTGATTTTCGTCGGTCTGGTGCTCGGCGACGTCACCTTCAGCGATCCCGATTTTCACCGCCGCGAGCTGACGCTGCTGGCGACGCGCAACTCCACCGCCGCTGATTTCCAGCGCGTCATCGGACTGATCGAATCCGGAGAAGTCGACACGACGCCGTGGATCACGCACCGCTCGACAGTGGACGCCATGATCGGGCAATTCGACACGTGGCTGAAACCGGAGAGCGGGTGTATCAAGGCGCTTGTGGAGTTCTAGGAGGGGCTAGGGATTAGGGATTGGGGGCTAGGGAACGGCTTCTTAATCCCTGCAGTTTTCTGTTCCCTAACCCCTAATCCCTAGCCCCTAGCTACCTATGAAAACGGCCATTGTGTTCGGCGGTTGCGGGACGTTTGGATCGATTGTCGCGCGGGATCTTGCGCGCCTGGGCGTGCGGGTGGCCATTGCCGGTCGCGATCGGGCGCGCAATGAACGCATTGCGGCTGAACTCGGTGCGCCGCATTTTGCGATTGCCTGCGATTTGACACAGAGCGATTCGTGCCGCGCGGCGCTGAATGCGTGCGGCGGAGCGGATGCGGTGGCCGTCAATTGCGCGGGGCCGTTTTCGCGTCTGGGTTCCGCGCTGCTCGATACGTGTGTTGAACTCGGCTGCCATTATTGCGACATCAACGACGACCGCGTGTATTTCAAGCGCGTCCGCGGTATGAGCGCTGCGTTTGCGTCGCGCGGATTGGTGGCGGCCTGCGGCTGCGCGAGTTTGCCGGCAATTTCCGGTGCGCTGGCGGTGATGCTTCGCGGTTCGGGAACGCCGCCCGAACGCGCGCGCGCGACGTTGTTCATCGGCAATAAAAATCCGAAAGGTTTTGCGGCAATCGACTCGGCAGTTGAATCGCTCAACCGACCCATCGCCGCGCCGCAGGGCGTCTTGCGCGGATTTCGCGATGGCGAAACGATTCCCGTGCCGAAACCATTCGGTTCGCGCAACGCATACAATTTCGAAAGCCCGGAATACGATCTGTTTCCCGAGTTGCTCGGCGTGTCGTCGGTTTCAGTAAAAGTGGGATTCGAAATGCGGCTGGCGAATTGGACGTTCAACGCGCTCGCGCATTTTCCGCCGGGCCTGTTCGGAGCGCGGTTCGCAAAGCTGCTGTACTGGCTGGGAAAATGTTCGCCACCCGTCGGCTGTTCCGGCGGCGCGGTTGTCACCGAACTTTTTTGGAGCGACGGCCGGGTCCGCGTGGGTTCGGTGTCGTCGCCTGAACACGGCCAGCGCATGGCGGTGCTGCCGTGCGTTTTTGCAGCGTTCGATCTCTGTTCGAATGCGGAACCCAAAAGCGGCGCGTGGACGGCATACGAATTCCTGGGCGCAGAAAATATGCTCGAACGAATCAAGGCGGAACGATTCGAAATTTCAATAACCTGAAACTTGAAACCTGGAACCTGAAACCGTCGTTACCGATGCGCGTGGAACTTGACGTAGTAGGGATTCAACTCCTGGGCTTTCCGGACCATGTCGCGGCTTGAGGGCAGGTCGTCGGCGCGAAAATAAATCATTGATGCGTGATAGTAGAGGTGCGAATCGCGCGTGCCAAAGGCCAGCGCTTTTTTGATGGTCTGTGCGGCTTCCTTGAAGTCGCCTTTGCCATAGAGCGCCCACGCCAGGCAGTCGAGCGCATAGACGCCCTGCCGCACGTCGTAATCCTTGCGCGCCCAGCGCAATGCTTCGTCCGGCAGTTTGCGCGAGTCCGAATACAGCCCGGCGAGGTGGTGGTAGTAGTGGACATTGTCTTCGTTGACCGACTCAAGATACATGCCGGCGGCTTTTAAAATCAGCGGCTCTGCTTTTTCGGGCTTGGCCGCGAAGGCCCAGAGATCGCCCAGCGCCTGATAGGTTTCAGGGCGCGGCGAAAGCGCCAGCGCTTTATCGTACAGCGCGGCGGCCTCGTCGAACTTGTCCTGCGCGCCGCGCAATTCAGCCAAGTGCTCCAGCGGCAGATTGCCCCCGGGATTCGTTTTGATGGCGTCTTGATAGTACTCCTCGGCCTGTTCGAATTTTCCAATTCTGAAATACGTGTAGCCCAATTGGACCTGGCACCAGGCGATATGCGCCGACACCCGGATTTTGCGTTCCGCGTCGTCGAGCGCCTGTTTCTGGAATTCGATCGCCGCGGGGATATCGCCTTTCATGAATTGCAGGTTCGCCCAGCGCGAATAGGAGAACATGCTTGGGGCCAGTTCCAGCGCCTTCAGATAATTGCTTTCGCAATTTCCGAAGTCGCCCAATTCCAAATAACAGTCACCGAGAATGCCAAAGGAGAAGGGGTCGTCGGGCAACAGTTTCTTCGCGTCTTCGATTAAGGCCATGGCATCTCGGAAGCGATGCTGCATGCAATAGACATAGGAGAGCCAGTTCATGGCTTGAGTGTGCTGGGGCTTTGCGGCCAGCGACTTCTTCAGCGCCTTTTCGGCCTTTTTTAGATAGGAAAGATTGCCGCTTTCGCGCGCTTTTTGCAGATACGCCTCGCCGAGTTTCTCAGGTGCCAAGAAATCGGAGGCGTCGCGTTCCGCGCGCTGCGCCCAAAAGTCGATCTCCAAGTCCACCGGATTGTTCGTTTCTGCAGACTTGGCGCTCGACAGGCAAAGCGCAATATGAAACAACATCGCGATCTTCTTCATGTCTTTCCTTTGCGCACACGTTCAAATGAAAGACGCCAGGCGAAGCTGGCGTCCTTCCGTGATCATAGACTTCATTCGAACACGCCATTTACACCCAATTAGTTTCGCGGCTGGACGCCTTCGTGGGCCGTATGCGGCTTGGCAAAGAACGGGAAGACGGTCAAGAACGGAACGTCGTTGGTCGTCGGGTTCACGCCGGTGATCGCGCCCTTGGTCAGGACGTTTACTTCCACCGAAATCACATCGTCTTGCGGACGACGTCCGTTCAGCTTCAAACTCAGCGTACCCGCTGAATCATAGCCGCCCGAAATCCCATCCGTCGCATTCGTGACGTCAAGCGTGAGCACGTCCGGCAACAGAATATCGGCAACGGCCGCTGCCTGCGCCGCATCTCCTCCATTGATCGGCAGGATGTGGTTGATGACGTCCGTGCGGAAAAGATCCTTGTCCTGGCTGGGGATAGCGAGATTGAACGCATCTTTGTGTTCCGGGAAGACCAGCACGGTGTTGATCCCAGGAAGGCCATTGCGGTCGAACTGCGCAAAGGTCTTCGAACCGGTATGGGGTGCTGTTGGCATTTCGCCCTTTTTAGTTTTGAACGTGCGCTTCTCGCTGGTGAACACATTCGTCGTGCCCCAAACTTTGATCGTATTGCCGTTGCTGCCCTTCAAGAGCGCCGAAGGCAATTCGATCGCAATGACGGACACATTGACGCCTGCGAAGAAGTCCACTTTGGAAAATCCGCGGGCCGGAACGTAGGTTTTTCCCACGGGGTCGCGCAGAAAACCCAGAATGGCGGTCGAATCGAAGAAGAACGGATCGTCGCGCGCACCGGCAAATGCGGTGATGCCCGAGCTGGCATCGGTAAATGTATTGGGGGTGTCCGTGCTGCGGTTGTCGATCATTCCGGAGAACGTCGTTCCCGAAGTCAAGACGGTGTTCACCGGGCCGGTCTTGCTGGGCTTTGCAGGACCGCGAACCGTGAATTTCTGCGCTGGATTTGATGCTGTGTTCAGGTTGAAATCCGGATGTGCCGGGTCGGGCGGGCCAACGATGTCCGGTTGATCGAATGTCACCTGAATGACCAAGTCTTCCGTGGCATCGCCGGTGTTGTCGATCTTGAACTGGTACAGCGCGTCGGGAGAGAACGTCTGGTTGATGCCGGGGGCGGTAAACGGATTCACCGTCATCGCCAGCACAACCTTAGATGTATCGTTCGGGTCGACGAACGCGTAAACGTCGTTGATGTCCACCGCCGGATCGTTGATCAATCCCGGAGCGTCGCGGTGATCGGCGCCTGTGGTCAAGACCAGCACCAGCGGCAGTACCAGAAGAGCCAAGAGCCTGAATTTCGACTTTACAAACATTGCAATGTCCCTTTCAAAAATGGATCTAAATCTTCCGCAACGTCAATGATTACTACGAACCAATCGCTTACCGTTGACGCAAAATATTCTTAATTTTGCATGCGAAAGTTTTGGATTGTACGGAATTGGCATTAGGGCTGTACGCAGAATGGGAAGATAGCGATCTTGCGCCTGAAACGCAAACGCAATTTCTGAAATAAACGCAGGCTAAATGTTCAAAAGAACTGGGTGCGGGTATTTACGATTTGCGATTGCGGAACTGGTACGTGCCGTCCATCCGCCCGCTCCAATTTTCGGCCCGCGTAATGCCTGAAAAAGTACCCGCCTCGCCACCGCCCGACAAGGTGAGTTTATAGGCGTCCGTGGCCAGGCCGGGTTCGGCTTCGTGGCCTTCAAATTCGACGTCGAACCCCTGCACCGCGCCGTGCACCCATTCGGTGGCGAAATAGCTGGCGGACTGGCCGGCGACTTTGTACGCCCGCCAATAAATCGCGCCGTCCGCCGCGCCGTTTTTTTCGATATAAATGGTGGCCCGAAAACCGAACTCGCTCCCCGGCTTCTCCCACCGGCCGGACAAAAACAGCACCCGAAAATCGTATTCCGACGTTTGGGTTGATTCGACGATTTTGGTTTTTAGACTGGTCGACATGCGTGGGCTCCTTCTGGACTTCCGGCACTGATTCACGGCCGGCGGCAAATTCTCACGAACATATAGACTCCGTTGGCGGGAATTTATTTAATGAAAATTGACGGACTCCAGAGCCGCGCACGTTAGTAAGCGGCTTTATTTGCGTGGCAAGACAGTTCTTGGCCGCTTACTTACGTGCGTGGCTCTGGCGGCACGGGCGCGCGATTACTCCAAATCCTTGACGCATCGGAAACCGACGCAGTTTTCGCGGGTATCGGGCTTTTTGTATTGAATCGCGGCGCAGCGTGACAATTCGACGGAGCCGTCCAGAAAGCAGGCACCTTTTAAAGCGCGGAAGATGCGGTCGCCCTGGCGGCGCGCGGTGCTGGTCCATTCGAGCACGTTGCCGGCCGTGTCGAGCACGCCGTAGGGGCTGGCACCCTGGTGAAAACTTCCGGCGGGCGCGGTTTCCTTGACGGACTCTTTTCCCGGCGCGCTGTTGATGCCGTTGGCGCGCAATTTCCCGGTGTTGGCCACGTAGTCGTTGCCATAAGGAAACTTGCGGCCGTCCTTGCCGCGGGCTGCTTTTTCCCATTCGTAAACAGTCGGCAGCCTCTTGCCGTGGTGATCGGCATACTCTTCGGCTTCGCGCCAGGTGATATTGACCACGGGATGCTTGTCGTATTTCAATCCGCGCGAGCCGGGGCCTTCGGGAACGGGGTCGCGTTTGAGCTCTTTTAAAAATTCGCGGTAGTCCCGTTCCGTCACCGGCGTGATGTCGATGGCGAACGCTCGCAGCGTGCGCGGCGATTTCTTTTCGCCGGAAAGATACTGGCCCGCCTCGACGAGCGTCATGCCGGAAGGGATGGCGATTTTCGGGGCTCCCGCTTCAGTGGGCGGCGCAAACAAAGCCAGGGCGGCATTGTCGTCGTGATCGAGCGAGACACGGATCAGTTTCTTCAGCGCCGCGCGGAATTTGGCCAGCGTGGTGAAGCGGCTCGCGGGCAGCGGTCGGAGGCATTTGGCCAGCATCGCGCTGAATTCCTTCGGCAGCGCGGCGGCGCGCGGATCGCGTTTAAATTCCTTGAATGCGATGTCCTGTACGGATAAGCGCTGCCAGCCCTGCGGTAGAATGGCCGCGCCGGCGTCGCTCGAATTTGGATCGAAAAGCAGCGCCAGCGCCACGCGCGCGATGCCGAAGACCAGCGCGGGTTCGCCGCAGGGGCGTCCGGCAACGGCTTCGGGCGCGGCATAAAACGTCCAGTAGGGCGGGGCGATCGACGGCGCGGGCGGAGCGCTGTGGGTCGAGAAAAGCAGACGCGAGCCATCGGACGCCAAGCTGGTGGCTTTGGGATTCAGCAGCGCCGCCGCGGCTCTGCAAAAATCGCCTGATCCCTTTGGCTTGGCGGATGCCGCCATGGCGTACAGGCGTTCGAGCACCGCCGCTAAATGCGAAATGAGTTTCAACACACCGCTTACGGCCGGGGGCGCGGATTCCTTGCGGGGGGCGTCAAGAGGCGTCGCAGGTGTGGCTTCCAGCAAGGCCACGCCGCCGGTTTCCGGCGCGCCACGCCATTCGACATCGCCCAGCAATGGCAGTTTGACGTGCGTTTCGGAATTTAACGCAGCCGCGCCGCGCCGCACGACCGCGAGCAAGTCGCCGAGCGCGAAGCGGCCGGAGGGTTCGAGCGAAAGCAGCAGATGCGTGGCGTGGGCAGCGGAGTCCGGGGCGCCTGCGTTCAGCGGCGCCAGCCATGCGCTGCGCGACGGCTCGGTTTCCACGCGCACCACTCGAAATCGGTCCCACAATATGTCGCCCGGTAAAATCATGTTTTTTGTATAGCGCGAACGGCGCGATTTTGCGCGGGGAAAAATAAAAAAGGCGCGGGCAAAAGCTGCCCGCGCCTGTCTAGGATTCACTGAGTGGCCGGTTTACGCCAACTTCTTAAGCTTCGTCACGCGGCCGCAGGGATTGGAAAGCCATTCCGTGATGTAGATGTTGCCGACTTTGTCGTACGTGCAACCATGCGGACAGATGAATTCGCCGTCTTTCCATTCGGCTTTCGGCGTGCCGTTGTTCCGCCACTTCTTCTTGTCGGGGTTGTCGCCGAGTTTCGCGACGGGCATGTTGTCCTTGTCGAAGATCCACACGACGGCGGCCAGATCGGGAATCAGCAAATCCCCGCCGAACGTGTCGAAGTGGCAGGGGCTGCGGAGTTCGTGGGTGATGACGTTGAGCGGCGTGCCGTCGGGCTTGAAGTAATGCAGGCGGCTGTTGCTGCGATCGGCGACCACGATGAGCGGATCGCCGCTGCGCTTGTCGATGAAGATGCCGTGCGGGCTGTTGAGCTTGCCGATATCCTTCGATCCGCCGCCGCCGAAAAAGCGCACGAACTTGCCGTCTTTTGTGTACTGATGTACGAACGACGAGCCGTAGCCATCGGCCACATAAATGTCGCCGTCTTCGGGCATTAGCGCGATGTTGGTCGGGGAGTAGCCGATGAACGTGTCCTTGCCGTTCTTGTCTTTCCTGGGTGTGGAGTACGCCTCGTGCTCCTTCGGCGGTCCGTCCAGCTTCCAGATCACTTTGCCCTTGAGATCGGTCTTGACGATCGAGCGCTGGCCGGTGGTGGCGAGGTACAGGAATTCTTCGGTGCCTTCCTTGCGCAACTGCATGCCGTGCGCGCCGCCCGCGTATTCCTTGCCCCACGCTTCCATGAACTTGCCGTCCGGATCGAAAACGCAGACGGAATCGCCTTTGGTATGGTGAATAAACACGCGTCCGTCCGCAACGACCGAGGCGGAATGGACATTTCCAAATAGTTTGCCTTCGGGCAGCTTGGCCCAATCCGAATTCCATTCGTACTTGCGGCTGCCTTCGCCGACGATCACCGGGCCATCCGCGCGCAACACGGCGGGTGCCATGCCCACGGCGATCGCGCCAAGGCCAGCGGCTTTGATGAATTTGCGGCGCGACGCGCCGGTTGATTTTTTCGACTGCTTTTTGTCCATATCGTGATTCTCCAAAATAGGGTCTAGTGAAAGCATACAATCCGCTTGCCGAAAGTGCTGTTAAAATACGGCGGGGATTTTTAATCGCGAGAGGACGCAGACGTGCGCAGAGGGAAAATGTGACGGTGGAAGGGGTGACAAGGTGAGAGGGTGAAACGGCTTATTATTTGGGGATTAGTGGGCTTTTTCACCCACTCACCCCCTCACCTTGTCACCCTCTCATCTTTTTCCTCTGCGCGCCTCTGCGTCCTCTCGCGGTTAAGAATTACACCCAGGCGCGAAGGACCCGCTCCGCAATCGCGGCGGCGGGTTCGTCGCCGTTGAATTCCACGAAAACGGTCTTTGGGAGCTTTTTAAACCAATGGATCTGCCGGCGGGCAAAATGGTGTGTGTCGAAGCAGATGCGTTCGATTGCGGCGTCGAGCGGCATTTCGCCGCGCAGGTGCGCGAGCAGCGTTTTGTACCCCAGCGCCTGCGACGCTTCGCGCGAGAGTGGTTTTTCTAGGGCCAGCAGGCGGCGGCATTCGTCGAGCCAGCCGGCGGCGACCATGCCGCGAATGCGGGTGTCGATACGCGCATATAAGAGGGGGCGCGGAAGGTCGAGGCACGCGATGCGGACGTCCAGGTCGGCGCGCGGCGTGCCCCACTGGCGCTGGCCGTCGCCCATGGGACGGCCGGTCAGTTCGAACACTTCGAGCGCGCGGACGATGCGGCGGCCGTCGGTCGGCAGAATCTTCGCGCCGGCATTGGGATCGAGGCGAGAGAGTCGTACGTGCACCACGGCCGCGCCGTGTTCGGCCACTTCGTTTTCCAATTTTGCGCGCAAAACGGGGTCGCGTCCCGGCCCTTCGAACAGACCTTCGCTGAGCGCTTTCAAATAAAGCGCGGTGCCGCCTTCGCCAATTAAAGGGATGCCCCGCGCGGCACAATCGGCTAAGGCGCCCTCCGCGACTGCGAGAAATTCGGCGACTGATGCGCTCTGCCAGGGTTCTTTCGTGTCGATGAAATGATGCCGGACGCGTGCGCGCTCGGTGGCCGTGGGTTTGCCCGTGCCGATGTCGAGGCACTTGTAGAGCTTCATGCTGTCGATGGAGAGGAGTTCCGCGCCGAGCGTTTCGGCGAGATGTAACGCGACGGCGGATTTTCCGGAAGCGGTCGGGCCAGCGAGGATTTTAAGCGTCGGGATCATCGGGCGGACCTGGCGTTCAACTCATCACGCGAAATGTCGTCACGGTGATGTCGTCGTGCTGTTCGCCGGCGCCCTGGTGATCGTCCAGTTCCTTGATCAGCAGGCGCACGTATTCTTTCGACGTGAGCGTGGCGTTCTTGAGCGTGAACGCGTCGAGGGCTTCCTCGGACCACTCGACGCGGTCGGGGTCCATCGCCTCGACGACGCCGTCGGTATAGAGCACCACGCGATCGCCTTTTTCCAGTTGGATGCGCTCTTCGCGGATGGTTCTGTCGAAGACCGGGCCTTTGTCGAAGCCCAGCGCGATGCCGTTCGGACGGATTTTTTCGACTTGCCCGGTGGCTTCCCGGTAGATCAGCATGGGATTGTGTCCGGCCGATGCGATCGACATTTCGCGTGTGCGCACGTTCAAAATGCAGTAGACGCAGGTCACGAACATGCCGCGCTTGATGTCGCGCGCGACGTGGAAATTGGTCTTGCGCAGCACGTCGGCCGGCGACAGATTGCCCACGGCCATCATGCGCAGGATGGTGCGGGTGGTGCCCATGACCATGCTGCCGGGAATGCCTTTGCCGGAGACGTCGGCGACACACAGCGCCAGATGTTCGGCGTCGCCGACGGGAATGAAATCGTAGTAATCGCCGCCGACTTCCTTGGCGGATTGATAGGCTGTGAAGATGTCGATGCCGGGAAGCTGCGGCAGCTTCTCGGGCATGAGCTTGATGTGGATGGATTTGGCGGTGTTCAACTCGCCGGAAATGCGCTGGTTTTCACGTTCGCTTTCGCGGCCCACGCGCAAGCTCGCGGTCATGTGATTGAACGCGGTCGCGAGGAGTCCGACTTCGTCGGTGCTGGTATCCGCCACGGGGCTTTGATGCTCCAGATTTCCCTTCGCGACGGTGTTCATGTCGTAGACGAGCGCCTTAATCGGGCCCACCGTGTAGTGGGCAAGCATAAGCGCCACGCCGACCGCGGAAGCCGTCAGCAACAGCCCCAGCAGAAACAGCTTGAATTTCATCGCGCCGATTTCGTCCTGGATTTCGCGCGCCGACAAAATCAGGTTGAGCGACGCGTACATGCGGTCACTGTTGGTGTCGCCTTGAGGCTCGCGAATAGGCATGCGAAAGAAGAGGCAGCGCTCGAAGTGTTGAGCTTTGTCTTTGCCAGTCTGGTAACTGCCCCACAACACCTGGATATTCGGATCGGCTCCCGCCATTTCAATCCGGACGGGTGTTTTTTCCGGGGTAAACGAATGACCGTCAAGCCCGCCGTTCAATACCGGAAGCGAAGGGCTGGGCGAAGGGTCGGGCGCGGCCAGGATCATGATGTCGAAGACGCGCGGCTCGCGTTTTAAAATATCGACGATGAACTGCTTGTCCGGCGCGCTGCGGTTGGTGGTGTAATCGAAGAGTTTGTTGTTGAGATCGCCTTTGTCGTGAACGCCCTGGAATTCCTTCATGACCTTCTGCGCGAAACCTTGCAGGGCGAGCAATTGCCCATAGCCCGAATTGATGATTTCGCCGGTCAGGCGCGATTCGGTCGTGTGGATCGAGACATAGCCGAAAATCGTCATCGCGACGATAAACAACAGCGAAATGGGGACACTGAATTTAAGTGCCAGAGGCAAGCCCTTCACCTTCAACGCGTTCGGCTGGCTTTGGCTCGGCAACGCGCGCTTGGGCCCGCTGCGGGACGCGGCACCGACCGCCGGCCGTCCGCCCGATGTGGTTGCTCCCGGACGCGGGCGTGCGGCGACCATCTGCCCCGAACTGCCGGGACGTCCGGGCGGGCCGCTGGCAGGCTCGTGTTCGCGGCTCGCCGGCGGTTGCGCCTTCGCAACGACCGTAGCAGGGGACGCACCCCTTGCGGCTGAAACCATCCCGGTCGTTTTCTTTTTAGGAAGCTGAGCCAAACGCGACGCCCCTAAATAAAGGGATACCGAAAGTGAATTCTGGAAACAGATAAGTGTATCAGACGCTTTTTGTTTCGCCAGTCCGTGAAAAATACTAATTTAGCAGCACCCATCGAACTCTACAGCCGGCAGTTTGAAATCAGCGTTTCCAAAATCGCCGACGCTCCGAGCGCTTCGAGTTTGTCCATGATTTCGATGGATTGCTTCTTCGGAACCATGACTTTGACCGCGACCCAATCGGGATTCTCGCAGGGGCTGATCGTCGGCGAATTGTAGCCGGGGGTGAGCGATTCGGCCTGCTTCAGTTTGTCGCGGTGAATGTTGTATTCCAGCAGTGTGTACTGCTGCGCCGTGAGCACGCCTTTCAGGCGGCGGATGATCAGGTCGCACAATTCTTCGTTGCGTGGCTTTGGAGTCTGGATCAGCACGGCTTGCGATTGGGCGACGGTTTCGATTACTTCCAGGCCATTGTCGCGCAAGGTGTCGCCGGATTCGACCAGATCGACGATGGCGTCGGCCAATCCCAGCGCGACCATGATCTCGACCGATCCGGTGACTTCGAGCAAGTTAACCTCGACGTTGCGCTGGCGGAAAAATTCCCGCGCCGAGACGCTCATCGACGCCGCGATTTTCTGGCCTTTCAGCGCCTCGACGGTCTTGGCTCCACCTACGATGCGCGTGGCGACGGCCAGGCGGCAATGGCCATAGCCCAGGTCGAGCCGTTTGTTGACGCGCTCGACGCATTTGTTTTCGCGCACCAGATCTTCACCGACCAGGCCCATGTCCGCGGCGCCCTCGGCGACCAGCAGGGGAATGTCGTCAGGCCGGACAAACAGGATCGCGGCTTGCAGGCCGTCCACGTTCGAAAAAAGCGACCGGTCGCGTTTGCGGTATTTGATTCCGGCCGCTTTCAACAGCGCTTCGCTCGGCTCCTGCAGCCGTCCTTTACTGGGTACGGCAATGCGGGTCAACTTCGGGTCCAATTGCACGGCGATTCTCCTGATTTTTGTTTCTGGCGCGTAATGCGGGGAATTTTAACGCATGGATGCGAATAGTGCAAACGAGTGAGGGGGCTCTGGCGCACTGAACTTCGCTATTTGCGTCGCGTCCGGATTGTATTATACGAAGAGATTAAGAATTGAAAAAGATCGTGGACTTTTGGCGCGTTAAGGGCAAGTTGAAACCATGGAATCTAAGTTGGGGGGAGAGGAGCATGGAATGTCCGGAGTGACGGCATCGAGCTCGACCGATCTGAAGAAAATTGAACAGGATTTCCACCTTAGCCCCGATGGTCATGGGCAGAAAACGTTCGTGCTCGATACCAATGTGCTGTTGCACAACCCCGGCGCGCTTTTTGCGTTTAAAGACAATCGGGTGGTGCTGGCTCTGGCGGTGATCGAGGAAATCGACACCTTCAAACGCAACAACGACGAGCTGGGACGCAACGCGCGCCACGTCATCCGCGAAATCCATAAATTGCGCCAACTCGGCCACCTCGGCGAAGGCGTGCCGCTGGGCAACGACGGCGGGATTTTTCAGGTCGTTCTGCATCAAGACGTCAAAAGCGACCACAGCATGGTCGGACTGAAAGCGGACGCCGCCGACAATCAGATCATCTCCGTGGCGCTGGACCTCAGCCGCAAAGGCCAGCGCGTCATCTTCGTCTCCAAGGACATCAATTGCCGCGTCAAGGCCGATGCGCTCGGTTTGAATGTGATGGACCTTGAGCAGCAGAAAGTCGATTACGACACGCTCTACCAGGGCTGGCGCGAATTGCAGGTGTCGGCCGAGACGATCAACCAGTTCTATGGCGACAAGAAAGTCGCGTTGCCGGAGGTCGATCCGCCGGTGTCGCCCAACGAATTCTTTCTGCTTAAAAACGAATCCAACCCGAAGCACACGGCGATGGCGCGGGCGGATATGGTCGGGCACGAACTGGTGCCGTTGACTCACGAATACGATCGCGCGTGGAACATCGCGCCGCGCAGCGCGTCGCAGCGTTACGCATTCGAACTGCTGCTCGACGACAGCGTGCAGCTCGTCACGCTCGTCGGCCGCGCTGGCACGGGCAAGACGCTGATGGCGCTCGCCGCCGGTCTGCAGCGGGTCATCAAGGATAAGAAATACGAGAAAATACTGGTCTCGCGCCCGATCATGCCGCTGGGCCGCGACATCGGTTATCTGCCCGGCAGCAAGGACGAGAAGCTGAGCGCGTGGATGGGTCCGATCTTCGACAATTTGAAGATGCTGCTGCACGGACGCTACTCGCCGAACCAGTTGACGCGCGAGCAGCTTTTCGAACAGGATCTGCTTGAATTGGAAGCGCTGACCTATATCCGCGGGCGCAGCATCACCAACATGTTCGTGATCATCGACGAAGCGCAGAACCTGACGCCGCACGAAGTCAAAACAATCATCAGCCGAGTGGGCGAAGGCACGAAGATGGTCCTGACGGGCGATCCGCAGCAGATCGACAATCCGTACCTCGACGCCAGTTCGAACGGCCTGACGTACTGCGTCGAGCGCCTGAAAAGCTCGGAACTCTGCGGGCACATCACGCTGACGAAATCCGAACGCAGCGCGCTGGCGGAACTGGCGGCGGACCGGCTGTAAACGCAAACATTGAAGGCTTTGGGGTTCGGGTGGAGTCTCATTTGCTTGGAGAATCGCGCAAGTCTGTCATCACCTTTCACTGTCGAGGGAAATGCCGTGAAAAAGCTTTTAGGTTCGCTTGTGCTTGCGGTCTGTTGTGTCAGCGCGTGGGCTGTCGATCTGGCTGTTCCAGAAGAACTTGTTGGAAATCAGACAATCGGCATCGTGCATGTTCATTTAAAGGCGTTTAAGTTTGACCAGATTGGCAAAACGCTGACCGACAAACTCGGTGAAGCGCCCGATCCGAACGCGATCGCGGAAGTGAAGGATTTTGTCGATAAGTTCAAGGCCGCCGGCGGCCAGGGCGTGAGCATCATCATCAACGCGGATAAGAACGCGAATGCGGCCAACGCATCGGACGGGATCGTGTTTTTGGTCACAAAAGGCGAGGACGCCGACAACGAAAAGCTGGCGGCACTGTTCAACGGGCCGATGGCGGCCGCGAAAGACAAGATGGCTCCCGGCTGTCCCAAAGAGATCGGCAGTTCGCTGGTCTGGCACAGCGCGAAATACAAGCTCGCGAAAAAGGGGAACGAAGAACGCGCGCAGGCCTTCAGCGAGGCGTATTCGCACCTCTCGAAGGATGCCTCCGTGTCGGTCGTGATTGTGCCTGACGAGGACGCCGTCGCGCTGGCCGAAGCCTCTCTCAAAGACGCCAAGCCCGAAGAAGCGGCGATGATGAAAGCGCTGCTGGGCGCCACGGGTTTTTGCCTGTTCACCGATTTCGGCGTGGCCGCGGAGCCTGCTTTGAAAGTGCTGGTCCTGGCCGCCGACGCGGACGGCGCCGTGGTGCTGGATAAGTCGGCGAAGGGATTAATCGGAATACTGAAGAAAGAAGCCCCGCCGCCGCTGCAATCCGTTCTAAAAAGTCTCCAAACGGTTCAAGCCGGCTCCAATGTACAGTTGAGCATCGACATCGGCGATCTGGTCAAGGCGATCAAGGCAATGGCTGAAGCGTTCGCGGCTCCGCCGGAAAAGTAGGAATTACGGATGGCACGGATTTGGGACTGTTTCCAAATCCGTGCCACCGTCGAATACTTGGACTGTTTTTTACCGCGTAACAAATCGCTTCACGATCCAATCCGAAATCATCTTCAATACTTCCGGATTCATCGTCTCCTCATTCTCCGCGTATTCTTCCAAAGCTCCAGTTTTGGCCTTCTGAAACAAATGGTTCAGTCCAGGGAAGCGCTTAATCGTGATGTCTTTGGTTGGCGCTTCTTTGAGGGCTTTTTCAATCTCCGGGATGTTTTGTTCGGCTGACACTTGAGTGTCCAGATCGCCGTTGAGCGCCAGCACGGGGACGGTCACCTTTTTGAGCGTCGGGCGCGGATCGTACCGGATGAAATAGCGGGTCCATGGTCCAGTGGCCATGCCGGCCTGGATTTTTGGGAGCAATGCTTTCGCGCTGCCCGCGGCTTTGCGTTCGGTCTCGCTGAGTTGAGCGAAGTATTCGTCGACGAGTTCGACGATGCGCGCGTCCAAGACCGCTTTCGCCGGATCGCTCATGGCCAGCGCGATGAGTTTCTCATTGAATGCCAAATGCCGCTTGATGTATTCGGGACTTGAACCGCCGGCCTGCAACATCAGCTCAATCTGCTTTTGAGCAATCTCGCCGCCGGGAACGCCGGTCCCTGCCAGCATCACAATGAACGCCACGTCTTTCGATCGCGTCGCGGCAAGCGGCGCGATCAGGCCGCCTTCGCTGTGGCCGGCCAATCCAATGCGATCGTGAGCGATCTCCGGGCGCGTATTCAGAAACACCACGCCGGCCAAAGCGTCATCGGTAAAATCCGAACTTGTTGAATTGAGAAAATCACCGGTCGAACCGCCCACGCCGCGATCGTCAGCTCGCAGCACGGCGACACCGGCGCGTGTCAGATGGTCGGCCAACACAAGGAACGGCTTGTGCCCCATCAATTCCTCGTCGCGATTCTGCGCGCCGCTGCCGGTGATCAACACCACGGCGGGGAATGGCCCTTTGCCCGACGGCAGGGTCAACGTGGCCGCAAGATGGACGGCTCCGTTCTCGTAGCCCACTTCTTCGCACTTGTAAGGAAATGGAGGTTTAGGTTCCTGCGGCCGCTTGGGCGCACTCTTCACCACGGCGACGGAGCCAGTGCGAGCCAGCTTGAAAGGAAAAGCCCCACCACCCTGCTTAAACGTGCCGGCAATCTTGTCGTCTTTAAGCGTCCCGTCGAACGTCGGCGCGCCAGGAATATTAGCAATCGAAAACCGAATCGAGCCGCCCGCCGCTTCCAATTTATCCAACGGCAATCCACGAGCGGCCTGTGCGGGAATATCGATCGTCCCGCTAACGCTCTTGCCGTCTTGCGTCAAATCGACTTTGATAACCAACGGGCTATTGGGAATTTCGATGGAACCTTCCCAATGTCCGTTGAATGTGGGCGCGTCAGCGGCCCAGACGGCGGTGGCGAAAGTGGAGAGAATCAAAGTCAGGCAAAGCAAGGCTGGAGTGCGCAATGTCATAACAAGACCTCGCTGGAGTTGCGTTGAAAAGATTCAAACCAACCGGGATTTCGAAATGAAACCCGATACCTTACTCCCAATACTCCGCCCAACTATCCGCCGTCTCCCACAACCGCACGCGCTCAAGCTGCACGTTCTTGCCGATGACGTAGGTTGCTTTTCCATCTGGCGTTGGGTACGTGGCGTCTTTGGCGATCGCTTCTTTAATGTGTTCGAAAATATGCTTCACCATGACTTCGGTCGTGGGATCGGTTTCGGAGTAGACGATCAGGCGTGCGCCGGGGAGTGCTTTTAACGAGGCTAGAAACGGGTCGTTTGAATTGACGCAAATGGCGTGGTCGAACCCATCGATAAATTCGCCGACCGCCAGCTTGACCGCTTTGAAGTCGCAAAGCATGTCCGCCCCGTCCAGCGCATCGCCGCTTAACATGACTTCCACTTTGCGCGAATGGCCGTGCGGGTATTTGCATTTTTCAGGATGCTTCATCAACATGTGCGCGTTTTCGACGCGGAAGGCTTTGCAGATTCGATACGGCACTTTCGGTTGCTCCTTTGCGCTATTGTCAGGTGAAGAGTATAGCAAAGAGCAGACAGAGAGACAAGGCGTTCAAAAACTCATTCACAATTGCGTTGTTGTCTCTTCGATTCCGGTTTAAATTAGATCGTTGCATGCAATTTTGGAGAATGCCGATGCCACGCTTTAGTGTTTGTTCCTCCGTTTTTTTAACTGCGCTCGCTTGCGCCGTGCCATGTGTTCGCGGTTCCGACGCTGACTTGAAAAAGCTGCCTGCGCCTGCGCCGTCTTATGACTTTGACAAGGATATCAAGCCCCTGCTTGAGGCCTCTTGCGTCAAATGCCACAGCGGCGCGAAGCCCAAGAGCGGGTTCAGCCTTGAAACGCGCGACGCGCTTCTTAAAGGAGGCAAGACTGACAAAGCGATCATTGCGGGCGACAGCGGAAAGAGTCCGTTGATTCGTTACGTCGCCGGCCTCGAAGATGACATGGAAATGCCGCCGAAGGGCAAGGGCACGCCGCTAACTCCACAGCAGATTGCGCTGCTGCGCGTGTGGATCGATCAGGGCGCGAAGTGGCCCGATGGCGTTAAATTGGCGGCGTTTGTCTCTGAAGAAGACAAGAAGATCGAGGCGGCTCAGCCGACTATTGCCGAGGAGATAAAGAAGCCCGCACCGACGGTAAAACGCGATCATTGGAGTTTCAAATGTCCGGTGAAACCGGCGCTGCCCGCGTTGACCGCGTTGAAAAAATATGCGGACAAAAGTACGTCGCCGATCGATGCGTTCATTCTCGCGCGGCTGGAAAAGGAAGGCCTTGCGCCATCGGCCGAAGCCGACAAGATCACGCTGCTGCGCCGTCTGGCGCTCGATTTGGTTGGCCTGCCGCCGACAGTTGAAGAAGTAGATGCCTTTGTCGCCGATACCTCGCCCGACGCGTATAAAAAACAGGTTGAGCGGTTGCTTGCATCGCCTCATTATGGCGAGCGCTGGGGCCGCCATTGGCTTGACGCCGCGCGCTACGCCGATTCAGACGGCTTCGAAAAAGACAAGCCGCGCTTCGCCTGGGCTTACCGCGATTGGGTCATTCAGGCGTTCAACAAAAATCTGCCGTATGACCGCTTCGTCATCGAACAGATTGCCGGCGACGAATTGCCGAATCCATCGCAGGATCAAATCGTCGCGACGGGATTCCTGCGCAATTCGATGATCAACGAAGAAGGCGGCGTGCATCCCGAGCAGTTCCGCATGGAAGCGATGTTCGACCGCATGGATGCGATTGGCAAGAGCGTGATGGGACTGTCGATCAATTGCTGCCAATGCCACAACCACAAATTCGATCCGTTCACGCAGGAAGAGTATTACAAGCTTTTCGCGTTCCTCAACAACGATCACGAAGCCAGCACGTCCGTTTACACGCCCGAGCAACTCATGCAAAAGGCCGGCATCCTGCGCCAAATCGCCGAGATTGAAGGCGGACTTCAGCACACGACTGCGGATTGGCAGGCGCGCATGGCCAAATGGGAAGAAGAAGCGAAACAGAATCAGCCGGAATGGATCGTGCTGCGCCCGGAGGTCGATGACATCTCGACCGGCGGCGAGCGCTATCTGCCGCAGCCGGACGGCTCGCTGCTCTGCGGCGGCTACGCGCCGACGAAGCACACCGTCAAACTCACCGCGAAGACCGATTTGAAAAGCATTGCCGCGTTTCGGCTGGAACTGCTCACCGATCCGACTCTGCCGCTTAACGGGCCCGGACGTTCGTTCATCAAGGGCACGTGCGCGCTGACCGAATTCAGCGTCGAAGCGATGCCAGAGGGCGGGAAGAATGAGAAAATCAAGCTGGTCAAACCCTCGGCCGACTTCGGCGATGCGCCCGACACGCCGCTCGAAAAATACTACGACGACAAATCGACCAAGAAACGCGTGACCGGCCCCATCGAATACGCCATCGACGGCAAGGAAGAGACGGCGTGGGGCATCGACGCGGGACCAGTGCGCCGAAATGTTCCGCGCAAAGCGGTTTTCAATGCGGAGAAACCCATCGTCAGCGAAAAAGGCGCGACGCTGACGTTTCAATTGAAACAGAATCACGGTGGCTGGAACAGCGACGATTTGATGACCAATTGTCTCGGCAGAATCCGCTTGTCGGTGACGAGCACGGCCGACGCTGTTGCCGATCCGCTGCCCAAGGATGTGCGTGACGCGCTGGCGATTCCGCCGGCGAAACGCTCGGCGGCGCAACTGGCGTCCGTCTTCAGTTACTGGCGCACGACCGTTGCGGATTGGAAAGAGGCCAACGCGAAGATCGACGCGCTCTGGAAACAGCATCCGAACCCCGCGACGCAAT
Source organism: Planctomycetota bacterium (assembly GCA_038227045.1). Taxonomy (GTDB): domain Bacteria; phylum Planctomycetota; class SZUA-567; order H5-PLA8; family H5-PLA8; genus JANXLS01. The sequence continues at coordinate 37,066 of JBBRQD010000029.1, forward strand.
TGGTGCTGCAAGCGCGCGACGAGATGCGCGACACATTCCTGCTCAAGCGCGGCGATCAATTCAAGCCGCTCAACAAGGTCATGGCCGGCGTCCCGGCATCGCTGAATCCGCTTCCTGAAAACGCGCCGCCGACGCGGCTCACGTTTGCGAACTGGCTCGTCGATAAAAAGTCGCCGACTGCCGCGCGCTCCTTTGTGAACCGGGTCTGGCAGGCATATTTCGGCACGGGCATCGTCAGCACCAGCGAAGACCTCGGCTCGCAGTGCGAACCGCCGTCGCACCCGGAACTGCTCGACTGGCTGGCCTGCGACTTCATGGATTCAGGCTGGGACATCAAGGCGCTGCATCGCGCCATCGTGAATTCAAGCACTTACAAGCAGAGCAGCAAGGTGACGCCGGACGCGGTCGCCAAAGACCCCTACAACAGGCTGCTCGCGCGCGGGCCACGCTTCCGCGTGGAAGGTGAAATCGTGCGCGACATCGCGCTGAGCGCCAGCGGGTTGATCAATCTCGAAATGGGGGGGCGCAGCGTGATGCCGCCCGCGCCAGCATTCCTCTTTGTCGCGCCGGCGAGTTACGCACCATTCCCGTGGATCGAGGAAACCGGACCGGAGAAATACCGCCGCGCGGTCTATACGTACCGCCGCCGCTCGACGCCGTACCCACTGCTGCAAACGTTCGACACGCCCGAAGGCAACACGAGCTGCGTGCGGCGCGGGCGGTCGAACACGCCGCTGCAAGCGCTGATGACGCTCAACGAAACGCTTTCGATGGAGGCCGCGCAAGCGCTCGCCCGGCGCGCGCTGCTTGAGGGCGGAAAATCCGACGCTGAGCGCATCGCCTACGCCTTCCGCCGCACGGTGAGCCGCGCGCCGGATGCCGCCGAAGCGAAGACCCTGCTGGACGTGTTGAATGCGCAGCGCGAGCGGCTGAAAGATGGAAAAATAAACGCTCTCGAAATCGCCGCCGGAAAAGGCGCGAAGGCGGATAGTCTGCCGAAAGAACTGGATGCGAAGGAATGCGCAGCCTATACGATTGTCGCGCGCGTGTTGTTGAATTTGGACGAGACGATTACCAAGGAATGAAAACAAAAAACCCCCTCAATCCGCAAGGGAAGGAGGGGGTTCTATATGGTGCCAAGACCCAGAGTTGAACTGGGGACACCCGCATTTTCAATGCGGTGCTCTACCAGCTGAGCTATCTTGGCCCGACTGACGGGAGAGTTTTTACAGAATCGGCGCGTGAAGTCAAGGAACGATTAAGAAGAGTTTCGCGCCGGGATGCCCCGCACGCCCTTGGTGTTTCTTCATTCAAATCCCTCTATTTCCATTTTCGATTTTTGAACTATCCTCTTCCGTCTTGATTGTTCCGCGTCTCCCTGGTTGGAATCGCAATGCCCTTTGTTTCGCCTTTTGAATCGCTGAGCCGTTTGCCCGCGTTAGAGCCATTTTTACACAGTGGCGGAGCGCGCGCGCATGCCGTGATCCATGGCCTGATTGGTTCGTCGCGTTCTTTGGCGGCGGCCGCGATTGGGTTGGCGGACGTTGATTCTCCTCGAAAAGCGAAAGAAAAGACGACTCGGACGCGCATTGTGCTGATAGTAGTGGACGGGCCCGAAACGGCGCTCGATACCGTTTCCGATTTGCGCGCGTTTCTGGCCTGCGAAGAAGCCGTTCAAGCGGCGCTGAAACCGCGCGCCCGGAAACTTACTGAGGACGAACGCCGACTTAAGACTATCAATATCGAAGAGAATTGGGCGGACGTCGCGCGACCGGCGGCGGATTCGATGCCGGAACATTTGAAGACCGGTCTGCGCCTTGAAACCGCGCTTTTTCCGGCGTGGGACGTGCTGCCCACGGAATCGGACCGGCCCGAAGGCATGACACTCGCCGGCCGGCGCAAGGCCACCGAACGGCTCAGCGAAATCAAAGCCGGGAAGAATGCGCCGCCGCAATGCCTCGTGTTGCTCGCGCCGATTGCCGCGCTTCAGCAGCCGTGCGAATCGCCCGCCGACACGGGTCAGAAGATTGTGCTGCGCACCGGTGACGAACACGATCCGATCAAACTCGGCCGGCTGTTGGCGGAATCCGGCTACGACCGCGTTGGACAAGTCGAAGTGCGCGGCGAATACGCGTTGCGCGGCGGGATTCTGGATATTTTTCCGTACACGTCCGACACGCCGTACCGCGTCGATTTCTTCGGCGAGACGATCGAAAGCGTCAAGCCGTTCGACCCGATTTCGCAGCGCTCGGAAGAGGCCGTCGATTCGATCGAATTCGCCGACGCGTCGCCCGGCATTCTAAAAAAGCTCTTTTCGCCCGGTGCCAGTGGCAAACCGAATACGCTGCTGGATCATCTGCCCGATAGCTCATTGATTGTCTTCGAAGAACCCGGAAAACTCCGCCAGCGTGGGGAGCTTTATCAAGCATCGCTCGTGTCGGGACGTTCGATTTGTTTTGAAATCGGCGAACTGTTGAATACGTGCTTGCAGCGTTTCGATACGTTGCAACTGGTCGGCGATTGGGACGGGGAGACGGCAGACGGGGCGACTGGAAGACAAGGAGACAAGGAGACAGGGAGACACGGAGAGGGGGGGAACTCGTCGAATTCTTCGGAAACCTTTGCGCACCTTTCCGATGCGGTTCGGGAATTTCGTGTGGATTGCAAGACCCTTCAGCGGCTTGAAGGCGACATCCTCGAACATGCGGATGCGTGGAAGAAGCTTGCGTCGGAGCGCGAACGGATTGTCGTGTTTTGCGAAACGGGCGGGCACAAACACCGCCTGCAGACGCTGTTTGACGAGAGCGGAATCACGGGCGCTCAGCAGTCGATCCAATTAATGAACGGCAAGATCGCGCAGGGCTTCGATCTGCGTTCGGCGGGGTTCGCGTGCATCAGCGATCGCGAGATTCTCGGGACGACCAAGCAGCACGCGGGGCTTTCTCAGCAGCACAAACGCAAGCAGATGCCGGGGACCGTAGCAGTTCAGCATCTCGTCGATCTGCAACTGGGCGACTACGTCGTGCATCAGGCTCATGGCATCGCGCGGTATCTGGGCATCGCGCGGCTGGAGAAAAGCGGGCGCACTGAAGATTACCTGACGCTGCTTTTCAACAACGATGTGAAACTCTACGTCCCCGCAGCGCACATCGGCTGGGTGGGAAAATACATTGGTGGCCACGCGAATCTCGAACTCTCGACGCTGGGCAGCAAGGTCTGGCAGCGCAAGAAGGACCGGGCCGAAAAAGCGATTCGCGACATCGCGGAGGATTTGCTGGGCGTGCAGGCCGCGCGCAAAAGTTTGCCGGGGATCGTCTATCCGCCCGATGGCGAGTGGCAGGACGATTTCGAAAAGGCTTTTCCGTATGAGGAAACGCCCGATCAGGATACCGCGATCTTTGCCGTCAAGCAGGACATGGAAGGCACTTGCCCGATGGACCGGCTGATCTGCGGGGACGTGGGCTTTGGCAAGACTGAAATTGCGTTGCGCGCCGCGTTCAAAGCCACCGGCGCGGGGAAACAGGTCGCCGTGCTCGTGCCAACGACCTTGCTGGCGGAACAGCACGGGCGGACGTTTGCGGAACGCTTCGCCGGTTTCCCCTTTCACGTCGCTGCGCTGTCGCGTTTCCGCTCGGCGAAAGAGCAGAAGCAGATTCTCGAAAAACTGGCGCTTGGGCGCATCGATGTCGTCATCGGCACGCACCGGCTGATTCAACGCGACGTGCGGTTCAAGGATCTCGGCCTGGCGATCATCGACGAAGAGCAGCGCTTTGGCGTCGAGCACAAGGAATTCTTCAAGCGGCTGCGCAAGTCGGTCGATGTGCTGACGCTGACGGCCACACCGATCCCGCGCACACTGCACATGGCCATGCTGGGACTGCGCGACATTTCGAATCTGACGACTCCGCCGCGCAACCGGCTTCCGGTGACGACGAAAGTCGCGCGGGTCAGCGACGATCTGCTGCGGCGCGCGATGCTGCGCGAAATCTCGCGCGGCGGGCAGATCTTCGTCGTGCATCCGCGCGTTCGCGACATCCAGATGTTCCGCGACCGGCTCGCCAAACTGGTGCCTGAAGCGAGCTTTGCGATTGGCCATGGCCAATTGGACGCCGACGATCTTGAAGAGGTCATGAGCGCGTTCATTCACGGAAAAGTCGACGTGCTCGTCAGCACCACGATCGTCGAGTCGGGCCTCGACATTCCGTCGGCGAACACGATTATCATTCACGAGGCGGACCGCTTTGGGCTGGCGGAACTGCATCAATTGCGCGGCCGGGTGGGGCGGGGCGGCATTCAGGCGTACTGCTATCTTCTCTTGCCCGAAAACAGCGCACTGACGCCGGAGGGCTTGCGACGGCTGCGCGCGCTCGAAGAATTCGACGATCTGGGCGCGGGATTTCAGCTTGCGTTGAAGGATCTTGAAATCCGCGGCGCGGGAAATGTTCTGGGAAGCCAGCAGAGCGGCGAGATTGCCGAAATTGGTTACGAACTGTATTGCAAACTGCTGAATTCGACGGTGCAGAGCCTGCGCGGCGAAAAAGTTCCCGACCCGATTGAAGTGACGCTGCAATTGCGCGGTGCGGCCTTTATTCCGGAAGACTATGTGCAGGACGAGCGCGCGATCCTCGAACTGTACCGGCGGCTCGACGAGGCCAAAGACAACGCGGTGATCGACGCGCTTAAAGCCGAATTGCTCGACCGCTTTGGGCCGCCGCCGCCTTCCGTGGAGCGCATGTTCGAAGAGACGAAACTGCGACGATTGGCGCAGGCGGCTTTCGTTCCTTATGTGGGATTTGAGAACGACGAAGGACGGCTGGTTTTGAAACTTTTCGATTGGGATTTAAAGGACGCCGACCGGGCATTGCGCGGACTGCCCGAAACCAAGGACGTGCGTGTGTTGAACGCTCAGACCTTTACGTTTGGGTTGACGCTGCGCGCCAAGAACGACGAAAAGATTTTGCGGCAGTTCGTGCGCAATTTACTGGAACCGTTGATGTGGTGGCGGCAGGGGAAACATCCGGGGCAAGGGAAAAGTTGAAGGGGAGAGACTGCGTTCGCTCGAATTTGGCGATTTCACGATTTGCGAATAAAAAAGTTTTTGACGCCGCAGTCCGCGTGCGGTATTGGAAGAGGTGATGAAATTGTCGAATTGCCGCCGCAACCCTTGTGGTTAGAAGGCTTTAAATATACTGAATTGCCCGTAAAATGATGCCGTTGCGGGGCGTTTCAAAGAACTGCCCGCGCTTCGCTGGTTTTTGTTGTTGCAAGATTCGAGCGCGTCTCGTATTTCGTTTCCGTCAGCAGACACTAAAGCAAAGACTGCAAGGAGGCATTTTTTACAATGACCATGATCGCTCAACCCAGCCGCAGAACCTTACCTCGCGCCATGCCCGGTTTCATCCGCGAAGTCGAAGAGGAAGAACTCGCCCGCAAGCCCAAGCGGAAAGACGATGACGACGACGAAGAAGATATTGAGGGCGTCGATGACGACGAAGACGATGAAGATGACGATGATGACGACGAGGACGAAGACGACGACGAGGACGAAGATCTCGACGATCTCGATGACGATGAGGATGAGGATGATGAGGATGAAGACGACGACGAGGACGAATTCGACGATGACGACGAAGAAGATTTAGAAGACGAAGATGAGGACGAAGAAGAGGAAGAGGATGAATTCGACGACGACGAAGTCGAAAAAGACGAAAAAGAAGAAGATGATGATGACGATGAAGACGATGAAGACGATGGCGATGAAGACGAAGAAGATGAAGAAGATGATGATGACGAAGAAGACGACGATGATGACGATGATGACGATGACGATGAAGACGATGACGATGAAGATGAAGACGATGAAGACGACGAAGACGAGGATGATGACGGCAAGAAGAAAAAGAAAAGCGCTCCAAAAACAAAACCGCGCAAGAAATAAGTTCTTTTCGTCGTTTTAGATGCAGCAAAGGTTTAAATTTAAAAGTCGGAAATTGACGGCGGCGGAGATCGAAGTGTTGGATCGCGGCAACCGCACTCATCAGCGGTGGCGTGGGATTCGAGACAATTTCGTCGATCGTTTTTTAACTGTGCGCCGGACTTATTACTATGGGAGTGTCATCGTGAGCGATCCGCTAACAGAAAACATGCCGGCAGGGGAACAACCCAAGACGTTGGATGCGGCGGTTGCGCCTATTGCGTCCATTGCGTCGAACGAGCCGAAGGCCGCCGAAACGACGGCAACTGCTGAAGTCGGCGCGCCCGGCGCAGCCAAGCCGGCGCGACGAGCCGGTGCCGCCGTGTCGCGCAAATCCGCGCCCGAGGGTGTGCCCGTCGCGAAAGCGCCGCCTCCGCCCGACACGGCGAAGACCATCGCCTTCGCCGTCTGCGGACTGCTCGTAGTGGCCATTGTCGGCGTGGGCGGTTATATGATCCTCAAACCGAAAGCGCCGACAGTCGCAAAAACGTCTTTGGACAAACTCAGCGGCGATGCGCGCGAACTGGCCGAGAAAGCCGTGAAGGCGGACGAGCTTTACAAAGAGGGCAAGGAAAAGGCCGCCAGCCAGACGCTCGCGGACTTGCTCGAGGCCGACGCCAAGCTCACCGAAGCCAACAAGTTGTTCAATGAGATCAGCGACGCGAATCAGACGGTTGCGGGCTTCAAAGATCAGATTGAATCGGCGCGCAACAAGAGGATGACCATCGATAAAGAACTGACTCCGATTCGCAAAAAGATCGACGAACTCGAATCGGAAGAGCGCCGCAATAAATCCAAAACGGCAGGGTCAACTAAAACGACCGATCCCGCGCCGCCCACTCCGGCTGTCACTCCCGGCAAAGACAAACCCGAGCCGGATTTATCGGATGCCAATCTGGACCGGTTGTTCAAGGACGATCCGTCGGAATATGAAAAGCTGGCGAAATTGCGGAAGGCGAAGGATCCGACATACGAGATTAAGAAAGAATAACGTAAAAATCCTGCGATCCACGACTACCCCTCACCCCGCGCATGAGTACATGCGTCGGCCCTCTCCCTCAAGGGGAGAGGGGAAATGCCGCCACAGCATCCGGTGATGCACACATGCTTACCTGCCGAAAATCTGTTTGAGCAAGAAATCCTTCACGTCCACCGCCGCCATGTGTTCCGGCAAATTCGCGTTGGGATCGGAGGCGATTAGCAGCGGTCCCTGCTCTGGTGTGTCGGGTAGGCGTCCGTGGCTGCCTTTGACGAGCGACGAATCGAAGGGGATGAAATCCATGATCGTTTGACGGAAGCCGAGCTTGCGCATGAGCAGGCGTTTGGCGATGCGCGCTTTGATGCAGCAGACGTTCGGATCGAGGAACAGTTCCACCGGGTCGTAGCCCGGTTTGTTGTGAATGTCCACTTCGTGCGCCCAGGGCGGGCAGAGCGCATCGTCTTCCCAGTAATAATACGTGAACCATTTGTTCACTGCGCTGATCGCGATCAATTCGCCCGAGCGCGGATGATCCAGCCCCGCCTCGCGAATGCCTTGCGAATCCAGCACGCGTTCGATGCCGGGTGTTTTCTCGAGCAGCGTTTTGACCGCGGCGACGTCGCTGCCATCTTGAATGTACACATGAGCGATCTGGTGATCCGCGACCGCGAACGCGCGCGACGCGGCGAAGTCGAGCAGTTCCCACGATGCCTGTTTTTGCACGCGCAGGAATCCCGCGCGGCGCAACACGCGGTTGATGTCCACCGCGCCGTCGGTTTGCGACATTCCATACTCGCTTAAGATGACAATCTTCGTGCCGCGCGCTCGCGCGCTGTCAATCATGCGTCCGGCGATGTCGTCGACGGCCTTCAGATCCTCGGCGATCTTGGGATCGTCCGGCCCGAGGCGCTGGAGGTTGTAGTCGAGATGCGGCAGATAGACGAGCGAGAGCGTTGGGGCGAAGCGCCTGGCGACGGATTCGGCACAGCGTTCGATCCACAGGCTGGAGCCGATTCCCGCGCCCGGACCCCAGAATTCAAAGAGCGGAAAGCGGCCGAGTTCGGCGTCGAGTTGCGGGGCGAGTTCGGGCGGATCGGTATAGGTCAGGGAAATCAAAGAACCGTCGGCGAGGTGCGCGGGGCGCGGCGTGACGGCGACATCGTTCTTCGAATACATGTTGTACCACCAGAACAGCTTCGCGCTGGTGAACTTCGGATCGCGTTTTTTTGCGTCGTGCCAGATTTTATGGCCTTGAACCAGGGCGTTCGACTGCTTCCAGAAATGGACTTCGGCCAGGTCGCGAAAGTACCAGCCATTCGCGACGACGCCGTGATCGCGCGGCAGAAGGCCGGTGAGGAACGTGCTCTGAACCGTGCATGTCACCGCCGGCAGCACGGTGCCCAGCAGCGCGGAAGCGCCGTCTTTGGCAAGCGCGAGAATATTTTTGGCGTGCGCGGGATGCTTATTCAACAGATCGCGCGTCAGGCCGACAATGTTCAGGACGAGAAGAGGAGTCATGGAATGGATATTAAGACTTTGCGCGCAAAAAATCTTCATCAACTCCCCGAACCAGTGCGTTCCGCGGATTGCGCAGAAACGGGGAGTTGGGCCACCCAACGCTTCTTTAAAAGCACTCTCAAATTCTTTGCGTCTTCGCGCCTTTGCGTTTAAAACGGCGTTTAGTCCGAGGTACTCATTCATGTTTCACGACGACGAATTCTGGACCGCTCAGCGGCGGCGTATTTTTCTGCCGCGCGATTCGATCAATCTCAATGCCGGGACGCTTTCGCCCACGCCCGTTGCGGTCATGGAGGCGCTTGAGCGCATGCGCCACCAGCAGGCTGCCGCGCCGTCGGATTTTTTGTGGCGCCAGATGCCGCCGCTGCTGGAGCGCGCACGCACGCGGTTGTGTGCGTATGTGAATTGCGCGCCCTGCAATCTGCTGCTGCTGCCCAACGTCACGCACGCGATCAATCTCGCGGCCGAGAGTTTGAAACTGGAACCCGGCAGCGAGATTTTGACGACCGATCACGAGTACGGCGCGATGCTGTATTGTTGGCGGCGGCTCGCGGCGGAACGCGGCTGGCGCATTCGCATGGTTTCGATTCCCTACAATACGGAAGATCCCAAGGAACTCGTCGCGTCGATTGAAGCCGCCATTGAGCCGCAAACAAAGGTGCTGTTCTTCAGCCACGTGACGAGCACGAGCGGGCTGGTTCTGCCCGCCGCGGAGTTGTGCGCGCTGGCTCGGCGGCGCGGCCTGGTCAGCGTTGTCGATGGGGCGCACGCGCCGGGGAATGTGCCGGTGGATCTGGCCAAAATCGATGCGGATTTTTACGGCGCGAACTGCCACAAATGGATGATGGCTCCGATGGGCTCGGGTTTCTTAAGCGTGCGCGGCGAACACAGAGCATCGCTGCGTCCGCAGGTGGTCAGTTGGGGCTGGGGCTATCCGCCCGCGGAACTCGATGCCGACAGTGGCTGCGGCGGATCGAAGTGGCAGCATTCGCTTGAATTTTACGGCTGCACCGAACGCTGCCCGCAGATGGTACTGCCCGAAGTATTGGACTTCCGCGAAAGTCTGGGCGGTGACGCGGCGATCGCGCGGCGCGTGCGCGAAGTCTCGCTTTTCGCGCGCGCGCACTTCGCAGCGCTTGGCTTCGCCCCGGCGACGCCGCTGAATCCGGAATTGTCGGGCGCGCTGATGGCGTTCGAATTTCCGCGCGTGGACCCCATCGCGATGCGCGAGCGGCTCTGGCGCGAACACCGCATCGAATGCCCGATTAATTTTTCGGGGGAACGGTTTTTTCTGCGCGTTTCGACCGCGTGGTTTGTGACGCGGGAGGAGATTGTGCGATTGGGGGAGGCGTTGGTGGCGATGGGTGTGAAGTGAAGATAACAGTTCATGGAGTTTCGAGTGCTTCCGCAGTTACAAAGAGAAGAAGATTCTTCGGACCTTTTGGATTGCCACTGCTGAAGACGGCAGCGAGCACCCATTTTCCTTTCGGCACGACGATCTGTGTCTGCACGGTGTTGTTGTTTTGAGCGAGGGAATCTAATTCAATTGCGGCGATGGGCTGAACGCTTGTATCTGTTCCCATAGCCTGACTGGTTGCCCCCGAAAGCAATGGTCCGGCTGCATTGGGTGCGCCGTCTTGAAGCCCCAAAATCCGTTTTGTTTTTGTGATATCCGTGGTGTGCGCAAGCCGTAAGTCGAGATGAATTGCCGATCGGTCGCCCGTCACAAACGGACGCGTTTCGAGGATCGTTCCGTCGAAGGCGCTACGGACAACGGGGGAGTATGTGCTTGCGCCGGCGTCATAATCCGAGACATACGAAACAACGCGGCCGTTTCTCGCGTGAGTTTGCTGCCGGTTGAAACAGACAGACCGAAAGGTCGCCGGAAAAGTGTTTCCTTCGGCGTTTAGAATTGCATTCATGCCGTCGTCGTCGAAATTAGTCTCATTGGGTATGCCGGCGCTTGAGACGAGGTGCGCCTTTATGACGATTTGAGGCAGGATCATCCGGCGAAACAATTCGAGTATTTTCGCGATGGCCGCGTGAACTAAAGGCCGCTGAAAGACGATCAACTGTCCTGCGCTTACATCGATCGTCATCTCGGGATCGGTGAAATTTCCGACAAGCGCTCTTTCCTTAATCAAAGTTGCGATGTCCACATCTTGAAGCCCCGGTGCCGAAGGCTCGTGTGCAGGGTCCGCCAATTTTCCGCTCGACAAATGGTTTAGGTTTAGCGCGGGAAAATCCGTGATGGCGCTGGAAATATCGCGAATGTCGAAAATGCGCATCTCCGGCGGCGAAGCATCGGCGGGAATTCGCGCCGGAATGTTTTTTGGCAGATGCGGAGCCTCGATTTTGTCTTTCGCTGCGAGCGGTTTGAAAGGCGTTACGGCGACACCGGAGCCGAGCGCTTCCGCCGCAATCAATACAAGAAGGTGTTTTTCCTTCGCTTCGGTATTTGGATTTGGCATCGTTCCGGCCAATATCCAATTTCCGGCCGAGACACGCACATTTGTGTGCACTGAACTTACTTGCACCGATGGCGTATCAATCAGAAAAAACGATGAACCAGGCGCTGCTTTTTTAGCCGGCACGACAAACCGCGCCGCAGGAAGGCCGAATAGTATCTTGCGGCTTTCGGTCATGTTTGCGGCGCTTGACAACGACAATTGAAGTTCAACGGTAACCGTACGACGATCATGTGACAGCGTCGGTCGCACGTCGAAAATACAGCCTTCTATTAAGTTGCGGGTGACTGGGTCAAGCATGTCACCACTGATCTCATAATCGTGAATGTAGCTAGTCTCTCGCGCACATTTTACGTGTACGCGCTGGCCGTTGAAGCAGACAACGCGGGGTGCCGCCAATGCGCCCGCGGTTCCCATGGGGCCCAGTAATTTCGCCATCGCCTCCCAGCTAAAAATTGTGTCCCGCGGAATGTTCGCGGATGGCACCAGCAGACTTTTCACAACAACCTGCGGCCTGAATTGTTCGCGAATGGTTGACAACAGACTGGCGATAAGCTGCTGAACTTCAGCGGTTTGCATGATCACCAGTATTCCGCCACGCTCGTCGATGCTCGTGTCTGTCGCGGGATCCCAGCTTTCGGGTCGAATACGGGTTTTGATCATTTCCTGGAGAGTTGCGCAGGTGAACCTGTTATTGTTGCCGCTATCAACCGGATAAGTCGACGGCGTGCTGGGCGGTTCCACGCCCCAACCCCTATCCGGTGACGAATCTGAGCGGGAATCTACAATCGGATGGACGAGGTCGGAAACATCATAAAGCGCCAACTCGGGCCGCTGTTCGGCGGAGTGCGCGCTAGCGATTTGCAAAACAAGCACTGACGCCAGCATTGATAGAATTGATAAGCGCATGATTCTGGTCCTTCCTAATGATAGGTTTTGCATTCCCTCTCAAACGCATGCCCGTTCTGCCAGCCTCGCTTTCCTGTGCGTCGAAAATGTTCGAGTCTGCGTATGGCGATTTCGCAAAATACTGGATCGGTGTCGATTGTCGCGCAGCGCCTCTTGTGGATCTCCGCTGCCAGAAGCGTCGTGCCCGAATGCGCGAAAAAATCGATTGCGATTTCGCCGGGATTGGAGCTGGCTTTGACGATCCGTTCGATTGCTTTGAGCGGCTTCTGTGCGTAACAGCCCGAGACGTTTTCCTCCATGCGGTAGAAGACTTGTTGAATGTCCACCCAGACGTTTCCGGCGCGAATGTTTTCCGATTTTCCGCGCTCCGTGTTCTCGGTTATTTGTCCGCCCACTTCCTTGTAATAGCCGCGCAAAATCTTGGGGATGTCCGTGTATTCGGCCTCGATATTGAACGCCGGCGACCCCTTGACGTAGTAGAGCAGTTCCTGCCGCACCGCCATCCAGTTCTTCTGCGTGCCGTACCCGCGCTGGTTGCGCATCGTAATCAGACTGCGCGGCTTGAATGGAAATTCGCGCATCATCAGCATGAAATCGGGGAGCGGTTGGAAATTGTCCTTCTGATCCGCGCCCAGCCATATATAGAGCGACGCGTCGGTGGCCAAAATGCTGCCGGTCGTGGCAATCCAGCTTCGGCACCAGTCGATGTATTTTTCGAGCGGGCGTTCGTCGAAGGCGACTAAATTGTATGGCGGATCGTGGATCGCCAGAGTGGCCGTTTCGCCGGCCATCAGCTTTTTGACATCGTCGGATGAGGCGGCGTTCAGGCAGCCGACCTTGTGCCCGGCGGCTTCGTCGATCCAAATTTCGCCGGGTTTCAAGCGGCAATGGGGCAGCAGTGCGCGCCACACTTCGGAATTTGTGTCGAGGCGCGGCAGCGGGTTGTTGTTCATTTCGGCATGGCCAGCAGAAGTGTGAGATTGTCGAGCGGTACGAATTGCGCGTGCGTCATTGCCGCGGGAATGAGCCCCGTCATGCCGGGCTTTACGACGCGCCCGCAGACCACGCCTTGCCCCTCCAGCACCATTACGACGGTGGTCCGACCTTTCGTTTCGATCTCCAGATGGCGGTATTGTTTTTGATTTGCGTCCACTTGCGCGACCATGCTTTCGGCCGACAGCGTCAGGCGCACCAGATCGAAATAGCGGCCGTTCAGCAGATGTTCGCAACAGGGATGCAGGCGCGTCGGCTTCACTGTCTCGCTATGCATATCGCCGGTGAATTCATCGCCGCGCCCGTCGAAGCGGATGGCGTCCAGTGCTTCCTTTACGTGCAATTTCCGCGGCTTGCCGTCGAGGCCCATGCGGTTGTAGTCGTAGATGCGCAGCGTCACGTCGGAGTTCTGCTGCACCTCCGCGACGACCAAGCCCGCGCCGATTGCGTGCACCGTGCCGGGGGGCAGCGCGATCACATCACCGGCTTGCGGCTCGAAATAGTGCAGCAGTTCTTCGACGCGATTTTCTTCAATGGCGCGCGCGAAGTCCTCGCGTGTTGTGCCGGGCTTGAGGCCGCGCACGATTTGCGCGCCGGGTTCAGCGTGAACGACGACCCAGCATTCGGACTTCCCGAGATCGTTGAATTGTTTCGCGCCTTCGTCGTCGGGATGGACCTGGACCGAGAGCTTGTCGCCGGCGTCGACGTATTTGACGAGCAGCGGAAAACATGCGCGGTCGGGCAACTTCCCCAGCATTTCGCGCGGGTATTTTTCGAGCAACTGCCGCAGCGTCCAGCCGTCGAACTCGCCGCCATCCACGATGCTCTGCGCATCCGGGCGGTCGCTCAGTTCCCAGCTTTCGCCGATGATTTTGCCGGGCGGAATCGGTTTGCCGTACAGCGCGTCCAAGTGGTTTCCGCCCCATACGCGCTCGAACATTAGTGGTTTGAAGAATAGTGGTTGGTCGAACATGGTTTCCAGTTTCAGTGGTTAGTGGTTAGTGAGCGGCTTCGCCGCTTAAGAAGGGGTTAGGGAACAGCAAATTCCCCCTTCGCTCCTAATTCGTATATCGAAATATGCGCATCGTATTTCTCTCCCTAATCCCTATGCGGCGAAGCCGCTCACTGGCCACTAACCTAAAGTCCCAGATCGACGGTGAGATCGACTTTGATGCGCTTTTTTTGAATGTCGCTCCATGAATACAACTTGATGGCGCCCGCGTCCACGCGTTCTGAAAATGTGTAGCTCCAGTCTACTTTGATGTCACCTTGTATGGACAGGGTTGAAGTCGAGGTGCGTGCGGCTTTTATTTCGCCGCCGTCGGGGCGGAAGAATTTTATTTCGGCGATGCCATCGAGTTCGCGCTGGGCGCGCAGCACGAAACACATCGCGTCGCGCCCCAGATCGCGCGGGGCTTCGTTCATTTCGACGATCTCCAATTCGAGATTGTTCGGTCCTGCGATTTTCGTTCCGTTCTTGAACGGCACATTCGAGACCACGGTTTCTTTTTTCTGCGTGGCGCAGAGCATCGTGAGCGTGCCCAGAAGCTGGATGTGCGCCGCGCCCTTGACCGGCAGAGTTGGTGCGGAGATTTCAACGATGCAGTTTTTGGCGTCTTTGTCGATCTTCGCCGCATTCCCGAAACCGGCGAGGGCGATTTGTTCGGCCGTTGCGTCCTTGGGCCGAGCCTGCAAATCGGTGCCTTTGTCGTCGACGAATTTGGCGACGGCGCTGTCCGACGCATCGAAGCGGATCAATTCGCCGATGGGCGATGAAATCAGCAATGACAGAGTGGTTCCGGTCGGCCAGAGCAGGCGCTCTTTCAACGCGTGCGGCCGCGACACGCGCAGGCCGATGACGTCGAGTGAGAGCTTCGGCGGGTCGGCGTCTGCGGCGCACACGAACGCGCTGGCAAGACACGCGATCATGGCTAACGGCGTCGCAATTCGAATGGGCACGAAGCAATCTCCTTTTGGTTCAGGATGAGCGGACGGTGGAATTATATACCGGCGGGAAAAAACGGGAAGGAGGAAGGATGAATAAAATGCGGCGACAAGGTGACAAGGTGAAACAGATCATTAATCGAATGCGATAACAGTTTCACCCCCTCACCTTGTCACCCCCTCACGTTCATCCTTCCCGATTCTTCCGTCGTGGAAAATTGCCGCCGGTGCTTTATGATGCCAGGACACTTTCAACCAGCCCCCCCCTTAGAGGGATCGATTCATGAGCAAGTCGAAGGCGGCCAGCATCGAGCAGACGCCCAGCGCATTGCTGGAGGATTATATCGCGGGTGCGGCGGCGCAGGCCTATCCCATCCCGATGGATTCCGAAGAGGGCAAACCGATGTACAAGGCGCTCGCGCAGCATGTCTGGCGCGAACGGCAGCGCCCGGTGGTGGCCAGCGACATTCGCGATTTGTGGGAGCGCATCGATACGCTGAAACGCGGCGACAGAGTGCGTTACGAAATCGCGGGGATTCATTTCTGGGCGGCGGACTTCGTGAACTCGCTGTGCACCGGGGCGGTGGAAGTCGATGCCGAATGCGGCCGGCGGCTGGCGGCGTGGCTCGACGACTGGCCCAACGTCTGCGTGCTGGGGCATTCCGGGCGCGGCAAATCCTCGACGATCAACCGGCTCTTCGGCGTCAAAGTCGCGGAGATCAGCCATCATGAATCCTGCACCAGCAGCGTGACGGATTTCCGCCTCGTGACCGGCTCGTTCCTCAACCGGCCGACCGGCATCTCTCTCTGGGACGTGCCCGGTTACGGCGACGAGCGTCTGCCGTTCGAGCATTACGTGCAGCTTTACAAGCGGCTGGCGCGGAAGTGCGACGTGGTGGTGTTCATGCTCGACAACGAGTGGGGCGCGCACCTGGACTTAAAAATGTTTCGCAAATTGAAGGACCGCGTGCGCGGCCTGACCAAGAAACTGGTCGTGGCGGTGAACAAAGCGGATTTGTTCTACCCGCACGACTGGGACGAGGAGCGCGGCGCGCCCAGCGAAAAAATGATAGCAAGCATTCAGCGGCGGCTCGACGCAGCCGCTAGCCGCCTGGAACTAAAAGACAGCTCGCGCATCGTGGCGTTTTCGGCGCTGAAAGACTGGAACGTGTATGGACTCGTGACGGCGATGGTGGACGCGGCCGGCGAGAGCAAAGGCGCGAAGATGCTGCGCGCGGTGAAGCACGACGAGGTCGATGCGGCGGATTTGGATGAGGAAGAGGGGCGCGTTTTGCGGGCGTTGGAGTAGGGGGCGGCGACGCGGAGAACTGTCCGCTGAACTTGGAAAATCGAGTTCCCTGTCCGCCCTGTCCCCTGATCTCGCGAGACTGGAATATGAATTTTTTGCTCGACACCAATATCGTGATCCCGCTGGAACCCGGTTCCCTTAAGGGCGTTGAACCGGGTACTCAATTTGCAGCCGCATTTCTTGAAAAAGCTCATGCGGCCGGACTACGTGTCTTTATTCACCCGCTCGTAAATGTGGATTTGAACAGGGACAAGGATGCGGACCGGCTAGCAATGCGCAAAGCGTTGCTCGTAAAATACAGTCAGCTTCCCGATCCACCACAATTGACGGACGCGATTCGGCAAATTGTTGGAAACGCGGAGTTCGGTTCCAACGCATGGGTTGACGATCACATGCTCGCCTCCGTGATCGCAAATGCCGTCGATTATCTCGTAACGGAAGACGCGGGGATTCACAACAAAGCTCGACGGCTTCAAATCGAAGATCGAGTTTTGTACGTCGCCGAAGCGCGATCTCTGCTAGCAGACTTTTTCGACCAAACACCGCGCCCACCGCCCGCAGTTGAATCGGTCAAAACTCATGCGCTGGATGAGACCGATGAAATCTTTGATTCTATTCGGTCCGACTACCCGGGCTTCGACGAATGGCTCAATAAGTGCAAGCGCGAACATCGGCAAGCGTGGCTCATTCGCAACGATGCCGAAAAGCTCGCGGGATTTTGCATCGTCAATCGCGAGCCGTACGAGAATGCCAAGACGCTCAAAATATGTACGTTCAAAATCTCGCCCTCGCACAACGGGAACAGGTTCGGCGAACTACTGCTGAAGACAATTTTCAACTACGCTTTCGATAATGGATATGAACGCTTATTTGTCACCGCGTTTCCCGAACAAAAGCAACTTATCGAGTTTTTCAGGACATTTGGATTTTAATGTTCCCCGGGAACGAATACTAACGGCGAGAACGTGTTGTCGAAACATTTGACGCCGAATGCTTCGGTGGAAATTACGGCGCTTGAATTTCATATCCGGTATGGTCCGCGACATTTTCGTACAGCGGGCACGGATTCGTACATTGTTCCGGTCATGCCGCAATATCACAACATGCTGTTTCCCGAAAGCGACCACCAGCTTTCCTTGCTTCCCGGCAGGACGACGTTCGGTAACAGTATACGGAAAGCATATCTTTGCCGTGCTCCGATCAAGAAGATCAGCCCTGGTGCGAATCTGTTCTTTTACCGTTCTCACGATTACAAAGCTGCTACGGTTGTCGGTGTGGCCGAAGGGTGCATTCGGTCGTTCGATGCTGTTGAAATCGCGCGATATGTCGGCAAGCGCACAGTGTACAGTTTCAACGAAATCAAAACGATGTGCGCGTTGGGCGAAGTTTTGGCGATACTATTCAGACAAGCGGGTGCTTTTTCAAAGCCGGTCGGGCTCAGCGATCTCGTCAACGCGAGCATATTAAAGGCAGCGCCGCAATCCATCATGTGTCTAATGGAGAGCAAGGCCGAATGGCTCACGAAGCAATCGAAGCCGTTGCGTTAATCCCGATCAAACCGGAGTACGCAAACGCCATTATGCGGGGCGCAAAAAAAGTCGAGTTTCGAAAAGTCAAGTTTCAACGCGAGGTCAGCCATGTCGTCGTCTATGCAAGCAATCCCGTGAAACGAGTTTTGGGGTATTTCGCGGTTTCGGATATAAAAGAGTTGTCGCCCGGCGCGATTTCGAAGCAATACAAGGACGTGGGCGGGATTTGTCACGACAGTTTCCGTAGTTACTACGGTTCTCGCCAAAGTGCCATCGCCATTGAAGTCGGTGAGGTAAGAAAACTGGCGCTGCCGGTGAAGCTCAGCAAAATAAAATCGGGTCCAGTCCCGCAAAGTTTTTCGTATTTGAATCCGAATGTGTTGGAGCGGCTGGAACGCCTTGTAATGGAATAGCGGAGCAAACGTCGGGACAGAATTGAGTTGAACAATGTCAGATGGCGCAACTTCCGGCAGGTCGGCTTTTCATACGAGCAATTGTCAAATGATGTGGATGGCGATGTTGAAATCATGCGGCGTTTTCCTTGATGCCATCCACGAAACGAACAAGCTTGATCACGTCTGCCAACAACTCCGATTTATTTAATTTCCTCCAGCCTTTTGCCGCGC
>JBBRQD010000030.1:0-53763 GCA_038227045.1 Planctomycetota bacterium
ATTATCGCGCCGCGCCGGGCAAGTTGAACGAGGCGGTCGAGCAAAGGCGTATTGGGAAGATACGCCGTGCGAGACCAACGAAGTTCAACGCCGCCCGCCGCAAGCGAGAATGATGCTTTAGAAATGCGCGGGTCAATAATCTAATTTCAATTGCCAAAAACACGCCCTTAAGATATTTTACACGCCGCAATATTTGTGTCCGCCCGAGTTCCATATTCTTAGGAGTTGCGACCTATGCGTTGCGTCACCCTCCTGACTCTCGTCGTGCTCATCGCGCTCGTTCCGTTGCACGCCGAAGACGCGGATGAAGTCCGCGAAAAAGGCATCACCGCGCTCAAAGATTCGCAGACCAATCCGCGCGCGATCGTCGAGGCCGCACGATTCTTCGTCAAAGCCGCCGCGCTGTATGGCGAAGCCGGCAACGAAGAAAAAAAGCGTTGAGATGAATTCGTTTCTGTACTGGTGCAAGAAAAAGATGACGCTGGCCGACATCGAGCAATTCACCAAAGGCGGTGAAGACGCCGTCGCCAGCAAACTCGCCGCAGTGGAGAAAGCCGCGCCGAAAGCCGACGATGCGCAAAAATGGTTCGATCGCGCCGACCAGTTCGCGAAGAAAAACCCCGACGAACACTTGCTGATTGCAGTGCGATTTTTCGAAGTCGCCGATCGATTTAAAGGCTCGGACACCGCGCGGAAGGCCATGGACTATAGCCTGAAAGAAATGCTCCAGGAAAAATCCGGCACCGTAAAAACGGTCGTGCAGCCCACTCCAATCAAGCCCGCCGAAACCGTGGCGAACCCCGTCGAAATGCGGCCCGTTCCGGGTGCCGACGATATCAAGATGGCTGAGAAGCTCATCAAGGATCTTTTGAAGTCCGACTACGCCAAGACAGATGCCCCCAGCCGACTCGCGCTGGTCGCCAAGCTTCTTCAGCAAGCCGAAGAAAACAAAAACGACGCGGCAGTCGTGTATGTTTGTCTCCATGAATCGCGCGATTTGGCGGTTCTGGTTGGCGATGTCACGAAGGCGGCGGAAGTTCAAATTCAATTGAGCGATTCGTTCAAGAGCGATTTTGCCGCCATACTGCTTGACCTCAAAAAATTTGAATTGTCCGCCAAATCGGCGGAGCCCGCCACGGCGCTCGCCGCGCTTTTCGCGTTTGAGGCAGAGAGGGCCTTGGCAGCGGCGGATTACGATCAGGCGGTGCGCCTCTATTCGCGCGCGGAAGACTTGCTGCCGCTCGCCAAAGACACCGCGCTGAAGGCGCGCTTAAAAACGGAGATTCCGCGCGTGCAGGCGATCAAACGCGACAGCGTCGCGGTCCTCGCCGCACAAAAAACACTGGCGGCGAAACCCGATGACGCCGAAGCCAATCTCACCGCCGGAAAATTTGCGCTGCTGTTGGGCAGAGTGGCGAAGAGCATGGAGTTGCTGGCGAAAAGCAAAGACGTCGTGTTGAGCGGATTGGCCAAGCACGAACTCACCCGGCCGCAAGAGGCGACCGAACAAACGCTGTTGGCGGAGGAGTGGTTTGACCGGGCGGAGAAGGAGGGCTCGACATATCTAAAGACAGCCATGCAGCAGCGGGCGTCATTCTGGTACGCCTCGGCTCTGCCGGGATTGACGGGGTTGCCGAAGTTAAAGGTGGAGGGACGGATGAAGGCGCTACCGCAGTCTGTTGCAACCACGGAAACGCCGAAGGTGCCCGCGCAGGGTACTTGGATGGTTATTTTCCGATCCGACGACCCGGCGAACTGGGACAAAAAAGTAAAAACCGCCACGGATTTTGCGGTCGAAATCGCGTCTGTTCCGGATGACATCAAGTTCATCAAAATCACAAAAGTCGATAACTCGGATTTCGTCATCGTCCCGATTGGTAAAGAATTTCTGAGGAAAGATGGCGCGTCAGGCGACGGGCGTTTCGGCTGGTGGAACAGTTCAAATCTGGAAGAGGGAGCGTTTCACCTGGGTATCTGGAGCAAAGCAATGCCTATTGCCGTTGCCAACAAAATCGCTATTAGAGCGCTTTGGTATGCTTCGTGCGGTTGGGGGTTTGGTCACAAGACCGGCGTGAATGGTGGCCAATGGTACGCATGGAACGGAAAAGAGATTCACAAAACAGTCTTTGAGATCGCCGTGACACGCAGTGAACTGACAACAGCCGAGCAGCAAGGGCTAAAAGGCAAGGATGAAAAACTCTCAGAACCAGCGCAATGGTGGGTGGGCCGCTGGGAATTAGAGGACAGATCCGCAATCATTATTAATAAAAATCATTCCGCACTTATTTTCGGAAAAGGAAGCGCCGATGCGCAAGGAGAATGGGACGTGTCCGATGAAAAGCAATATATCATCCAACGTTCCGGTAGCGTTAGAGAGTTGGACATTTACAAGCGAAAGGACGAAAATTCCATTCTGGACGATAAGCGCCGCGTTTGGAAACGTGCTTTAAATGGCGGCGATAAGCGCAGTCCTGGGACGTAAAGATGGCAGGCGTGGCCTAAAAAACAGGTCCATAAGCAAGCCGCCTGATTCAACAACAATCAAAGGGACAGTTGCGTATCGACCGCTCGCGGGGCGGCGGTTGGCCCACTTCTCGCCTCTCTTTTTTTGAAGAAAAATGACGGTGTTCGCTTATCGTAACGATCTTCGCTATAATCACTTTCGTTCGGCGAACCGAACGTAATCCTAATTAAAATTTTGATTATTCTTTGCCTTATCCGCAAGTTTGTTTGCCCCACTTCGTTAGCTTATCAGGGCGAATTGCGAAGCGGACGGCACCAGGTTGAAGCCCCTTGCACACGATTGGTTTTGCCGACGATTCCAGGCAGGGCAACCTGCGCCAGTTTTCGCAGTTCGTTCGCGAACACGAAAATGGTCTGTTCAACTATGTGTTCCGGCTTGTCGGCAGCAGGGAAGAGGCGGAAGACATCACGCAGGATGCGCTTTTGCAGGCGTATCGGACGTGGAATCAAGTCGATCCGGAAGCGTCGGGCGGCTATGTAAAATGGTGTTATCGCATCGCGCGGAATTTGTCGATCGACACGCTGCGCAAGAAGAAGCCGCGGGCGATAGACGACGAGGAATTGGACCGCGCGGCGGATACGCGCAGTTTGAAACCGGAAGACATTTACGAGCATCGGGTGCAGAGTTCGACGCTGCGGGAATGTATTCTGGCGCTGGAAGACAAATACCGCGACGTGTTGATTCTGCGGTATCAGGAAGAATTGAGTTACGAACAGATTGCCGAGATTTTGGAAGTGCCGGTTTCGACGATTGAAACGCGGATTTTTCGAGCCAAGAAGATGATGCGCGAGAAGTTGGAAAAGTCCTGAAAGTCGAGTCTGAAAAACACACTGTACCTGGAATGAAAATGGACGAATTGACCCTACATCGTTACTTGGACGGCCGGCTCGACGAGCGCCAGCGGAGCAGCGTGGAGCTGGCGTTGCGCGCCGATCCGGCCGCTCGGCGCACGCTTGACGCGCTGCGCGAAGAGTCGCGCCTGATTGGCGCGGCGCTGGAAGCGCAGAGCGAGCCGTTGTCCGGAGCGGGGCGCATCGGCGCCCGGGTCGTGGCCACGCTGCACTTGGAAGAGCGTTCGCGCACCGCCTTCTTGCGGACTCGAAAGTTTGTGCGGCGCGTGGGTTTCGCGGCGGCGCTGGCGGCGGCTCTGACGATCTGCTTTTTGCTGGTAAAGCCGCGCACTCCGGCGGGATCGGTGCTTTCGGGAACTCACGCAACAATCGCCGTGCACGGCGAAAAGCGCGACGGACAAAAAGGCGCGCACGTATACGACGGCGATGGAATCTCGACGGAGAAAGGGCAGTTTGTTCGGCTGGGGCTCTCCGGCGCGCAGTCGATCGATGTCGACGAATTTTCCGATCTGGCGATAGAAAAAAGCGGCGCGGCGCCGGTGCTGCGCATGACGCGCGGACGTATGGGCGTCACGGTGGGCGAAAGCCAGCATTCCGTGCAGATCGAATTGGCCCAGGGCGTCGTCACCATTCAGCCGGGGACTCGCGCGGATGTCTGGCTGCCGGAGCAGACTGCCGTGCGCCGGCCCGAGATCTTTATGGCACCGGCCGCATTGCCGTCTGCCGCGGCAACGGCACAAAACGAATCCGCGATCGTGACTGTCTTTAAGGGCTACGCGCAGATTGTGTGCGAGAAAAATGGCCTGAGTTTCAATGTGAAACAGGGCGTGCGCGCGCAATTTACCAAAACTGGCGTTCAGCCTCGGCTGGTCAACATGGCGGGCTCGCGCGTGCTGGATATGCGCGGAGACGATGGCCTGCATACTCGCGACAATATGGCGCCGGTTGAATGGACATTGTTGGGCGTGATGGAAAAACCGCAATTCGAAATGCTGGGGCGCCGCTGGGGCCTGAGTGTTCCGGGCGGGGCCGGCAACGCGCCGATCGCCGACGCACTCAAACAACTCGACGAGGCGATGCTCGTGCAGCCCCATGCGGCTCGGGCGGAAAAGATTGCCGATGGTCAGAAGGCATTGCGCCAGGCGTGCGAAACGTTGGCTCAAAATGACGAACGCCGCCGCATGGCGCTGACGCTGGAAGGTCTCGCGCACTTTGAACAGGGCTGTGCCCGGGTCGCGGCGGGCGGCAAAGAGGGCAGCGATCCCCATGCATCTTTTGAAGCCGCGCGCGTCGCGTTCGATTCCGCTTTGGCGGGAGACGCCGCACACAAGGATCCCGCCACGCCGAATGTGCCAGTCGAATGGCGTGGTGCGTATACCGGCGGCAGCGCCGCTCCGGCGTTTGCAAGCCTGCCTATCGAGGCGCAAGCGGCGCTGACCGCATCGTTTCGGCGCGCCGTGGCGCTGTCGTGGAGCGCTCGGATCATGCCGCCGCAATTGGTCGTGCTGGATTGCGAAGAAGCAACCCTCGATATTTCGGAAAAACCGAACACGATGCGCACTGCGGCGGAAGCATTTGCGCAGCTTCACGACGAATTGGGGCACACCGTTGAAAGCCTCGCCGCGCTATTGGGCGAAGCGATCTGCGATCTGCGGGCCGGCGACGCCCCGTCGCGCCGCAAAGCGCTCGACGCGCTGCATGTGCTCGTGTCAAAACCCATTGCCGGGACGGATGGCGCCGCGCGCCAGGCATTCGAAGGCATTCGCCAGGCTGCGCTGATCGAACTCGTCCGCATTAACGCGTGCGGCCACGAGGCTCAGAAAACGCTCGACGCCGCGCACGATTGCGAATTGATTTTCCCGCTCGACACAAATGCGCCGCAATTCAAAGAACTGCGGGCGTTGTTGATGAAAGGGCTTGAAGCGCAAAAGACGGCCGCGTTCGCCGAAAAGCGGTATGACAACGCAGTCGAAGCGTGCGACGCGCTGCTGGTCGCGCTCGACGAGGCGGACGGCCATTGGCTCGATGCCGGCCAGATCGATCCCCCGAGCGGAGTTCGGCACGTGGGTATCCGGTTGGACCGGCTCGACGCGCTCGTGGGCGCGAAGGACTGGGTGCGGGCGTCCGGCGAAGGACATCTGCTGAACGGGAATCTTCCTGCCGAATTGTTGCCGCGTTTTAACGCGCTTCAGGCACAAATCCGAACCGCGCAATCCCCCACGAAACAATAATCAGTACCCCATTTAGCCTTTATGCTGTCTAATACCGCATTGATGAGCTTGGTGTGCAAACTAACTCACAAACACGACGCATTTCCAGACATTGGCACGCCCCATGCTTGTTATCCTTCACGGAAGTAGATGGAGGGATGAAACGAGTTTAGGAGGTTCAGATTATGAGTACTAGATTGGCTATTTTGGTATTGGCGGCAGTTGCGTCACTACCTCTCTTTGCGGATGTAACCGATGACGCGATCAAGTTGACACAGGCCGGTGCGTCGGCGGACGTTATTGTGGCATGGGCGCAGCACCAAGGTGGCAGTGCGCTGTCGGCTCAGGACATTTTGCGCTTGAGAGATGCAAAAGTTCCGGATGAAGCCATTACGGCTCTGATGCGCAGCAGTCACAGCGCTCCCAGCTCGGCGGTGGTTGAATCGACTCGATACGTAGAGCCGTCGACTACTTCATACGTGTACTCTGACCCGTACTACAGCTCCAGCTATCCATACTACTACTCGAGCTACCCGTATTATTCCAGTTATGGATATTATCCGTACCATAGGGGATATTACACTGGCGGTCTAGGCTTGAGTTTTAACTTCGGTAGCAGTCGTTACGGTGGTAGCAGTCGTTACGGTGGTAGCGGTTATTACGGCGGGAGCGGTTACAGCAGCCACGGATACACCGGCGGTTCGTATAGCCGTGGAACCGGCGGTGGTTTCCAGTATCACCGGTAATTTGAGTATGTTGAGAGTTTATTGAGTTCACGAAAGCCGCGTCGAATGACGCGGTTTTTTTGTGCTTGGATACACAGGAAGCGGATTTACACCGCGGCGGGTATCGTCAATTTCTGAGCGATTTCGAGCACGTCCAGCAGCAACTGCTTATTGGAACTGGAAATGTCCGTGATCGACAGGCTCATTTCCATCGGCAAATCGACGGCCTCTTTCTCGTGCACATAGACGGGCTTGCAGAGCGCGGCGAATTCGTGCGACGGAAACTTGACTGAAATATGGACGTACAGTTCGTCGGTCTTGTTAACGCCCATGAGGCTGAAATCGGTGTGCGGGCCTTCGATGCGGAATCCGCCTTCTCCGATGTTCAAGGTTTGCCCGCAATTGGTGACATCTTCGAGCGGCTCGCCTTGGGACGTGCAGAAGTAATAGGCGGCGGGCAAGGGCAAATTAAAGCGCGGGAAGCGGCGATTCGTTTGTACCTTGCCTTCGCCTCCGGCCTCTTCCGGCGGCGCGTTGAGGAGTTGCAGGACCAAGTCTTCTTCGGCGAGAAACACTTCGATGCGTCTGTCGGTTAGTTTTGCGATTTCCTTGAGCGCCTGCTCCGGAAACGGAGAACTCGCGGCGATGCAGACAATCTTTTCACATGCATCGAATGGCACGAATTCATAGCGCTTCATGACGTCCAGGGGGAAGATCTCGCGGCAAGCATCCTTAATTTCGGCCTCGCGCAAATCCGTCGCTGGAAGACCGGAGGCGAGTGCCAGCGCGCGGCACAGTTCGGCAGCGCTGACGATGCCGCGCTTAACCAGGTATTGTCCAAACCGTTCGCGCGAGTTGCGCGACTCTTCGACCGCGTTGTCGACTTGAATCTGCGTGAGTTTGCCCATGCGGACAAAGACTTCACCGATGCGCTTGCCCAGATACGGATCTTCCCAGTATTTGCGCGAGGCGCTGCCGAGCGCGAGATCGCGCTTTGTGGAGGTAATCGGCGCGTTTTTGACAACCATCCCAGGGGCGAATTCCGGAATCGTCACGGTGGTATTTCGTGCGGTGGGCCGGAATGGGGCGGTGGGCTTTTCAAATTTACGCTTCATTTCCAGGGTAGCAACCGCCTTGGCGGCGGCGCTGGTATCGGCTGTGTTGTTGCGCAACCGCTGAGAGGCCAGCTTCAAAAGGGCCAATCGAACGACGCCGAAGCGTTTGGGTTCCATGCTGCGGAATTGCAGGCCCAATTCAATGCCGTGAATTCCAGCCTCCCGAACATTGCGAATCTCGGCAGTGACGACAAAGCTGTCGAGGTGCGGTGGCGACGACAGCAGCAGTTCCAGGAGCATATTGGGTCTATTGATTCTGTTCCAGACGACTGCGTCCTTGGCTTCGATGCCAAGGCAGCAGCCTCCTTCACTGAGATTCAAAAGCTTGCAAGGAATGGTGCCCGAACCGTGGGTACGCAGGGTGGCCAAACCGGTGGAACATCGCACACGGATGGATTGGCGACTGTCTTCTTTCATCTCGGATCAGCCCCTCGCCATAATTGTACATTGAGTTGCACAGGATTCAAGATACCGTCGCTTTTGACGCCTAATTTTCGGCACCCGCTATAGATAATACGCTTTGGCTTTTAACAAATTTCGCAAAAACTTCAATCTTTATTTCTCAGTTCTTCGCAATGTTAGGGAAAGACAAGAAGAGAAGTCGACAAAAAGCGCCGGTTTGCGGCCAGGCTCTGTGTTCTCGGCGACTCCGTGGTGTAGTTTCATTGTGTTTGAAGATTTTCGAAAAATAGTGTTCCCGTCGCCGAATTGCGCGTTAGAAACAGAGTGCAGTAGCGTCTCTTATATTGAGTGGTATGAACGGTTCGTTAAGATGCAGTTGGCTTGATGAGGACTTTTTCGCATGCGAATTCTCTCTTCCGAAATCGAAACGGCTATGCCGTTTTTCCGCCGAAAATTAGGTGCCGCGATCGTTCTCCTGGCGTGTGTGTGCGTCTTCCGTGTGGACGGTGTTCGCGCCGAAGAGGCCAAGGTTCACGACGCCCTGAAGGCGACTGAAAGCCGCCATACGGATGTATTTCAAAAGTTCTCGCCGGCGGTTGTCGGTATTGTGTGTCAAAGCGCGGCGCGGGTCGGCCCTGACGGAAAGCCGTTGCGTTTCACTGGTACGGGCGCGGTAGTCTCGCCTGACGGATGGATCGTCAGCACCACGACGACCATTCCGGACGATGCGGCGCATATCAAAGTTTATTTTACGGATGGCCACGTTCGCCCGGCCGAACTTAAGGGTGTGGATGAAAAAACGGAAGGTTCGCTGATCAAGGCCGATGTCAAAGACGTGCCCTTCATGCGCGTGTCGGATTCGAAAGATTACAAGGTGGGCGATCCGGTTTATTCGTGGGGCAATTCGTTCGATTCGATTCAACGGGATGGCGGCGTGTCGTTGAGCGCGGGAAACATCAGCGGCATGTACACGGCCAGCAGCGCCGATTCGCAGAGCCGCTATGTGGGGCCGGTGATTGAAACGGACGCGGCGGTCAATCCAGGATCGGACGGCGGCCCGCTGACGGATTCGGAAGGCAACTTGATCGGTGTGCTGACACTCGCGTATTCGCGCACCCGCTGGCTGGGGCTGGCGATTCCGTCGGCCGTTCTGGCGGAGAAATTGCCGGATTTCAAAGCGATCATGAAATCGCGCCGCACGGCGCTGACCGCCTCGGCCCAGGTTAATGTTTCCGTGTTACAGGCGGCGTTTGAAGACGCGGCGGAGAAAGCCGGCAAGGCAGTCATCACGCTTCGTGTTGTGCGCGAAAAGGATATTGACGAAGCGCCCGAAGACTTCAGAAAACTCGAAGTCAAAGCCAATGCGCCGAACTTTGCGGATCGTGCGGCGTTGGAGTCGCGTCGTCCAACGGATGGTTTCGCGTCGGCGTTTCTGGTCTCGGCCGACGGCGTGGCCGTCACGGCCTATTTCAATCTGGACGATCAGGAGCCGGATTCGGTGAAACACAGAATTCGCTTGAATCCGCTCATCCGAGATCCGCTGGCGAGGACGAACAAAGTCGTCCGGATTTATGCGTATCTGCCTGATGGCAAGCGCGTCGACGCGAAATTGCTCGGCGTTCACAAAGCCAACGATCTGGCGGCGGTAAAACTGGATCTGCCCGAAGGAACGAAACTGCCTTTTCTGGAACTCCCGAACTCGTGTGAGTTGATGACTGGAACGTCTGTCGCCCTCCTGGGACGCAGCGAACCGCCCGGCGGATTGACGCTGAACGTGGGGCGGGTGAGCGGACAGTGCCGGCTGCGCAATACGTGCTGCCAGGTCAACGCACTGATGAACTATGGAAATATCGGCGGTCCCGCGATTGGTTTGGATGGCAAACTGGTGGGGATGGCGGCGCATTTGACTTCAGAGACGGACTGGCGCCAGAACTGCGGTGTGGGCTTCCTGCTGATGTCGTGTGAAATCAAAAAGGCGCTGCCGGACCTTCTTGCGGGCAAGCAGGTCGAAGGAGTCAAGCACGGCTTTCTGGGCGTGCAGGTCAGCGAATCGCATTACGACGCGGAAGACGGCGCGCATATCGGCGAAGTGCTGCCGGGTTCGGCCGCCGAAAAAGCCGGCATGAAAGCGGGTGACGTGGTGATCGAATACAATGGCAAGAAAGTTCGAAACTGGGTCTTGCTGACGAAAATCACGCGCGCGCTCGATCCAGGCCAAACCGTGACTCTAAAAGTTCGGCGCGCCGCGCAAACGCTCGATTTAAAGATTACGCTTAGCGAGCCAACGCAGTAGAAAGTGGCAGGGCCGTCCCGGCCCTGTAGAACGTGGCGGGACCGTCCCGGTCCCGAAAATCGACGCAGCGCGAGATTTGAAACTGGACACGAAACGTGAAGACTCGGAGTGACGCTATGAAATGTTTGAAGACGGAGTTCCTTTCTATTCTTTTAATGTGCGCCGTCACGGCCACGCGTCTGAGCGCTGTCGAATCGGACACGGCCAAAACGTTGAGCGCCGCGCGCGAAGTTGAAAAAGCCTACATCGAGACGATTAAGAAGGTCTTGCCCGCCTACGTGTTTCTCGACGGCGGATCCGGCGTGCTGATCAGCGCGGATGGTTATTTCCTGACCAACCATCACGTCATTCGAAACAAGACGAAGGCATTGGTGCGCAGCGGGGGCAAGGATTATGAAGCCAAGACCATCGGTGTTGACGCGGAAGGCGATATCGCGCTGCTGAAAATGGACAACGTGTCCAAGATGCCGTTTCTTGAATTTGCGGATTCCGACAAACTGCATGTCGGCCAGCAGGTGTTTGCGGTTGGCAATCCGTTCGACACGGCGGACGTGAGCGACGACCCTACGGTGACCACGGGAATTATTTCGGCATTGCATCGCTTCGAAAATAATTATACGGACGCAATCCAGACCGACGCGGCGGTGAACCCCGGCAATTCGGGCGGCCCGCTCGTGACGCTGGATGGCAAGCTCGCGGGAATCAATGGCTTGATCGAAACGAAATTCGGCAACGCCGCGAACACGGGAGTGGCGCTGGCCATTCCCGCAAAACAGATCGAACGCTTCCTGCCCAAGCTTAAAGCTGCTGGTGGAAAAACGGTGCATCACGGCACCATTCGGGGTCTAAACAGGGAATTCCTGAAACAGATCGCCATGGAAGGATTCCCCGACGACGTCGAGGGCATGCGCAATGGCGCGGAAGTCAAATCGGTGAGCCCCGGCAGTCCCGCGGAAAAGCTGGGGCTTAAAGCGGGCGACAAGATCGTCAAGATCGACACGTATCCACTGCTCAATTTCTATCGGTTCATTGGCGTCATCAACACGTATCCGGCCGGTTCGGAAATCAAGCTGACCTACGAGCGCAGCGGCGAGACGAAAACCGCCGTGGCGACGCTCGAAGAATCGACCCCCGGAAAGCTGGGCGTGGAGATGGAAATTCCCACGATTGCGCGCGCGGCCAACGTGATGCCGCCGACGGTGGCGAAAGTCGAACCCGAGGGCGCCGCCGCAAAAGCGGGAATCAAGCCGGGCGATTTGATTCTGTCCATCAACGGCAAGCCCATGGGCACGCTGCGCGAAGTGCGAAAATTCATGCGCGACAGTGTGATGTACGCGGGGGACGTCTTGAAAGTAAAAGTGCGCCGCGGCACAGCGGAAAAGCCCGAAGAACTAGAACTCACCGCCACGCTGATTCCGTCGACTGAAGCGGCGAAGGCGAAAACGGGCAAAAAGAAGGATGAAGAATGAATGATGAAGGATGAACTTCATTCTTCGTTTTTCAGTTCCGCGTATATATCCATGCACTCGCGCGCCGCTTTATCCCATGAAAAAAGAGTCGCGCGTTCGAGACCTTTCTTCGCCAATTCCGCGTGCAGGGCGTCGTCTGTCAGCAGGCGCTCGATTTGCGCGGCGATCGATTCTTCCGATTTGGGATCGGCGAGCAGTCCCGCATCGCCGACGATTTCCGGGACGCTGCCCACGGTTGCGCCGATGACGGGGCAGCCGCATGAAAACGCTTCAACCGCGGGAATCCCGAAGCCTTCGTAGAGCGTCGCAAACAGCAGCGCACGCGCGCCGGAATACAGCGCGGGCACGTCCTCGTTGGGCACATAGCCCAGTATTTTGATCGCCGCGCCGTCTTCTTCCTTCTCGATCATAGCGCGGATTTCGTCGCCTCCAAAACCGATGCGGCCGGCAATGGCGAAGATCGCGTCGCTTTTTACGGCGCGGCGCGCGCGCAGAAATGCGCGCGCCTGAGCGAGCACGTTTTTACGCTTGTTGATGCTGCCGACGAAAATCAGGTAGGGCCGGTCGAGGCCGTATTTTTTTCGCATGGCCTGAACGATGCCGGCATCGCGCGGCGCAAAGCCTTCGCCGCCGGCTTCGTAGACCACGCGCAATTTCGCCGGGTCGGGATTCAACGTGGCGGTCACGTCGCGTTTCACGGCGTGGCTGACGCAGACGATGCGGTCGGCGCGCGCGACGAGTTCCGCGTAGCGCTTCTGCTTCATGGCGCGAAAATCGGCGCTGGCGAACTCGGTGGATTGCAGCGACGAAAACACATCGTGAATCGTGACGACCGTTTTCGCTTTCATCCAACGCCCGGGCAGGCGCGCGTCGAGGCCATGAAAAATATCCTGCGAGCGCGCGAAAAAGGGATGCAGCCCTTCGAGCATCAATTTGTTTTTGAAATTGGCGGCAGGCAACGTCGGGAGACGGAACACATTTTTCAGGCGCGACGCGCGCGTGACCAGCGTGAATCGATGCGACCCGCCAGCCCGCGCGAACGCGGCGGTCATGCGGCGAATGTATATGGCGACGCCCGTCAATTCAACCCGCGCGGCGCTGGACACATCGAGTGAGATGTTCATGCCGCGATCATAGAGCACGGCTGTAAAATTGTCATTTGCATTGGCGACGAAGGGCCCTTCGGTCTGTCTGAATAGGAAATGAACTCCGAAGGCCAATCAATCGCAGATGGACGCGGATATTTTTTCTTATTGGTATTTCATCTGCGTCCATCTGCATTTATCCGCGTCCATCCGCGTTAAAATTAGGCTGCTGAATTCATCTTACGGTTCGAGCTTGACAGTGAAATTCGTCACCGGCGCTCCGGCTTTGGTTTTGAAGCGCAGCGCGCCCTGCCAATTGTTCTTTTGATTGGCGATTTTGAAGACGATTGTGTTCACGCCTTTTTGCAAGACGACGTCCTTGGCTTCGTTGGAATCTTTTTCGAGCGTGCGTGTTTCGGTGAATTTCACGATTTCCTTGCCGTTCAAATAAACTTTGCCCTGGTCGTTGCTGCCCATGGCCAGAACCAGCTCTTTCTGTTCGTCGCCCGAGACGACGTAGCAGACCGCATAGCCGATCACATCTTCGTTCTGGGTTCCGAGCAGCGCGTTGATGTCGAAGAAAAATTCCTTGCCTGTTACCTTTTTCCAAACCAGTTCCTTGTCGCCGGCTTTGGCCTTATCGCCTTCTTTCGGAGCGAGTTTCTCTTCGTCTTTGAGCTGCTTCTTGTCGATCTCCTCCGGCGCCGAATCTTCCGCGATCGGGATGGGCGCAAGGAGCAGCCAGTCGCGAATGAAGCCTTCCGCGTTGGGTTTTGAATCCGCGGCGCGCGCGGATGACATTAAGCATAACAAGGAAAGCGCGATAAGCGCCGATGCGAATTTAATCATCGTCTTCGATTCTCCGTAGGATGAATGGGGATTGAAAGGTACTGAGGCCAGATTTTATGCCGCGGTTTGCAATGTGTCAATAAGGCGAAAAAGTGTGACGGTTTTCGGGGCGGCACGATGGATTAAAATAAATCAATCGAATTCAAAAGCAGTTTCACCTTGTCACCTTGTCACCTTGTCACCCCTCACCTTGTCATCTTAGCGCCTTTGCGAGAGAAATGCATTTGGGGCAGAGCGCTTATCGGTGTAGATAATTCTGAATTGTCGGATGTTCATTTGGAATGTGGGGAAGGCCGCTGAAAAAGCCTTCGACGTGAGCGTATTATTTTTTCAAAAAGGAGATTTTGATCATGACTAAATTTGCAATCGCCGCGGTGGTGGCGGCATCGATGTTCGCGATGTATGCGGAAGACGCGCCCAAGCCGGATGCGCCCAAACCCGCGCATCCCATTGGCTACCAGGACACCCCGCTGCTGCCCAAAGAAGCGAGCGGCGAGTGGCATGTCCACGACGGGCTGCGCCCTCAGCCGCGCGTGGTCACGCCCGGCACGTTCAGCACGCCGGAAGTGCCAGGCAAGGCGCCCGCCGACGCGGTGGTGCTGTTCGATGGCAAGGATTTGGACAAATGGCATTCGGGCAAGAAGGACGAGCCGTGCAAGTGGAAGATCGAGAACGGGGATTTGATTTCAGTCGCCAAGGCCGGCTATGTGTTCACGAAAGACGACTTCGGCGATTTCCAACTGCACATCGAATGGGCTTCGCCCAACCCGCCGCACGGCGACAGCCAGGGGCGCGGAAATAGCGGCGTGTTCCTGCACGGCAAATACGAAATTCAAGTGCTGGATTGCTACAACAACCCGACGTACCCGGACGGTTCCGCCGGCTCGGTATATGGGCAGCATCCGCCGCTGGTCAACGCATCGTTGCCTCCGGGACAGTGGCAGACCTACGACATCCTCTTCACCGGTCCGCGATATAAGGAAGGGAAGTTGGAAACGCCTGCGTATGTGACGGTCTTCCACAACGGCGTCGTCACGCAAAACCACGCGGAAATTTACGGCTCGACCGGCCACAGAACGCTGGGGAAGTACGACGGCAAAACCGAGAAAGGTCCGATCGGACTTCAAGACCATGGAAACCCGGTTCATTTCCGGAATATCTGGATCCGTCCGTTGAAGGGGTACGACGAGTAGATTGGGCGATCCCAATGTCTATTTAATCGCAAATGAACGCAACGCTGGCTCATCGATTGGGCGATTCGACTTTGAATCGCCCAATTGATGACATGGCATTTTTGTCGATGGGAATTCAGATGATTGCTTGTCGAAGGGTTGTGTGTGCCGCGCTGTCCTTTTTCGCTTCGGTTTCATTCGGTTCCGACTGGCCGGGTTGGCGCGGCGCGAATCGGGATGGACATGTCGCCGAGGGCGTGGCGGTTCCGGAAAAACTTCCGGCCGCGCCTACTGTGGTCTGGCGCATACCGACGGCCGACGGGTTCGGTTCGCCGGTTGTCGCCGACGGCAAAGTCGTGCTGCTCGATTTCGCCGCGGACAAAGAGGAGGCACCGGCGGCAACGCCAGCCACTGTTCCAGCGGGGGCCAAGCCGCCGAAGAAAAAAGTTCCCACCGGAAAAGAAATTGTTCGGGCGATCAATGCCGCGGATGGCGCGGAAATCTGGCACGTCGAACTCGATTCGCAGCACATCGACGGGTTTGGAACGGGGCCGCGCTGTACCCCGCTGGTCCATGGCGGAAAAGTGTACGCTCAGAGCACCAAGGGCGAGTTGAAGTGCCTCAATCTGGCGGATGGAAAGCTGATCTGGCATAAAAATTACATCACGGATTTCGGCCAGAAATACGTCGGCGAAAAAGGCGATACATCAGGCGCGGCGCGCCACGGAAATGCCGGAGCACCATGGATTGACGGCGATCATCTGATCGCGCTGGTCGGCGCGGAGGGCGCGGGGATCGTATGTTTCAACAAGGACACCGGCGACATCGTCTGGAAATCGCAGGACGACATGACCGCGTACGCGCCGCCTGTTACGCTGCAACTTGCCGGCGTGAAACAGGTCGTCGTCTTCACCGCCATCGGCGTGATTGGATTGAATCCCGCCGACGGCAAATTGCTGTGGCGCGTTCCGGTGAACACAAAATTCGGCCGGCACGTGACGACACCCATGGCCATCGGCGACACGGTGATCGTCTCGTCGCATGTCGTTGGAATCATGGGTATCAAAGTGAGCAAAGAAGGCGATGGATTCAAAGCCGAGAAGATTTGGACGAACAAAGAAGCGGCGATCAATTTCGCAAGTCCGATAGTCGTGGGCGATTATTTTTATGGCGTGGGCACGGCCAGCAAAATCGTGTGCCTGGATGGCGCGAAGGGCGAAATTGCCTGGGACAAAACTGGCTATCTCATTGCGGACGCCTCGCACGCTCACGCCTCGATGCTGGTGATGGGAAAGAATATTCTAATGCTGACGGACCTCGGTGATCTGGTGCTCTTCGCAGCCGATCCAAAGGAATTCAAAGAAATCAGCCGGGTGAAAATCTGCGGAACAACCTGGTGCAATCCGCCGTATGCCGATGGGCGGCTGTATGTGCGCGACGGTAAAGAATTGCAGTGCATTGAACTGTTGAAGTAGATGTGAAATCTATTTCACCGTCACCCGCCCCTTAAGCGCTTCGCCAATAGTCCCGCTCTGTGCAAAAGTCAGATCGCTTCCTTCCGGGACTCCGCGCGCAAGCCGCGTAATGGCTACTGTTGCATTGAGCGCTTTGATTTGAGCGGCGATGAACGACGCCGTCGCGTCTCCTTCGACCGATGGACTGGTGGCCAGCACCAGTTCGCGGATCGTGCCGCTCTTGACGCGTTCGAGCAATTCGGCGATGCGCAGATCGCGCGGTTCGACGCCGGAGAGCGGCGAGAGGCGGCCCATCAGGACGTGGAAATGGCCGCCGAATTGGCCTGATTTTTCGATGGCTCGAATTTCGCGCGGCCATTCGACGACGCAGATCAATCCGGCATCGCGGCGGGGATTTTCGCAGATGGCGCAACGCGGCTTTTCGGTGAGGTCGCCGCAAGTTGCACAGGGATGCAGATTTTTTTTAACGTCGCGAATTGCCACGGCCAGGGCCATGGCATCGCTGGTCTTCTGGCCGAGAATGAAATACGCCATGCGTTCGGCCGACCGCCTTCCGACGCCGGGCAGTTGTTCGAATTCGCGGATCAGCCTTTCAAAGCTGTCC
Source organism: Planctomycetota bacterium (assembly GCA_038227045.1). GTDB lineage: Bacteria > Planctomycetota > SZUA-567 > H5-PLA8 > H5-PLA8 > JANXLS01. Next base: position 16,775 of record JBBRQD010000030.1, read on the forward strand.
GCCGGCGGCGCGGCGGATTCGGTGCTCTTCGACACGTCGATATTCCTATGTTATTGGGTGGACGTTGGTCTGCGTTTCCTCGCACAAAGGCACAAAGAACACCAAGACGCACAAAGAATGAATCAATTTTGTCTTAACTCTTGTCTTCTCTTCGTGGTTCTTGGTGTTCTTTGTGTCTTTGTGCGAGAGCTTTTCAGGCGGACTGAACGGTTACCGTTATTGAAATAGTCCCGGGGGCAGATCGATTCCACCGAATGCGGTTTTTAATTCTTCGGCCAGGATTTCTTTGCTTTTGGATACCGCGCTGTTGGCGGCGGCGGCGACCAGCGGTCCGAGCGATTCGGGGTCTTTCAAGGCCTCGGGATCGAAGGCCACGGCGACGATGTCGCCCAATCCATTGGCGGTCACCTTGACCATCCCCGCGCCGGCGTCGCCGATCACCGTGCGGTTGCGCGCGCGCACCTTGGCCTGCTCCATGTTCGCGGCGATCTGTTCGCGCTGCCCGAACAACTTCATCATGTCGCCCATGCCCTTCATTCCGAACATGCTGTGTGTCTCCTTAAAAGAGGGTCGGTTGCGTTCGCACTCCGGCGGGATTATACCGCGAAGGAAGGGTCTTTTTAACCCGAATTGCGCGAATAAATTCTATGCCTGTTTACCATGATTCAAATTTGACCCAAGCCATCTTATACCAGGACAAACGTATCTTAAATGTTCCTGTTCAATTTAGGTGTCTAGTCCAAGATGCTTGTTCATCGCCCACGAAAATGGATAAAACAACAGCATTGCGATAATAGAAAATCCAATGAAACTGACTGGATAAACTAACGCCGCATAGATCGCGGTGGACGCAACGCTATTCGCATTGATTCCTTGACTAAGTCTGTGGGCGACTACGAATGCAGTGGCACTCAGTGGAAGGATCAGCTGCCAAAATACATTCCAGATTGCAAGGATACGACACAATAAAATGCGTTTTGAAAGTACGGTTGTCACATCGACGGGTTTCTGATTGCTCCGTTTTTCGCTCAACAACGCAGCAATCAAATGGTGCGCCTCAGGCAAGCTCACATCGGGAAGGGCCGCTACCGGGTCGAGTGCCTGAATCCAATGCATGCAAAGATTTTTTTCAATGGCTTCGTTGGACGCGAAAAGAGTATGCAACGGACTGAGCTGTTTTGCCTCTATAGGTCGAGCGCCCGGCCGTGGCTCGTTGGGCAAGAGTTTCAGCGCAGCATAAAGCGCGTCGCTCAGTTTCTGGAGTTGCGAGCATCGATAAAATCCAAACATCGAAATATCGCAGAGATAGATCTCGTCCAATTGATTATGAGTAGGATTTACGAAAACAATCTTGAGCGCGTGACGCGGAATAATCGCCCCTTTCAAGATGAATTCATGAGACTTAATCGTCGCCAAAGGAATGCTCAAGTGGTCATTTAGCCAAAGTTGGTCTGCGGAGAGCCGAACGTCGAATTGGGAAAAAACAAGTTCTCGCATGGCGTTTTTATTTGCCGGCGAGAATTGCCCAACGAAACTGCATTCCTCATCCGTCGGCCGTACGCGAGCACATGCCAATGGCATCAAAAACCCTCGATCCGTTTCCAGCCTTGTACCGTACTGCGGCGGTGTGTTCAAATGACAACCGCAAGAATCGAATGCAACTAGCTACTTCGCCACGCCGGTTTTGCTCGCCTTCGCCGTGTATGAAACGATTCGTGTGGTTTGGTAGTGCGTGCCGTTGAACAATATCGTGAGTGAAATGGCTTTCGCGCTGTTCTTCGCATCGGCGCTTCCGTTCAATCCAATAGTGGCGAGAATCGCCGCGAAGTCGCCTTTGCGCAGAGTCGCGTTGAATGACGCGTCCTGCCCAGCCCCGTTTGCCGTCTTGATCACGATCTTGAACGAATCATTGCCGGACTTGAACGAGCCCTTTGAATCCAACGTGAACAACTTCACAATCCCCCCGAAATCCACCGCAACCTGTGCGCCCGTGAGCGCGGGTTGGCCGGCCACGTTCAATGTGCCGCGCAGCGTGAAGCGGTCGCGCCCAGAGGTGCTGAAATTGAGCGCGATGGCGAGCTTCTTCACGGCAATCTGCGAGACGGCTCCAGCGGGAATTCCGAAAGGCGTTGAGGAGGGATCGTCGGGCGCGGAATTCGTCAAGATCTCCAGTCCATCCGAAAATCCGTCGCCGTCGAGATCGCTTTCGGGCGTCGCAGCCACGATTTGAATCGTCAATGTTTTGCTGTCCGCGCCGGATGCGCTGCTCGCGCCCAGCGTCACCACGTACATGCCAGTTGCCGCGGGCGTTCCGACGATCTCGTGTCCGCTCAACAGCAGTCCCGGAGGCAGTGGATCGGCGGTGAACGTCGTCGGCGAACCGCTGGCGTCGATTGCGTAATAGAACGGCAATCCGGCCGCGCCGCTGACCGAGAGCGGACTGCCGATAACCGGCGGCAGCGCCAGGACATTTACACGCCCTCTCATTCCCATGGTCTTGTGAAATGTACAATTGTAGGTAAATACGCCGGTAGCTTTAAAAGTGTGCGAAAATGACTTGCCGGGTACCATCCGTCCAGAATCCCAAAGCCCAGTGTCGCTGGTCGTGGTATGGTCTTCCATGCCATTGTTGGTCCACGTCACGGTATCCCCGACGATAATAGTGATGTTGCTCGCCAGAAACGAGTTTTCGACTTCGGACACCTGCTTGGTATTGTGAGCATTTGCCGCCCGCTGCACGACGATGGTCATGCCGCACGATTTGCACCCGGCAGACGCGTCGTCCGCGCAAAATGTGAAAGGAGAAAGGGTCAGCCAAGCCACACCGAGAAGCGCACAACATCGCATTACTTGCCCTTTCACCACAGAGGCAGGTGCCTCTGTGGTTATAATCCAGCCTCGACAACGTTATGACGTTTGTGTCTAATCGCACCCGAACAAAAATCTGAATAAAGACGACTGTTAAAGATAGAACATGGCGCTGCCGTCGAATAAGATGTCTGCATCGAAGTGCGGACCAGTGAACATCTTTCGGGGGATACGCGGATGCGCAAACAAATCATTACGCCGGGATCGCAACGGACTGCAAAGCCGGAGCCTGCCTGGTTGGACCTGGCGCGCTTGGCGCAGGTGGAAATCACGTCGGAGGAGGCTGAGTTTCCGATTGAATCTGCGCTGATTCCAGGCGGCGGAACGGGCTGGCGTGCGGCGGAATCCGGTAAGCAGACGATCCGCCTGAAATTCGACGAACCGCAAAAAATCAGGCGAATCCACGTGCAGTTTCGCGAACCGTCGGGCGGGGAGCGCACGCAGGAATTCGTACTGAGCTGGTCGGCCGCAGGCGCGCAACAGGCCCGGGAAATTGTACGCCAGCAGTACAACTTCAGCCCCCCGGATGCGATTTCACAGTCCGAAGACTACGATGTCAATCTCGACAACGTCGCAGCATTGGAACTGGTCATCGTTCCCGATAAGAACGGCGGCAGTCTGCGGGCGTCGCTGGAGCAGTTGCGGCTGGCGTGAGGCATCGCGCCGGTTCCTGCAATTATGGCAATTTGACCGACTCTCGCAGAAATGATTTGATCAAATTGCCGCGCGAAAAATCAGATCCGGTAATAAGTGACATCCATCCGTCATTCAGCGAAAGATACTCGACAAGGTCTCCCCGATTAAAGACTTCACGAGTCACTTGCTGAATGGTCTTTGGGCTTTTCGCTGCTGCGAGGACACGCTGCTGTATCTTTATCAGGAAGTCGCGTTTCCGTTGAAGTAACGACGAAATAGCGTTTTCGTCGGTAAAAATCGCGCCGTGCGCGTCGAACATGCAGGATGGGCGCAAAGCCAATGCCCGATCCAGACTCGCTATCCATTGTGGCCCGTCTGCATCTGCAAGCTGGCTATCGAGATCTGGTGCGATATATAGATCTCCGCTGATCAGCCAACGCATCGTCGGTTCGAAAAGACATATGTGTCCCGGGCAATGCCCTGGCATGTCAAGCACGTCAAAATGGAAATGGCGAGTGTGGACGCGCTCGGCAATGGGCTCCACATTCACAGGCTTGCTCGGGCCAAATAAAAAGTTTCGATACCATGCGACACTGGATGGAAATCGAATTTCAGGAATCGCTTGGCGGTGCGCAACGATTTTGGCGTCGGTCATTTCGGCCAGAAGGTCATTGTTTCCCGTGTGATCTTCGTGGTAGTGGGTATTGACCACGCACTCAATAGTTTTGTCTGCGCCCAATTTAGTCAGCGTCTGACGAAGTGCCCGGTTGGCCCATCCGAATCCAGTATCCACCAGTAGCGTTTCATCAATCAGATAACAAACCGCATAATCGTATCCCCCGCTGAAACGACTCAGGAGTTGTGTAACAATATTGTCTATCCGGATGCAGACTACGCCGTCCACTGGACGGGTAATTGTAGCTTTTAACGGCACAATCGGCCGTTTGCGGCAAAATGTTTCAAAGGGCCGCCAAAGCAACTGTTTGGTCCAACGTGTCAACATGGCACTTTCTTTCAGGACAATTAATTCAAAACCAAATTTTAATGGGCTTAATACCCTCGTTTTCAAAATACGGATCGAGTCGTTTTGCGAGTTTTGACCAATTGTGATGCGGAACTGCGGGATATAGATGGTGCTCCAAATGATACAAATGTTCCATGGCGATCACAGATGCGACGGTTCCTCGAAAGAGGCGTGTTTGGGCGAGTTCGTTTTCGCCATTCGGATTGTGTGGAATGTATGATGTGATAAGAGGTATAATCCAGCTTCCCATGACCATCAAGACAACATAAATCAAGAGAATCGGCGTGGATGGAAAGAGGACCAGAGCGCTCAGGAAAATAGCAACGCATCCCAAACCTTCGAGAATGATCCAGGTCCGTTCTTTTTTTGATCGTCCCAATGCCCAAATGTAGATTCGGAATTGCAATGTGGTGCCTTCGAGCAACGTTCGACAGAAAGTCATTCTTGACGCTGCACCTTCGATATCATCGTCATGAGGAAATCGTTGATGATGATGTAAATGGACCGCTCGATATGCATGGCCGCTGCGAATACAGGAAAGTTCTATGAGTGACAAAAAGAGATTGCTCATTCGATTCGATAGCCCCAGATTCTGATGTAACAAATCATGCGAAATGGAGCCATAGGTTATAAAGCTCAGGTACATTAACGTCAAAACTGCCAACGGCCAGTATGACAAAACAGCGAAGGCAAAATAAAGAAAAACGCACATAAAAGGCATCGCAAGTGTTGTTATTCGCTGAAAGGCTGTGATTCGTAAGAGATCCGGGCCCAAGTCACTTAGCTTCGGGAGTGAAAGACCGTGTGCTGGCGCGGGAGTAACGTTGATGACTTGTGAAATTTCCATTAGTTTGGTTCCGACAGCTAGTAAGGCTGTGGACAATCGTACTCAGTTTAGCCTAGTTTTTCAACGAAATCGCCTTGCTTATCGCCCCCTTTAATGTATAAGTTTTCCTCTTCACTCACGCCCTGCCGACTGGCATATTGTCCATCGCGGCAGGGCTATTGTTGATTTTGGAAATGGGTTTTCATGTTCGAAAGTTTGACCGGCTCGCTCAGCAGCTTCTTCCGTAAAGTCGGCGGCAAGGGCAAGAAACTGACTGAGGCCGACATCCGCGAAGGATTGCGCACTGTCCGCATGTCGCTGCTCGAAGCCGATGTGGCGCTGCCGGTCGTCAAAGATTTTATTGAAAAAGTCACTGCGAAAGCCATCGGCGCGGACGTGATTGGCGCCGTCGATCCGTCGCAACAAATTGTCAAAGTCGTGCACGACGAATTGATCGCCCTGATGGGGCCGGTCGATACGCGCATCAACTATAAAACAGACGGCAATCCGACCGTGATTTTGATGGCCGGTTTGCAAGGGTCCGGCAAAACGACGACCTGCGGAAAACTCGTTCATTATCTTAAGCGCCAGGGGCACAAGCCGTTGCTGGTTGCCGCCGATTTGCAGCGCCCGGCCGCCATCGAACAGCTCAAAGTTCTCGGCGAACAGCTCGAAGCCCCAGTCTTCAGCGAAATTGGTATTTCCCCGCCCGACCTCTGCGCCAAAGCCATCGACTTCGCCAGAACAAACAAGAACGACATCGTCATTCTCGACACCGCCGGACGCCTGCAAATTGACGAAGCGCTGATGAACGAGCTGGCGCAGGTCAGCGTACGCACCAAGCCCGACGAAGTGTTTCTGGTCGTAGACAGCATGGTCGGGCAGGACGCGGTCAATTCTGCGAAAGTGTTCAATCAGCGGCTGCCGATCTCCGGCGTGATTCTGACGAAGCTCGACGGCGATTCGCGCGGCGGCGCGGCGCTCTCGGTGAAGTCGGTGACGGGCAAGCCGATCAAGTTCGTGGGCGTCGGCGAAAAACTCGACCGCCTCGAAGAATTCCATCCCGAGCGCATGGCCACGCGCATCCTCGGAATGGGCGACATCGTCAGCCTCGTCGAGAAGGCCCAGGAAGTCCTCGACAAGGATCAGGCGGCGAAGTTCCAGGAGAAGATGATCAAGGATTCGTTGACGCTCGACGATTTCCTGACGCAGCTTCGCGCCGTAAAGAAGATGGGGTCGTTCAAAGATCTGCTGGGCATGATCCCCGGTTTCGCGGGTTTGAAGGAACTGGATTCGTCGGACGAATCGTTCGCGACGGTCGAAGCGGTGATCTGCTCGATGACGCCGGAAGAGCGCAAGAACCCGAACATCATCGGCACGGCGCGCAAGAAGCGCATTGCCATGGGCTCTGGTTCGACGGTCAACGACGTATCGCATTTGATGAAGGAATTCGAACGCGTCACGAAGCATCTGTCGAATTTCTCTAAAGCCGCGAATTTCATGAACAAGATGGTTCCGGGCGCGAGCGCGCAAATCAAGACCATGAGTTCGGATCAGAAAAAAGCGCTTAAGAAGAAGCGCAAGCAAGAGAAGATGAATAAGAAGAAGAATCGGAGATAAGTTCGTAGTTCCGCCTTTAGGCGGTTCTCGGCGTAGAAAGCGCCGAACGAAGACCGCCTGAAGGCGGAACTACGAACGCTTGGGTGCTCCCGCCCCTGTCGCGGCCAACGCCGTGTTGAGCCGGCAAAGCAAGGAGTAAGAAAGGCCGTGTGGCCTGGAGCCGGTGCGAAGAGCGCGCCGGTCCGTTGTGGAAAGGAAATGAAGTGGTCAAGATTCGATTGCAAAAACTCGGACGCCGAAACCGGGCGTTTTTCCGTATCGTCGTCACCGACGTGCGCGTGAAACGGCAGGGCGCGTACCTTGAGAAACTCGGGCATTACGACCCGATTGAGACGAAAAAAGAGAAGCAGGTTCTCATCAATGTGGACCGCTACAATCACTGGCTGAAGCACGGCGCGCAGGCGACCGAGGCGGTGGAGAATCTGGTCCGCAAATTCGGCGGATTGCAGAACGTCGCGGCTCCGGCGGCAGCGGCCCCGGCGGCAAAGTAGCCAACATACTCATTACCATGCGCATTGACATCGTGACCTTGTTTCCCCGGATGTTTGCAGGGGTGTTGAGCGAGTCGATGCTGCGGCTGGCTCAGGAGAAGAACATTCTCCGCACGGCGCTGGTCAATCCGCGCGATTTCACGACGGATCGCCATAAATCGGTGGACGACAAGCCGTATGGCGGCGGGCCGGGCATGGTGTGGAAATGCAAGCCGGTCGTTGAGGCCGTGCGGTATATGCAGGCGCAGGAACCAGAGACGCCGGGTCGGGTGCTGTTGATGTGCCCGCGCGGACGAGTCTTCGATCAGGCGTACGCGCGCGAGTTGAGCCTGGAGAAGCGGCTGATTTTGATCGCGCCGCATTACGAAGGCTACGACGAACGCGTGGTTGAAATCCTGAAAGCGGAGCGCCTGTCGATCGGCAATTTTGTGCTGACGGGCGGTGAGCTTCCAGCGCTGGTGGTGATTGACGCGGTGACGCGGTTGTTGCCGGGTGTTTTAGGCGACGACCAGTCGGCGCATGTCGAAAGTTTTTCGCCGGGCAATGCGGGGCTGCTGGAATACCCGCAGTATACGCGCCCGGTGGAGTTCGAAGGATTGCGCGTGCCCGATATTCTGGTGTCGGGAGACCACGCGAAAATCGAGGCGTGGCGCAGGGAACAGTCAGAACGCGTCACGCAGGAGCGAAATCAAGAGCGTTGAACGTTAAACATTAAAGAATTCAGAAATTCAAGGAGCAGGCAATGTCAGTACAAAATTTGATTGAAAAGGCGGAACGCAGCGGCATCAAGGCGGGCCGTGCGGAGAGTTTCACGATCGGCGATACGGTCGACGTGCACGTGAAGATCACCGAAGGCGAGAAAGAACGCATTCAGATTTTCAGCGGCATTGTCATCGCCAAGAAGGGCTCGCGCATCAACGAGTCGTTCACGGTGAGGCGGCTGGTGGGCAACGAAGGCGTGGAGCGCGTGTTTCCGATTCACAGCCCGACGATTGACAAGATCGACGTGAAGAAGAGCGGCAAGACGCGCCGCGCGAAACTTTATTATCTGCGCGACCGCGTCGGAAAAGCGACTCGCCTGGCCGAGGCCACCGAGACCCTGGTCAAGCCGCGCGCTTCAGCGAACAAGCCGGCTGCGCCGAAGGCGGAGACGCCTGCGAAGGCCGAAAAGTAATATTTAATTTTGAACGCGGAGTGCCGGCATCTTATGGCACTCCGCACTCAGGACTATAGAAAATGCGTTTGCGGGTCTGTATCATACTGGCGGCCGTTGCGGGCGCGGCGGGGTCGATGGTCCTCGCGGTGGATATGTATCGCCGTCTCGCGTCCGCGGAGCGCAGTGCGATGGAAAGCGCGCAGGCCACGCATGCCACCGGCCTGGTTTTTGGCGCGGCCCACGTGCTGGGGACGGCCGGCATGGGCGTTTTGTTTTTTGCGATCGGACTGCTTTTGCTCGCCGAGAAAAAAAGGTCGGCCGCGGCGGTGAGCGTTGCATCATCGAACGCTTCCACGGAGCAAGCGGCCGACGTGGCGGCTAGCGTAGTCGTTCCGCTTGGCGAATATGCGCAGGCGGGCGAACTGCCCGCAAGCGACGACAGCGAAACCCATTCGGCTGAATTGTTCGCGTTGACACGCAGACCCAGCACGCACAATTTCCCGTCCTCGCCGCCCGATCCGGCCGCGCCGTTGCGGGCTTCCAATGATATCGATGTCGTGCATGTTTCGCCGGCGCCCGAGCACAACCCGATGGCCGATTCCGGCGTGGAAGAGATCGGCACACCGATTCCGGTCTCGGATACTGAATTCCGCCGCGCCGTACTCTATGAAAAGGTGCTTCAGGAACAGGGCGAAGTGCCGGAGGGTATTTTGATCGAGAGCGAATCGAAAACAATCGATGCGGTGTTGGGAAACGGCGGCGATGAACCGGCACCCACACCTCCATCGCCGCCTTCGCGTGCGCAGAATTAGCAGTAGTCCACATTAATTACGTCGCAACGAGTCTCCTGTCGCGCCTCTGTTGAGGATTCTTATGCGTTTCCGTTCTGTCCGGTTATTCCAATGCTTTTTTTCGGCTCTCTTAAGCGCACGGGCTATCAGCGGCGAAATCGAAGCGCCCGGTTTCGACATCCCCACCACCGGCGCATTCAATCCGGCGCTGCGCAGTTTCGACGACACACTCGTGGCGTTCATGAAACGTCATGCGATTCCCGGTGGCGCGCTGGCCATCATTCAAGACGGCAAGCTGATCTACGCGCGGGGGTACGGGTTTGCCGATCGCGAACAGAAAACGCCGGTTCTTCCCACCTCGCTTTTTCGCCTGGCCAGTGTTTCAAAACCAATTACGTCGGCGGCGGTGATGACGCTTGTTGACAGCCGGAAACTCGATCTTGACGCCAAAGTTGTCGCGCTGCTTGGATGGGAACCGTTCTTAAAAGCCGGCACGGCGGAAGACCCGCGCATTCGAGACATCACGGTGCGGCACCTGTTGCAGCATTCGGGCGGCTGGGATCGCGGCAAGAGCGGCGATATCATATTCAAACATTTCCAGATCGCGGCGGACATGGGCATTCCCTCGCCTCCGGACCACGCATCGTTGATTCGATGGGGACTCGGGCAGCCGCTCGATTTCGCGCCGGGCAGTAAATTCGCATATTCCAATTTTGGGTACTGCGTTCTCGGGCGCGTGATTGAAAAAGTCTCCGGGCAACGCTATGAGGATTATGTTCGCAAGCACGTTCTGGCGCCGATGGGTATTGACGACATGCGTATTGGCGAAGGGCGGCAGCGCGAGCGGAAAGAGCATGAAGTCTGTTATTACGATCCTCAAAACACGCTGGCGCGAAACGTCTTTTCAGGCGACGGCCCGGACCTCGTGCCGCTGCCCTACGGTTTCGCGTCGCCTCAAACGATGGATGCGCACGGCGGCTGGATCGCGTCGGCGGTCGATCTCGCGCGGTTTGCGGCTGCGCTGGATCGTCCGGGCGCGCAACCAGTATTGAGCGCCGAGTCGGCTGCTCTCTTGTATGCGCGGCCCGTCCCGCCGCTGGGACTCAACCCCGATCAGTCGCCGGCGGATGTGTACTACGGAATGGGGTGGAGCGTGCGGCTGCTTGGCAAGACGGGCAAAATCAATGTCTGGCACAATGGCGCAATGCCGGGGACGTCGACGCTCCTGGTGCGGCTGGCCAGCGGGCGCTCCTGGGCCGTGCTATTCAATCAGCGATTTGACGGAAAAGGCACCGATGATATCGATCCCCTGCTGCATCAGGCTGCGGCGAAAGTGACTGTGTGGCCGACGGCTGATTTATTTGAATCGTATCGAATCGGCGCTCAAAAACGATGAGCGCGGCGTTCCGTTCCATCGATCTCACACCTTGGGTCCGGCCGCTTCGATTTCCGCTGCCGCGCCTTTGCCGGTTTCCGTGAAATTTTTGACGAATCGAGCGGCGAGATCCAGCGCCTTCGCATCGTACGCCGCTTTGTCCTTCCACGTGTTGCGGGGGACTAGAACTTCCGGCGGTACTCCCGGGCATGTCAGCGGGATTTCCAGTCCGAAGACCGGTTCGCGAATCGTCTCGGATTTGTCGAGCGCGCCGCTCAACGCGGCTCTCAACGCCGCGCGCGTATGATGGATGCTCATGCGCTTGCCGACACCGAAGGGTCCGCCCGTCCAGCCCGTGTTGACCAGCCAGCATGCGGACTTGTGCGCAGCGATTTTCTTTCCCAGCAGCGACGCGTACACGCCGGGCGGATGAACCATGAACGGTGCGCCGAAACAGGCGCTGAACGTCGCCTCCGGATCCTTGCCCATGCCGGCTTCGGTGCCCGCGACTTTTGCCGAGTAGCCCGAGATGAAGTGATACATGGCCTGCTCGGCCGTGAGGCGGGCGATCGGCGGCAGAATGCCGAAGGCGTCGCAGGCGAGAAAGACGACATTTTTCGCGTGGCCGCCAAGCGATGGGCGCACCGCGTACGAAATCAGCGCCAGAGGATATGCGGCGCGCGTGTTTTCGGTGATGGACGCGTCGTCGAGGTTCAAGCGCCGCGTGATGGGATCGACGACGACGTTCTCGAGAATCGTTCCAAACGCCTGCGTGCGCGCGTAGATTTCAGGTTCCTGCTCGGCATTCAGGCGGATCACTTTGGCGTAGCAGCCGCCTTCGAAATTGAAGACGCCGGAATCGCTCCAGCCGTGTTCGTCGTCGCCAATCAGGTTACGTTCCGGATTGGCGGAGAGCGATGTTTTTCCAGTGCCGCTGAGCCCAAAAAAGACCGCGGTGTCGCCGCCCGTGCCATTGGCATTGACGGGGCCGATGTTGGCCGAGCAATGCATCGGCATGACGCCTTTCAGCGGCATCAGGTAATTCATCAGCGAGAAGACCGACTTCTTGATTTCGCCCGCGTAACCGGTGCCGCCGATCAGCACGATTTTCTTTGTCAAATGCAGCACGATGAACGTCTCCGTGCGCGTGTGATCCATGGACGGCACGGCGTAAAAATTGGGCGCATGCAGCAGTGTGATTTGGGGCGTGTGAACAGTGAAATCGTGGCCGTCGGGGCGGACGAACATCGTCCGGGCGAAGGATGCATGCAGCGCGGATTCGGTGATCACGCGCAAGGGCATGCGATGTTCCGGATCGGCGCCGGCGAAGGCGTCCTGGACGAAAATATCCTTGTGCTGAAAATACGCGGTCATGCGGGCCAGCAGCGTGTCGAACGCGTGTTCGCTGATCGGGCGATTGATTTTTCCCCAGCCCACGTGAGACTTGCTGGCGGATTCTTCGACGATGTAGCGATCCTGAACGGCGCGGCCGGTGAACTTGCCGGTATTGATCACCAGCGGCCCGCGATAGGCGATCTGCGCTTCGCCGCGTTTGACGGCTTCTTCACACAACACGGACGTGGGAAGATCGTGGTAGACGGCGCGCGGATGCGTGACGCCCAAGGCTTCGAGTTCCGGGAGCGATTTGTAATTGCCGGGAGCGGTCATGTCATTTTCCCCGAGTTGGCAAAGGGTTTCTCAACAATAAAAAAGCGGAATGGGAATCGAGTTTATCGCTCGCGCCCCATTCCGCATTGTGCAATTCCCATGCCTCAATCCCGAAACAGAATTCAACTTTGTCAGCCGTGCTGTAATTGCTGTTATTTGTCCTTCGAATCGGCGGGCGCAGCCGCTTTGTTTTCCGCCGGAGCTTTGGCATCAGCGGGAGCCTTGGTATCAGCCGGTGCTTTGGTATCAACCGGTGCCTTGGTATCAGCCGGTGCCTTGTTGTCCGCGGGCGCTTTGTTTTCTGTCGGCGCGGGTGCCTTTGTCTCAACAGGCTTCGTCTCGGTTTGTTTCGGCCCTTCGCTGACTTTTTGGACCGCCTTGCGGAAGAAATCGTCTTCGTCCGCCAAGACGACGACCATGATTTTCCCGCCGGTGTTGACGGGATCTTCCTTGGCCGGATGAACGATCCTCGTGGCGATAACCACCGGAATCAACTTGTCTTTGTCAGAAGCCAAGCCGTATTTGACGATCAGGTCTTTTTCGTCCGGAATTCCCGACTTGTTCAGTTCCTTCAGCTTTTGGTGTTCCAAATCGTCGACGAGCAGGAACTGGTCGTGCTTCTCTGTCTGCTTCTTGTCTTTGTAGTCGCGGTTGTAGACGACGTTGTAAATTTTGGAGTTGCCCTTGAACGGAGCGAAGAGCTTGGACGGGTCTTTGGGATCGACCGGGTCTTTTCCCACGCTGAACAGGGTGCCGACATCGACGGCTTTTTTCAATTCGTCCTTCGCCAACTTGACGTTGTTTTCAAGAATCTTATCTTGAGCATCTTTCGCGCGTGTAAATTCGTCGACTGTGCCTTTTTTAAAGTATCCGACGGTTAGCGCGATGACGAGAATGGCTAACAGGCCGCCCGCGGCGATCAGGATTTCTTTCATCGGCAACGCGGGTTTCTTTTTGGCGACGGGCGCGTTCTGACTGGCACGCCGCGAAGAAGAGGTGTGAGCGCGGGTCGGAACCGGGGGTGGCAGCGGCACTTCGACCTGCCGAACGCTCGATCCCGCCGGTTTAGCGGTAGTTCGGCCGCTCACGCTGGATGGGGCCGAGCGGCCACTGACGGTGGATGGAGCCGACCGGCCGCTGGCGGAGGGTGGAGCCGACCGGCCGCTGACGGCGGCTGGGGCCGAGCGGCCGCTGGTGGCGGCTGGAGCCGAACGGCCGCTGGCGGAGGATGGGGCTGTGCGGCCACTGGCGGAGGATGGGTCCGAGCGGCCACTGGGTGGGCGAACTGGCGTTTGTCTTGCGCTCGTTCTCTTTTCGTCTGCCATGGGGTCCCCTGAATTCTCGTCCTGGCGTGGAGTCGCGTTAAGTCACGTGATTTTAAATATCAATCTGACTTGTTCAGTATACGGAGGGTCCGCGAAAAAAAAGCACAGAATATGTGTGAAAATGGGGCGAATCGAAAATTAGTTGTGCGCAAGTGGGGTGGCGAGGTTTGGAAAAAACGCTATGGCACCTGGGCCGGCTGGGCGTCCGCGCCCAGCATTTTGATCGTGCGATCGGTTTTCCAGGGGCTTTTTGGGTTCGCGCTTTTATACGGCTGCGCAGCCGGGTCGTTGTCGCCCGCACCCAAATATGTTTTCAGCAGCGTTTCAATGGGCCGCCTGGCGTTCTCGTTTCCGGTGCGCGCGCCATCGAGCCAGTCCTGAATGCGCTGTGCGCCCGCAATGTCCATCGCGGCGGACTGCAAGTCCGGAAAGCGGCCCAGATAGGCTTCGCTCAGTTCTTTTGTCGGCAACGTTTCGGGCGGAAGCACGACGGGCGCGTCCGGCGTCACCGTGTTCGGCGCGGGGCGTTGAGGTTCCTGGGCCGGGGCCGCGGGTTTAACGGCGGGATCTGCTGGCGCGGTCTCATTTGTCGCTGTTGCGGACGCCGACTTTTTCTTGACGGCGGATTTCTTTTTCGACGCGGCGGCCTGTTTCCCGCCATCGTTCTTGTCTATCGCGTCCTCTTTGTGTGCGCTCTTGCCCAATACGACTTTGCGGGCCATTTCGGTATCCGTCAACAATTCTTCGGTTCGGCCGGAGCGTTCCCCAATGACGATGTTGCGAATTGCGGTGCGTTGCAATGTGCGCTGTGTTTTCTTCTCCGGATCTTTCGCATCCGTCTCGACGATGACGACGCCCGCCGGAGACATCATCAGAATCAGGCATTGAATTTCGGTGCCGTCGTTCAAGACAATGGTGTCGAGGCGCGCGTTGACTTCAATGTCGGCGCGTGCGCCCGCACAGAAGACGAGCGTCAATGTGATGGAAAGAAGTGCTGTTCGATACATGGAACGATCCATACCGTTCAAAACGTTCAAAACCCGAAAAGGTCACCGGGTGAATTGTGGCGCGGCATGAGGAGAAAGTCAATGCGGTCGTTGCACAATTCGGTTGAATCAGATAATAAGTGAGGGTGACGTTTGTAAGGAGTTAAGCGATGTCCGCATTTCTTGGATTGCATTATCACACGCCGCCCGAGTGGGCGGATCGCGTGCTTGCCGAGCCGGGGCCGTTGCTGTTGGATCATCTTTTTGCCGAGAAAAAGGCCGCGGCGATGGCGTTGCACACGCTGAAAGTTCACGGCAAACGGTTTCCCGTATTGAAGCAACTCATGACCGATCTTGCTAACGAAGAATTCGAACATGCCGACCGCGTCGAAAAGATTCTGAAAAACTACCCCAAGCCGGAGGCTCAGAAGGGCGGCAATCGCTACGCAAAAGGATTGCGCAAGCTGTGGCAGGTTCAAGGGCGCGACAGTTTTCTGGACATGCTGCTGGTCTGCGGCCTGATCGAAGCGCGCAGCGCCGAACGCTTTCGCCTGCTGGCCGACACCGCGCACGGCACGGAACTGGGCAGTTTTTACGAAGATCTGTACGCGGCGGAAGTGAACCACTATTTGTTGTTCACGAATCTGGGCGTCGATTTCTTCGGCGAAGAATTGACGATGCAGCGGCTGAATGAAATGCGGGTGGTCGAAGCGGAACTGATCCAATCTATGCCGGCTGGACCGCGGATACATTAACGGCTAACGGCCTTTAAACATCGAATCACGCGGATCTGCGCGAATCTTCGCGGATAATTTTAGAGGGTTGGCGATTTGGGATAATTTAAAGAACCTGATTTATCAATGTGACATTTTGATTTCTTTGTGATTTCAAGGATGGCGGACTACAGTTGGGTCTTTGGTGTTTCAAAGTTCGCGCTGCCAAAACCAAAATACATCCGCGAAGATTCGCGCAGATCCGCGTGATTCGATGTTTAAAAACAGTTTGTATTCGCCGTTTTTCGGTGTTGAAGGAGCGAAAGTTCTATGAAAATTGCCGTGTGTCTTAAAGCGGTTCCTTCCACGACTGCCGACATTCGCCCTGCCGCCGATGGCAAATCGCTGCAGTTGGGCGGTGTCGAGATGCTGGTCAATCCCTACGATGAGTATGCGCTTGAAGCGGCGTTGAAACTGCGCGAGGCGTTTCCGGGATCGACGATTCTGGTTGTGACGGCCGGCGGCGACGAGGCGGCGAAATGCGTGCTGCACGCGTTTTCGGTGGGCGCGGATACGGCGGTGCAGATCAAGGCCGCCGGGCTGAGCGCGCGCGGCGCAGCGCTGGCCGTGGCGGCGGCACTGAAGGAGTTTGCGCCGGATATTGTGTTGTGTGGGCGGCAGGCGATTGACGACGATCAGTGGGAATTTCCGGGGGCACTTGCTGAATTGCTGGACGCACCGCACCTGACCGCGGTGACGGCGCTGTCCGTTGCGGCCGATGGAAAAAAGCTGTCGTGCAAACGGCGTTTCAACCGCGACGAACAGACGCTGGAGGCGACGTTGCCCGCCGTGGTGAGTTGCGATAAAGGATTGAACGAACCGCGTGCGGCGACGTTGAAAGGGCGGCTTGATGCCAAGAAGAAACTGCCTGCTTTGAAAACACCCGCCGATTTGGGTTTGGATCCTGCGGCGCTGAATTCGTCGCTACGTCTCGACACGTATTCACCGCCGCCGCAAAAGACTCCGGGAAAAACGATCGCGCTTGCGGCACCTGAAGCGGCGCGGGAGTTGGTTCGCTGGTTGCGCGAGGATGCCAAGGCGATTTAACGAGGGTTTCAGGTTCCAAGTTTCAGGTTTCAGGTTTTTGCCCCGAATTTGCGTCTTGGTTAATGTGCGGAGTGATGCGGATGAAGATTCTTATTGTGGCTGAATTTGCCGCGGGGGCGCTTAAAAAATCGGCGCATGAATTGAGCAGCGCGGCGCGGGCGGTAGACGCGGGCGTTGAACTTCATGCGTTGGTTCTTGGGCCGGGCGCGGGCGCGGTGGCTTCGGAACTCGCTTCTTGGGGCGTCGGCACGATTCATATCGGCGAGAGTGGTTTCGAAACGTATGCGCCGCTGCGGTGGACCCGGGCGATTGCCGGCGTGTCGAAATCGCTGAATCCGGATGCGATTTTGATGGGGGCGGGGGCTCTGTCGCGCGATATTGCCGGGCGGGTGGCGTTGCGCGCGGGCGGATCGCTGGCCAGCGATTGCACGGGGCTGTCATCTGGCGGCGGATTTAAAATCGTCCGGCCGACTCACGCGGGGCGGGTGACCGTGGGCGCGTCATTTTCGGGGCCGGGGCCGCTGGTTGCGACGCTGCGCGCGAATGCCTTTTCAATTGTCAAACCCGCTCAGCCGGGCGCCGGAGTGGTCGTGAATTTAAGTGCGCCGCTGGAGACTGCGGACCTTCGCGCGCTGGTCACCGCCAGCGTACAAGCGCCCGGAACGCGTCCGGAGTTGGCGGAGGCCGCGATTGTGGTTTCGGGCGGACGGAGTCTCGGTTCGGCGGAAAATTTCAAGCTGATCTACGATCTCTGCGACGTGCTCGGCGCCGCGCCGGGAGCGTCGCGCGCGGCGGTGGATGCGGGTTATGCGCCGCATTCGATGCAGGTCGGCCAGACGGGAAAAACGGTCAACCCGGCGCTGTATATCGCCTGCGGCATCAGCGGCGCGATTCAGCATCTGGCGGGGATGCGCACGAGCAAGACCATCGTGGCGATCAACAAAGACCCCAACGTGCCGATTTTTAAAATCGCGGACTGCGCGGTCGTCGGCGACATGTTTCAAATTCTGCCAATCCTGACCGATGAATTCCGCAAGTTGCTGAAGTGAACATGCGACGGTTTCCGTTATTCGACTGGCTTACTTAATCGCGGATTACCGCGGATGAAAGATTGGAATTTGCGTGGTATCAAACACTCTGGGAATGTTTGCGTTTGGGCTGGCGGGATTGGTGTTGACTGTAAAAGTATTTCGCGGCATTGTCACTGGCGAAATGGGGATCCTGGCCTGGCAGTTCAAGCGCGAGGGACGCGAGCGGGCGTTTTGGATTTGGATGGCGGTGTGGGCTTTGACGAGTCTCGCGCTTTTTTTCGCCGCGCTGAAATGCTATCTCGGGCCGGTGTCATTTTGACGCGGGACTCGGTGTATTCAGTGGGATGACGTGTTCGTTTTACGAAAAAAAAGGATCAACATCATGACGCTTTGCCGCTTCGTTCGCGTGGTTCTGATTGTATCTGTTCTGTGCGTGCCGCTGGTTCACGCTGAGAATTGGCCGAATTGGCGCGGGCCGCATTACGATGGTTCGACCACCGAAACGAATCTTCCCGAGACGTTGAATCTCGACAAGAATCTCGCGTGGAAAGCCGCCGTTCCAGGGCGCGGCGGTGCGACGCCTATCGTCTGGGGAGACAAGGTGTTCATCAGTTCCGCCGATGACGCGACGAAAGATTTGTTCGCGCTCTGCTACGACCGGCTCACCGGAAAGGAACTTTGGAAAACGAAAGTGTCCTCCGGCGACACCGCGAACGGACGCAACAACAGCGCGTCGCCTTCGCCCGTCACCGATGGAACGGCGGTGTTTTACCTCTACGGAAACGGGGATTTGGCCAGGCTGGACATGGACGGCAAGATTGTCTGGCACAAGAATATCGTCACCGATTACGGCACGTTTTCAATTCAATGGGGCTACGGCAACAGCCCGCTGTTGTTCAAGGACAAGCTGTACATCACCGTGCTGCGCCGCGACAAATGGAAGGGCAGCACGCAGCCGCTGGAATCGTTCCTGCTGGCGCTGAACCCGAAAGACGGCGCGGTGATTTGGAAGCATGTGAGGCCGACGGACGCGGTGGCGGAGACACAGGAGTCGTACGCGACGCCGATGCCGGTGGAAGTTAGCGGGCGCACGGAGTTGCTGATCAACGACGGCGAATACATGACCGGCCACGATGCGGAGACCGGCGAGGAATTGTGGCGCTTCGGGTCGTACACGCCGGGCAAGCAGCCGGATCGCCGCATGGTGGTCTCGCCGATTGCCGGCGCGGGAAATTTTTATTGCACCGCCGCAAAAACAGGCTCGCCGATTTACGCGGTGAAGCTGGACAGCAAGGGATCGATCAAGACGACCGAAGCGGCCTGGACAGTCGACGATCCGCAGTCGCAGCCGGATTGCACGACGCCGTTGTTTTACAACAACAGCTTGTTCGTGATCAGCGACAAAAAGTCGGCATTGATGAAAATCGATCCGAAGACCGGCAAGCCGCTTTGGACCGGCAGCCTGCAGGAAAAAGGCAAAGGCGTATTTCGCGCCTCTCCGACCGGCGGCGGCGGCAAAGTATATGTGGTGCGCGTGACGGGCGACGTGTACGTGATTTCGGCCGGCGATGAATTCAAAGTGCTGAGCGAACTGGCGCTGGGCGAAGGCAACGAGAACGTCGGCGCGGTATCATCGATCGCGATTTCGCAGGGGAATGTGTTCGTGCGGACGCCGAAGACGCTGTATTGCTTTAAGAAGTAAAGAGCGATCATGGGTGCCACGGAGCAGTATTCTGCTCCGTGCTGTGACACCCGCGATTGCTTACGATTCATCGCTTCTTCTCAATCGTAAGCACCTCAGCACGGAGCAAACGGCCGCTTGCTCCGTGGCACCCAACTTAAATCATCTGCAACAGCGTCGAAGCCATCCGAAACGATTTCT
Organism: Planctomycetota bacterium; assembly: GCA_038227045.1. Classification (GTDB taxonomy): domain Bacteria; phylum Planctomycetota; class SZUA-567; order H5-PLA8; family H5-PLA8; genus JANXLS01. The sequence continues at coordinate 36,274 of JBBRQD010000030.1, forward strand.
CAAAAACCCGGCTGCGCATTCGCCGGCCGAGTTCCCGGAACAACAGGTCCGCGGCCTTTGAATCCGCGTGCGGGAACGTGCGCAGCACTTGCTTCGTTTGCTTGTCTTCGTGGCGCAGGATCATCAGGCGTTCGTTGTGGTCGCGCTCGACGATGAACGCGTGCGGCCGATCGGGGTTTTGCACGCCCAGGATCACGCGCTGAAGCCCCTGGCTGGTTTCCGTGGATTGCGGCAGCATGACCAGTTCGGCGTGAACCGGATCGCCGCGTTTGTCTTTGAATTCCAGACGCACTTCGTCGAGGCCCGGCGAGCCCTGCGCCGGTTCCCATTCCAATTGCACCGCCACCCAGGCCAGCAGCAGAAGCGCCCGGAACTGGTAGCCTTCCTCCATTCCCGGCAGCGACATGTATTCGACGCGCGCGTGGTCGAGTTCCCAGATTTCCTGCTCGAACATCCCCGCGTCGAAAAAGTCTGCGGCGCATTCGCGCCACGGACGCAGGCGCGCCCAGTTGAAATTGGTGAACGCGACCTTCTCTTCGTGCCGGGTGATGAAATCGGACACTTGCATCACGGTGAAATGCAGATTCGTCCAGTTCACGCCGTCGTAAATGAAACGGTCCGCGAACGCGAGCATCTGTTCGACCACCACCCGCTGGCTCAGGAAATTTCCGCGCCACCAGACGTTGATCGGCAGGTCCGCGACCAGCAGCGGCTGAATCGCGCTGGCCAGTTCCTTCACCGCCGATCCGTTGGCGTGCAGCGTGAATTGATCGCACGCGACGCTCTTGCCGGTTCCGTCGCTATAGGTGTGCGCGGAAAACTGCGCGTCGAGTTTCGACGATGCGCTGCGCGGCTGGGCGATGATCAGGATCACCCGGCAGGGATGTTTGACAATGTACTGCCCGATCGTCTGGACGACGCTGGCTTCGTCGCTGGGATCCTCGGTATACACGACGAGGTTCGAAAGACACGGCTGTGAGACGCCGCTCTCCACGCTCGACTGAATCGCGCCACTCCAAATCTGGCCGGTCGCCTGTTCCGTCTGCATGTTACAAACGCCTCCATTTCCGGGCCTCGCTCGTGAGGAGCTGTTCGGCTTCTTTGGGGCCCCAGGTGCCGGCCGCGTATTGCGGCAGCGGGCGCGTGCCGTCTTCCCGCCATGCGGCCAGGATCGGATCGAAGAACGCCCACGACTGTTCGGCTTCGTCATGCCGGATGAAGAGCGTGGCGTCGCCGATCATCGTGTCGAGCAGCAGCCGTTCGTATGCTTCGGGCGATGATCCGCCGAAGCGGAAATCCATCTTCACCGATTGAATTTGCAATTGCTGCTCGGGCACTTTCGCTTCCATGCGCAGGGAGACGCCTTCGTCGGGCTGCACGCGGATGGTCAGCACGTTTTGATCGACCGGCGTTTCGCTGTCGGCGGCGTTGAATAAAATGTCCGGCGAACGCTTGAAGAAGATGGAGATTTCGGTGCCTTTTTTGGCGAGGCGCTTGCCGTGTCTCAGGTAAAACGGCACGCCCGACCAGCGCCAGCTATCGATGAACAATTTGACGCAGGCAAACGTTTCCGAAACCGATTTCGGCGAGACGTTGGTCTCTTCGCGGTAGCCTTTCACCGGCGAGCCGTCCATGTAGCCGCGCGAATATTGTCCGCGCACCGTCGCGCTTCGGACGTCGCGGGCCAGAATCGGCCGGAGCGCCTGGAGCACTTTCACTTTCTCGTTGCGAATCTGTTCGGCTTTCAAACTGATGGGCGTTTCCATCGCGATCAGCGCCAGCAGTTGCATCATGTGATTCTGCATCATGTCGCGCACGGCGCCGGCTTCTTCGTAGTATCCGGCGCGGCTGCCGACACCCAGCGTCTCGGCGACCGTGATCTGCACGTGATCGATGAATTGGTTGCGCCAGATGGGCTCGAACAGTCCGTTGGCGAAGCGCAGGACCAATATATTCTGGACGGTCTCCTTGCCCAGATAATGATCGATGCGATAGATTTCGGATTCGCCAAATATTCCTTGCAGATGCGAATTCAGCTTTTGCGCGGTGGCGAGGTCGCGGCCAAACGGTTTTTCAATAACGATGCGGTGCCAGCCGGCCGAATCGGTCAGCCCGTGCGCTTTCAATTGCGCCGGGATGATTTCGAAGAGGCTCGGATTCGTGGACAGATAAAAGAGCCGGTTGCCTTTCGTCCCGCGCTCGACATCAATGCGCGCGAGAAGCTCCTTAAGTTCCTGAAAGGTCGAGTTCTCTTTAAAATCGCCCTTGATGTAATGCATCCCCGCCGCGAGGTTGTTCCAGACGGCGTCGTTGATCGGTTTATGGCGCGAAAATTCCTGAACGGCTTTCTTCATGTCCTCGCGAAACGATTCGGTGGTGAAATCGCTGACCGCGACCGCGACGAGCGCGAAATACGGCGGCAGGCTGCCTTCATGCGCAAGGCTGTAAATCGCCGGCACCAATTTGCGATGCGCCAAATCGCCCGACGCCCCGAAAATAACCATCGCACACGGCTCCGACACACGCTGCCGCAGCAGACCCTCTCGAAGTGGATTCATGTCGTACGCCCGCCGATTGCCGCTGGTGGAAATGTTAAATTCAGATCATTCTGCTTGAAATCAAGCATTAAGGGCATGAGCTGTGCACAGTTAACTGCCTCAATGCAATCCCGTTGCCTAAGTGCGCGAATTCTATGAAATGAACTCAGCGATTCAAATCATTCACGCGTTCTTAAATTAAGAACGGGCGGTAACGAAAAGACGTATTCGAGGTGTGGTGCCGGCGGTTGGTCCACCTCATTGAGGTGGGGCCCGCAGGCAAAAGAAGCAACTCCCTGAACGCACGCATTGCAGTTGCTCGTGCGGCTTGGGAAAGGCTTCTTGTCGCTGAAGCGCCCCGCCCGGCTCGGGTGGCCACACGCGTGTCATCATCGATTAAGCAATCACATCAATGCAACCCAAATTTCCTAAAAAAATCCTCGTAACGAATCGTTCCAACACTCGTCAAATATGCGAGCGAATACTTTTGAGTTTCATTCGACGTTGCTGTATAATTTCCCCTAGCTTGAATAAGTCGGTCTTGCCGTAAAGGATTCGTGACGATGCCCAACACGCCCGAAGACAATCCTGCGTCCGATCCGCTGGCTGCAGGCGGGGGTGCCATCGACGATCTGACGCCGCCTTCCGGGCAGTTCAATGCGAGCCAGGCCTTCGCGTCAAACCCCACGCCGGGCTCGTCCCAAAGCAATGACGGCGGTGATTTGACCATCAAGGGCGTGTCTCCCGTGCGGCCGAGCCGCACGACTGAAGTTCTTCCGAAAACCGGCGCGCGCACCGGCCCTCTGGCGGCTCAGGGCGTCGGCAATCCGCAAGACGATCTTGTCATTCAAGACCTTTCCAAAGAAGCGCTGCTGCGCAACACGCAGCGCGTCATGTTCCGCGGGCAGATGTGCCCATCGCTGAACGGCATTCCGTTGGTCTCGAAGCTGGGGCAGGGCGGGATGGGCGCGGTATATTGCGGAATTCATCCCCGCTTGCAGAACAGAGTCGCGGTCAAAGTGCTGCCGCTGCAGATGGCCGCTGAAGACGCGGGCCTCGTCCAGCGCTTGATCCGCGAAGCGCAGATCGCCGCGATGATTCAATCCCCGCATCTGGCCGCGGTCTACGACGTCAACGAAGAAGACGGGCAGTTCTTCATCGTGATGGAGTACGTTCCGGGCCTGACGATGGGCCAGTATCTCAAGCAGATCGTGAAGCAGGGCCATACGGGATTGAGCGAGCTGGATGCGATCGATGTCTGCATCGCCGCCACCATCGGACTGGACGCTGCGCATCAGGAAAGCGTGATCCACCGCGATTTAAAGCCCGAAAACATCATGGTGCCGTTCAAACTGCGGCAGCAGAATGTCCTGGAACTCAAAAAAGCGAAGCTCATGGATCTGGGGCTGGCGCGCAGCGAAAAAGGCAAAGGTTCGCAGTCGCTGACCGGCATGAAGGTCGCGATGGGCACGCCCGGCTACATGTCGCCGGAACAGATTCTGAACGCCAAGACGGCAAGCAAGCCGTCGGACGTTTATGGCATGGGCGCGACGCTGTACGCGATGCTGACCGGTCGTCCTCCGTTCAAGAACGACGACGAAGAAGACATGATGCGGGTGCTCTTTGCGACAGTCAACGAAACGCCCGCGCCGCTCTCGTCGAAGCGCAAGGATGTCTCGTCCGCCGTGGAGAGCCTGGTCAACACGTGTCTTGCAAAAAAGCCCGAAGATCGTTACCCGGACGCACAGGAACTGGTGCGCGCGTTGATTGCGTGCCGCAAAGTTCTGGCGCCGTCGAGCGCGTTCGACGACTTCGAAAGCACCACGTCAAAGCAGCTCGCGCCCGCGACGCGCCCCGCCGTGTACACGCCGGGGTTGACGGTGCTGCCGGTGAATTTCGACGGGCGGGGAGGCGCGCAGCGAGGCGGCAAAGACAAATCCGGCAAAAAGACATGGATGGTCGCCGGAATCGGCGTGGCAAGCGCGGCCATGCTGGCCGGCGGTGCGGCCGTTTACATGTATGTCTTTTATAAACCTGACCAGCCGTCGGACAAATTTCGCGATGAAGTGATCAACATCCACCGGTACTACTACGGCGATGAGTTCAAGGCGGCCCTTCACAGCAACGAAAAGGCCACGACGCACAAAAAATACGAGGCGGCGGTCGCTCACACGAAGCAAAATCCGGGCATTAAAGAAATCGAGCAGGACGACATCAACGCGGCTATCCTGATCCAGTTGACGGACGACCTGTCGAAGCCGGGGTTATTGCTCGACGACGTGAAACTGGCCCGGGAAAAGCTCGCGAAATTCGTCGCGGTGACGAAAGACGACGAGAACGAAAAGAAACTGATTGTCGGCAAAATACAGAAGATCGACGATGAGCGACACATCTTAATCGATCAGGAAATCGCAGGAAATGAGAGCAAATCCGCGCAAGAGAGGCTGGACGCGCTAACGGATTTGGTCACAAGGGATCCGGCGAACAAGCTGGTGGCGAAGCTGCGGCCCGAAATCGAGAAAATGGCGAATCTCGAGAAGGCCAAGGAATTGATGGACAAGGCGAATAACAGCGAAAAAGACGGGCTTTACGATGCCGCACTTAAGCATGTTCGCGAAGCCATGCTGTTGGACCCAAAGTTGAAGTCCGCAGGCACGGTTTTAGAAAGCAAGATAGTGAGCGCTTTGAATCGGGAACAACTGAAAGCCAAATTGGATGCGGCGACCCGGAAGTTGACGGATGCCTACGGCAAAGCCTTGGGCTTTTTGATCGCAGAAGATTTTTCGGCGGCAGAAAAGGCGGCGGAGGAAGCGGACAGCCTTCTGGTGGATGCCAACATAATCGATGGCGATTTCAAGCCGGCTGTTCAGGTCGCGTATCTGCATCAGCGCATCGGCGATTCCAAAAAAGTCGCGGAATACCGCAGCGGCCTGGCGGCCGTGCACAAATTGCTGGACGAAAGCAAGTTTGACGAAGCCGAGAAAAAACTGGAAGGGACGAAGTCGAATAAGCCGGCCGACGAAAGCGGTTTCGAAGCCGCCGACCTGCAGGACCGAATTAGCCGCGCGCAATACGCCAAGGCGTTGGAAAAGGCGCTCGCGCTCAAGGCCGGACCCGCATTTGACGACGCGCTGGCTCAAGCCGAGATTGCCATCCAAAAGCGTCCGGCCGACGCAAAGGGGAACAAGGCGGCCGAACTCAAACGCGAGATTATCCAGGTCAAAGCGCAGGCAAAAGACAGTGCGTTGTACACGGAGTACATCCAGGAGGCAACAAAGCTGAAGGAAGCCGGTACGTTCAAAGACGCGCTGGCCAAGATCGACGAAGCGCGCGACAAGTTCGGAGCCAGAAAGGACGCGACGGACCTCGAGGCGGCGATCGTGCAGCTTGAGCGCAAGGCGATGGTCGCCGATTTGGCCGACGCCAACCAGAAGCGAAAAGCGGCGGAGCTTCGTTTGCAGCAGCAGGACAAGAAGTTTGAAGCGGAAAAAACCAAAGCAAAAACCAACGCGGACGCGGCGAACGCAGCCGCAGACAAGCTGTTGCTGGCTGGACGATACACGGAAGCGATCGCGGCGTATGAGGCCGGCATTCCCGCGGCGGAATTTGCGCTGGCCGAAGAAGCGAACGCCTTGAAAGGGAAGATCGCTACAGCGCGGAAACTTCAGGAGGAGAATAGTCCGGCCAAGATCAAGCAACGCGCCATCGACAATGCGCTGGCCGAATCGAGGGATGTCGACGATACCGAATTGGACAAGAAGATCGCGGATCTGGACGCAGCATTCAAGAAATACGATGACAAGCGGCTTTCGGCGCGGCGCGACGAACTGAGCGCGAGGAGCCGCGACATCGAACAGCGCAAGACTGCCGAAGAGCAGCGCAAGAAAGTGGAAGCGACGAAGCGGACTTTCGATGCGGCGGTGCAATCGGTTGAGGTCGGAGCGTACGACGATGCCGCGCGGAAATTAACGGCGCAGGGTCTCACCGATGCGGCGAAGGCGTTCGGGGAATTGAATGAGATGCTTGTGCAAACAAAGGTCGAGATTAAAAAACGCCAGGCGGAGTACAAGACCACATACAGCGAAAAAGTTCCGGGGCATGCAGCCGAATTCGCCGCCTTCGACGAAAAGTATAGCCAGTTGATTGCGTTCGCGGTCGACAAATTGAAAAATTCGGGCGTCGATGGAGTGCTGAGCGCGCTCAAAGCGGTGCGAACGGAGAATTCAACTTTGCTTGATGGGGTCAACGCCAAAACGGCTTCCATCAAGGCTCAGACTTTTGACGCGGTGGTAAAACTGATCGACGTCGGAAAATACGACGATGCCGCGCAGAAGCTGAAGTCGCAAGGCCAGGACGACGCGGCGGCGGCGCTGGTGGAATTGAAGGAGCTGTTCGCGGAAAGAGTCGCGTACATCAAAAGCTGCCAAAGTGCCTATAATAGCACTTTTAGCGCAAAAGTCCCGGGACGAGGCGGGGAATGGGAAGCACTTATGGAGAGTTACCGCAAGATGACCGTGTCGGCCGCGAATAAATTGCGCAATTCGGGCGTCGAGGGCGTGCGCGGCGCGGTCAATGCCGTGAAAAAAGAGAACGCCGATCTGGGCGACAAAATCGATGCGAAATACGCAGAGATCAAAGCCGCGTTTACGAAAGCGTACGCGGATGAACTCTCTTCGATTTCGCGCCCGGGTCCGGTGATCAGTTCCGGCAACCCCAGCACGGGAACCGGCGGTAAATCCCGGACGGGCGAAACGAAGGATTGAGCAGCTTAGGGAGCGGCGGCACTCTTTCAGCCGAACGAGTCTCCATGAATTCAACGTCGGCAAGAGTGCTGCCGCTTCAACGATTATCAATATCGAAGTCCACAAAAAAAACACTGATTGCCAGTGGTTTTTTCGCTGCGTTTTGGATGACCCGTTCAGTTTAGAAGCCGACCTGGAAATTCAGCACAAACTGATTGTTCTTGGCGTCTCTCAAGCCAAGCTGTTTGCGCTCCGGATCGACGACTACAGCATAATTGGCTTGCAGTTTGGCGTTGTTTCCCTTGATGTAATAATTGATGCCGGTCGTGTAAACCTGCGTGTTGTAGCGATCGGAATATTGGTCGCTGATCGTCGGGAGAACCGCCGTAACGCCGCCGCCTGGATTGTTGACCTTGCCGGATGCGGAACCTCTTTCAGTCACAACATTCTGAAACGTTTCAAAGCGGAATGCGAATTCAAAATTCTTGGCAAGCTTCCCTACACAACCGCTATTATCCAGGCATTCGGCAAAACGCGACTCCGACAACTTAAACCCAGTGGCAAGGTAAAAGCCAGAGAGCGAAAGAGGCTGGGGATTTCCTTGAAAGAGACCATTGGCCGCGGCAAACGAATTGCCGCCGATGGTAATGTTTCCGAAATTGGGCCGGCCGATACCGCGATTCGAACTCAAAGGTTGAAAAATATTGCCACCCAGATCCAATAAATTGGTATCCGTCAACCTATCGCGCGAAGAACCCCATTCGCCGCGCAGCCATAAGCCCTTCACGCAGCCATTGGGTTTATACGACGCCCATGCCGATTGCCGGCAGATTGCATTGGAGTACTCATTCAGCGCGTTCGTCACCCCGGAGAAAAAGAACAGGCCCTGCGCCGCGCCGCGCACGCTGGTCAACGGCCGCCCGCCTTCACCGCGAGACCCGTCCGTACGGGCGTACCCCAACTCCAATTTTCCAACCCAGCATTCGTCTTCCCAGAGCGGCCGCACCAGGATGCGCGTGGCAAGATCTTTCTTGTCGTTGTCGTCCGAGCGATTGCCGCCCTCTTGCAACTCCGGGTCCGTAAGCACGGTGCCTCTCGGGCCGTTGAAGAGGCCGGCCCAATACTGCACGCGTCCGGTATCCACGTCGTCTTTCTTGGTCTCGAACCATCCTCCGTGCATCATCACGCCAATGTCGCGTACGTTGTTGCGGGACGCGACGAGCGAGCGGTCCACGAAATCCAAATTGCCGCTTTCGCGCCACGACTCTTCGCCCGACGGCGGCTTAAATTGGCCGATGCGGAATTCATGATGGGGGACGAAGTCGTGAAATTCAATAAACGCATCCTGCAAGAGTGAGGGCGTATTCGTGCCGTTGCCGGTGCCCAAATCCGGATTGGCAATGATTCCATTGTGGAGTGGAAAGGTTGGGAATGGAGTGAATGTCCCATTCGCCTCACGCGAAGGATCGATCATGACGTATGCAAAAATATGTTCGGTTATTTCCATGCCGAAACGAAGTTCCATCCGGCGGATGCGAAACGTATCGTTGTCGAGGCGTCCGGCCGGTTCGTTTGCGAAGCTGGACGAAAAGAAATTTCCAGGCGCGGGCGCGACAATGCCCACTTTGTCATTCTGAATATGTTGATACCATACCTGCATCAAGCCGCCGACTGTCAGTTTTCCAGCGTGTGTGGTCACTTCCTGTCCATCGGCGAATTTGTCGATCACCGTGCTCTGAACATCCGCGACGGTCGTGGCTTCCGGTGTGGCAGACGAAGCGGCTTTAATGCGCTTCTGAAGGTCGTCGACCATGCGCTTCAAATCTTCCGTGTCGGAGGCGGGCGCCGGCGTTTCCGCCGCGACGACCACGCTACACGAGAGCATTAAAGCCAATGCTGTCGACAGAGCCAACATAAGTCTTGTCACACGACCTCCTATCCGCGAGCGATAGTTCGTAATAACGTCAGGGCATTACAATGAATTACAACGCAGTTTAGAGAAGCAATCGCCGATGTCAAATTCAAAATGAAGACGACTCTTCAAAAAATCTAAAATATAATTCAAATGCTTAGTGGATAGTGATTTAGAATAGCCAAAAGAGACGCAAATAGGGGGGAGATATTAAGAATCTATATGGCGATTCCCTCGCCATCTCTCCGGGATGACGGCAAGTCGACTTCTTGCATTGCTTTGTTAACGTAATTCGGCGTCTTTTTTTACATCTTCTTTGTACTGATTCCATGTACTTGTTGTCGATGTAATTTTGGCGTCAATCGTTTCTTTCATTTTGGCATACTCGGGCTGCTTGAGCAGTTCCTTGTAGCGCGTCAATGCGTCCTCAAAACGCTTTGCCTTGACAAATTCCTCCACGATGGTCAGTCTTTTCTTCAGTTCCAATTCGGTTCTTGCGTCTTTGAGCAGCTTTTGGGCGGCCGCGTAATTGGAGTGGCTCGTGTTGCCTTCGAGTTCAACCAGGGGTTCGAGTTCCCTGGCAACCTCGTCCCAGTTCCCCTCGGATTTTGCACGCGAGGCTTTTGTCCAGGCATCGGAAAACACCTGCCGGTTGCCTTCGATTCGCGCCTGCGCGATCGCGTCTCTCGCTTGTTTCATACCAGTGAAAATCTCGTCGAATCGGCCTGATTCCGGCCAGAGCGCGCGCGCGTTTTCGAAGGCTTTCAGCGCGTCCTCATTGCGGTTCGCACTTAAAAAATCTTTCGCTTCTTTCAGTTTCTTTTCGAATGCCGGCGCCTTCGCAAGCTCCGCCTTTGCGTTAGCCAGCAGCTTTTTTGCGGCGGCCAAACTGGGATGGTCGGCATTGGCCTGCATTGCCACGGGTTTTTCCAGCAGAAAGTTAATGCGGTCCCAGGTGCGCTTCGATTTTTGATCGGTGATTTGCTCCATGGCCATGGTCAGCGCCTGATGCGACACTTCAATCTGCTTGAGCCGGTTCACTTCGGCGTCGTCGGCCGAATTGGTCTTTTTCGCAACCGTCTGCGGGTTGCCGGAAACCGATGCTGTCGTCGCGGGTTTTGTTTCGGGAGTCGCGATACCGACGCTATTTTTAACAAACGCGGTAATCGGCGACTGCGGATCGGTCAGGATAATATAGGCGAGCACGCCGCCGCCGGCGAAAAGGGCAAACAATGCCGCGACGGAAAACCATTTTAAAAACGTGACAAGCCCGGACGCCGGAACCGGCGCGGCCGGTTCTTCGGCGTCGCCCTGTTGTGTTTTGCCCGAATCGAAATCGTTGCCTGTCGGCATGCCGGCGAACTCATCCGGCATCGGTAGTTCGGTCGCGACCATGCTTTCACAGGTCCGTTGATCGGCATCGGCCAGAGCCTTGACCAACGCCACGCACGAGCGGTAGCGCTTTTTTCGGTCGGCGCTGAAGGCGATCTTCAACGCGTTCCACTGGCTGTTGGAGAGCGTCGCCGGCTTGACGGGTGCCGCGTTTTTGACGTTGGCCATCACCACCGATTCGGTGGGTCCATCGAATGGGCGGTAGCCGGCGGACATTTCGTAAATCATGACGGCCAGCGCCCATTGATCGACGCCGCGCGTGAGCGTGCGCCCTTCCCACTGCTCCGGCGCCATATAAACCGGCGTGCCCGCGAGTTTGTTGAGACTGGTGAGCGAGACACTGTGCAGCGAAGCTTGAATCTGTGCCGCAAGCCCAAAATCCACGATTTTGATGTACGGAACGCCCGCGCGATATTCGAGGCCTTTTTCGACCATAACATTGGCCGGCTTCAGATCGCGATGCAGGATTCCGAACTTTTTCGTTTTTTCGCCGGAGCTCTGTAATACCGGACAACTGTGAGCGTAATCGAGCGCGGTGGCGATTTGTTCGGCGATGCCGCACACTATTTCGATCGGAATGACCGGCTGAATTGCGCGCTGTTCCGTGAGCCACTGCGACAGTTCACAGCCGCGGACGAGTTCCATGATAACATAATATTGTCCATTGTCCGGATCGCGCTCCAGCGCGCGAAGCGATGCGATGTGCGGATGAGACAGACCCTTGACGAGATCGTAGTTGGCCTGAATCGTGCGCATGTGGGCTTCGCTTCCAGCCAGCAGCGGCGGCACGCATTTCACCGCGGCTTCCTCGCCGGTTTCGCTGTCTCGGACCTCCAGGACGTGGCCCATCGCGCCGACGCCGAGCAAGCGGCGAACCGTGTAGCGCGTCAAGAGTTTTTGCCCAATCACCGCGCCGACAACAGCCGCTTCATTTCGGATGTAAGTGTCGGCCGCGGTTTGTGGATTGGCGTTATCCATGATTGTTGAATCCTGCAGAGCCGCGCACGTCAGCAAGCGGCCTGATTTTGCACGGCGACCTAATTGGCCGCTTACTGACGTGCGCGGCTCTTGTGTGGCATCGTTTATAATAAAAAAAAACCGGGCGTCCAGCGCCCGGTTCAATTTCGTGCGATTGAATTGATTTCCTCAATTACCACATGACTTGGAAATTAATCACGAGACTGTCGTTCTTCACGTCGTGGAAGGGCTGGCCGTTCGGGCCATCCGGATTGTGAACCCTGTTATAATTCAATTGGATTTTCGCATTGTCGCCCTTGATGTAGTAGTTGATTCCGGCCGTGTAGACCTTGGTACTGTACACGCTGGTGAAGAAGTTGTTGGGCTTTGCAATGAAGACATTCGGCGCGCTTTCGTAGCGGAGATCCACTTCGAAATTTCTCCAGACCGAAGTGGGACAGCAAATGAACGGGCTGTCCGCGAATTTATATCCGACCGCGCCCCAATACCCGAATGTGCTGACCGGCTCGATTTGCTGCGGAACTCCTGCCGCATTGACATTCTGCGTGCCGGTCGTCGCCAGATCGATCGACGAACCAGCCGGGTTGCGGTCGTGCAGCCAAGTCGCTTCGCCTTTGAACCACAGCCCTTTCGCAGCGCCCGGCGCGAAATACTTCGCCCATGCGTCGTGTCCCATTGAAGACGTATTGGCCCCGACGAATCCAACTTCCGTCGCGCTCATGCCCGAACTTCCGTGATGACCGGCGCGGAACGAATAACCCAATTCCAGTTTGCCCATGCAGTCGTCCCAGAGCGGGCGCACCAGCATGGTGCCGACAAAATCCTTGTGATCGTTATCGTCGCTGCGATTGTAGCTCGTGCCGGAAGTGCCAAACAAATTCGCAGTGCCGTTCCATACGCCCAGCCAGTACTGGAAACGGCCCGTGTCGCCGCCACCCTGGTAGGATCCGCCGCCACCGTTGCACCACCACGATCCGTGAATCACCGCGCCCAAATCGCGCGACACCGAATTGCCGATGTAGGAGCGTTCGACGAAGTCCAACGCACCGTTGTCGGCAAAATTATCTTCGTTAAAAGTGTTCTTCATTTGACCGACAGTGAAGTCGTGATGCGGAATAATGCCGTGATAGTTGATCAGCGCGTCTTGGAGCAGAGTCGGGTTTGCCGTTCTGGCCCCCGTTTGAACGTTGAAAATCGACGCCGTGGACGTACCCGCATTGGCCAACTGGGGCCTGGTCGCAAAGAAGTCCGGGGAAACTTCGGGCTTGAGCTGTTGATGAACCGCCGACTGAGGATAGCTTGCGGCTTCGGCAGCAGGATCGAGCATGACGTATGCGCTGACGTTCTCGTGGATGTCCATCGAAAAGCGCAATTCGGTGCGGCGAATGCGGAAGCTGTCGTTGTCAAAGGCGGCGTTCGTGTCGGCAACGGCTCCCGGCGTGTCAAACAGCCCGCGGCGATCGTTCTGAATATGTGAATACCAGACCTGAACCAAGCCGCCGATTTCGAGTTTTCCCTTGGCGGTGGTCACCTTTGAATCGGGGCCGAACTTGCTGTCCAACGCGGTGTCGGCAGTGCTTTTCGAAGGCGCTTTGGCAGTCTCTTCAAGAACCTTAAGCTTGTCGCTCAGAGCCATTACCTGAGCCTTCAACGCATCGACTTCCGGATTGGCGGCGCCGGCAAACAAGGGTGTCGCGCAACTCGCCAGCAGCATTAGCGCCGAAAGAGTCCATGCCGTCTTCGATTGCTTCATCACCTTCTCCTTAAATTGACTCCACAGTTTCACCACCGTCTGGCATGTGGACGCCGTGAGCACTCACATTTTCGTTTTCGTGCGTTTAGGCACTTGATGAATTAAGCTGATTCAGGTCGCATCCTAAAAGCCTTCAAACTATTTGCAAGGTATTTTTAACAATTTCTCTCGCGAAGGCGCAAAGACGCAAAGAACGGCGAAAAAGTGATCTAAAAAAGGCAGACTCCATGTCTCCACCGCTATGTCTTTAATCCTTCCCCTTATTCCTTTTCCGTTCTTTGCGCCTTTGCGTCTTTGCGAGGGGCAATTCAAGGGACTGAACACGGAAGACAATTTGCGCTTTGCTGTTTGGCCGGGATTCGATAAATATGAGCGCCAATGCTTGAAAAAACCGAACGCACACCGCCGTCTGGCCATCACGGACTCACGGATGTCGAGATAGCGGCCAGCCGCGCGCGGCACGGCGCCAACGTACTCACACCCCCAAAACGAACACCGTGGTGGAAACTCTATCTCGAAAAGTTCGACGACCCGGTCATTCGCATTTTGATTGCCGCCGCGGCCGTCGCCATCGCCGCGGGAGCCGTCGATGGCACTTACATCGAGGGAGCCGGAATCCTGTGTGCCATTCTGCTGTCCACTGCGCTGGCATTCGTCAACGAATATAAAGCCGCAAAAGAATTCGATTTGCTCGACCGCTCCAGCGACGAAACGGCGGTGCGTGTCGTGCGTAACGGGCAGCACGCGAGTGTGACGCGCCGGGATATCGTCGTCGGGGACATCGTCATTGTCGAATCCGGCCAGGAGGTTCCCGCGGACGGCGACGCACTGGAGGCCGTCAATCTCCTTGTTGACGAATCGCGTCTGACCGGCGAGTCGGAGCCTGTGGCAAAATTCGCGCGGCCGGACGGCAATTCCGCACAGCCCAAAGCGATTTCGTCCGGCGAGGCTATTGCGCCGCACGGCAATCGCGACGAAGACAGCGCCTACCCGTTCCATCGGCTGATGCGTGGAACGATCGTGGCCGAAGGCTTTGGCACGATGCGTGTCTCGGACGTGGGCGACCAGAGCGAAGCCGGACGCACCGCCCGCGCGGCGACGGAAGAGGCCACGGATGTGACGCCGCTGAGCCGTCAGCTCGAAAGACTCGCGCGTGTCATTGGCGTGGCAGGTTTCGCAGCGGCCGCGTTGCTTTTTGCGCTATTGGTTTTTCGTGGAATTCGGTCCAACGAACTGCGCCTTGTGCCGGAGCAATGGCGCTTCGCGCTGTTGGTGTTCGCCAGCGCTCTAACCGCCATGATCCCCATCTGGCTGCCGATTGTGTACGACGCGATGGATATAATAGGGGTCAAGTCCCAGCGTCCCGCGTGGCTGCGCACGCGCGGCGTCAATGCGTTTTGGATCCCGCTGGCGGCAGGCGTGACCGTGTTCGGGCTGGGCTATCTCATCTTCCGCTATTTCGAGATGTTGCCCCAAGCACCAACTCGTTTGATGCCATCCAGGGAAGCGCACGAATTCCTGAAACTCTTCATGGTCGCCGTGACGGTCGTGGTGGTCGCCGTTCCGGAAGGTCTTGCCATGAGCGTCACGTTGTGCTTGTCGTACAGCGTCCGGCGCATGGCCGCGGCGCACAATCTCGTTCGCCGCATGCACGCCTGCGAGACGATCGGCGCGGCCACGGTCATCTGCACTGACAAGACCGGCACCCTGACGCTCAACGAAATGCACGTGCGCGAAGCCGATTTCGCGGTCTTGAACGCCGAACTCAAGAAGAACGGAGCCAAGCCGCCAGAGCAACGGGAGGGGCCGCACCCGGCGCGAAATCTGATCTTTCAAGCCATCGCGTCCAACAGCACCGCCGACCTCGGAGCCAAAGACGCGGCGCGGCGCGTACTCGGCAATCCTACAGAAGGCGCACTGCTGCTGTGGATCGAGGAATTGGGCGGATCGTACAGCGGGCTGCGTGCGACAAACAAAGTCGTCGAGCGCCTGGCATTCTCCACCGAACATAAATTCATGTGCTCCCTGCTCGAATCCGCGCCATTAAAAGGGGCGACCGAGAGGACAGCGCCGGCACGACGCGTGCTGCATATTAAAGGCGCGCCCGAAGTCGTGCTCGACCGCTGCGCGCGAGTTCTGACCGAATGCGGGCCGGAACCCGTTGTTCATTGGCGTAAAAAAATCGAGGAAAAACTGCAGAGCTTTCAAGACCGGGGCATGAGAACTCTTGGTTTCGCGTTCAAAGATTGCGGACTGACAATTGCCGACATAAACTTGCCGCTTACTGACGTGCGCGGCTCTGAAAAAGAGGGCGTCTCGAACGATCTCAAGGAAGCCGCCAATGGGCTGATCTGGCTGGGATTCGTGGCGATTCAAGATCCCGTGCGCCCGGAAGCGCCCGCGGCCATTCAGGCATGTCGAGACGCCGGAATTGCCGTGAAAATCGTGACCGGCGACAACGTCAACACCGCGCGTGAAATCGCGCGCCAAGTCGGCCTATGGAGCGATGGCGAGTCGAGCGGCGCGCTGGTCAGCGGCCCGGATTTCGCAGCGATGTCCGACGACCAAGCGCTCGCCGCGGGCCAGCGTCTCACAATTCTGGCGCGTTCGAGTCCGCACGACAAGCTGCGGCTGGTCAAATTGCTTAAGGGGGCCGGGCACGTTGTCGCTGTCACCGGCGACGGCACCAACGACGCCCCCGCGCTCAATTACGCCAGCGTGGGGCTTTCAATGGGCAAGAGCGGCACGGCCAGCGCCCGCGAAGCCAGCGATATTGTGCTGCTCGACGACTCCTTTAACAGCATCGTCGATGCCATCAAATGGGGCCGCTCGCTGTACGAAAACATCCAGCGCTTCCTCGTCTTTCAATTGACGATCAACGCCGCCGCCCTGGGGCTGATGCTGCTGGGGCCGTTCGCCGGAGTCAAACTGCCGCTCACTGTGACGCAAATGCTGTGGATCAACATCATCATGGATACGCTGGCCGCGCTGGCCCTGGCATCGGAACCAGCTCACGCCGGCGTCCTGGACCGCCCGCCGCGCGCCAGGGACGCGTTCATTATCACGCCCGCAATGGCGCTCAACATCCTGGGTACCGCGGGCATTTTTCTAGCCGCGCTGCTTGGCTTGATCTTTTACTTCAAGCGCGACAACGTATTCAGCGTGCGCGAATCGACGATCGTCTTCAGCGTCCTGGTGTTGCTGCAATTCTGGAATCTCTTCAACGCCCGTTCCTTCGGAAGGACCGCCTCGGCATTGAAAGGCATCGTCAAGAACAAAGGATTTATCGGAGTCGCAGCCGCAATCCTGCTGGGGCAATTTCTAATCGTCCAATTCGGAGGAGCACTCTTTCGGACGCAGCCGCTTGAATTCATGGATTGGTTGAAGTTGCTTTTGGGGACGTCGATTGTTCTGGTGCTGGGGGAATTGCGGCGGTGGGTAACGCGGGTTTCGAAGGCTTCAGCAAGTTGATACTCGCAACAAAGACTTTCCAAAATCGCTGATCATGAAGATAGAACATGCGTTCTTATTCATCTCTGCGCGCATTCCGCCACAACCCCAAGTCCGACCGCACCTTCAAACCTGCACATAGTGACAATCGAATGCCGGAAACGTGAGCCCATTTCCGCGAGATAAACTGCACAATGTTCCCAAGCCCCAAAAAGGCTAACGTTTTCTATTACAAAAAGTGCACAAGTGGCGTAATCCAGAACTCCAAGTCGGTACAGCCGAACTTTATCTTTACACAAGTTACACTACGTGCATAATCTTGACCTAAAATTATATAATATATCAAAGAGCCGAGACAAACTATTACCCTTATATTAGACGTATGAACACCCGATTTTATTCCAAAAATCTGAAAAAAATATAATCGTTCGAACCCGGCAACTCCGGGACAGACGGGAATGGCACATAGTTAAGGACGATGCACACGTGCAATGCGTGGGAGCGGAGTCGCCAAAAGCGGCTTAACTATGCGCCATTCGTGCGCGTCCCTAATACTCCTAATACTCCTAATACTCCTAATACTCCCGAACGTCACGGCACCACAACTTTGTTTGCCGCATACAATGTATTTAATGGAATTGTGATCGGCAGCTGCATGCCCCAGCATCGTCACCAGGAGTTTCTGAAATTTCTGAAGCAGATCGACGGCGAGACGAATCCGACAAA
>JBBRQD010000031.1:0-53504 GCA_038227045.1 Planctomycetota bacterium
GGCATTTTCACGTGCGAGACGGCGAATCAACTGCTCCATCTCACGTTCGCGTTCCGAAGATAATGCCGAGTCACTCATACATAGATTATCGTCCGTTCCATTTTGAAAAATAAGAGAATCTTGCCGCGTGAACGGCTACGAACACGAAGAACACCAAGAGCCCAAAAGAATGCAATTCTTTGTGCTCCATTCTACATTCCCATTCCTAATTGTCTTTCTTCGTGCTTTTTTGTGCTCTTCGTGTTCTTTGTGCGAGAAAGTTGCCGTTAAAATAAAACCGGCTCCCAAGTCTAAGTTGGGAGCCGGCCCGGTGATCTACTTCTCGCTGTCTCGCGTAATTGGAACCCGTCAGTCCCGGGACGAAACCCGGAGCTACGTTTAAGGCGCACGATCAACGGTCTTAAAGATCGGGCCCAGTTTTACGCGGCCAGTGCTCATCGACTGGTCCCAGAATCACTGCGCAGAACGCAGTTAGCGTTGGGTTGCCGGCCGGGTCAAGAGGCTGATCCAGAGCGGAGACATCTCCGCGAGACCAAACCGTCTCGGTGCACTACAACAAGTTACGTCCGGCATTACGCGGACAGCAACCTCTGTTCACCGTAGGGTTTACTACTCACTGGAGCACCTCCTTTTAAGCACGGCCTCCCTAAATGGCCCTGACCGCCAGAGCAGCGGCAACCCGGGGGCATCTCTGCAGATGCTGTATCCACGCGGGCATGCGGTTCCATCAGGTGCAAAATTGTCAAGCTGGCTGGCGTCCCAACCAGCACACATCTCCACTTAACCACACGCGGAGCATTTGTCAACTTATTTCAATCGAAAACTTGCAACAGTTTTTGAGGGCAAGGATTTAGGGGTTTGGGGTTAGGGGTTAGGGGTTAGGGGTTAGGGGTTAGGGAACGGCAACGTATTCTTTTCCCTAATCCCTATTCCCTAACCCCTAAATCCTCACCCACTGACAGTTTCTTCCCGAATCCAATTTGACATCGCAAGTCGCGTGCGTATTATAGCGCGACCGTTTGCTTGGCACGAAACGGCACGCAAGCCGAGGTGGCGGAACTGGCATACGCGCAGGTCTCAGAAGCCTGTGATCGCAAGATCGTAAGGGTTCGACTCCCTTCCTCGGCATTATTCTCCCTAATAAGAAAATCACAGACGACACATCACAGGGCGGTAGGCTGGAAATCTGATTGAGTCGGAATTGTTCAGTGTCAATTTTCAACTGTAGAACACGACCAGCTTTCGCCTTAAATAAGTAAGGAATATTCGCGATGAACATACTTGAGCGTTTCGTTGATGTATCCGATTTAGAGAAAGTAACAAGATTCTAATTACAAATGGATTCCTGGGTTTATTGGCGATTCCCTTTTATTATCGCTGCACTGGGTTTGATAGGTGTGTTTTTCGGTTTTCTCGCACACGAAGCTTCGAAGGTGAGGGACAATCTCCAAGCCAAATTAAATTTCACAAAAGAACAAGATAATCAAAACCTGATAAACGGACTCAAAGCTGTCGCCGCTGAGTCGAAACAGAAACTGGAGAAAATTCGAAAAGAATTAGCTCCACGTGTATTAACCGAGACACAACGCGCGAAATTCATAGCAAGCTTAACTGATGTCCCAAAAGGTAAAATCAACGTGGTATACGTGAGTGCACAAGATGAGAGTCAAAAATTTGCCGAACAAATTCGTGCCCTAATAATCAGCGCAGGATTTACATCTGACCGATTGGAATATTCAATTAGCTATTTTTTTAAACCGCCTTCACCTTGGTATATTGCAGTAATAGTGAGAAAGGAGCAGGCGCCACCATATGCAATTGCCATTCTACGTGCATTTAAAGAAATCGAGATTGATGCCCTTGGAGGTGACGGTTCTGATATTGGCGTAAATTTAGGAGAGTGTAAGATTTACGTCGGCGGCAAGTGAATCAAAGGGGATAAGGCGAGGCTTCTTATCGCGGGTGGCCCACCCCAGCTTGCTGGGGTGATGTTGTGAATATGTAGGGCTCTCTCTCCAGTTGTGGTCATACGGGCGAAAAGCGAATTTTTGAGACTGGAGAGATCGGCGAAACGGAAGCCGGCGCAGAGGTGTGCCAACCGAGGGATAGCCGATGCCGTGAAGGAAGGAACAACCGAAGAAGCTGAAGTTGGAAGGAAAGCAGCAAGCCCGCGTGGCCCACAGGGGCGTCGACCGACGCCGGCCGGGAAACCGGAAACCTGATACGGTGATTGGGATCCTGCTTCCGAACAAACCACATGGGCGAAAGTCAACCCGTAGAGATGAGTGGGTTTCCAAGGTCAGGCTGACGCGGATTGTTCTTGACTTCGATACATATTCAGAGATGGGCTACCTGATGATCAGCCAAATAAATTACCTGCCTAAAAAACTATCCGCGCCCATCTGCGGTAATCCGCGTCCATCCGCGTTAAATTAAGACACCGAATAATAAAAGGGGATCGAATAGTCCCAGCACCGTTACTCCTGGCCCTTCGGCGGCAAGAATGTTATCGCCGTGATGGGAGAGACTCCCGTCAGGAGCCACGGTTCGCCGTCCTTGACAAACACGGGACTTGACCAGACCGCTTTGGCGTGACAGGAAAAATCGCTGCAATACTCGGTCATTTCTCCGGAAGAACTGTGCGTATTTGTGGCCAGCTTGACTCGGCTTTCCCAGACATGGCCGCTGGAACATTGATGTTTGCGCCAGAGCTTGTGCTTGGCGGGAGTGGCTACCTCGAGAGCCGAAATCAAGGATCCATCGATCTTGACAGTGCCCAGCGCTTCAACATACTTCAGAAAAACTTTGGCGTCGTCTCGATAGCCATTGCGCGACACTTGTGCCACACGGCTCGAATGAAACCAGAAGTTCTGCTCAAAATCTCTTGTATGGGTTTCGGGATTAAACGTGCGCCGATAACGATCCAGCGCAAGTTTGAACGCCAGCTCTTCAACCACAACAGCATCAAAGTCCATGCGAGTTCTCCTTATGACTTGAGTCCAAAACGCACCACTTACTTTGCCGCATTCGCCCCAGCCACCCGAGTCTCAATCGAGTACAAACATTTACTCGCCGTAATAAACAGCGTTTTCTTATTCTTGCCGCCAAAGCATATATTCGCCGTCCACGGCTCATTTACGTCAATGTGTTCAATCTGTTTTCCGTCTTTATCAAAAATAAACACGCCCTTGCCCGTAATGTACAGATTGCCCTCTTTATCAAGCGTCATGCCATCGGAGCCTTTTTCGCAGTGCAGTTTCTTGTTCGTCAGTTTTCCATCGGGCTGAATGTCGTAGCGATACGTCTTGTTCGCGCCGATGTCGGACACAAAAAGCGTTTTGCCATCGGGCGAACCAATGATGCCGTTGGGCTGCTTCAAGTCGTCGGCCACGCGCGTCACCGTCTTGAGATCGGCGGCGAGAAAATAGACGTGCTGCCCGTCCTGCGGCGCTTTGTCGTGCGTCCACCAGGGGCGCTTGTAAAACGGATCGGTGAAGTACATGGCGCCATCGGGGCGCACCCAGACGTCGTTCGGGCCGCAGAGCAGTATGCCGTCAAAATCTTTCACCAGCACCGTATGCGTGCCATCGGGCGCGATCGACCACAATTCGCACTTCTCGTCAGCGCAGGAAATGATGTTGCCCTTGGCGTCAAAGTACATGCCGTTGGAGCGGCCAGAAGGTTGTAGAAACGTCGAGAGTTTCCCGTCCACGCTCCATTTCATGATGCGGTTGTTCGGCTGATCGGTAAAAAACACATTGCCGTCGGCGTCGCAAGTCGGCCCTTCAGTAAATTTAAATTCATCGGAAAGCTTGGTCAATTTTGCGTCAGGCGCGAGAACAACACTCTCCGCCCCATAAAGCGCCGAACGAAATAGAACCAAACCGGCAATGAGAACGATGAACAATCGTGAATGCATGTGCGCGCGATCCTCGGTAATTTGTGCGTTGATAAAGAGGATCGTAACGTGACACCAAAGAATTTTCAATAAGCAGATACAAATCCATTTCCAATCGAGCGAAATCGCTTGATGAATAAAATGTGGGTGGCCAAGCCCAACGGGCTGGGTCGCGAAGCGACAAGAAACCTCACCCAAGTCGCAAGGACTACTGAAGCGCGTGAATCCCAGAAGGAGCTTATTGCGCCCACCTCAAGGAATAAACCGCCAGTGAAGTGCCTATACCCGCGGCTCAAAGCGGCGCAACAATTTTTCGCGGAAGAGGCTGACAATCATTCCCAGCGCCAGCGACGCGAAACCGAGGCACGTGGCAGCTACCGCACGGAAATGCGGAATCGATTCGCGCGATTTCCACCACGTTATGCAGGAAGGCACAAGCAGCGGGCCGCCGAGACCAGCATAAAAAAGCGCGCGGCCCGTTCCCCGCGCCAGAGCGCAATAAAAGACGACCGATGCAACCCGGACCTGCATCTCCGAACTCAACAGAAACTCCCACGTCAACCGAATCTCGTCCACCGCCAGTGCGCGCCACAACTCTTCGATGATCAAGACGGGAGCGGCAACCACGACCGCGTCGAAAAATCCGAAGATGCAATTCTTTCGCCAGCGCAACAGCACGATGGCCGCGGCCAGCACCATCGCCGCCGGCGCGATGCGCACGTTATCCGTCGTGCGATCGAAGATCCAGTCGCTGACAAAAATATGCGTGATGCCCGCCGCCGCGGCGAGGCACACCGCCCACGCGCCACACATCCGCGTCGCCAGGGGATCGTCGGGTATCGATGCGCTTTCAGCAGGGCCGCCGCGTTCGCCGCCAAGTGTTTCGACATGAATCAACCATAGTATCGACACGAGCGAAATCCAGCCGGCCATCCAACCCAGACCCTGCGCGGCTGCCGGCGTCAACGCCGCGGAAATCTCACGCGAGTTCAACATCGGCGACAGTTCGTGCGCGCCGAGCACGATCAACACGACCCAGCGATAGCGAGCCGAAAAGCACACGCCCGGCAACCGCGCGTACCACGCCAATTTGATCGCGGTCGCAGCCAGCCCCGCCACCGCGATTCCCAAGCCCAGCCAGGGGCGAATCGCCACCAGTTCATCGAGCGCGATGTAGGTCACACCCATATAAATTGCGGCGACGATCAAAAGACCGTGCATGTCCAAGCCCCCGCGAGCGCGCCGTTTCAGCACGACGGTGGCGACGATCAGCACGGCGACTTCATACACATGCAGCAAAACCAGCGACGCAATCACGCCGCCAAGTTTTCCAATCTGAGGATCGATCTCCACCATGAATTCCCGAACCGCGTACGCAAGCAATGCGGCGCTGATCACGTATAATGGATTCGCCCGAACCGCTTCGTGCAAAAGCCATCGAATCAGTCCGCCCGAGTTGTCGACGGCAGGCGAAGCGGGAACCATAATTGCGGCGGGAACGGCGTCGGCAGGACAATCGATATCGGGTGTATTCACGATTCACCCTCCTTTTATAGTGCTGCATACGCAGCAACGCCGCTGACGGTTTGGAACTTTGCAAAAAGACAGGCAACAATAGTGAATTCACCAGTCCACTCTTTGACGCCGTCTCTACCCCACCCCGTCGCCCGGCTCGCGCCGTCGCCCACCGGCGCGTTGCATTTGGGAAATATCCGCACGTTCCTATGGGCATGGCTGTCGGCGCGCGCGCAAGGTGGCCGTGTGCTGATGCGCATCGAAGATCTTGAAACGCCGCGTGTCAAGCCCGGCGTCGCGGAGAAAATGCTCGACGATCTGCGCTGGCTGGGCTTCGATTGGGACGGCGAAATTGACGTCCAATCGAAGCGCCGAACATACTATGCGGAAATCTTCGAGCGGCTCAAATCGCTCGGTGCGCTATACCCGTGCGTCTGTACGCGCGGCGAAATGCTCGCGGCCTCGCAGGGCGCGCCGCACGAAGGCGATCACGAACTGCGCTATCCCGGGACATGCCGCGCGCGCAGTGAAACTGAAATGCATGAGCGCATCGCACGCAGCGGGCGCGAACCGGCGTGGCGTTTCAAAACCGAGCCGGGCACAATCGAATTCGACGACCTTCTCAGCGGCATGCAACGCGCCGATCCAAATGCAGAAGTCGGCGATTTCATTGTGGCCCGCGCGCCGGACAATCCCGCCTACCAATTGGCGGTCGTAGCGGACGACATCGCCTCGGGCATGACGGAAGTCGTGCGCGGCGACGATCTGATTCCTAGCACGGCACGGCAACTGCTGATCTACCGCCTGCTCAAAGCCCCACCGCCACGCTACGGCCACGCTCCATTAGTCGTGGGACCGGACGGAAAGCGTCTCGCCAAGCGTCACGGCGACGCCCGCATCGCGACGTTCCGCGAGCAAGGCGTCCGCCCGGAACGGATCGTCGGCACGCTAGCGCGCTGGTCGGGCCTGATCGATGAAACCGACGCGACGCTGAGCGAGTTGATCCCGCTCTGGTCGTGGAAAAAACTCGCGCGTGAGCGGGTGATTTTGATGCCGGAGAAATTGAACGAGTTTTGAAATTCCCAATAGACATGCACCGAACTAGAATTGATTCTTGATTCGTGTCTTCAAACCGCGATAAATACACGCCGTAATTGCAAACTGAACCAGGGACAATCGTCAAGGAGCAGTACATGAGCGAATCGTACATTCAGAATCTCTTCGCCGAACGCATCGGCGGCAACAAATACGGCAAAGACACCGCGATCTATAAATTCGAGAAGATTAAGCGCGCCAAACGCGCGGCCATCGCCGCCAATCCCGGAATCGAACTGATCGACATGGGCGTCGGCGAACCCGACGAAATGGCTTTTCCGAACTGCGTGCAGGCGCTCGCCGGCGAAGCCGCCAAGCCCGACAATCGCGGCTACGCCGACAACGGCGGGCCGGAATACAAAATCGCCGCGGCGAATTGGCTCAAGGAAGTCTGTGGCGTCGAAGGCATCGATCCGGAAACGGAAGTCATGCATTCGATCGGCAGCAAAGGCGCGCTGACCGTGCTGCCGCATTGCTTCATCAATCCCGGCGACGTGGCACTGATGACCACGCCCGGCTACCCGGTCTACGGAACGCACTCCAAATACCTCGGCGGCAGCGTCTTCAATTTGCCGCTGATCGAGAAAAATAATTTCCTGCCGGACCTCGACAGCATTCCAGCGGACGTGCTGAAAAAAGCGAAGTCGCTGGTGATCAATTACCCAAACAATCCGACCGGCGCATCGGCGACGTCTGAGTTCTTTGCGAAAGTCGTCGCGTTCGCGAAGAAGCACAACATCGTTGTGATCCACGACAGTGCCTACGCCGCGCTAGTGTTCGAAGGCAAACCGCTCTCGTTCCTCGCCACGCCCGGCGCGAAGGATGTCGGCGTCGAACTGCATTCGATGAGCAAGGCGTACAACATGACCGGCTGGCGCCTGGGCTTCATCGCGGGCAATGCGCTGATCGTCAAAGCCTACGGCGACGTCAAAGACAACAGCGATTCCGGCCAGTTCATGGCGATTCAGAAAGCCTGCGCGTTCGCGCTCGGGCATCCGGAAATCACGCGCGAAATTTCAGCGAAGTACAGCCGCCGCATGGACGGACTCGTCGGCGTGCTGAACGCGCACGGTTTCAAAGCAAAGAAACCAAAAGGCAGCTTCTTCCTCTACGTTCCCGCCCCAAAGGCGGCGACGAGCCCCGACGGCAAGCGCATCGCCTTCGAAAAAGCCGAAGAATTCTCGCAGTGGCTGATCACCCACGCGCTGATCAGCACCGTGCCCTGGGACGACGCGGGGGCTTATGTGCGCTTCAGCGTGACCTTCATCGCCAAAGGCGAAACGCAGGAACAGCGCGTGATTGGGGAAATTAACAAGCGGCTTGGGGCGATGAAGTTTGAGTTTTAAAAGCTATAAACATCGAATCTCGCGAATTATTCTGAAATTCGGTGACATCCGCTCATAAAAAAAGTGAATGCTCAATCGTTGTAATCTTCTGTCGCGGAAATATAGGAGATACGAATGTCCAAAAATTCCGAAGTCAAAGCGATTCGCACCGGGTCGCACATCGCGGAAGTCTACAATGACGGCATGGTGGTTTATCTGTACGATGAGGCTGTGCGCGAGGAGCTCAGACGCGAGGAAGTCCTGGACATCATGCAGCGCGCGCTGGACGAGAAAACGCCCGCGAACGACAAGGCGGTCAAGGCGTTTGGCAAGAATTCGCGTCTGGTGGTTTACGAACTTCTGCAAGACGATTCCTTGCGTGTGGAAGTAGCCGTCGGCGCGCCGCCGGAGCGCACCGAATTGGCAGCACTGAAAGGCCTGAAATGGCTCAAGGCTCAGACATCGCGATTGAATCTGCCCAGCGGAAAACTGTGTGTTGAATCGGCGAACTCCTGCCGCATCGACAAAAATCAAGACGCACAGGAACCCGGCGCGACACTGGCCGTTCCGCCCGGCGACTACGTTTTGACGCTCTGCCGGCTGGACGTTTTGGGTACAAGCGACGACATGTTGAATGTCTATCGTGGACCCCAGGAGTTCATCACGCTGACGCCCGTCGATTCCACGCATCCGCCGAAACCACAGCCGTGGGGGTTGTGTTTTCCGAGCCCAAAGAAGCCCGGTAAAAAATGGATTGGAAACTATGCCATCGACGGGCGCGCATTCACCTGCATGATGAATTTCGGGGACTATTGGGAATTTTTCCAAATCAATCTCGACCGCGCTGCTGCTGCACAGCTTGGCCTGGAATTTGGAAGCGTGCTGAAACTTAAAATCGATGCCCGGGAATTCGCGATCGTCCTGTTAGGCGACGGCACACAATTCGGAATTGGCGCGTTGCACGGCTATAAAATACTCGCTGCGCACGATCCCATGACGGCCGAACTGCTGCGCCAGAATCCGGAAGTGGCGTTCGGACATTTCCGGCGCAATGAAGACGCTGGAACCGAGCTGCTGGTTTGCCAGCGCGTGAAAGCAGGGGCGGCAATTGACGACAAGTTTCACCAGAAATGGTGCAAGGCGAATGGCGAATTGCAGGTTGAAAAACTTCAGCCCGCGCCGGTGGAACAATTCACAGCGTGGTCGTTCGTGGACGGCGCACTGCACGGGCAGGCGATGTTCCGAGGCGACCGTTATTTGACCCTGAATTTTTCAAAGACCGCGCTGGCGAAGTTAAATGCCAAACCCGGAGACCGTTTATTGCTTGGGGTAAATGGCAAGGAACATGCGCTGACGTTTTTTGCGGATGCCGCTTCAATGAATGCGGCGGCGGAGAAGGCATCGAAACCGTCCACGGATCGGGAAGAGGACTGGGACGCGTTGTGGACGAAACAGTGCCGCGCGCCGGATTCTGAAAAGCCGGAGTGGGCCGCCAAACTGCGGTGTCTGCTCAATCTCGATCCCTATCTGGCGGCTTGCCCTGACAAGCATTGGTACCGCGCCGAGCAGGAAATTCTGTTGGTCCATCCCCGCTTGCGGGATCGCCAGGTTCTAGGCCTTTTCTTTCCATTGAATTTGGACGCGGAAGCGGGCAATCCTGTGACGCTGCGCAAATCAACCTGACGGTGCTCTTTTCGGAAAATTGAAATCGGGAAAATGAGGATTCGCGGTTAAAAAGCCGTTCGCCGTTATTTTTTCAAACTCGCCTTCGCTTCCGCAATCCCCACCGTCTGCCGTTTGCGCTCGATGAAGAAACTGACTTCCGTATAACCGGCCTGCGTCAACAGATCACAGGCCATCTCAAAATCCTCGCCGACGCGCCGCGGCGCATGTGAGTCCGAGCCGATCACCACCGGGATATTCCGGCGCTGCATTTCACGCAGAATCGTGAAGCTGGGGTTCATCTCTTCGATCGATTTTTGCAGTCCGGACGTATTGAGTTCCATCGCCGTGCCCGCCTTCGCGATGCGGTCGAGGCACTCGCAAATGTGTTCGAGCAGCAGATTAAGATTCCAGGTTCTTGGAAAAACGTTTTTGACCAAATCGGGGTGCGAGAGGCAGTCAAACAGACCGGTTTCGGCGGCCTGTGCCAGATGCGAAAAATAGGTGCGCTGAAACGCCACGGGATCGCCCGTGTAATAGAGCGCCCGGTATTCTCCGAGTTGCGGATGAACCGATCCGAGCACGTAATTCAGCGGCGCGCGGCGATGCAGTTTCTCCAGGTACGCTTCCATTCCCGGCGCGTAATCGCTCTCCAGCCCCAGAAGGACTTCGACACGCCCCAGCATTTTCAGGCGCGCTTTTTCGACGATGGCGACATACGTTTCGAACTCGTGTGCCTCCATGCGCACTTGCGGGGTCCAATTCTCAACGGGATTGTGGCAGGTAAAAATGACGCCGCGCAAACCGCGCCGTTCCGCCACTTCGGCATATTGTTCGGGATCGCCCGTCGCGTGTTTGCAAAGGGGGGTGTGCATGTGCGAATCAAATAAAATCGGTTTCAAGCGTTCGGTTCCAGGGTTCAAGTTCAATACGTCACATCTCAACAAGCGCATATTTTATGGGACTGCGTTTGTACTACAACGACACTTCTCACCACGCAAGTTGCCATTCTTTTCCTATCAAGTATGATGTGCTCACATTTCTAAGAGGAGTTCGACGCGCGTGATTCTGGTCATCGATAATTACGATTCGTTTACCTACAACCTGGTTCAGTGCCTTGGTGCGCTGGGCGCGGATATGAAGGTGGTGCGCAACGATCAGATTTCCGTCGCCGATATTCAGAAAATGCGCCCGGAGAAAATCATCATTTCGCCCGGCCCGTGCACGCCGAAGGAAGCCGGCATTTCGGTGGCCACGATCCTGGAGTTCGCCGGAAAGATTCCAATTCTCGGCGTCTGCCTGGGACACCAATCCATCGCCGCGGCGTTTGGCGCGACGGTCAACCGCGCCGACCGGCTGATGCACGGAAAAACATCGCGCGTGACTCACGACGGCAAGGGTCTGTACGAGCACATGCCCAATCCATTCGAAGCCACGCGCTATCACTCGCTGATCGTCCGCGAAGAAACGCTCCCGCCATTTTTGAAAGTCGTCTCGCGCACCGAAGACAAAGGTGAAGTGATGGGAATCCGGCACATCGAATGGCCGCTGGAAGGCGTGCAGTATCATCCGGAGAGTTTTTTAACGCAGGGCGGCGAACAGTTGCTCAAGAATTTTCTCGAAGGTGAGTTCTTCAAAGCTTAAAAAGCACATGCGCCTACCCATCCTCGTCGGCAACGCCATTCGCGAACGGAAGCTGATCGCCTCCGGCGGACGCGTTCTCGTCGCGCTCTCGGGCGGGGCGGATTCGGTGGCCCTGTTTCTGTGCATGTTGGAACTCTCAAAAAAGCGCGATCTTGAATTCAAGATTATCGCGGCGCATTTGAATCACGGCATTCGCGGAAAGGACGCGGACGAGGACGAGGCGTTCTCTCGAAAACTCTGCAAAAGCAAAGGTGTCGAATTCATCGCCGCTCACGCGGATGCGCCGGCGATGAGCGTGAAATTGAAGCGCTCGTTGGAAGAAACTGCACGGATCGTGCGGCGCTCTTTTCTGGCGGCGGCGGCGCTTCGGACGCAGTCGGATTGCGTCGCTGTCGCGCATCACGCCGATGACCGCATCGAAACGGTTTTGTATCGAATCTGCCGAGGCACGGGGGCGGAAGGGTTGCGCGGAATCGGCTGGACGGGACCGCTGCGGCTCGAAGACGAGCCCGATGTGTCGAGCCTCATTAAATGGACCGGCGGCGGGCCGCTTGCCGATACAATGGAGAAGCGCGCGGAACACGAAATTCTGGTCGTGCGGCCGATGCTCGGATGTACGCGCTTCGAAGTGCTCGATTATCTGAAGCAAAAAAAGCAGGACTACCGCACGGACCAGACCAACTTCGACAACGACATTCCGCGCAACGCGATCCGCAACCAGGTGCTGCCGCTCCTCGCCGGAAAAGTGCATCCCGGGGCGCGGCAGGCGTTGTGGCGCCTGGCCGAAGAAGCGGATATCAACGCCGCGAAGCGCGCCTGGCGCCGCGATTGGCTGGCGAGTTTCGCGCGGGCGGGCAGTCTCGGTTTCATCGAACTGCCGGTGCCAAGCATGGGTTCGCCGCCGGAACTGGACGAGCTCGCCGATGCGCTCGACGTGTTGAAAACGCTGTGGAAATTGCAGGACACAAAATTCACGCACCGCCACGCACAGGCGCTGCGCCGTCTCTTCAATACGGAGAGCGGACCGAAGACGATTGATTTGCCGAATGCATTGGTGGCCGAGCGCAAGGCGAAAGTTGTGACGATCCGCAAGAATTATCGCGCGCGGGATTTGTTCTAAGAAGGAGCGGCTCCGCTCCATTGCCTATCCGCGCAGTGCCAATGGCTGCTTTCGCAAATCCGCCAGCCACGCGATTCCATCGGCGACGATGGCGGGCGAGAGGCTGTGGATTTCGCGTTTGCGGCCGATGCCATCGGGCATCGTCAGGGTCAGACGGCCGCCCAAATGCTGGCGGAATTCTTCGAGGCCGTTCACCACCATGTGCGTGCCGGAGCCGCTGCGCTTTTCGAGAACCGGATGCCAGAGTTTCATGCCGCAACGCCGCATCGCGGAACAAATCCTGTCGCGATCCGCTTCCGAAATGTAGTCCAGGCGCGCGGCGATGTACACGTCCAGCGCGACGCCGATGGCCACGGCCTCGCCGTGCCGCAGTTCGAAGTTTGTCATCGATTCGAGTTTATGAGCGGCCCAGTGTCCGAAATCCAGCGGCCGGGCGGAGCCCATTTCGAACGCGTCTCCGGCCGTCGCGATATGATCGAGATGCAATTCGGCGCAACGCTTGACGACGACTTCCATCGCCTCAAGATTTCGCGCGGCGAGTTCGTCGGCGCGCCGCTCAAGCTCGTTCAAAAACTCCGCGTCTTTGATGATGGCAACTTTGAACGCTTCCGAAATTCCGCCGTACCAGTCGCGATCTTCCAGCGTTTCCAAAAACGCGCCGTCGTTGAGCACCGCATAGGGGGGGGCGAACGATCCGATCAGATTTTTGACGCCGTCCAGATTGACCGAATTCTTGACACCGATGCCGGAATCGTTCTGCGACAAAACCGTCGTCGGAACACGAATGAGCCGCACGCCGCGATGGAAAACAGCCGCGGCCAATCCCACGGCGTCCAACATCGCGCCGCCGCCAATCGCAACAACGTACGAATGCCGGCAGATTTGCATGCGCTGCAACTGATGGATGATGCGCTGTACGAACATCAAGTCGTTCTTCGCTTCTTCGCCGCCCGGAACAGTCATCGGGCGTTCGGGCAGGAGCACTACATCTTTATGCGCCTGCCCCCAAGCCATGATCGTGTCGGCCAGATCGGGCCACGCTTTTTGAACGCCCGAATCAATTAAAAAAGCCATCCGCGCCGGTGTCGGATTTTGTGGCAGGACATTCGCAAGGGTATGATTGTTCAGCGCGAACAAGTTCCGTGTGAAAACCACATCATAATTGAAACTGACGCTGAATTTTTGTCGATGAACCATTTTAATGCTCCATGCCAGAAGCGCAGCCAAATCTGCTGTTATTCCGACTATGTCCTACACCGGCACGCGTCCGTTGAACGCATGCGCCTGTATAATTTTGCGCGAATTCCAGCGGAGAGTCCAGAAGTAAATGGAAAAAATCCCCTTATGGCAGATCCCGGCCTTGCACGACGGGTACTCCGCCTCCTCTATCCTATAACGGTTGCAATCCTTCTTTCTTTCGATCAAATCCCGTCAATTCTTTTTCGTTCCACTTCCACGCCACAACTTTCAGCGGCGACTGCCCTTCGTCGATTTCCTTGCGAGTCGCAGTTTCGGTTTCGATCACGGCGTAAATCAAAGGCGCGTCACCGCGTTGCATGCGCCACGTGGTTTGTGCTTTTAATAGTTTCGCAAGATGCTCCGGCACTTGTGCGACGGCAAGCTCAAACCGATGCGCCGGACCCTCAATTGACTGCACGCGAACCCAAACACGCGGGAACTTTCGCCGCTCATATCCAGCGGGGTAAAGCCCCATTTCGGCACGGTATTTTTCATAAGGCTTGGCGGGTTTCGGCAGCGCCAATGGCGGCCCCGGCAGCGTTAGCCCGAAATAGGTGAAGAACGACAGATTCACCGCCGTGAACCACGCCACCACTCCGCCTGCCGTGACGAACCAGTTTCCTGTTTGCGCTCCATATAGAATGAGCGCGGAGAAACCGGCGAGAAGCAGTAGAATCACGCCCGGCTTGCTCCAATCGAAACCCTTGCGGCAGATTCGCCAGCGCAGCCAGTTGTGATATTCCTGTATCTTCCACAGTTCGATGCGCGTCTCGTCCTCTTCCGGATGTGGACGAAATGCGTCCATGCGCTCCCCCGCGGCAGACCATAACGCGTCGAATGCTTGCGCATCGGGATAGGCCGTCCCGCTTGATGTGTGATCGGACATTGGGATCGCGCTCGGTTGCATGCAGTCATTAAATCGAAGTGGCCGATACTATCCGGCGTGAATTATGACGCAAGCGGGCGCGGCCGACTCGCGACTGTAGATTGGATTTTATGGGCTAATCGGAGTATGTGTAACGTGCATACATCATGAAAAAACAACACCGCGTCGCACTGCTTATCGAATCGTCCAACGCCTACGGCCGCGGCTTGCTGCACGGGGTCGTGGCGTATGTGCGCGAGCACCGGCCCTGGTCGTTTCATTTCGTGGAACAAGGGCGCGGCGACGCGCCGCCCGAGTGGCTCGCCGATTGGGACGGCGATGGCATCATCGCGCGCATCGAAAACAAGCGCATCGCAAAGGCCATCGCCGCATCGGGCCTGCCCACAGTGGACATCAGCGCGGCGCGTTTGATTCCGACCCTCCCGTGGGTCGAAACGAACGACGAAGCGATCGCGAAGATGATCGCCGAGCACCTTTTGGAGCGCGGCTTCCGCCATTTCGGATTTTGCGGCGACGCGCGCTTCAACTGGTCTCAGTGGCGCGGCCGGCATTTCTCGGAGGCCATTCGCAAAGCGGGCTTCGAGTGCGCCGTTCACCAGCCGCGTGAAACCAGGCAAGTGCGCGTTGAGGCGCAGATCGCCGGCATCGGCGCGTGGCTGCGCACCCTGCCCAAGCCCGTGGGCATCATGGCCTGTTACGATATCCGCGCGCAACAGGTGCTGGCGTCGTGCCGCGGCCAGGGACTTGCGGTTCCCGACGAAGCCGCGGTGGTCGGCGTGGACAACGACGAACTGCTCTGCGATTTGTGTTCTCCGCCGTTGTCGAGCGTGTTGCCCAATCATCAGAAAGCGGGCTACGAAGCGGCGCGCCTGCTGGATCGCATGATGTCCGGCCTGAAGGTCACGCCGACGGCGCACTTGATCGAGCCGGTGCGCCTCGCGATCCGCCAATCCAGCGATGTGCTCGCCGTGCACGACGCCGACGTGGCCAAGGCCATGCACCTGATCCGCACGCACGCGTGCGACGGGATCGATGTGTCGGATGTTTTAAAAGGCGTGCCGGTATCGCGGCGCGTGCTCGAAAGCCGTTTTAAGAATCTGCTGGGCATCACGCCGCACCAGGAGATTCTGCGCGTGAAATTGAATCGCGTAAAACAATTGCTGGTCGATACGAATTTATCTTTACTCGAAATCGCACGACGAACGGGATTCGCGCACGTCGAATATTTGAGCGTTTCGTTCAGGAGGGAAACAGGTGAAACGCCGCGACGTTATCGCGGCAATGCGCAACTGCGCGGAGTCCAACCGGAAGAATCACAGCCGAATGCGTAAATCGCACGGCTTCAATTGGAAAATAAAAAATGGCAAATGGACAATGGTAAATGAGTTTGTATCGTAGCACGCATTCCCCATGGATCCCTACGCTCTCCCCACGCCCGTCGAATGGTCTCACGATCTGATTGCACACCGCGTGCAACCTGGCGCCTGGGTGCTTGATGCCACGGCTGGCAACGGTTACGACACGCTACTGCTCGCGCGGCTCGTTGGGCCGGGCGGGCGCGTGTTTGCCTTCGACGTTCAAGCGGTGGCCATCGAGGCCACGCGCACGCGCCTCGCTGAAGCCGGTATGTCGGAAAACTGCTCGCTGATTTGCAACGGGCATCAACACATGGCCCGTCTCCTGCCCGCGGATGCCAAAGGCAGGATCGCCGCGGCGATGTTCAACCTGGGTTGGCTGCCGGGGCAAGACAAGAGTTGCATCACGCGCACCGATACGACACTCGCGGCTCTGCACACCACAATGGAGTGGCTTCAGCCCGGCGGCATCGTCACGATCGTCGTGTATCCGAATCATGACGGCGGCAACGATGAGGCCAAAGCCGTCGCGGATTGGGCCTGCGCGTTGTCGTCAAAGACATTCGAAGTCCGCCACATGCGCTCGCACTATCGGCAGGGACTCAGCCCCGAATGCTGGGCCGTGCGGATGCGGCCGGCCCGGATGGCGAAACACTCCGGCTGATTTTTATTAATCTTTGATAAAGCGCTCTTGCGTGGCGTTCGATTCGTGCTTCAATGCGCCCGCACCGCGCTCTCAGATCACCTCATTAAATAGGAGAATTGACAATGGCTCTTCGAGATGCATTGCTCCCCGAATTCGATCACGAAATGGCTGGCGTCCGCGCGACGCTCGAGCGCGTACCCGATGGCAAACTCGGGTGGAAACCGCACGAAAAATCGTTCACGATGGGTGCTCTGGCGGCGCATCTCGCCCAGATTCCCGGATGGGCGAAAGAAACGCTGACGCAAGACTCGCTCGACGTCGCGCCGGTGGGCGGCCCGGCTTACACTCCGCCGTCGGCAAATTCGCGCGCGGAATTGCTCGCGCTTTTCGATAAGAATGTTGCCGCGGGACGCGCCGTGCTGGCCGAGACGACCGACGAGAGCTTCTTCCAAAACTGGTCGCTGCTCAAGGGCGGGAAGACGATCCTGTCAATGCCCCGCATCGCCGTCCTGCGCGGCTTCGTCTTAAGCCACGCGATCCATCACCGCGCGCAACTCGGCGTTTATCTGCGCTTGAACGACATTCCGGTGCCGTCAATTTACGGTCCTTCAGCGGATGAAGGGCAGTTTTAGGGGTTAGGGGTTAGGGGTTAGGGAAACAGCGGCGGAGCGCTATTAAAATCCCAAATCCCTAACCACTAACCACTTGCTACTTGGCCGGCACAGGCTCGTGCAGATCCAGCGCGTTTACCATGATCTCGAAAATCTTTGTGTTGTCCAGAAAACCGTGGACTGCTTCGGAGCCTGGACCCATGGCCGTGACGATGCTGTCTTCGCAGGAATGTGGACTGCCTGAAATTGTTCCGCGTGGCAGATTTCCGATTCTTAACATGGCATCGGGGGCGCCTTTGTACAGGCTGTTCGCCACCACATAACTTTTTCCCTTCGCGGCCGCAACGCTCATCGTCGGCTTGAATTCGCCGCCAAACTTTGGCGTGAAAATTTCATAGTGATCCGGGAAGTTGGTGAAGAAGAGCGCCAGGCGGCGGGTCACGTTCAGCGTCTCGGGATAGCCGTCTTTGATCGTGTAGTTTGGGTAGCCGGCGTCGTTATACGTGCGCACGTAATCGCGCCCCTGTTTGCGCACAATTTTTTTCACAAATTCCCCGCTCGCCGGATCCTGTTCGACAATGTCGATCGCGTGCGGCGGCAAGGAGTCGATCGTCCCCACGATGGACACGCCATGTGTGTGATCGCCCAGCACGAGCACCAGCGTATCGTTGCGTTTGGCCGCGAATTCTTTCACGAGCGCAACTGTGTGATCGAACATGATCGTGTCCATTACCGCGCGCTCCCAATCCAGCGCATGTGAAAATTTGTCGATGCGGGCGCCCTCGATCATGAGCACGAATCCGTTCGGATTTGTGTCTAGAACCTTCAGCGCGGCGGCGGCCATTTCGGTCAGATCCGGCTGATCCTGCCGGTCGGGCGGCGTAAAGTTCTTCAGAAATTTTCGGTCCCATGCGCCATCGATGTTCCCTTGATTGAAAATGCCGAAGAGCCGTTTTGGCGTTCCGACGTTCAACAACTCCGTCCGAGTCTCGGCCACCGCGCAGCCCTGTGCCGCGAAGGCCGCGAATTGCGTGTCACTGAAGGATGCGCGTCCGCCGCCCATGATCACTTCGAAATTGGATTTCGCGAGCATGTCGACAATCGAGTAGTAATGCCGGCGGGTCGCAATATGCGCGTACATGGCCGCGGGTGTCGCGTCCTGAATTTCGGCGTCGGTGACCGCGCCCACCGACATGCCGCGAAAACGGCGCGCCAGGGTCGCGATGCTTTCGTGTGCCGGGTCGTCGGTCTCGTCGGGGTAATTTTTTTCGTCGAGGGTGCCAGTGGCGTAGTCGATCGTGCGGTCTTTGTAAACGCCCAACGCGCCGTTACTCGTTTTGTGCCCAGTCGTATACGCGCTCGCCGAATTGGCCGAATCGGTGATGATGGAATCCACCCCGGATGTTCCGACCAAACCCATGTGCGGCATGTCGTCCATCGCCAGCTGGGCGGCGTATTTGCCCTCCTTGATACCCTTCGACATGATCCGCGCGGCGGTGCGGTGCGCCTGGCTCAAACCGTCGCCGATCATCAAAATGACGTTCTTCGCGGCGCGCCCTTCGGCCTTCGGCCGGTACACTCGCCACGTGACTTCGGCGACTTTGTCCTTCTTGACATAAACTTCAACGGCCAAACTGTCCGCTTCGGCGTGCAGCACACAATTTCGCGCGACATAGGCCGACGCAGTGAATGGTCCCTCCAATATCTGCGAGTCCGCGGCTGTTGGCTTGCTGAAATTTTCTTGAATTAATGTACCTTGCGACCTCAGCATATCGGCTGCCGGCTTGCCGCCGATTTTCAGTTCAAAGTCACCCGCATCAAGCACGCCTGGAAATTCGACTTTAAAATCGAAGCGCGAACCGGCCACGATGGCGGCCTGGTCGATGGGATAAATTGTCACGGCCTTCGATGATTCTCCGCGCGCCAACGCGCACGCCAGTCC
This sequence comes from Planctomycetota bacterium, assembly GCA_038227045.1. GTDB lineage: Bacteria > Planctomycetota > SZUA-567 > H5-PLA8 > H5-PLA8 > JANXLS01. Next base: position 18,939 of record JBBRQD010000031.1, read on the forward strand.
CAAAATGCAAACGACGTAGTGAAGATTCATGTCCGCTCTCTTTCATTTTTTGATTTTGGAATGGCGATTATAATTGGACGCTGGGGTTCGCGGAAAGCACGAATCACATTCTTAATAAATCCGAAGCGGGGGAAAACGCCAATTTACGGCTGCTGCTTTCGTTTCAATTTCAGCAACCATGTTCCCATAACGATCGCCATCGCGCCGGACAACAGCAATCCCGCCAATAGCCATACGCGGCCGTTTGACGCCACCTTTTCGGAATCTTTATCGATGGTCTCAACCGGCTTTTTTTCAGCCGGCGCCGGCAATTTGGGCACGGGGATTTCGACCGCGGCCTTTGAATTTTCAACGCTTTTCCCCCCGCTTACAAGACCTTCCCAATCCGTATTAAAAAGCAAATCGACGCCGGGATTCAATTCTTTGACCTGACACGAGCAGGCACCCGTCAGAAAAACGGTCGCCTCGCCGATCGTGGCCGTTGCGAAATCTTTTCCCAAGAGTCCGGTCAGCGCGCGGCCTCTGCCGAAAATCGGAAACGCGGCGGGCTGTGCCGCATCGCGGAAGCGCTTGTCGATTCCGATCAACATGGCCGCGAACATGGCCTCGGCGGGATCGGTGCGCGAAACGGGAACGATCGAAAACGAAATTTTCAACGGCAGGTCGGAACGCCGGCGGACGACCGGACCGCCTTGCGTGTCCGCGTCCGTCGGCAATGCGATTGTTTTTTGCAGCTTCGCCAGTTCCGTCTCGAGCATCTTTGTCGCGCCGTCATCTTTTTGTTTATCACCTGAGAGCAGCACCGCCCATACGACCGAATCGCCGGCCGTCAGCTTGCGGGCAATTTCAGTTCGCGCGGGTGACGCAATCAAGCGCGCGATGCGCTCCGGATTTAGGGGTCCGCTCCAAAAGGACTCCAGGTCGTCGTTGACTTGCGGGTAGAGCAGCACCGTCCAGGGCAGCGCCGGATTTTTTTGAGCTGCCCAAAGTTTTGCCATCGCCCGTCCCGTGCCAGGTGCGGCGTTGGGGGCCGGCTTGAGGCCGGCCAGCGTATCCACGTCCACCGAATCGACGACGATATTGGTCGTGCCCTTCGGGGCGTCGCCGGCGTTTTTCAATGTTTCGAGACAATGCTTATCGGCATCCGCCAAAGGGCCGCGATGAAATATGACGGCTTGATACGGCGCATTTTCCCAGCGCTCAAGCGCGTAGCGAAACACCGGCACGCTACATGCGCGAGCGCCTGAAGAACACGCCGAAGCGGCCGCAATTACCCAAATCAGAATTTTCGTGTGGCGCATAAAAATCCCGTCCTGCACTCCATCGTTCGGTACATTCCAAAAATACTCCGCTCGACAACTGAAGCGTACTTATATTAGAATCGAAAGCGGTTAAAAATCCATTCATCAATAACTGGCCGCAGGGGTCACTCGTGTCCGAAACAACTACAGTGGTGCCGATTGTCGGCGCTGAGACGCGCGGATGCCAATGGACGCTCATCAATGCGCTGGCCGCGGCGTGCTTCGCGCTGTGCGCATTCGGCGTCTATTATTTGCCAGCGGCCCTGGGACGTCCGCTGAACGATGCGCCCGAAGCGCGCGTGGCCGCCATCGCGCGCGACATGCTTCAGAACAACGATTTTGTGGTGCCCAAACTGAGCGCCGAAGCGCACGCCGACACGCCTCCGCTGCCGTATTGGCTGGCCGCGTTTTCGAGCGCCGTGATTTTCCGCGCCGCGCCCGGCGACAATCTGGCCCTGTCGCGCGCCGCGCAATTGCCTCCGGCGCTGTGCGCGGCGCTGGCCGTTTTTCTGATCATTTTTTTCGGCAGCGTTTTCTTCTGCCGTACGGCGGGCATAATCGCCGGTTTGATTTTGGGCACGTCGCATCTCGCGGCGCACTACGCTCAAACCGGCTACGGCGACGCGACGCTCATGCTCACCTGCGTCGCGGCGCTTTGCGGCATGGCGCTGCTGCTGTCTGAAAAGCCGGGGCTGGGCGCGGCGCTGCTCGCGGGATTCGGTCTGGGTCTCGGCATTCTGACGAAGGGCTGGGTTCCACTCGTCTTGATCGCGGTGCCCGTCGCATTCGAATTGTTTTTGCGCCGCAGACGCATCGGCTGGTTTCACATTCTGTACGTCGCGCTGGCGTTTATGATCGCGCTGCTGGTCGCCACTCCGTGGTTCGTTCTGGTTGAGCGAAAAAATCCAGGGGCGATCGCGGCGATGACGGGGGAGGCGGCTCATTCGATTTATAAAGCATCCCCGGCCGAAATCGCTCCGCCGGAACTTCCCGCCGATCCGCTGAGCGATCCGCAGTTTGGCTACGTTTGCTATTTCTACAAAGGCGCGCTCGGGATGCTGCCCTGGACCGCGCTGCTGCTGGTTGGATTCCTCGTCGTCATGCTGCCATCCACGGACGCCGAAGCGGTGGAGCGCGACGAGAACGATGCGGCACGCTTTTTTGCGCTTTACGCCGCCTTTGGTTTTTTAGTATTTCTCATCGCACAGAAAAAACAGGAGTACTATCTGCTGCCGCTGTTCCCGGCTGTGGCGCTGTCGGGCGGCGCGGTGTTTGGGCGTTTTAATTCGCCCGGCGGGATCTGCGAGGAGCGCATGGGATGGTGGCAGTTGGCTTCCGGAGTGGCTGGCGCCGTTGCGTTGTGCTGCGCGCCGTATTGGCCGCCCGTGTTGAATTTATTTTATACGCTTGGCATCGCCAAGGCGGGGTATCTCGCCACGCGCGCCGCGGAATTTTCAGCGGCGATCACCTGGTTCGCGATACCGCTGGCGCTGTTGTTTTTCGGCGTGAATTTTTTCTGCGCGCGCTTTTGGGCAGCCGGCCGGGGCGTTATCTCGATCTATGTCTGTGCGGTGTTCGCGATGGCGTGCCTGGTGTTTGCGACCGTGCGGCCGGCAGCGAAAGCGCGGCGCGATACGCTTTGGGCAAACGTTTCGGCGCTCAAGCAACAGACCGATGCGCTGCCTGGAGGAACCCGGTTATATGCCGCCGGAACCACCGATGCGGCGATGACTTTTTACACGGGAAGAACAGTTCGCAACTTGAAAGCGTTGCCAACGGATCCGGATCAGCCGGGGGTGCCGATCTTCCTGATCGTGCCAGAGAAAATCGCCAGCCTCTACGCCGTTCCGCTGGGCGACGCCGAACGCAAAGCCACGGGCTACTCGCTGATCGAACTGGCCGCCGGATCGGATCTCGACAAAGCCTTGCGCGAGGCCGTCAAAAAGAATAATCCCGGCGAGCGCTGAGTCGCCTATTTGCCTTGGTCTTCAATTAATTTGCGGGCGTAGTACGCGGTGCCCCAGAGTTTCCTGTCGCCGGAAATCAGATCGTGCGCGTTCGGCTCGTCGCCGTAGAACGTCGGCTTGAAACTCATCATCGGACTGGACCCACTCGATCCGGCCATGAGCGTTCGCACGATATCGTCCGGCTTCGAGCCGCGCAGCATGAATTTTCCGCCGCCGCGCGCAAACGCAATTCCCGGCCATTGATTCTGCATTTGGAACGCAAACGACGTATTGCCCATGCCGTCGCTGCCATGGCAATTCAGGCACCAATGGCGGAATTCCTGCATTCCCTCTGCCAGGAGCGCGTCGTCCTTCGGCAGCACTTTTGGAACCTCAAGCGCGACGGACGCCGGCCACTTTTTGCCGCTCACAAAGAATTCTTGAATCCGGTGGACCAGCGCCCAGCGATCCGCTTCCGGCAGATCCCGGAAACTCAGCATGGCCGTTCCGGGAATGCCGCGCGTCAGCGTGCGAAACAAATCCGAATCGGCGGGGAGCGTGCCTTTTTGCGTTGAACGGATTTTAATCGACGCAATGGGAAGCGTGAAATTTGCCGGGCGAGAATTCAGCTTCAAATGCGAGAGCGCCGGGCCTTCGCCTTTGCCATCTTCGCCGTGGCACGCAGCACACGCTTTTGAATAGAGTTCCTTTCCGCGCGCGACCCGTTTTTCATCGAGCGGCGGACCGGCCGAAACGGCGAGTTCGTCCCAGGACGACACGCCATCGGCGGGCGCACCCTTGATTTCCAGTTCTTTCACTGGCCCCGGATCGAAGACAAACTCGCCATCCACGGACCCGCCGGAACCCGCCTGTCCGCCGCGCGAAAAATAGGTGTACGCCAGCAGCACCATCAGCGGCAGCAGAATCAACGCAAACGACCACACGGAAATTTTTTTCGGTTTCGATTCGCTCATCGTGTCCCTGTTTGAAAGAATTGAAACGTCACTCCGAGTCCTTCACTTGGACCCGAATTTCAGCCGCCGCGCCGCTCAATACATCGCGCACGGCGACGGTCCAAGTGCCTGACGGATCGTTCAACGCGAATGAAATGATATGGCTCAACGCACCGTCTTTCGCCGCAACCGTTCCGCCGTAATGCGGACGTTCCACGCGATCCGGGCCAGTCACGCGTATGGAAAAAAGTGCGGGCGACGCGCTTTCCTTCGGCCGCTCGACGGCGATCTCGATGCGCTGCAATTTCACGACGCTTTCCACCGCGGACAGTTTCAAAGGATCGGGCTCGCCGGCGTGCAATAGGAAAATCGACGGCTTGACGGGATCGAGAGTGCCTGCAATTTTCCGCACCGATTCCGTTTTTTCCGCGTGTGCCGCCGCACCGGCGCCGGCTGGAAACGCGCCGCTCAACCAGACGTTTGCCTTGAAATGCAGCTCGAACGGTTCCGCTTTGTCAAACGCCCAGTTGCCGTCGCCTTCGACGCCGAGCTCGTGCAGCCGCGCTTGAGGATTACGCCGCAGCGCCAGAAGATAGCCGGACTTCGCCGCGTTTCCAAGGCGCAGCCGGACAATCTGAGTTCCGTGGGGCAATTGCGTTTTGCTCCAATCGACCGGCCCGGCATCGAGCGTCTGTTTGAACACAAGACTCTGCAGTGCTTTGCGCAGCGTGAGCGTGCGCGGCAATTCCGGGTGCAGACGCCAGCGCAGGTAATCGGTCAGATCGAGATTCAAATAAAGCGCGTTGTTTCGCGACGCAAAGACGGGACTAAGCCGATATTCGGCGCCCTTGCGTTTGCCGCTGCGCTCGGGGTCGAGCCACTTCGGCTCGTCCGAAAACACAGGCGGCAGATTTCCACAAAATTCGGCGTCCCATTTCGCCATGGGACCGTTGGCCCCTTGAACAGGCGTGATGCGATTGAGCGGTTTCATCGGCTTGGCAAAGATTGGTTCGGTGGAGGTATTGACGCCGAAGAGTTCGTCGAGGGCGGGGTGCGCGCGTATCTTTCCGTGCTCATCGAAGCGCGCGCACGCGGCGTCCGCAATCACGCGCCCGCCTGCCGCGGAAAACTGTTTGATAGCCTCGGCCTCACGGTCGCTCAGCGCGATCGCGCGCGGCAGAATCAGCGTCTTGATTCCCGCTTCGGCGCGGACAAGTTCGCCGTGCTCGAGCTGGTGGCTGCTCAGGAACCGCCAGCCGACGCCGCAGTCGTCGAGCAGTTTGCCCCAGCTTTCGCGCAGGCGCAACTGTTGCGATTCGCGCCGTTCGGCGCTCGAATCCGCGCCCCAGGTTTGCAGCCACTCGGCGCCGTGCAGATTGTCCGCTTCAAACAGCCATTGCACGCGGACGCTGGCGGGCGAATACAGCAGCGCGACGCCGTCGTTGGCGCGATGCGACTGCCCGAGCAATTGCCCGGCGACGCCGTTCAATTCGCCGAGCGCGGGGGCGAGGGCTTTGCCCAATTCGGTCGGCTCGCCGTGCGCATCGATGAGCGCTCCGCCAGGATTCGATTCGTTCGCCGCAACGCCCGGCGCGTCCCAAAACAGCGCGCCGCGCGGACCGCCGTCGAGTGCGAATTGCCAGAGTGTGCGATTCAATTCGGGCGCGGCGGCGGCGTTGCCGTCGGCTGGAAGCGTAAGCGCGGCCAGCGCGGGTTTGCCGGGCGCCAAGTCGCGCCATAGCGCGCGCGCGCCGCCGATGTCGTAGGCTTCGACGACGTCCAGATCGAGCGCGAGCCGCGACCAGTCCCAGCCGCCAAACGCGAACGGCCCCATCGCGCCCGTGATGCCCACTTTTGCATTGGGAATTTTTGTGCGCAGCAAATCCGCGCCTTCGCGCAGCACTTTGGCGAACGTATAGTCTTGAAACTCGCGAAAATCCGCCCATGGCGCGAAATTGCCGACGCCATCTTTCAGGCGCATGCGCGCGTCGTCGGTGGTCATCGGCACCACCGCCTGCCATGTCTCGAAGCGCGTGCCCCAGGATTCGTTCAATGCCGGCAGAGTGCCGTACGCATCGCGTTCCAGCCAGCGCCGAAACTCGTCGAGCGCCGCCGGGCTGAAATCGAAATCGGCGGCGGCGTTCAGCCGTGTCATCGACGGCTCCGACGCGAGCGAGAAAAACAGCGGCGGCTCCGCCGCGTAGGCTTCCGCGATGCGCGCGATTTCGCCGCCGAACGCGTCGGCGAACGCGGGAGAACTCAGCGACGGTTCACGCGAAAGCGTCTTGCCGCCATTCCGGTCCGCGGACATTGCAGCGATCGTTTTCTGCCAGAGACCTTTTTCGGTGTGGTACCGCGAAAGCAACTGCCGCGTGACGTTCTCGACGTAAAACGGCGCGTTGCCGCGTTTCAAGGATTCGCGGCGGGCCGCGCTGGTGCGGATTTGCATGCCGCCAAAAATTCCGAGCGCATTGAGTTTATCCCACGCGCCGCCCACGGGCGGATTGGAGGTGAGCGCGATCCAGCCATCCCACTCTTTCAGGCGCGGCTCGGCGGGCGTATCAAGGCCGATATCGGCGCCCAGCTTGACGGTCTTTTTTCCCGGCGAGGCGAAGGCGAAATCCGCGTGCAGCTTCAGTCCGGCGCGCCCGCCCTTGTACTTCTCCGCCGGGAGCAGAAGTTCGGCCGGCACCGGCAGCCTGAAGCGTTTCGACTGGCCATTCGCCGTGGGAATTGCGCGGAGCGAAATCTGCCCGCGCGCGAGTTGCCGGCCCAAATCGTCGCCGATGACGTAGTCGCCGGTGGCCTCGAGCAGGAAATCATCGGGACCGGAGAGCGCAAACGATGCGTCTTCGCCAAGCCGTATCCGCAGCGTTTCCAGCGACAACACCAGTTCGATTGCCTCCGTCACTTGAGTGGGCAATTTCACTTCGCGCACAAGATCGGGGAGCTTCGGTATTCTCATGGCGGCTGTTGCGTTTATTTTCGGATTGCTTTCCGGAGACTTCTTCGCGGCGTGCAGGGCTTGCAGTGCCTCAAAATCGATTTCAAACGCTTTCGGATCATACACAATCGTTGTTTCGGCCGGCTTCGTTGGAGCCACGATGACCGGCGCGGAATACAGAGTTTGCAGCGCCTCGAAATCAATTTCAAATGCGTTCGGATCGTAGGCGATTGCCGCTTCCGCCGGCTTTGATTGAGCGGCGTTATTGGAAGAATTCTGGTGTTCCTTTGGCTTCGCCGCCGGACGCGTCGAAGGCATCGGCGGGAGCGCGACGGTTTCGCCGGCGGGGGCATCCTTGTCGTCATCTGTCGAATCGAGCCGCGGTTCGAATGCATCCGGAATTCGCGACGGCTCGGGTTTCGCATTTGGATTTGTCGCGATGACCGGTTTGGGTTTCGGATCCGGGGGCGTCGCATCGAGCGCGTAGAGGCCGCTCGCCGGCATGAGCGACACGAGCATCGCCAGTGCATACGGCGCGACACGGACGCGGCCAGGCCCCATCCCAAATTTCATGGTTTTCTCTGCGCTTCGTCCGACGAAAAAATCAATTCGGTATCTGATTTTGAGGAGACGTAATCGGCGTAGGAAATCTTCAAATCTTCGCTCCAGCTTCCATCCGGCTTCTGCCGCCGGACGATGAAATACCATTTCTTCGGATCGGGATCGCCGCCTTTGAATTCGACCAGAACTTCTTTTTCCGTCGACGCCACCCCTTTGCGAACAATCGGCTGGCCGCTGAACGTCTTCGTTTGCGGCTGCCGCTTGTGGTTGAACACGATCAAGAACACCACCATTAAAATGACGCCCGCAAATCCGGCCGCGGCCCAGATCCATTGTGGCACTCCGCGCCGGGGACTCGCGGCGGCGTTCTCGATATCGACTTCCGTCGCCGCGTCCGAACGGGCATCCATTTTTGCAGCCAGGCTGTTGACGTGGGTGACCGTCGGAGTCAGGTTCGGCCTGCTTTTCGGTGCGCCACTTTTAGAAGAGAGCGTCGCCGCAGCGCCTGTCTTCGCGCGCGGCGCGGCAGTGCGCGGCACCGCTGTCGCGGTCGGGCTTGAGCCGGTGCCGAAGCGGGTATTCTCCAGCGGAATGGCGTCCACGCCCGGCACGCGCCCTTCGGCGACATCCAGCACGATCTGGTCGGGCACGATGTCCCAAAGAGCGCGCGCCAGCGCCGGGCAATCCGCGAAGCGGTCTTCCGGCTTTTTCTCGAGGCATTTGTGCACTATCGCCGCAAGCTCCGGCGTAATCTCCGGCACCAATTCCTCGAGATCCGGCGGCTGCGTGTCGATGTGCTGGCGAATGATTGAAATCGCCGATTTTCCAACGAACGGGAGCTGCCCGCTCAGGGCCTCGTACAACACGACGCCGAGGCTGTAGATGTCTGTTGGCGGCCCGACCGAACGGCCCTCGGCTGCCTCGGGCGGCATGTAGTCGGGCGTGCCCATGATCGCGCCGACGCTCGTCAGCCCGGAATCGGCATCGTCTTTTGCGAGGCCGAAATCCATCAGCACCGCACGACGTCCGCAGAGCATGATGTTGCCGCTCTTGATGTCGCGGTGCGTGATGCCTTTTTGGTGCACGTAAAAAAGCGCCGATACAATCTGGACCGCGTATTGCATCAGATCGGGCGCGGGAATCCGATGCAAGCGGCGGATCGCGTCGTGCAGCGTTTCGCCGCGCAGCAATTCCATGGCGAAATAATGACAGCCTCTGTCCGAACCGACGCTGTACACATGCAGCAGATTGGGATGTGAGAGCCGCGCCATCGCGCGGGCTTCGCGCTCAAAGCGTTGCGCCTGGCGCTGATCGTCGTTCGGCCCGCAGAACATGACCTTCAAGGCGACGGGGCGGTCGAGCGCGGTATCGGTGGCTCTGTAGACCAGCCCCATGCCGCCCTCGCCGATCTTCTCGGCGATCAAATATTGTCCAAGCTGCCTGCCCGGAAGAAGACCCGTCGGCAGCGCGTCGTCGTCCGGCGATGGCAGCGAACCACCAGCGTCCCCCAGCAACGACGGGCTGTCCGTGAATTCGGAACCTTGAGCGGTGGAGGGATTGTCTTGCTTCGCCGAAGCCATAAGCAGAATTACACCGTGAATGTGGCGGGACCGTCCCGGTCCCGTTTGTGTGGCTCGTTGAATATCGCATATTTCCAAAGCGCGTTCAAGTCGGTTCAAGGTTATCGGCAGGATTGATTCGGTGTTGCGTTTAGCTATGAATTATTACAATTTGAAAATGTTCGTCGCTTTCGCATATTTTCGAGACCCCTGTGTCAAAAATCGAAAATTCATCCGTTGTATATACGACAGACTTTCGTCGTGCGGATTCGGACGCGTTTGGCCAATGCGTCCTCAACACCACCGCACCACCCGCACTACCCCCGCTCCACCGAGGGCGGTTGACAAACATGAGTCCGAATCGCACGGCGATTGATTTTTAGCGCTTTTTGAGGCTTAAACGTTGGCGGAATTCTGTGCGGGGATTTTTGGAGGCAGGCGGGCACCTGGCAATTCAAGGAGGTTTATGCAGGCACGACTCCGATATTATCGAGCACGATTTTCGGCAACTTGCCTTTACCCACCACCTCGCGAGCGTCAAGGATTTCGATGCCGACCAGCACTTCATTCGCGCCAATATTCAGACTGATCTCATCGTTCAAACGCAAAGTACGGCATTCGTGCTTGCCGTCGACAAGTCGAATGTAAAGGGCGTCAATTTCTTTGTCGTAGCTGATGCGCATGGCGCCGCTCCTCAAAAGTAAAATGTGTAAACCGTAACGACCACTATTTCATTGGCCTTTTCAACAACGACAGGAGCAACTTGCTTGATTGGATAAAACTGGCCCTGCCATTTCGCACCGTATTGAAAGTTGTGCCGATACATCCAGCGCCCTTGTTTTGCCGCATGGCGCGAACCCTTTGCGATCGATTCTTTGATTTCGGCTTCGGTCGTGCCCCGCTCAATTGCCTGTTCGCGCGCATGATGGGTCATTCGAACCGGTTTCACATTCTCGCCCTCTCAAAACACAACGCAATGATAATTTTATAATGTTGTTGGAGTGGAGTCTGCCCTGATCGAAGAGAATTTTCATGCAGCACGCACACTGCGGGCGGCATGCTCCAGAACAGCGTCCACTTGTTCTTTGGAAACTCCTTCAAACCACTCCAGGAACTCGGCAACGGTCGCCCCGCCCTCGATATTCTCAAAAAGCGCGTAGACGGGAACTCGCGTGCTGCGAAACACCCACGCGCCGCTGACTTTGTCGGGCGAGCATTCAACTTCGGGACATGTTGTCCAATCCAGTGGCATGGGTTTATCTCCGACTCATGTTCGCTGATTGTATCGGATTTATAGGGAAGCTTGAAACTATTTTTCACAGAGTTTTGTGAACTTCATCGCCTATCCGTTAATCTGAAACATCAAGATTCGTTACACTTCTCTTTAACAAATTCTCCAAGGCGCGCGGATGTTGGGTTATCCATCTCCGCTTCAAAAGAACGTCGGATTAATCTCACAGTTTCCTGTGGATTGTGGCCATATTCCGATTCATGAGCATCGGCTAAATGGTGAATCATATCAGCAAGCACTATGCCCCATGCAGCACGCTCATCTAGTCCTCGCTCTTCCCAGAACCCAATATTCAGGACGCAGTGTTGCTTCTCGTTCGCCAACCAAACGCGAATCATCTCGACAGAACGATGAGCAAGTGCTTCTGGTGGTATACAAAGTTCTTTTGCCATAGTCCCTCCATCAACCAGATTTCAGCCGTCCCTGCCGGGACTATCAATCAATTTTGCGTTTTCTACCCAGCACTGAAAGTGCTGGGCTATTTTCATGGCGTCCCTGACGGGACTAAACGCAATTGGCATCGAATTTCAAGCGTAAGCGGCTTAATCAATTGCCTCAACGTATCACGCCATAATCCCATACGCCCGCAGCTTCGCATAAAGCGTGCTGCGGTCGATGCCTAGTTTTTCGGCGGCGAGCTTCTTGTTTTGGTCGGCGGCTTCGAGGACTTTCAGGATATGGAATTTTTCGATGTCGGCGAGCTTTTCCGCGCTTTCGGCTGGTTTTTGCGGTGCTGTGCTCAGTGTTACAACGGGTATCGAGGCAACGGTGCTTTCGCTGGGACGATGCGGAACTTCGGAGGTGGGCGCGCGGCATTCTTCCGGCAGGTCGGCGAGGCCGATGGTTTCGTGCGGGCAGAGGACTGCCATGCGCTCGCAGAGATTGCGCAGTTCGCGCACGTTTCCCGGCCAGCGATAGAGCTTCAGCGCCTGCGTCGCTTCTTCCGAGAATTCCATGCGCGCGCGGCCGCCGCGCGTGGAGGCAGTCGAAAGATAGTGTTTGAGCAATATCTGCACATCCCCGCCCCGTTCGCGCAACGGCGGGAGGCAGACTGAGAGCACGTTCAGGCGGTAAAACAGATCTTCGCGGAAGCGCCTGGATTTCACTTCGGCCTGCAAATCTCGATTCGTGGCGGCGAGCACGCGCACGTCCACTTTGCGCACGCGGCCTTCGCCGACGCGCGAGATTTCGCCCTGCTCCAGCACGCGCAGCAGTTTGGTCTGGCATTCGTTTGTCAACTCGCCGATTTCGTCGAGAAAAATGGTGCCTTCGTGAGCCATTTCGAAACGGCCGGCGCGGTCGGACGTTGCGCCCGTGAACGAGCCTTTGACGTGCCCGAAGAGTTCGGATTCGATCAGCGATTCGCTCAACGCGGCGCAGTTCACCACCACAAAGCCGGCATCGCTGCGCGTCGATTTGTAATGCGTGGCGCGCGCGACCAGTTCCTTGCCGGTGCCGCTTTCGCCCAAAATCAGCACCACTGAATTCGATGGCGCGGCGCGGTCGATGAACTGCGCCACCTCTTTCATGCGCGCGCTCGTGCCCAGTAAATTGTGTTGATTCTTCAGTTCGTTCAACAGGCGGTCTTTTTTGTTCAAGGCGTCTTCGAGCAGGCGCAAATTTGAAAGCGCGGGACCGGCCAGCAGACAGGCGGCCGTCAGCAATTCCTGGTCGTCACGCACGAAACTGACTCCGCCCAGCCGGTCGGCATACAGCAAGCCGAGTGTTTCATCGTGTGCGACTATGGGCACGCACAGCGCGCTGGTGATGCCCTGTTCGCCAATGGATTTCGAATGTCCGAAGCGTTCGTCGCTGCGCGGGGCGGTGAGCACCGAACGATGCGTGCGCAGGGCGTAATCGACAATGGTGCGCGAGACGGGAACCTTGGCAAATGCGGCCTTGGTGCCACTGGGCGCGTCCTGGCCGGCGGCGCGTTCCTGCACGTGCCAGCGATCTTTCGCGTCGATCAACACGGGCGTGACGCGATCGGCTTCCAGCGCGGAGAGCAGCCCGTCGCTGAGCGCGCGCCACAATTCCGCGCTGCTCTTCGATTCCGCCGCCGCCCGCGCAATCGCGTAGAGGGCGCGCAACGATTTCACGGCGCGCCCGTTGCCATCTTCCAGCGGCGGCGTGTGCGTGCCGTGCAGCATTTCGCCGACGGGGCCCTGACCGCGCAAAATAGCCAGCGGGGCGGAAAGTTCCATTGTTTCGAACGTCTCGCCGCCCCCGGAACGCGCCATCCCGCCGCTGCCCAGCGCGGGCACCGGCCCGACCGGCAGCCGCGCCGCGACCATGGAATCCACCTGCTGCCGCGAGCCGTCGGGCGCGGACGCGCCGGGCATTTCCTGAAGCGAAAACGCAAACTTCGTTTCGCCAATTTGAATCTGATCGCCTTCCATCAAGTTATGTGTGGAAACAGCGGTGCCGTTGACCAATGTCCCATTCTTGCTTTTAAGATCGCGCAGAATGAATCGATCGCTTTTGCCGACGATTTCCAGATGCACGCGAGATGCGCGCGAATCGTTGATTGGATGTTCCAAGCTTGGATCGCGGCCAATGCGAAACGCCGCCGGTCCCAATGGAAGGCTCTGCCCGCGCAAGGGGCCTGAAAGAATGGTCAAATGCGGCACTCTGGATGTCGCTCCCGAAATATAATTTCCCTGCACTATACCACTGCCGCATCTTCCGGCAAGCTTTTAGCGGTTAGCGATTAGCGTTTAGCCGGAAATTGCTAATCGCTAACAGCTAATCGCCTACGGCTCGCCTCCACGCAGCACGTCAATCTCCGCCTTCAGCGCTTTGCGCTCGTCCCCCCAAGGGATTACTTCTTTTTTGTACCAGCGATTGGCAAGGAAACGGTTGAGGATTCCGAGAGCGGCGGAGAGGCCGATCCAAATCCAGGCGTGCTGGCGCATCGTTACAGAAAGCAGAAACAGGACCGCGCCAAATCCTAGAGCCATGGCCACCGCGCCGGTAAGCAGCGCGGAGGTGGGGAGTTTGGGCTGTTGCATGAAGCGCTCGCGCCAGATGCGTTCCAGTTCGGCCAGGCGCGTCTGTTTTTCGGATTCAGTCATTTTTAAAGGCAAGGTACTTTTAAAGTGAGGCGGGGTCATTATAGTATTGGGTCAGCGGGACCGAAAGCGGTTATGACGGATTGATCGAATTTTTCGCCGGACTTCTGGCTCGACTGAAATTGTGAACGCATGGGCATCACCGACCGTCGATACATGAGCGAGTCCAACGGCTCATTTGGCGCGATCCGCGGACGCGAGATCACCGCTGTCATTTTGTTGATTTCAATCAACGTGGCAGTCTGGCTGGTCTGGCAGTTCGCGGCTCAAAGCAGCGCGCTCTACGAGTTCATGACTCTGAATTTCGAAGTTCAGCCGACGGGCATCCTCCAACATTTTCGCCTGCACACGCTGCTCACGTCGGCGCTCTCGCACATCGACGCATATCACATACTGTTCAACATGCTATTCCTGTGGTATCTCGGCAACGACGTGGAGGTGTTCTATGGAAAGAACAATTTTGTCGCGCTCTATGTTTTCGCCGGGGTGGTGAGTTCCGCCGCGCATTGCGGCCTGGAATTCATTCGGGGCGGGGATACTCCGGCGCTGGGGGCGTCGGGTGCGATCATGGGCATTGCGGTCACTGCGGCGTTTATCGATCCGCATAAAACGCTGCGCATCTGGGGCATTATTCCTGTGCCGCTGTGGCTGCTGGTCATTATCTTCGTGCTCATGGATTTCAGCGGCGTGATGCAACAGGGCGATCACGTCGCCCACGCGGCGCATCTGGGCGGCGCGTTCGCGGGACTGCTGTTTTACGCGCTGGATCTGCGGGTCTTCTCAAGCCGCGGCCGGGCGAATTCGGGGCTGCTCAATCGGATTAAGCTGTGGTGGCGCAGAAGGCGTTTCCAGATCATCGAGCGGCGCCACGAAACCAGTCGAGAGAACTTGCCGGACGAAACGGAATTGGTCGCCGCGCGGCGCACCAAAACGGCGCGCGTCGAAACAGCCGACCGCAAGCCCGCCGCCGCACCCATGGCGAAGCAGATCGATCCGGAGACTGCCCGGCGCGTGGATGAACTGCTGGCCAAAATTTCACGCGAAGGCATCGGAGCGTTGAGCGCCAACGAACGCGAGTTTTTGAAGCAATCGAGCGAGAAGTATAAGCGGTGAAGTGGCGGGAATTCCGAGTCGGGTGCCAAGGAGCAAGCGGCCGTTTGCTTGCTCCTTGCTGCTGGACTACCGATTGATGCTCGAACTTCGTTTCATCTAAAATCGAACGCGCATCAGCAACGAGCAGGGTACTGCTCCTTGGCACCCATTGAGCGGCCCGCTTGCGGAGGCTGGCCATTCCTATGGGTTTCTTTGAAGCCAAGCAGAATGGCGCGCAATGTTTTGTTCATATTGGCCGATAAAGTGAACGGAATCCGGCGCTTTAAGACTCTTTAACTTGGCTATTGCCCAGCCCTTGCTATTGTAAGGGAACTTGGGAGAATACCGCACGATATGGGATTTGTTTCGCGATTCTTCGGCTTCCTCGGCCGCTCCGGTATTTTATGGGCCGACGAGCTGGGGCAGATGGGCCGGCTGGTGCAGCGCACGCTGTTTTCGCTGCCACGCATGCGGCCGGAGCCCGTCGCAGTGCAGATGCTGCGCTTCGGACTGCGCGCGGTGCCGATTATATGCATGGTGAATTTGTTCGTCGGCATGATCGTGGCCGTTTCGATGTCAACGACGCTGCAGGAATTCAACGCGGTCAGCCGCACCGCTGAAATCGTGGCCATTGCCGTGACCAAGGAACTCGGGCCGCTGATGACCGGGCTGATGATGTCGGGTTTCGCGGGCGCGGCGATCGCGGCGGAAATCGCGTCGATGAACGTCAACGAAGAAATTCTGGCGCTTGAAGTCGGAGCGCTTTCGCCGATCCGTTTTCTGGTGCTGCCGCGGGTGGTCGGCGTGATGTCGATGATGATGTGTCTGACGCTGATCGCGGATGTCATGGGCATGGCGGGCGGATACGTGGTGGGCACGCGGCTGCTGAACATCACGCCGCTGAAATACATTGAGATCAACAATTCGTCGGTGGACTGGCAGGATATTCCGAAGGGGCTGATCAAAGCCGCCGCGTTCGGCGCGATCATCACCATCGTCGCCTGCCGGCAGGGCTTGAGCGCGGAAGGCGGCGCATTGGGCGTCGGTCGCGCGACTACTACGGCTGTAGTTCGCTCGATTGTTTGTATTATTGCGGCGAATTTATGCTTTACGATCTTGTTTTACTGGACGCTGGCGGGAAAGTAGTCGTGCGGTCACATTTTAAATAAAAAAGAGAGGAACGAAATGTTCATCATTGCACATGCCAATCATCCGGAGACGTTTATCGCGGGCCTCGCAGTTGGAGCCGTCCTGGCGCTGGCCCAGTTGGCCTGGAGCCGCGTGCAGAAACAGAAGTAGGGATTAGAGGTACTCGGGTGGCCCATCCCTTGGGATGGGTGCGGAATGTACAAGAAGCCCCACCTGAGCGTCTCGCGTTTCAGGAAGTGCGACGATTCAGGGTGAGGTTTCTCGTCGCTTAGTGGCCCAGCCCGAGGGCTGGGCCACCCTCTTAAACTATATTATAGGTTATTTGATGTCGATGTCCGCAGCCATAGCGCCAGACAACCCCGTTTCGCAGAGCGCACCGCCGGTGATCGAAATCTCCGACGTGGCTAAAATGTTCAACGGGCGCAATGTTCTGGACGGCGTCAGCCTGACGGTGCGGCGCGGCGAAACGCTGGTGATCATGGGCGCATCGGGCTGCGGAAAAAGCACGCTTCTGCGCTGCCTGATCGGGGCGCATGACGTCGACCAGGGCTCGGTGAAACTCTTCGGCAAGGACATCGCGAAACTGCGCCAGCGCGAATTCGATGCGGTGCGAAAACGCTACGGCATCCTGTTTCAATCCGGGGCACTGTTCAGTTCGATGACCGTCGGCGAGAACGTGGCCCTGCCGCTCAAAGAGCACACCCGGCTCGGCGCCGACATGATCGATTTGATGGTCAAGGTAAAACTCGAACTGGTTGGATTGCGCGAGGCGGAAGACCGGCTGCCGTCTGAAATCTCCGGCGGCATGGCCAAGCGCGCGGGGCTGGCGCGGGCAATTGCGCTCGATCCCGAATTGTTGTTCTACGATGAGCCGACATCGGGGCTGGACCCGATCATGACCGGCATCATCGACAGCCTGATCGTCGATCTGGCGCGGACAATGAGCGTGACGTCGGTCGTGGTGACGCACGACCTTCAGAGCGCGTTCCGTGTCGCCGACCGCATGGTGGTGCTGAACAATGGACGCATCGTCATGCAAGGCTTGCCGAATGAAGTCCGGGCGAGCATGGACCCATTCGTGCGGCGCTTCATTCACGGGCCGACCGAATCGAAAACAGTGATGATTCCGCGTGGCGCACTGGATCGCGGCGGATCGGGATTCGTGCCGGGAGCGCCGGGTGCGGCGCTGGTGTCGTCCGGCGTCAGGCGAGGCATCCCGGTGAAATCGCCCGCACAGCCGAACGCTCCCTTGCCGGCGATGCCACAACCGCCAGCAGCCGTGCACGCGCCGTCGCCAGACGAAATTCCAACGCTTGCGCAACCGATTGAAGAGGAGCCGGAGGGTGTCAAGACCGTGGTCTTGCCGCCGCCATCCGAACTATTTAAATCGCGGCGCGCCACGATGGCGGAGCTGGTTAAGGAAAGTGGTTTGGGCGTCCCGCCCAAACAAGACATGGAAAAAACTATACTGTCCTCAGGCGCGACTCCGCCCAATGCACCTATTGCGGAGACTTTGTTGGGGCGGGACGCCCCAACCACTTTCCCTGGCGACCAGAAAGGCACGGAGTAATCATGGGCGCGCGCAGACACAAGCGACGCGGCTCCAACGCCGTGCTTCTCGCCGGATTGTTTCTGGCGTTCAGTCTGGCGCTGTTCACCGGCCTGTATTTTTTCTACGGAAAGCTGGGGCGGAGCTGGCGCGGCTTGGCCGAATTGCGCGTGCTGTTCACTCAGGCCCGGGCGTTGAAGCCCGGCGCGCCGGTGTTGTACGACGGCATGGAAGTCGGACGCATCAAAGAGGTCCGCATCGTTCACGTCGGCGGAGACTTGTTGAACAATCTGCGGCCGCTGACCAAGGAGGATCGCCACAATCTTCCCATTTCGAGCGCGGACCGCGAGGCATTCGACCGGATGCCCGAGCCCGAAGTGGATGCGGCGATGCGCAAAACCATCGACGGGCGCATCATGGTGCTGGCCGTATTCGACGTGTTGATGGAACGCGACGAAAAGCGCCTGCGCGAGGACGACGCCTACTTCGTCGCCACAAGCAAGCTGGGCGACAGCCGCATCGAAATCGTGACGGGCAAGGGAAAACCCATTGCGCCGAAACCCGGCGCAGTGGTGCTCGGCGTGAACGCCGATTTGATTTCGGACATCGGCAAAAACCTGGCGCAGATCGAAGACATCATGCAGTCGATCGCCGACATCATCGGCGGCAACGCCGGAAAAGCGTTGATCCAGGATCAGCTCAAGAATTTCGAAGGCTTCACCGCGAATCTGGACACACAGACCGAGAGCATGCTCGCGAAAGTGCCGGAGATTTGGGACGGAATCGACTTGCGCGCGGACCAGTCGAAAAAAAACATGGATGAAATCTCCGAAAAAATCCTGGCGATTTTTCCAAAAGTCGACGCAGCCATCGATAAGACTTCGGAAGCAATTTCTTCAATGCACGGAAACCTGGGCAAATCGGCGCAGTCCGCCGTCGATCAATTGAAAACGTATCGAAACCTGGCGAAGGACGAAGTCTCGCGATGGCGCAAACTCTCCGAGGAATATCGGGGTAAAACGCCCGCGCGCATGAAAGAATTGCGCAAGACCACGGAGTCGGCCCTCGCCGCCGCCGGCAAATTGGACGAAATGCTCGGCCGCCTCGATGCCGAACTGAATCTCAGCGCCAAGAACGCGCGCGCGACCGTCGGCCTTCAAACGGAATCGGCGATGGCTCTTCAGGAAGTGGCGTGGCAGTTCAAGAAATCCATCGGCTATTTTACATCGAAGTACACGCCCGAACAACTGTCACAGCGCCATCTGGCGTGGCGCTTCGACATGGCGCGCACGCAATACGCCGAACTGCGGCGTGAATTGTCGGCGCTGCAAAACGAGCTGAGCGCGGACGACCCGGCGGACCGCGAACGCGCCAAAATCATTGAGGAAAAACTCTCCGGATCGGACGCGTTTTTCAGCCTCAGCCGCGCCGATTTCGTTCCGGGTGAACTGCCCCTGCATCCCGTCCCGCCCGTGCCGGATGCGCCCGGGGAACCGGCGAAAAAATCCTCGAAACCTCCACGAGAGGAGCCCTGAGCATGGCGGACGCGAAGCGCTACTCCAAGCGTGAAATTGCCGCTGGTCTGCTGCTGTCGGCGTGTGCGGCGGGTCTCGCCGTGGCCACGCTACAATACATCCGCGCGGGCACATTCTGGAAGAAGCGGCAGGAAACCTTCGTCGTCTTCGACAACGTGGGTTCGCTGACCCAGGACGCGCCGGTGCGCTACAACGGGATCGAGAAAGGCCGCGTCAAATCGCTGCGGCCCGTGCATCTCGACGCGGCCTTTCTCGAAGACAAGTTTCCGGTGCTGCTTCCCCGCGATCTCGACAACCTTCCGATTCGTTCGGACGCGAAAAAGCGCGAGCTTCTGGAACTGCCGGCGGCGCAGTTCGACAAGGCGTGCCGCGAGCAGCTTGTGGGCGCGACGATGATCGAATTGTGTCTGGAGCTGCTCGACGAGAACGATCCGATTCGATACCACCGCAACGACGAGGTGCGCATCGTCTCGACGATCTTCGGCGATTCGGCCGTCGAAATTGTCGCGGGCGGCCACGCGCCGGGAAGCGAGCCGGCGCGGCCTCACAACTACATCGTGGGCGACTCCGGAGATTTTGAGAGCAACTTGTTGAAGAGCATGGGCGAAATGAAAAAGATTCTGGGCAACGTCCGGGAAGTTGTCGGGGCCGACGAGCGCCATAGTTTCGGTTCGGCGCAATCGCGTTATGAACCGGTCACGAAAGCGGTCAACACGATGACGCAGATCGGCACTGAGCGAATGGCCAGGACGATCAAACGCTTCGGCGAGTTGTCGACGAACGCCAACGAGCGTCTCAACAAAACCGGCAAAGTGCTTGAAAGCCTGGTGCCCGCGGCCGAAAAGGCCACGAAGGGCGTGCAGGCGGCGTTGAAGGAAATTGAAAGCAAAACCATCGATGCGAAAAAAGACGCGCAGAGCGCCATGGCGGAAATCTCGAAGGATGCCGCCGCGACGCGGGACGCCATAAAAGAACCCCTGGAGACGCTCACCGAAGGCTTGAGCAGCACTCAGAACGGCCTGTTTAAAGCGAAGACCGATTTTGAAAAAGCTCCGGCGCGGCTGGACGCGGCTCTGGACGCGGCAGGAAGCATGCAGTCGCAGAGCACCAGCGATATGCTGCGCGTGGCCGAAGCGGGAAAGAAGATCATTCCCAATTTGAAGATCGCCGCCTACGTGGCGAAAGAGAACAAAGATCTGATGCTCGCCAACCGCGATTCCGGCGAATACCTCGCTCAATCGGCGCTGGATATCCGCCGCAAGCTGGCAATGGTTTCGCGGCGCATGACGAATGCCGGTGCCGATGCGATGGAGACGATTCAGGTTCTCAAATCGGACCCGGCCATCGAACCGGTCATCGACCCCGTCGTCGAGCGCGTCGAAGACGCGGTGAAGCGCTTGCAGGCCGTTCGCAATCCGCTGGATGTCCTGCTTCAGAGAATGGAAGAAGCGATGTACCCGGCCTGGAACCGGCGCAAACGCGCGGCTTGGTTTGGGGATGGGTTGGTCCGTTTTTAGTGATTAGAGGTTAGTAGTTCGGCAACGCTGATTTGATAAGTTCGTAGTTCCGCCTTCATGCGGATCCCAAAGACCGCCTGAAGGCGGAACTACGAACCGGCTATATTTGGAGCATTTAAATGGCAGGCAAATCGGGTTACGCGCATTCCGAAGTGGCGGCGGGTTGTTTCTTGACGCTGAGTATCGGACTGCTGATCGCAATGTTGTTCTTGTATGGCGGATGGAGCCGCAATTGGCGCGGCCAGCAAGTCATCTCCGTGGTCTTCTCGTCTGTGACCTCGTTGCGGCCCGACGCGCCCGTGCGCTTCAACGGCGTCGAAGTGGGCAGCGTCAAGGAAATTCGCATTCTTCATCTGGACGAAGCGGAGATCAAGAATCTGCCGCCGATCAAGCTCACCGACCTCGAGCGGCTCCCGCTCACCGATAAGGAGCGGAAGGATCTCGCCAAACTTTCGCCCGATGCGTTTCAAGACGCGGTGCACAAGGCGATTCTCAATAAGACCATGATTAATCTGCGTCTCGAAGTGACCAGCGACCACGACGAACGGCGCTTCCGGGAAGACGACGATATCAGCATCCGGGCGACGCTGATGGGCGACACCACCGTGGAAATCTCGTCCGGAAGCGGCGAGCCGCTGAGCGCGAACCGGATGGTGCTGGGCCGCTCGGGCGATTTCTATACCAACCTCGCGCGCTCGGTGGAGCAGGTGAAGGAGATTCTCTCTTCGGTTAGCGATGTCGTCGGCAAGGAGGAACAGGAAAGCTTGCGCAAAGCGCTGCGGCGCTTCGACACGATTACCGCGCGCCTCGAAAAAATTGTGGTGCTCGCCGACGATCGGCTGCCCAAGACGTGGGACCGCGTCGACAAACTCGCGGATGGCGCGCAGTCGAATTTCAACCGGATCGGCAACGCGGTCGAAGGCGTGAAACCGCATGTCGATAAGACGCTGGAAGCGATGACCACGGCCGTCGAGGATCTGCAGAAGAAAGTCGGCGGCCTCGCGGACGAAGCGCGCGGCGCGGTCGTCGAAATCAAGACAGACGTGAAGCCGGTCTTCCAGGATCTGCAATACATCACGAACAAAACCAAAGACGACATCCCGGCGATGGTGAAAAATGCGAAAGACTTGACGGCGCGCTTTCAAACCAGCGCGGGGAAAATGGACACGGTGCTGGCCTCCGCCGACCGCATGTTGCAAGAGAGCTATCCCGATGTCCGCCGCCTGGTGCTCGCGCTGCGGCTGGGCGCGGAGAATTTCGAAGAAGGCACCAACCTGCTCAAGCGCAAACCTTGGCTGATCTACAACCCCGCGAAGGAAGACCCAGCCGTGATCAATGCGCAAAAGAACGCACGCGATCTGGAGGTGGCCACGAAACGCTTTTCCGATCTGAGCGTTGAACTGCAGGCCGTGCGCCGCAACATGGACCGCACGCCCAAGGAAAAGCTCGACCGCATCGACTACATCATTCAGGAATTGAACGTGCTGAGCGAAACGCTGAAGTACGCCGGCGACGCCACGCGCAAAGAAATCATGCCGGTCTTCGAGCGCAAAAAAGGCGGTTTCATTCCGGTGATGGAAGAGATCGATCCGGCGCTCAAGAAAAAGCCGGAAGGACCGCGGCCTTAGATCGTCTGTGGCTGCCTCCGCGCATCGCCGATTTTCAACGCGGATTCAATGCGCGCCTGCAAAACCTCCGGCGCGTCGACATTGAGTTCCACACGCAACGCCAGAATGGGAACGCCGGCCGGCTGCGCGAGTTTTTCGATTTTCACTGCATCCTTTTCCGTGACGCAGACCGCCGCCGCGTTCGCCGCCCGGGCGCGGTCCATCAACTGAACCAGATCGCGCGCCGTGTAATCGTGATGGTCGCCGAACGCGATCGCATCCGCCACATCCACACCGTTCGCTGCGAGCGTCTTTCGGAATGCGCCTGGATTGCCGATGCCGCATGACGCCAGAACGCGCAGTTTTTTCAAACGCTCCAGCGTCCACGCGCCGTCCGATTTCGCGGTCAACGCGCGGACACTCACTGGGTCGTGCCGCGAGAACAACAGCGGGGCTGTCGAAAATTGCTCGAGCGTTCGCCTCAACTCCGTGCGCTCGCTCTCGGACAAATTGTCCGCGCGCGTCACGATAATCGCGCCGGCGCGCTGCAACCCGGAGAGCGGTTCGCGCAAGCTGCCGTGGGGCAGCAGCGCACTTCCGCCGAAGGGATCGGTGGCGTCGATCAACACGATATCGAGGTCGCGGGCGAGCCGCCAATGTTGGAAGCCGTCATCAAGCAACGCGACGTCGCAACCTTGTTGCGCGGCGGCCAGAGCGCTTTGAAATCGATCGCCGCCTAAAATGACTGGAATGGAAAATTCGCGCAGCGCCGCTTTCACTTCTTCGGCTTCGTCGCCGCCCTGCGCTTTGTAACCGCGCATCAAAATGGCCGGACGCCGTCCGAGACGGGCGAGCATCTTCGCCACATAGATCGCAGCCGGAGTCTTGCCCGTTCCGCCGACGGTCAGATTGCCAATGCAGATCGTCGCAATCGGCGCCGAGCGCGGCGTTGACGCAGCGCGATGAATGCGCACGCCCACTCCATAGCACGCCGCCAGAACAGGCCCGGCCCAGCGCAATCCCGAAGGAAGAAATCGCCCGGATGGTCCTGAGTTCCCTTCAACCATCCCACTCCCCTTACCCTCTTTGACGCTTGGCGCCAATCTGATCCCAGATGCGTTGCAATTCCGCTGGCAGGCGTTGAATGCGTCCGCTCTTGTTCAAGCAGACCAGCTCGACGGTGCCTGTCACAAGCAGCGTGCGAGCGCTCTCGTTTTCGACACGATACACTTTATTTTCGAACGAAATGCGTGTCTTGCCCAAATCGACGAGCCGAGTCTGAATCGCAAGCTGATCCTCGAACCGCCCCGGCGCGTGATATTTGATCGACAGGTTGACGACCGGCAGCAGCACGCCGTTCGCCTCCAGGTCGCGGTATTTCAGGCCGCGTTTGCGCAGCCAGTGCACGCGCCCGTATTCAAGCCACAGCACCGCGGTGGCGTGATGCGCGTAGCCCATCTGATCCGTTTCGCCATAGCGGATTTCAATCCGCGTTTCATCGGAGCCATCGTCAATGGGCGCGGAACTGGGAATGCCGGTCGAACTCATGAACGAGGTTATACCGCACCGCGCGAGAAAAAAAAGCGCCCTGCACTTCTCCGCACGACAGTTCGGCGAACGCTCTTTTAACAGCCGGAAGAAGTTTTCAGGCGGAAAGTCATATCCCATAATATTGCCGATTTGATGTTGTATGGTAGATTCACTGATGGAAAATGAATTGGATTTAACCCTGAGCTTTTCCAAATCGGCGCTGCAATGCGGAACGATGTTGCACAAAAAAAGCCTGAATGGCTTCCGGTGGCCGTGTCCGCCGTGGTCGCGCTGGGCATCAACGCGTGCGTGCTGTTGACGCTGCGTTTCTCGGTGCCGCATTTGCACTCGGATGAGCGCGAATCGAATGCGGTGGAAATAACGCTCGCGTCTCCGCATCGAAATCTGTGCGACGAAAGCGACGCACCGCTCAAAGAGCCCGAACCGTTCGCAACACCTCATGTCATTCAAAACAATTTGCCCACCGAACTGTTCGCGGAGCTTCAGCCCGACGAGACGAAACCGAACGGTCTGCTCGATATCGAGGACGGCGGCACGGCATTACCGCGCGAAGGCAAGCGCTCGGGCGGCGGCGGTGGAGACGGCGCGGATTCAATCGCGTCCGGGCATGTCGCGACGGACGACCGCGTCTGGGCGCGCATGAAATGGAAGCCCGATCCCAACGCAAAAGAGAAAGCCGCCGGCGACGAATCCGGGCGCGGCACAACCGTGCCGGGCGTCTTGAAAACGCCGGGGGCCGGCGACGGACTTGGCAATGGCAAAGATTCCGGCGCGCTCGCCAGCCAGGGGGCTGGCACAGGCTCTGGCGCGGGGACGAACGGCTCGAATACCGGGCAGGGGCTCGGCAAAGCGCCGCCGCTCGGCGTTTCGCGCAAGCCCGGCGTATTGAGCATGAATCGCGGCAGCTATCCGGCCGAAGCGCGCGCGGCCCATCACGAAGGCACGGTGGTGCTGAGTGTCGAAGTTCGGCCCGGCGGCGATGTGGGAAAAGTGGAGGTGCGGACGTCCTCAGGCTACAGCGAACTCGACCAGTCCGCGGTGAGCGCCGCGCGAGGCTGGGTTTTCACCGGCGCGCTTCAAGACGGAAAACCGGTGGCGTTCTGGTATTCGATTCCATATCGATTCGTGCTGACGGAGCAATAGCGTTATTTTTCGGTTAAAGCGGCGATGCGTTCGCGCAGCCATTCTTCCGCGGCATCGGCCGTCGCGAGCCACTTGATCTTAAGTCCGTTGCTTTCAGCAATCGTTTCGGTCATCTTCATGCGGGATTCGATATGCTCGGCATTTAAATCCACGCAGGCCACGATCTGAACCACCGGCCACGCGTGTTTACTGCCGGAGGACACGATGCCATGTACCTGCTCGATGCTCAGCGACGGGCCGCTCAGATTTTCCTCGAGCAGCACATAGGGGCACTCGAATCGGACACAGGCGGCGTACACTTCCGAAAGATAACGGAGCACGGTATCGACTTCATTATCGCCGGAAACCGCAATGCGCAAGAATGGCGACTGGACTTGAACGCTCACGGAAAAATTCGACATGGGCATGCCCCCATATAAATAAGCTGTGTTTAGAAGTATTCTGCATATTGCCGCAACCATGTCGAATGTCGAGCGCAGGATTTGGAATCAAAAAGGAATTACGCTCCTGCTGCATTTCCACCACTGGACGATTTTAATCATTGCGGTTATTTTCGCGTGCGATGATTTTGACCGAGTGCGGCATTTTGCGTTGTGAAAGGTAGAAGTTACATGGATGCACCAGACTCCGAACTTTGGTATGAAAGCGAGCACTATGTAAAGGGCATCTCACTTTTTAACAGCGGCCTGTTTTGGGAAGCTCACGAAGCATGGGAAGAGATCTGGCTGGAAGCGGACGGCACTCAGTCTGAATTTTTGCAAGGCTTGATTCAGTGTGCCGCCGCGTTGCTGAAATATTCGCGGCACGAGCCTGTGCCGGCCAAGCAGCTCTATGAAACGGCGACGGGACGTTTGGCGCTTTGCCCGGATATGTACATGGGCCTCAATGTACGAACGTTCCAGCGGGCAATGGAACAGTGTTTCCTGCCTATAATAAAGGGGCCGCACCAACCGCTCGATCCTGCTGCCATTCCACGCATAGTTGTCGAATGAATCGACGGCACTGAGCACAGCGCGACATCGACCGAAAAGAATGCTTCCGTGTAGTTACAAGGACGCCTATGACACGAATCGTTCTCATCCTGACTCTCGCCATCCCGTCGGTGTTCTCCGGCGAAGTGCTCTACAATGGCATCGAACTCCCTGCAAAGTGGCCGCCCGCCGCCCCTGTCATGAAACCCGGCGGCGCCGAACCCATGCCCGTGCCCTATTTGATGCAACCTCCCGCGGTCATTCCGATTGACCTGGGCCGGCAGTTGTTCGTCGACGATTTTCTGATCGAATCGACGACACTGAAGCGCACCTTTCATCTCGCCACTCTTTACGAAAAAAACCCGGTTTTGAAACCCGATCAACCGTGGGAAACGGAAGGTGCGGGGGCGATGGCCATGCCATTCAGCGATGGCGTGTGGTTCGATCCGCAGGACCGGCTGTTTAAATTGTGGTATATGGCCGGCTACGGAAAACAAACGGCGTATGCGACGTCGCGCGACGGTTTGAAGTGGGAGAAACCAGCGCTGGATGTGCGAGCCGGCAGCAACGTCGTGCAAAAAGATGCGCGCGATTCGTCCACCGTCTGGCTCGATCTGGAGGAGACCGACCCGCAGCGCCGCTTCAAAATGTTTCGCTCGCACGGTGAGAACAAACAGTTCGGCCTGTCCGTTCATTTTTCGGCGGATGGCATTCATTGGGGTCCGCGTGTCTTGCGCACCGGTTCGAACGGCGACCGCTCGACGGTGTTCTGGAATCCGTTTCGCAAGGTCTGGGTGTACAGTCTGCGGCACGGCTGGGGTGTTCCGCGCGCGCGGCGCTATTGGGAAGTCAAAGACCTGCTTGCCGGCCCGCAATGGAATCAAATCGGCGAGCCGTTGATGTGGACCGGCGCGGACCAGCTCGATCCCGAACGCGACGATCTTAAAGTCCCGGCGCAACTCTACAATCTCGATGCCGTCGCCTACGAAAGCCTGATGCTCGGACTCTTCACGATCTGGCGCGGCGACAAAAACATTCCGCCTGGCAGGCCGAAACCCAACTCCGTCTGGCTCGGCTACAGCCGCGATGGTTTTCATTGGGATCGGCCGGACCGGCAGGCATTTATTCCGGTGTCGGAAAAACAGGAAGACTGGAACTGGGGAAACGTTCAGTCCGTCGGCGGAGGCTGTCTCGTCGTGGGCGATCAACTGTGGTTTTACTTCAGCGGCCGGGCGGGCGGAGCGAAGCGCGATGGCAACGGCGCAACCGGCCTTGCCATGTTGCGGCGCGACGGCTTCGCGTCGATGGACGCCACCGCCGAAACGGAGAGCATGCTGACCACACGGCCTCTGCGCTTCAGCGGAAAGTTTCTGTTCGCAAATGTGGCCGCGCCGAAAGGCGAACTGCGCGCGGAAGTGTTGGACGAGCAGGGAAAGCCGATTGCTCCATTTACAAAAGACAACTGCGAAGTGGTCAGCGCCGACAGCACCAAGAACGCGATCAAGTGGAAAGGCGCTGATGATCTCTCGGCATTGAATGGCAGGCCCGTGCGCCTCCGATTCCAATTGAAGAATGGCGGCTTGTACGCATTCTGGATCAGCCCCGACGCGAGCGGCGCAAGCCATGGTTACGTCGCGGCTGGCGGGCCAGGCTTTGTTGAAGCAACCGACACCACCGGAAAATGAATGCGGAGTGCCCGATGTACTGGTTTCAACTCGATCCGCAAAGCATTGCAATCCGCGTTAAAGCCGCCGGTACGGCTGTGGCGGTGCCGACTCTTACGGAGTCTGTTCTGCGAGGAATCGCCGGCTTCACAATTGTGAGTGTCGCCGGATTCACGCCCTGGGTGCTCGCGGGAAAATGGTTTTATCACAACCCGGGCGAACTGGCGATGTACTCGAGTTGCGCATTGGTGTTCATGGGGCTGAGCGGATTGCTGCTCCACCGTCTCATCATCGGACCCGGCTCGTTGCAGCGGTTCTACATCTTTTTTTGCATTGCATTCGCCGCCTACTCCGTCGCGTGGATCGCGGGATGGATGTCGCTGAAAGGCCACGTGGGAAGCATCGTGGGCCTCTTCGCGGGAACGCTGGCGATGGGCCTGGTCTTCGCCACCGCATTTGAGGCTTGGAACGCGATTCTGAAAATCGTCGCGGCATTGTTCGTGTTGAATTCGCTCGGCTATTTTGTCGGCGGATGGATCGAAGGGTACTTGGCGCAGCAGAAAGAATTGGGTTTTCTGAGCCTCGCGTTGAGCGGCTCCGCGCTCACCATTTTCATGAAATACGCTTGGGCGATATGCTATGGCGTGGGTCTCGGCGCGGGTCTTGGATTCGCATTTCATGCGAGTCAATCCAAGGCGCGCGAATTGATCCAAGCATCTTAACCATGGCCTTGTGTGGGCGAGACGCCCACACCACTTTCTTCGTAGCTTTGAATATCCCGCTCGCAGGCCGATCGAGATACCCACCGTTGCTCGTGACTTCCAACGCCGGGCTTTTTTCCGAAAGTCCGGTAACCACCATTCGCTCGACGATCGCTTTCGAATGCGCCAGCATCGCGTCCGAAAATGACGAAAAATACAGGTACTCCGAAAACATTTTTTCCGGCGGCACCGTCTCCGCCAATTGAACCATCCAGCAGCGGGGGCAGTCGGCGACATCCAATGGATAAACGGCCTCTGGCTCATTCAACTGCTCTGCCGTGAGCAACGAATTGGCCAGCGGAGTTTTTCCCAGTGACAAGAACACAGCCAGTTGATCGGCGCCACACGACAGACAAGTCATTCGACAATTTTCACTTTCGGATAGTGAGCGATGCTAACGCTCTGTAGAAGGCATTCAAATTGATTCCCAGCCGCGATCTAAACGCCGCTATTTGCGCCGTATCGCGTCCAACTGCGCCGCCGGAATGATCTCTGGATTGCCGTCCGGATGGATCGTGCGCCCGGTGAACCGCTCGGCTTCAAGAAGAATGCTCTCTGGAGTTGCGTCACGCAACAACCACGTCAAATCTCTCTCCCGAATCACGGAACGTTCCACAGCCAGAAGATGCGTCGCATCGGTGAAACGCGGACTCTGCCCCTGCCCCAGGCGAAATGGCTGGCCGATCGGATCGCCCGTCTTGGCGTCCCACAACCGAATCAATCCACCATCCGAAGTCACAGCCAGCCGGCCGTCGGCGCTAAACGAAGCGCTATGCATTTCAGTATACGATTTTTTCTGCATCGCCGTTCCAATCGGCTTGCGAGTGTCCACGTCCCACAATTGCGCCGTATCCCGAGTGACCGCCAGCAACGTTTTCTCGTCCGGAGAAAGAGCGATGCAGACAAGATTCTCACCCTGCAAAAAAGGCTCCTTCGACAATTCAGCGCTCGCCGCCGGCCAACGCTCAACAGCGTTTCCTGTCGCAAGCAGAAAGTCTCCGGACCGGCGAAAAACGGCGCTGCTAATCCGGCTGGGTATCGTCAGCGGCTCGCCAATTGGCTTGCCGTTTGAAGCGTCCAAAAGTTGCAGCGTCGCCTTCAAAGTGATTCCATCGCCGGGAGTTTTTGGCGGCACGGAGCCGTTGTGAATGACGAGCAGTTGTCTGCCATTCGCGCTGAAAATAACCACAGTCTCTGGCGTCTCAGAATCCCCGCCCGAGCCTTCTACTGGCAGTTGGAAAGGAACACCGAGTCGCGAACCGTTATTTGCGTCGAACAGATTGAGGGTCAGTTGCTGCGGAACATATTCACCAAAACCGTATGGCTTTTTTCGAGCAATCGGAGCACTATCGACCGTCGCGATCACGTAACCGTCTGGACTGAAAACCGCCAACTTCGGTTCGGATTCGCAGGGAATCTGCGGGCAGATTGCCTGACCGCTTCTGACATTCCACAGCCGAAGATGCGGCTCGCCGTTCTCTCCCGGTTCCGTCACAATTCCGTTAGCACCAATGCCGAGCACTCTTCGTTCCGGCCGCCAAAACGTGAGGACCATTTGAGCGTCCGGACTGAGCGCCAAAAAATTCGCGCGCTTCCAACTTTCATGCGCGATGTCGCGCGGAAGCAACCGGCGGTCGTCCACATTCCACAGCAGCGCCGTCCCGTCTTTTGTTCCCGTCAGAATGCGCTTGCCATCCTTGGCAAAAACGGCGGCCGTCACTTCGGCCGAATGCGGCATGATCATTTCAAGCTGCCCGGCTCTGTTCCAAAGACACGCGACCGGACCGCTCGCGGTCAGTACAAATTCGCCATCGGGAGCGAACCGAACGATCGACACCATTCCCTGGTGCCGCAGGGCTTCCGTGGCCGGCCGCCCTGAATCGGCCCGCCACAACCGCGCCGTTCCTTCAGTCCCGCCGGTGACGATAAACTTCCCGTCAGAACTGAATGCGGCGGCCGCAATATTCCCATCGTGACGCAACGCTTCGCCGATCTTTTTTTTCGTCTCAACACTGCGCAGTTCAAGCGGCTCGGCATAGTTGTTCACGACCGAAATTTTCCGGTCAGGGCTAAACAGCGGAATGTTGTCTTCGTCCCACAGATACGCAATCTCCTCGTTCCCTCCCGCATACCGTTCGGATTTTCCAATCGGCTGCGAAGTCTTGGCGTCCCAGAATTGAACGATGTTGTTCTCGCTCCAATGCAGCACGATCTTCTCTTCCATTGGATCAAGCGCGGCGGCATCAACATCGCTAGTCTCCGTCACGCCGCCGCTTTGCTGCCGGATGCCTTTAAAGGGAACGGGCGGGCCGAGCGGTTGGCCGGTTTTCGCGTCCCAAAGCCGCGCGTTCTCGGCGGCAGTAAAGATCTTTGTTCCGTCGCGAGTGAATGATGCGCGCTTGAACCTATAGGTATCCAAGTCCATCCGAAATTCGCAGAGTGGAACGGTGCCGGAGCCGGACGCATCCCACACGCGCAAGCGCCCCTCATCGCCCATCGTCAGAAACTTTTTTCCATCCGCGCTGAAGTCCATGCGCTCGATCTGCTTGCCGTGTTCAACGGACAGGCGCGGCAGGACAAATTGTTGAATGCGCAACAACGCCGACTCCCGCACGAAACGTTCCGGGTTCAGTTGATTGGACTTGGCGAAATAAAGCGCGGCGTCGAGATCGTCAAACTTCTCCACGTACTTTTCAGCACGGGTTCTGTAGGTCGCGGCCAATTGAATGCTGGCCGCACGGCTCTTCGCCCGCTCCTGGACGAGCCAGATTCCAGCCAGCATCGCGAGGATGACGAGCACGCCAGCGAGCACAGTGAGTCGTTGTCGGCGGCGGCGTTCAACATTGCGCTGCCGCAGTTCATCAAAACCGACGCCCAACAATCCCGCAACAATCTTAAGCAGCGCATCGCTGCGGATGTCCTTCCCCGGGCGCGCATCGGCCGCGATGGGTTCGGTGCGCTCGGTGCTTAGTTTGCCATCCGCACCAACTTTGAAACGCACGGCCTCCGGAAAACATTCGGGCAACCCACAGTTGGGCTTGTCCGACGCATTGGGTTCACCGTCGATGATCAGGCATAAGATGCGATCCTCGCGCCCCATCGCTTTGAAGCTGCGGATTTCCTCATTGACCCAGTGGGACGCCACGGCATGGGGCGAGCAGAGCACAATCAGGTAGCGCGAACCGCGCAGCGCTGCCTCCAGATTCGAGCCCAGGTTGGCGGATGTCGGCAGTTCCTCCCGGTCGCGAAAAATCGGAAATAGACGCGGCGGCACTTTGCCGTTGCGCGACTCGCGGCCGACGAGGCGGGAGGGAACGCGGTATGTTTCGATGGAACGATGCAGCCAGGAGGACCACTCTTTGTCCCGCTGGCTATAGCTGATAAACGCCCAGTATTTGAATGCAGGATCCTCGGGCATGGATAAACTCATGTCAGGCATCGATCCTGAATTTCAGATTCGCGACACTCGCATCGCGTTACGGTTTCACCGACTTCGCCGAACCGCTCTTTCCTTGAGTGGCATTGTACAGCGTCGTCGTAAGTCCCGTAAACGTCGTCGATCCCAATTCAATGTTGACACGCACGGGAATCGATGAGCCGGGTTTGACGGTCGTGATGTCGCTGTAGCCCACGCGGCCCAGTTCCTCGCGGAACGTCCCAATGCTCGCGAATGAAAACGACGTGGGTTTGGTGCTGACGACCGATGTCGTTTTGATACCGAGTGTGAATTTGCTCACGGGCGGCGGTGGCGGCGGCGGCAGGGTGAAATCGAAAAGTGTCACAGGCTTGACGACGGCGGCCTTGACCGCTTTCGGCTGTTTTCCAGTGCTGTCGAATTGAACCTGCTGATGCAAATCCACGATATCGACTTTAATAATTAAGTTCACCGGATTAATTCCAGCGGGCAACGCCAATCCGGCTTTTAAGAAAACTCCATCCTTGCCATTGAGGATGTCACCGGACTTCTTGTCGATCGCGAAATTCAACTTCGCGCCGAAAGACAGCAGTTTGGGATCAATGTCAATCGACGAGACAATGGCGCGGATGCGATTGTTGTTGACATCGGCGATCACCAGCGTGGTTCCGTTGAAGTGCATCCGGCCTGGCGAATTGACTTGAGCGGTGAGCGCGACGTCGCCGTCGCCACTAAATCCTGGCGTGCCGGTTCCGCAGATCGTGCTGATCACT
This sequence comes from Planctomycetota bacterium, assembly GCA_038227045.1. Lineage (GTDB taxonomy): Bacteria > Planctomycetota > SZUA-567 > H5-PLA8 > H5-PLA8 > JANXLS01. The sequence continues at coordinate 51,292 of JBBRQD010000031.1, forward strand.
TGAGTGCCCACGTCCACCGAACGAATCCGCTGGTTGCCTGTGTCCGCGATCAGAATTCGGGTCGCATCCACCGCGACGCCAATCGGCGCATTGAGGCTGGCGGCAGTCGCCGCGCCGCCATCGCCGATCGAGGGCGCAACCGGCGCACCGCCGCCCGCGACAGTCGACGTCAGCAGCCCGGGAGGCGCGCCGATTTTGCGAATTAAATTGTTTCCAGTGTCGGCGATCAGCAATTCACCCGCGGAGTTCAAGGCGAGGCCACTGGGGCCGCTTAAACTTGCATTGGTGGCAGGCAAGCCATTGCCAAGCGGATTGGCCAGCGTATTTACAGGAGCGTTGCCCGCGAACGGTGTCACAACGCCGGTGAGATCGATGGTATCTACCTGATTGCCGTGAGCCACGTACAGCACGCCGGCTGCATCGGCAATGACCGCGACGGGATTGTTGATTAGCGCATAAGTCCGGATCAGCCCTGTGGCCAAGTCGACGGCGCGAATAGCCGAATCGGCGGTGTCGGCAATGAACAGTGTGGTGCCGAAGACCACCACGTCGCTCGGCGCATCCAAACTCGCCAACGCCGCCGGCCCGCCGTCTCCGTTGCCATTGTTGGAGCCGTCGCCCGCGAACGTGGTGATGGTGCCATCCACTGCGATGCGCCGCACCGCGTTGTTTCCGCTATCCGCGATGTAAAGATTTCCGACCGCGTCGAAGGCTGAACCTTTAGGCGTCACGAGTACGCCGTCCTGTTTCGGGCCGCGATCGCCGATGAAGCCGAGCAAGCCCGTACCGATGACCGTGTCGATAAAACCGGTAGTCTTGTCAATGCGCCGAATGCGCCGGTTGCCGGCATCGTATACATAAATGTTGCCGAGAGAATCCAGCGCGATGTCGCGCGGCGAGGAGAGCGTCGCGCCTGTTGCGGGCCCCAGATCGCCAAGAACGCTTCCGCCGCCGTTGCCCGCGATGGTCAGAATGATCGGGGCCGCGTCTCGGACGTCAACCTTGCGGATAGCGCCGGCGCCGACACAGCTAATCAACAGGTTTCCGGACAGGTCGAAGGCCAATCCGCCCAACGAGCCGATCTGCGCCGCATTGGCCAAACCGCCATCTCCGGAGAAACCGGCGTTTCCGCCGGTGCCGTTACCGACGACAGTATTGACCGTTCCGTCCGTGCCCAAACTGCGCACGCGGCGATTGCCGCTGTCCCCGATGTACACAATTCCCGTGGAGTCAACCACAATGCCTGTCGGACCGTTGAAGCCCGCTGCCAATGCTCCGCCCACGACGCCATCGCCGCTGAACGTGTTGTTGCCCGGAATCCCGGCGACCGTCGCGATGGTTCCGCCCACGGTAAATTTGCGCACGCAGGAATTCCCGGAATCGCAGACCAGCACCGCGCCAGTGCCGTCTACTGTCAAATCGCCGATATTGCCAAACGTTGCCGAAGTCGCCGCTAAACCGTCACCCAACGCAGCGGGCGGATTTCCCCCCACAACCTGCCCCGTAAAAAGACCGTTGCCCGCGATGGTAGTAATGATACCGCTGAGTCCATCGACGCGCCGAATGACGAAATTGCCGCGGTCCACGATGAGCAAATTTCCAGTCCCATCAAAAGCCAGGCCGCCGGGCGAGTTCAATCCCGCGCTAGTCGCAGGCAACCCGTCGCCGTTGTACGCACGCGTGCCGTTGCCAGCCACCACAAACACAGTCCCAGTCGTTGGATTGACTTTCAAGACCTGATGATGATTGGAGTCGGAAAAATAAAGTTCGCCCAGCGCCGAAACCGCCAAACCTTGCGAGTTTCCCAACGCGAGGTTGGTTTCATCGGGCTTGTAGCCGGCAAGACTCCCGCCTCCGCCCAAAGTCTTGATGATATCCGTGGCTTGCGCCGTGCTATAAATCGCCAGCAGCGCCAAAAGCATCGCGGACAAACGAAATTGGATCGATCTCATCGCATTCTCTCCCTTTTATTGGCAGACTCACGAATTTTCTTATGCGAATATCGGCGCCCGATACAAATCAGCGCACGAATACCGCTCACAATTTACCGATGCATGACGGCGCAACGATTTGCTTAGAGAGTGTTTCAAAACCGGGCGCGAGCGGAAAACGAGCGATTTTTGTTCGGATCGAGGCGCGAACTTCATGCGCTATCCAGAGGAGATAACGCTTGAAGTTCGCAACGAAGAGCCGGACAAAAAGCGCCGTTTTAC
>JBBRQD010000032.1:0-52367 GCA_038227045.1 Planctomycetota bacterium
ATGCGCAACGCCATCCTTTCGGTTCTGCGGCAAAACAAAATAAAGAACGTCGCGCGAGCCTTGCGGCGCTTCGCCGCACACCCCGGCGAAGCCATCGCTTTGCTGGCGCGCAAGGCGACGGACTTTTGAAAGGCCCTGGGGCTAAACCCTCCCTTAATTGATTGCTGCTTTTATTTCAATGAATTGGGGTTAAACTATATTGTATAGCGTTGAGATTGAAAGAGTCGGGAGGGCGAATTCGGTGACAGACGGTATTCTATACGTGAAGGATTTTATGCGCACGCCAGTGGTCACGATCTCATCCGAAGCCGGATTGGATCGGGCGCTGATGATCATGCGCACTCAGCGCATCCGGCATCTGCCCGTAGTGGACGACAATGGGCAAATGGTAGGGTTGATCAGCGACCGCGATTTGCGATTATCCATGCTCGAAACGGAGCAGGGTCCCGGCGGCGCACCCAAGGGTTATTATCTTCCCGCATTGACCAAAGTCAGCAGTGTCATGGTGACCAATGTCTTGACGGCTTCCCCCGAAATGCTGCTGGCGAACGCAGCCGTTGTCATGAGCGAACGCAAATACGGCTGCCTTCCCGTCGTCGATTTGGCCACAAAAAAAGCCGTCGGCATTGTGACGGAGACTGACATGCTGCGCCTGCTGGCTTCCATACTTAAGAAAAAGAACTCGACTGTCACATTGGAAAAATAGCCAGACGCGGCGGAGATATTTGCTTGCGTCAAATCAGAAGGGAATAAATTCCCGGAAACGCCGGGGCTTAAATAAGAATGCACCCAACGACCGAATCGAACGACACGCCGCAGCGCAACACAGCGGCTGCGCAACACTCGCCAGCTTCAGCATCATTGCCGCATGCCCAAATCCCGGCAGACCAAAACGCAGCCGCAGCCGCGGAGAAGTTTTCTACCCCGACCGGCGACAACCCGCCCGATTCCGACGCCAGCGCCCATTTGCACGAAATCGAACACGACGATGCCGCGGACGACATGGTCGTCAAGCTCAACGAGCATACGCATCTTGCCGAATCGTTCGATGAATTGGGGCTTGAAGCCTCGACTTTGGAAAGTGTCAAAGCCGCCGGATACCTCAAACCGACACCGATTCAATGTCTCTTTATTCCACGCGCGAAATCCGGCCAGGACGTCATGGGCCAGGCCCAGACCGGCACCGGTAAAACCGCCGCCTTTTTGCTCCCTATTTTCGAAGCGTTGAAGCCCGGCGGCGGCGAAGGCAAGGCCCAGGCCATGATCCTCGCCCCGACGCGCGAGCTGGCCATCCAGATTCACGGCGAGATTGCAAAAATCGGCTCGACGCTCGGATTCTCCTCCATCACGCTCTATGGCGGAGCATCGTACGAACCGCAGATTGAAGCGCTGAAACGCGGCGTCGACATCGTCGTCGGCACACCGGGACGGCTCATGGATCACATGAAGTCGCGCCGCCTCGACTTGAGCGGGATCAAGATCGCGGTGCTGGACGAAGCCGACCGCATGCTTGATCTCGGTTTCCGCAAAGACATCGAATACATTCTCAAGCACTGTCCAAAATCCCGCCAGACGCTGCTCCTGTCCGCAACCATTCCCGATGAAATCAAGAAGCTGGCCCGCCGTTTCATGCACGATCCGATCGAAATATGGACGTCGGTCGAAAATCTTTCCGTCGATACGATCGAACAATTCTATATCGCCTGCGAACGAGATCAAAAACTTCCAAACTTGTTAAAGCTTCTCGACGTCGAAAAACCGGCGCTCGGAATCGTCTTCTGCGGAACAAAAATGGGCGCCAAGCGCCTCGCGGAAAAACTCAGCCGCCTGTACATTTCCGCCAAGGAAATTCACGGCGATTTACAGCAGGCCCGCCGTGAGAAAATCATGCAGCGCTTCCGCAGCGGCCATGTCAATCTGCTGATTGCCACCGACGTGGCCAGCCGCGGCATCGATGTCGACGACATTACGCACATTTTCAACTACGACATCCCCTACAAAATAGACGATTACGTGCATCGCGTCGGACGGACGGGACGCATCGGCAAATCGGGCAAAGCGTTCACGTTCGTGACCCGCGACGAAGGGCAATATCTCACCGAAATCGAGATGCTGATCAACCGCCAGTTGATTCCATTGAGCTTCCCCGATCTGACAAGCAAATGGTGGCCGATTCCGCCGACGACGGCGCCCGAAGGATTCGAGCACGAAAAAGAAAAATACCTTTCCGACGATGGCTCCGGTTCGAGCAGCGGCGGCGGTTTCGGTGGAAAAAAGAAAGGCAGCAGGGGCGGCCGCCGCGAACGCGGCAGTTCTGAAAAAAGGGAGTCGAGACCGCGTTCGGATGCGCACGTGCGCGCGGCGGATGCGCCCATGCCGGCAGTCCCGCTCGCAGCGGAAGGCGGCCATGCCGCGCCGGCACATGTCTCGGCGAATGGCGACGCGCAACCTCCACGATCGCACGATCGCGGGGGGCGTGGGCGGCGAGCGCGCATTCCTATCGTCTGCGCCCGCTGCGGCGCCGAGTCATTTGTGAGTTTCGAACCAGACCCGACCCGTCCGATTTTCTGTTCGCCCTGCCACAAGATTCACAAGATCGAACGTGAGAAGTTGGCTGCGGAGCAGGTCGTTGCAGCGGGCGCATCCCATCTGCACGAACTCGACCCGCACATCGACCACGCCGGTCCCGTCGCATCCGACGCCATGCTGGAACAGGACGCGGCAGGTATTCCATCGCATGTCGACGGCGGTTTGGGCGGCGCGGATATCAATCTGTTCGATTAAAAAAGCACGCACCCAGAGCCGTAAGCGGCCAAGCCGCTACGCCCGCTTACTGACATGCGCGGCTCTAGCAATTCGGCGTTGGAATTTTTCGCAAATATTGAAATTCCACGCTCGATCACCGTCTAGCTCTCGGGACTCAGGACTATTTTAAAATGGCTCAGGACGTGATGGTCAGGTGCGTGGATTGCGGTGCGGAATTCGAATTCACGACGCGCGAACAATTGTATTATCAGGAGCAAGGTTGGAACCCGCCGCGCCGCTGCAAGACGTGCCGCGCAAAGCGCAAACCCGCGTCGGCTGACGCTTATAACTCGCGCGACGCCGCGAACGAAAAACCTACCTCGACAGAGACGGAACGCGCAGACTCAGGCGACACCTCGGCACTTCACCAAAAATTCCGCGTGAACTGTTCGTCCTGCGGCATCGAAACATCCGTCCCATTCAAACCCGACCCCAAGCGTCCCGCGTTTTGCAAAGCGTGCCTGGCCAAGTCCAAAGCCGGCAAAAGATGAGGGGATGATGGATGACTTATTTCGCCAGTGCCCGCGCCGCTTCATTGAAAACGCCCTGACTTTTGCCGCCGTCCCCTGCATAGCCGGCGTGCTGCACCATCCAGACTAAAATAAGACCGCTTTTGGGATCGATATTCATGTTGGTTGATTCCGCGCCGCCATGTCCAAACCCGCCGCCGCCAGTGCTCCAGCCAAAACCATAACCATCTTTCAATTCGCCCGTCTGCTTGCTCGTCATCTGCTTGATCGCTGCTTCGGACAGATACCGTTTGCCGCCCATTTCGCCGCCATTGAGAATCATCTGGCAGAATCGTGCGACGTCCGCCGCCGTCGAAAACAATCCACCCGCCGGCATCGGCTGGCGTTTCTTGTCGTTCAATGGATAGAGAAGCTGGCCGATCTTGATCTCTTCAAGATTGTTCTTCTCTTTGTTGGGCTTGTACGATTTCGCGATGCGCGCGATCTGTTCTTCATTCGGCCAGAATGTCGTGTCCTTCATGCCCAGCGGATCGAAGAGACGCTTCTGCAAAAATTCTTCGTACGCCATGCCGCTGACGACTTCAATGATCCGCCCCGCCGTATTGATCCCGGCATTCGAATAGGCGTACTTGGTGTCCGGTTCGGTATTCAGCGCCAGTTTCGCATAGCTCTTCACGCGCTCGCTCAAGGGTTCGAGATCAAGCGTCGGCTTTTCCATCGGCGACGCAAACGGCAACCCGCTGGTGTGCGACAGCACATTCCGCACGAGGATCGGATGCTTTGGCGCGTGCAGCGTATTGTGGTCCTTGTCCGGCCCGTCCAGCACCTGCTGGTCCTTAAATTCCGGCAGATACTTTTCGACCGGATCGTCGACGTTCACTTTGCCTTCGTCAACAAGCATCATCAACGCCGCCGCCGTAATCGGTTTGCTCTGCGACGCGATCCAGAAAATATTGTCGGTTTTCATCGGCTTCTTCTCGCCGATGTCCGCAAAACCGACGGCCTCAAGGCTCAGGATTTTATCCTTCGTCGCAACGAGCGTCACGGCGCCAGCCAGCGAGTGGCTATCCACGAACAGTTGCAACTTGGGCGCAATCACCGGAGCGGGCGCGGCCTCTTCGGCGCGCAACCCCGCCGTGAAAAACAAAATCGCAACGAGCATCAACCCGCCGCGCGAAATGCTGTGAGAGAATGTATTAGTCATGCGCGCTATTGTGCAATAGAAACCGGTTCCGTGTCAACTGCGTGCGTGCGATTTTGCGCGTTCGTCCCACCGAATCATCGGCCGGTGTATTGTTCAAGACGCGCAGTGTCAAACGAACTCATTAAGGAGCACCAACCGCCATGATTTATCCGTCGCGCAATCCAATCACCCGCCGCGAAGCGTGCGGATTGTTCTGCGGCGCGTCGGCCGCGCTCGCGATCCCATTCCTGAAAGCGGACGATCCGCCGCCGTCATTTCATTTCAACTATATTCTCGCGTCGGCGATGTACGGCACATTTGCGCTCGACCTCATTCTTCCGGAACTGCAAAAGACCGGCAAGGCGAAAATCGATCTCTGGCGCAAACCGCACGGCGATCAGCGCGAACAAGCCGACGCGATGGGACTCGCCGCATTGCAGGAACTCTTGCGCAAGCATCGCGCCGAAGTCGGCATGCTCACCTGCTATTCGGCGGGGCCGTTTCATCTGCAAAATGACATCGCGTTTGCCGCTCAATTGGCAGCGAAAATAATCGTCACCGGCAGCGACAAAGAAGCCAACGAACCGTCCGGCCCCGCCGCGCGCGATGCCGTTGCAAAGTTCCTCGAAAAAATGAAGCCGCATATCGAAGCCGCCGAAAAAGCCAGCGTGCGCATCGCCATCGAAAACCACTCCAGTCAAATGTTGTATTCGCTGGATTCGATGCGCTATTTCGCGGAGCTGAACAAATCGCCCCAACTGGGAATCGCCTTCGCGCAGCATCACCTTGCCGCACACAGCGACGAGATTCCCAAGCTGATCGCCGACATCGGCCCAAATCTGGCCTTTTTCTACGCGCAGGAACACGGCAAGGGCTTCCTGCAGAAATTGCCCAAGAACGAAGAGATGATGCAGATGCCGGGATTCGGCGGCGGGCTCGATTACAAACCGGTCGCCGCCGCCCTGCGAAAAATAAATTACCAGGGCTTCGTCGAAGTTCTCATGCACCCGACGCCGCGCGGCATCCCCATTCTCCCCACCGTCGATGAAGTCACCGCAGCAATCAACAAATCGCGCGGCTATCTGGACGAATGCCTGAGCGCGTCGCAGTGACCTCCCAAATTAAAGCCCCGCCTCCAGGATTTTCTTGATCTCATACTCCTGTATAACGCCATCGAGCCGTTGACCGTAGGCGCAGCGCATTTCAAGCACACCGCCCGCAAACGAAATGGAATTGTCCGCCTTGTCTTTCACATTTTCCAACGAGATCGTATGGACGCCTTCCTGCACCGCTTCTCTGGACATATCGTCGATGCAGATCATGCGAAATGCCATGTTGATGCGGTGAAACGCGAGGTTGTCGAAGAAATTCAACGCCTCTATATCGTCCCCAAAGCTGTCCCATTTGACGTCGTATTGAATTGTCACGCCAGTAATTTCAGCCAGTTCCGCCGTGCGCGCCGGAACGATCGTGTCCTGCAGTTCTTTCAATTTTCGCTTTTCAATCAAACCCATGGTGCACTCCTTTATTAATGGTCGCTCCCTGACACAATGTTCAAATCACCCTGTCGTGCCGCCGCTGACTTTCCCAGCCAAATCCTTGCGCAACACAACGAACTCCGCGCGCCGCTCTTTAAAATACGCCGTCGGCCAAAAACGTTTCATCAGCCGGTCCAGTGTTCGCAACGCTTGATCAATCTTGTTCTTTTGAATCTGCCCCAGCATAAAGTCATGCTGCGTTTTTGCCATGTTTTCATCGGCTGGGTTCGATTTTCGATTCGGATCGCAATCGGCCATGCTGTACTTTACCGTGCTGCCGAGCTGCTTGACCAGCGCCGATTTTGACATCGTACTGAGCAGTTCTTTGTAGCACGCCAGCGCGTCGTCAAAACGCGCTTCCGTTTCCGCCAGCAGCGCGCTGTCGTAAATCCCCTGCGCTTTTGTCTCTTCGTCGGCGGTCTCAAAATACTGTTTGAACAAGCGTTCCCACACCGCATCGTCAAATCGCCAGCACGCCTTCAAATGCGCCGAACTCAAGCCTTGCAGCATCTCCGGGAAAACGGCGGGAAAGCGATTTTTGTCGTCCGTGTCGAACTGTCCGCTGATTGCGCAAAGTTCCGCGTAAATTTCAGCCGCAAGCTCCGCCAGATCCGGCGCAACCGCCCGGCCGTGCGTCTGAGAATTGATCTGGCGCGTCCAATACATGCGGAAAACCAGCGTCGCGCGATCCCGCAGCAGCACGAACGGCCGCCTTTCAGCCGTGTTCCGAAACAGCGCGCCGATACCGCGCAGCAGCGCGTCCAGCACATTCGGCGGCAAGCCGTCGTTGGGATTCTGCCAGAGCCACAGCAGCAGCAGATAGTGAATCGAACGCCCGCGCGTCTCGGCGGGATCGGGCGGCGCGGCCAGCAATTCCGCAATGCGCTCAAACGGTTTCAGCGCCAGAAACATGCTGGCTATCGACCACTCAATGCCCTTGCCCGCCCACTTCTCATATTCCCACTCGTTCCAATTCGTGATCGGCGGGGGCGCTTCCATTTCTTCCGGCATGAGCCGAAAATAACGGTTCAAGCCGCGCTGATTGAACGCCTCGAACACGCCCTGTCGATAATGCGGATCCTGCTGCCGCGCCGCTTCGAGATCGACGCGAACCTCGCCGATCGAGCGCATCGGCGTCGAATCCTGATTCTTGCCCTGAAGAAACTCGGAGATCATGTGCGTGTAAGTGCCGCCGCGCGGAAACTCGTCGAGATACGCGAAACCCAGATCCAGAATATCTGGCGTCGTCACGCCGCCTTTGGCCATCATCACGAGCGCCGACTGCATCAGGCCTTCTTCGCCGGGTTTGCGCAGCAGTTTTTTGAAGAACAGAATCATGTCGCTCTTGCGAATGCTCCGGCTCTCCCACGATTCTCTCAACAGACGGCCGGCTTCGATCCAGTTGTCGCGGCGAATCTGTTCCATCAATCCGGAAAGAACCATCGATTTCCGGTCCACCGCGTCGGCGCTGCTGTCCAGCCACGTCGCGCCCGTCAATTTCACGATGTACGGAATCTGCGCGCGAATGACCGGATTGGACGGCGCGAGCGTTTGAAAGTCGTTGACCCATTTGTCCAATGGCGCGCGCGGATATTCGCCGACGAAGCGGAAGAAAAGCGCCAGAATCAAATCGGCGTGAGCTCGAACGTCGGGCTCCAGCTCGCGCAATCGCGCGTAGAGTTCGTCCACTTCCTCTATCGAACCCGTGCGCCACAGCAGCGTGCGCAGACATTGCGCCAATTCCGGCGAATCGCTGAACGCGAAGTTGCGAAGTTGCGCCACGATCTCTTCGCGGCACGTCGACCCGCCGCCCAGCATTTGATTTTCACCACGGCCGCGTTCGTCGCGGTGCGCCGCAGGATCGAACTCGTCGAAGGCCGGATCGAGCAGAATTTTTCGGTACGCCCGTATCAGCGCCCCGTCGCTGTCGCTCGAAGGCGGAATGGCCGCAAGCGAGCGCGCCAGCACGCGCTCAACGCGCGGTTCCGTCTCGTGATCCATCCACTCGAGCAGTCCGCGGTCAATCGCGGCGTCGCGGTGGTTCCGCGATGTAAACACGCCCGCCATCGCTTCGCGCAGCGTCACAATGCTCTCTGCGCCTGCCGCGCCGATGACCGCGCGCTCAATCTCCGCGGCATGACCCGCATGATGCCGCACCAGGCATTGGACAGCGGCTCTGCGAACCTGCCAATTCGAATCGCTCAATGCCTCAATAAAAAATGGCACGGCCTCGGCGCGGTCCAGCATCTGAACAATCCGCACACGCGTTTGCGCCGAACGCACGCTTCGGAAAAAATCTCCCAATTTTGTTATCAGCTCGGGAAACGACGCGAGCCGGTGGCGCATCGCTTCGATCAAGTCGGTACGGTCTGGAAACCGCGCGAAAAGATTGAAGACTATTTGAAACAATTCCGCATCGATCTGTTTCGAGTCGCGCAAAATCGCAATCGCACGCGCCTGAAGATCGGCATCCGGTTCGTTCACTATGAATGTTTGCAGCGCTTCGAGCGTAGGTGCGTCAAGCCGCGGAAGATTCGCCAGTTCGTCGAGCACGTGAACGCGGATTTCGTTCCGTTCGGAGGGGTCCAGCAAATGAACCAGCGCCGCCTGCACCGTGTCGGCATCGAATCGAACGAGCAACTTAATCAGCCTGCCGCGCAACTGGGCCGGCGATTGCGACAGGAACTCGAGCAGCCGCTGCATGTTCTCCGGCTTCAGCCGCACGCAGTCTTTTAAGCCGGCGATGCAGATGCGTTGAATCTCGACGTCCAGTTCGCAGAGCAGCGATTCAACCAACACGTCTTCAATCGCCGCATTCTGCGCGCTCCATTCTCCGAGCCGGGACAGCGCGGTGCGGCGCAACGACGCTTCTTCCTCAATGGCCGCGAAATAGAGAAAGCCGTCGATGTAGGCCGCGCGGTCGCTGATGCGTGTGATGTCGCTGCGAGCCGCGAATTCGAAAAACGCGCGCCGCAAATCGAGCGTCTTCTCCGCCTGTGCCGCCGCCAGCAGAGTCAAAATCGCTTTTTCGCCGCGCAATTCCTCACGCAGCGAATGGAGCATCTCCACGCGTTGCGCCGTTGGGCGATCGGATGCGAGCACTGAATTCAGAGCTTCATCGGCATCAATCATCGGCGAACCCCGGCCCTTGTTTCTGCACGGCTTGCGCGCCCGGCACCTGTCCTTTGACACCCAATTTCTTCAGCGCGCCGGCCACGGTCACAAGCCCATCGCCCGTCAAATCGGGATGCGTCGATAACCCAATCAGTAACTCGCGCGACGGCGGCCAGCCTAAATTTTCATTCAACAGCCGAATGTACGGAAGCAGCGCGTCCGGACCGCGAATCGTCGCGATTCGCGCCGACAGCGCCTTTGCCGCGGCGTCTTCGTCGCCATGCGCTGAAACCAGCAGGCTGCGCAACAGCGCCGCATTCGCGTCCTGGCGCTTTTCGATAATCGGCCAGAGGCTGTCCTTTAGCGGGCCAAATGCCGGATTCGACGGCAGAAATTCAAGGTAACCATTGGGCGAACCGGCGTCCTGGATCAGCACGCGCCCGATGCAGAAACGCGATATATCGTCGTCGATCGCATTCTTTCGGTCGAGCAAACTGAGAATGCTGTGATCGCTGACATCGTAACCGTACGACGAATAAAGACTCGCCGAACATTGCGGATTCAACAGCGCTTTAAGGACGCGCCGCGCCGCAGCCGGATCGTCGTCGTAATGCTCATACATCGCTGGAAAAATACCGTCTGCGCGATGCTCAATTTCTGCCCGGTGCGTCCACTCCGCCCAGTCCACCGTCGCATCATCGGCATTCGGCGCGCCGATCTTGTCGGTCAGCGCGTTGTTGCCCACTTCTTCGCAAATCTTGCGCAACTGCGAATCGCGCGATTGGGCCGCCACCTCTTTGAGGCGATTGAGCAGCGCCGCCGATTTCTGCGGCAGCAACGCAAGCTTCTGCGCAAGCCTCACGCGCAAATCGAGATCGACATCCGGCGACAGCAGCAGCGACGCGCTATCGACAATCGCCGTGGCATTCTCCGGCGTGTGCGGCAAGAGCAATATTGCCTGCAAACCCCACTGTTGAATCTCCGGATCGGGAAGTTTGATGGCATCGGCACAAAGGCCTGAAATTCGCGAATCCTCGCCAAGAAGTTTCGAAAGCGGGCGCAGAATCGCCACCTTGATCCGATCCTCTTTCTCTCTCGAAAATGCATCCACCAGCCAACTCCGCACGCTCTCGTTCCACGGCGCAAGCACGCCGAGCAGCGCGTACATTTCGAGTGCAATGTCAGTTTGCAAATTGCCTTCCAGCATCGACTCCAATGCCGTGACAATTTGCGGATCGCGGTACGCGTGCGGCGCGATCAGTTTCAGAATCAACGACGCGCGCGGCAGCGATGTTTCGAGTCTCAGGCCGTTCAGCAGCCCTGTAATCGCGCTGGGCGTCTTCGCGAGAGTATGTTCAAATGTGCCAATCGAAAATTCGCGCACGCGTTCGTCCGGATCGCTGCCGGCCGCTTGCAGAAGCGCATCGAACGCCTCCGGCGACACCGCGCCAGTCTCGGTCAATGCCCACGCCGCCGCGTAACGGCACGGCGGATCCGGATCGCGGCGCAGCAGTTCGACCGCCGGCTTCTCCAACAGTATTGAGCGATCGACGAGATGATCGAGCACCTGCACTTTGATGTACGAAGGCTCGGAGGGCGCCAGCAGTTTTTCCAACGCGTCGGAATTGAGCGCGTCCTGCGCGAGCAACTGATTCACGAGTGAGATCTTGAAGTCTTCGTCTACTTCATCGAGCAGCGTCGCGAAAAACGCAAGCAATTCAGCCGACGGGTTTCCCAGGAGCAGCAAACTGGCAAGGATGCGCCGCGCGAATTTATCGTGTCGTTGCGAGCGGTACGCCGCAATCAACGGTGCGACGATTTGCGGGTCGCGCGGGGCCATGCGCGCGAGACAATACAGCGCCCATTCACGCGTGTCCGGCTGCTGAAGACAGTTCAACAAATGCGCGATGCAGTCGGAGTTCCGCGGCACCTGGCGAAAATCAAGTTCGGCCAGATGCGTCAAAATACGCTGCCGCTGCCCTTGATCCTGCTCGCACGCCAGCAGGGCAATCAACCGCCCCGTCACCCGAGCGTCGCTCAACGTTTTTGCAGCAATCTGCAGCAGCGTCGCGCGCGTCGCGGCGTCGGAGGCATCGTACGCCTCCAATACCGCAAGCGAGCGCAAAACGCCCCGCTCGCGCCGCTCGCGAATAGCCTGAGTGAAATCCATGCATCCCCTCTAAACGGCAGACAAGGAGAAGGGGAGTCAAGGAGAAACGAACCAATTCCCCGTCACTCATTCTCCTTGTCTCCCTGTCTCCTTGTCTCCGTGTCTGCTTTTTTATCACGCCTGCGGACCGCGCTCCAGCAATTTCACCATCTCTTCCGCTCCCGCCGTATTAATCAGCATGCGTTTCAAATTCCCGAGAGCCTCGACGATCCCGAAAATCGGCTGGCTGGGATTGGCCGTCGCGCTTCCGCGGATCGTGCCTTCCATTGCTTGCAGCGTTGCCTGCACCGACCACATCCGCTGCTGCAACGGCGTCCACGTGGCCATGGATTGGCCCGTGGGCATTCCCTCGCTCCAACACCCCATGCGCTTGAGCGTCTCGCGAATTTCGTCGACGTATTTCACTAACAACTCCGGAGCAACGCCTTGAGGCTGCGCGCGCGGAGGCGCTTCCGATTTCGGTTTATCGTTACTGGCTTCGTTCGATTTTCGCAAGTCGCCCTGTTCGGCGCTCGAACCTGCGCTTGCCGTGGCTGTCCCATACGCCGACGGATCCACCGCCAGATCCAGTTGCAGCGTTTCGAGAATCTGGCCAAGCGTGTCGTTGCTGGCAATGGCCAGACAATCGTCAATCCAATCCGGCGTGCCGCTGTGTCCGAAAATCAACAATACTCCCGGCGCTGATGCCCCATGGCTAGGCGGTGAAACGATCATCGCGCAATTCGCACACGCCGCCATGCTGGTGCCGGTGAAAAAAAGTTGAGTCATGCGGATTTCGCCTTGAACTTCCATTTCGCCGCGCACGGCGAGGCTCAAATTCTGCTCGTCCGAATAGATATCGCGAATCAGCGCCTCGAGCGCGTCGCCATCCTCAATCACACGGGGCACCGAAAAGATTCGAAAAAACAGTATTCCGCCGGGCGGCCCGATCACCGCGGCGTACATCCTGGGATTAATAAATGTCCGCGCCATTACCGGCAGGTTGCCAAGGTCCAGAGCGATTCGCACAGGCGGCATACCGTGGGCAACAGCTTCGGCGGGTTCGACGACGAGTTTTCGATCCATTGGAATGGGCTCCACAAATTATGTTGAAAAAGTTCACGCATGTCAGCGTCCATCGCATCGCCGGGATCGTGCGCGCTGTTTAGCTTCAATAAGAATTGTGGGCAAATTTCTTACACAAATTTTGGAGATTTCTTAGGCAAGCAGCGAATCCAGCGCGCTCACGGCAACGTGTTGATCGTCCCGTCGATTTCGCGCGCAACAGTCGAACCGCCGGCAAACTTGTACTTGCATCTAATAACCAAATTGGTCGCGGACCTCATGCCGTCGATTTTCAACTCAATCGTCTTCCCATCGCTCAGCAGATTTGCAGCTTTGATTTCAAGCGATTCGCGTCCTTTTGTCTGCGGTGCCGTGACCCAATATTCCGCCGAGCCGTATTCTTTCGTTGCGACCACGTTGAACATTTCCGCGCCAGCGTTGGACACATCGGCGGCGCTTTCGGGATCGAGTTTATCGGTGAACACGATCCGCGCGCCGCCCCTGATCAAATGAAATTCAACGGGCATGTTCGCCGGTTTGCCGGTGTAGCGCACACGCTGAAAGCAGCCTTCCTTTGCCGCCGACGTCCCCCACCCTTTCATGCCACAGACATAAAGCTGACCGTCCTTCGGCGAGAAGCGCGCGCGCATCGCGCCGCTTGAAAACACCAGCGAAAATCGCACTGCTGCCGCCTGTTCGATCTTGCCATTTACGCGGTCGAGCATGATGTGAAAAAGCGTGCACATGCCGTACGACGTCATCGCCATCTGCCCTGTGAATGGCCCCCATTTTTCACTACTCTCCCAAACCGGCGTCGCGGACGACTTGTCGACGTTGTATGGAAACCAGAGAAGGGACGGCGCACGCAGCGGTGGATTGCCATCAAACGAAGTATTCAACATGCCGTAGAATCCGCCTTTTAGAATGAGGCTCAATGGGCACTCGGGCATCCAGTTGCCCTGGTTGTCCGTGGTAAAAATGTCGCCCTCCGGCGAAATGCACAGCCCGTTTGCCTCGCGAAATCCGCTGGCGATATTTTCGAGTGTCGAACCGTCGTACGACACTTTCACCAGGCAGCCGCTCTGCGCCGAATAGCGTTCAAAATCCTTCCGTCCGGCGAGAGCGGGCGCGCCTTTCAGAAAATAGAAATTGCCTTGAGCGTCGGTTTCGAGGCAATTCGCAAACTCGTGGTAGTTGATCGTGACAGCGCAATCGTTATTGAAACTCTCGTAGTAATCGGCTTCGCCATCGTGATTGAGGTCGTGAAGTTTGACGATCTGCCCATGCGCAAGCACGAAGATTTCATCGTGGACGATCTTCAATCCAAGCGGCTGAAACAGCCCCGTCGCGAAGCGCTTCCACTGCAATTTTTCGAGCGTCTCATCAATCCCCGAAACGATCCACACGTCGCCGCTCCATGTCGTCAGCGCCGCGCGGCCATCGGAGAAGAAATCCAGCCCGCCGAAACGCATCCACGAATGCCACGGATTGTCGTCGGGCGGCGTCACGGTATCGACCACATACGCGCCATCGTCCTTGGAAAGAACGCCTTTCGTTTCAACCGGCGCGGTCCAATGCGCGGGGCCGCCGTGCGTGAGCTGCTCGAGTTTCTCGGGCTTGGCAAGGGTGTAGCTCGGACTTTTTTTAAACTTCGATTTATCCGCGATTCGACTCGTGCAAACTTTAACCGAACACGGCTCGGCATGGGACGGCACACTCAACGAAAGGTGGCCGTCAATAAGCTCCCAGCGCGCCGATTTAATATCTCCAAACCAGAAACTATGAATTTCAAAGTCGGTTCCAGTGAGCACATAAGCCGGCGCGTCCGGTTTGCTCTCGGACTTCACACTTGCGTCGTCAAGGATCAAAAGTTTCAACGCGCGCGCCGAGCCGCTCAAGTTGAGCGTGCGCGTAAAGAACGCTGTGCCGTCTGCCGCTTTCTCGTACCCCGGCATTTCGAGAATTTCGCAATCGCCGGCGCGATAGCTAAAAATCGTTTTGTCGCCGTGCAGATACATGCCATGGTAACGCGCCTGTTCTTTAGGCAGCGGGCCATCTTGCGACTTGCGCGCGTCCTTGAACGATCCGTTCGCGTCCGCCCAACCGGGCCCGGGGCGGGTCGAAAATTGCACACTCCCCTTTACATTCGGCCCGCGAGCAATGCCCCAGCCGCCGATGAACGGCAGGCCGTGAAAATCGGTAAAATCGCCCGTCCAGGCGGCGGAGACGCGCAGCAATTCGGTGTCGAAGATCATATACGCAAGCGGCTCGCGGCTGAGACGAACGGCGACGCCTTTGGGCGTGAAGTTGTCCTTCCCTTCGCCCCAGGTAGCGGTCAGAAACGGGCCGTAGTCCATTTCCTCGCAGCGCGGCTTTTTTTTGACGGCTTCGCCGGCGATGCCGATATTTGCAATGAAGAAGATTAGTGCAGGAAACGCATAGCCAACAAAATCTGCGATTTTCATAATCTAAGGGTTCGGCCAGTTGGCGAATTCCAGACATGGAATGCCGGAAAAGTCTTTCTCGCTGCGTGTGAACTCTACTTCCCATCCTTCTCAAAAAACATCACATGCTGCCAGGGCAATTTGTCGAATTGCTCGACCAGTTTGAAGCCGTTCGGCGGGATCTCTTTCAGGATTTGTTCTTTGCTCATTTTGTGGAGCTTCTTGATGGGCACTTTGGGATCTTCGGTGCGGAATTCGACGAGCACCATGCGGCCGCCGGGCGCGAGACTTTTTCGGATCGCGGCCAGCATCTCCACCGGATGGTCGAATTCGTGGTACACATCGACGCAGAACACCAGGTCCACTTTGCCCTCGGGAAGCTTCGGGTCGTCCACCGCTCCGAGAACGGTGACGATATTGTTTTCTTTTGCGGCTTCGGCGCGCTTGTTGAGCAACTCCAGCATCTCAGGCTGGATATCGACGGCCAGCACCTTGCCCGTTTCGCCGACCAGCGGTGAAATTTTATGCGTGTAAAAACCGTTGCCGCAGCCCATGTCGCAGACGACCATGCCGGCCTTCAGGTTCAGGCATTTCAAAAGCGTCGAACACTCTTCTTCCCGCTCGCGCGACTCGCGCACCAGCCATGGCGCGCCCGTGTAGTGCATGGTCTGCGCAATTTCGCGGCCCATGTAGTGCGTCAACGCGGGAGGCGTTTTGGGCTCTTCCTTTGCAACGGGCGGCTTAACGTCCGGTTTGTCCTCGGCCCGGCATGTGCACGCCGAAACCAGCAGAACCAGCATGGGCAAAAATTTCATCACGAACATTTGCATTCGAAGCTCCTCAAGAGAAAGACACCGTCATCTACACCGTTCCGGACTCGAAATGTCGATGCGCTGGCTGCTATTCGCAATTGCTGAAATTCGGATTTGAGTTTGCCATCGTATGGGACATCCGCTAGATATAGTTCATCCGTTTCGCCACTTCAATTTTAAGTTATAGGCTATGTGCTTTGTTCACAACGCAAACATGGCCTCAACAAGGGAGATTTCATGCCCCGCGTTAAAATCATAGCCGCACAATTGCGTTGAAAGCAGTCCCGAATTTTCGACTAAATTTAATTTAAAGGCTCGATTCCAAAAACCGGCAGGTGGACAGCCACCCACAACAAAGGAGAGCAACATGAATTGGTATCTCGATGTATTGAAAAAGTACGCCGTGTTCGACGGAAGGGCTCGGCGCATGGAATACTGGATGTTTGTGCTGTTTAATATCATCATCTCCTTCGCGATCGGTTTTATCGTCGGACTTTTGAAATTGCCGCCGCTTCTTGCACAGGTGTATTCCTTGGCGGTGCTGGTTCCCAGCATTGCCGTGGGTGTTCGCAGGCTTCACGATACAAACCGCAGCGGATGGATGCTGCTGCTTTGTCTCATCCCATGCGTAGGGCTTGTTGTGTTATACTGGATGATCCTAGAAGGCACACCGGGCGAAAATCAGTATGGCCCGAATCCAAAGGAATTGGGGTTGGCGTCCTAAACGAGAGTTTGAGCCACGGGGCGGTACATCAACCCGCCGCCCCGTGGGTTTATCAAGCTCCATTTAATTCCCAAACAACATCGTCACCGGCATCGCCGCCTGAATTTCTGCAACAACGATTGCCATGCAGGGCAGAATTTATGGGAAGCGGCTTTTCCAAAAATCGGGATGTCGGCTTGCGTGCGCTATGGCGGCAATAATGATGCGCTCCCCGCGAACAAAATAGGCAAGATAGTACGGAAAGACTGGAAAGTTTACCCGCCGATAGCTACCCTCGCGTTCGCGCCACAGAATGAGGATGTTGAAGCACCGCGCCGCACACCTCCGCAACTTCGTCACGAAAGCGCGCGCCGAGATTTGGCTGCTTTGATTCAAAGTAGCGGCGATCTCGCTAAGCTCCTCTAAAGCTTCAGGAAGAAACTCAAGCGCGCTCATTTCTTTAGCTCGCGCCGCAGCCGCGCGAAAACCTCGTCGGCGGGAATCGTTTTTGTCAATCCCGCGTCGTAGCGCGCAATTCTCGCGACTATTTCGGCTTGCCACGCGGCTTCCGCACCGGGCTCTGGTTCAGGTTCGACGCTGGAGAGAAGCCGGCAAGCGAGAGTCAGCCGCTGGTCCGGCGGAAGAACGAGAGCGTCATGCGTGATTGAATCGATGGTTGCACTCATGGTCGCATCGTACCTCGAAAAAAGACAACTGTCAACATGGCGGTTCCCGCTCAATTCCCAAACAACATCGTCACCGGCATCGCCGCCTGAATCCACGCCCACACGCGGCGCAGTTCCACCAGCGTCATTTTCGTCCGCGATTTGCCGAATTTTTCCACGATCTTTGCATTGATTTTGCGCGGCTCTTTGCCCGTCTTGCGCGAATAGTCGCGGACGTGCCGCTCGATCTGGTCGCGCAACTTTTCCTCTTCCTGGCTGGGCGTGAGCTGCATCATTAAATGCGTCTTCAGCTCAGTCGCGTGGCTGTAACCGGCCAGCGCGATGGCCTTCTTCAATTGAATCGGCGTCACCCCGACGATGCCCGCCGTTTTGATCGCGTCTTCCAGCGCACGGCGTTCCTCGTCGCTGATCAATTCGCTGTTGCGTTCGCTGCTGACGCTCGACCCCATCGGCGTGATTTCGACCGGCTTTCCCGCGCCGGTCGATCCGTTGCCATGATGCTCTTTCCTTTGCGCGATGAAATTTTCGTCGTTCTTCGTGATGCGCCGGATGATCACTTTCATCAGCGGATCGTCGGGCAGGAACACGCGCGCAACCTGTTTGTCCCACGGCCCCGCGCCATGATCGAAACGCGTGGCGCGCGCCAGCATCTGTTCAATCCAGGGCTTCGAACGGATGTTCGTGAGGCAGGCGATGTGCGTGATCGGCTTGCAATCGAGGCCTTCGTAGGCCATCTGCACCGTGACGAGCGCGTCAAAGCGTTTGGCGTCGAGCGACTTGAAGCGGTGGATCGCCTCCATCGCTTCCGGGCCTTCGTCCATTGTCGCGATGCCGCATGAAACGCCTTTGAGTTTCAGATATTCGGCATACTGCTTGGCGAAATTCTGGCGCGCGGCGACGATCAGCAATTTGCTGCGCGGATTCTCGCGCTTGGTCTTGCGCCAGTCGTCCAATGTCCGGTCGATGAGCGCGTGAGCGAACTGTGTGGAGATCGCGGTCCAGAGCGCTTCGTGGCTCTTCTTGCCCGCGGACTCCAAACTTTTCACGCGCTGTTTTTCGCCGTTGCGGTCAACCCATTCGGCGGCGGCATCGACGTGGTTGAACGTCAGTCGAATGATTGCCCGCTCGACCAGCGCATCGACGCGCGAATACTGCACGACCGCCAGATCGCCGGTGTGCCGTATGTCGATCAGATGGCCGAATTGGCCGTCCTCGCTGCGCGCTTTGTAGGGGAGAAACGCGATGCGGCGGTCGTCGTCGCGCTCGAGCGTGCCGGACATATAGAGCGTCAGCGCCGCGCGTTCGACCAGCGGCGCGACGGCTTTTTCATACGCGGAGCGTTCGGCGATGTGGTGCGGTTCGTCGAGCACGAGGATGTATTTGCGCTCCGAAAACTCGCGCAGATTCTCCTTCTTTTCATCGACGGACAGCGCGGCATACGTCGTGACATAACCGGCCAGTCCGCGGCTGGGATCGCGTTCGTTCGTGCTTGCGCGGATCAGGTGTTTATGCACCAACATGCGGCGAAATTCAGGATCGGAGAACGCCTGCTCCGCCTGCTCCTGAAGAGCGCTGCGCGGCACGACCCAGCAAATGCGCTGCGCGATCACGCCGAGCAATTCAGTGGCGAGTATCACCGGCAATACGCTCTTGCCGCCGCCGGGCGTCACCTGCGCCACGATCGATTTATAACGCGCTTCGCCGCTCTTGATGCGGCGCGCGATGTCCAATATTTCCTTCTGGTGTCTGCGAAGCATGTGAATTGCTTAATTGCAAAGCGCGAAATAAAAATGAAAATTCGGATTGCGGCGCGAATCTCTTGACTGTGGCAACTTTAGCGTCCGGCCGATCCGCACAAATGAACACACACCACGCTAAATTCTCAACACGATTTTACGCCGGTACATCCAGAACACGATGAGCCAGAGTATCGCGAGAACCACAGCGCGCTCCATGCTTTTCGTGTAATCCGTTCCGAGCATTTCGAAGGCGTGCTCGCCAAAATGCCGTCTTACGTTGTCCTTGATGTATCCGCCCATGGTTTGAAACAGGCAGTACATCGTGATCGGATTCAGGCCCACGACGACGAGCGGAAGTGCCCACTTCTTCCAGCCAACCCAGTCGATCAGCGCGACGAAACCCGCCAGCATCAATACCACGCATCCGCCGCTGTGGAGCGCAAACGTCGGCGTCCAGATGCGCTTGACGTTTGGGCAAAGTCCGGCCAGCGCAATCGCGTCGCCAAGGAAGAGGGCGACGGTCCCGGCGAAACAAAGCCGCAGCACTTTATCGGGCATGGGGAGATCGCCGCGCAAGAGCGCGCCCGCGCGCAGCCCGAAGATCATGGTCACGAGCGACGGGACGAAATTGAGCGTCTGATATCCGCCGTTGCTGAATTCAAAGGGCTTTTCGCGCGGAAAACGATTCAGGAACCACTGATCGAATCGCGCCGCGATGTTCCAGTTCTTTTCCCAGTGCGCTTCAAATCCCTTCAGATGCACCCATGTGTCAGGCACACCCGCGCTCTTCCAATTGAAGCCTTCCGGCGGCAGCGGATACAGCGCGAATGCGAGCCAATACGCGGCGAGTATTGCAAACGCGGCCAGCCACTGCCCGCGCGGCGGCGCGAAGCTGATCAGAAAAAGAAAGGGATAGGCCAGCCCGATTTGAGCGAGCACGTTGGTGAAAATCCAGTTCGTCTGCGTCTGTTTGCTGTCCGTCGACAGAAATACCGCGATCAAAACAAGCAGCAGCGAGCGCCAGAGCGCGTGAACGAACGTCCAGCCGATACCTTCCCCGCGCGCACGGCGATTGGCGACGGACAACGTCAGCGCCACACCCACCATAAACATGAACGCCGGCTGAATCAGATCCCACAGCGAGCAGCCGACCCAGTCCGCGTGGTCGCATTCGTAACCGATAAATTGCCAGAGCTTGCTGTTGAGATGCTGCGGAAGGCGCGATACTCTTGTCAATTCAAAGCCAGCCGAAGCCATCAGCAGCATGATGAATCCACGGTAGGCATCCAGCGAAAGCAAACGCTGCGGAGAGGGCGAATCAGGCGATTTCATAATGCTAGACTCTACACCGGGCGCGTGCGGATTTGTCATTTGGCAATTGTCAATTGTGATTTGTCATTTTAAAACATTCGACGTTTCCAGCGCGGTCGTTCAATACCATCAGAGCCGCGCACGTAAGTAAGCGGCCCAGCACGTTAAAGCCGCTTAGGGATTCTTGGTCTTTCCAGTCCTGCCAGCCGTGGCGGTGTAAAGCTGATTCTGCGCGGCGCTGTACAGCGTGGTGTTGAGCAGGAGCAACACCGGAACAACTCTGGGTACTTTGCGGAAGGTTCCGTTGGTCAGACCTTCGTCGGTGAGCAACGCCGCAATATCCGCATCTTTAATCGACAAGGTGAATGGAACCAGCGCATTTACTCCGCCAGCCACCGCTTTTTTCAGTTTAAACTTTACTGTATCGCTGCCAATTACGGATATGCCATCCGCATCCAATGCAAACCGGCGGATAACGCCGCCAATGTCGAAGTAAACGAGCTTTCCGGATTGGGCGAAAGCGACCGGCAGGATCACCGTTCCCGAAAGCTTGATCGAATCGCTGGCCTTTACGGCAAAATTCAAACTGATCGACAACTTTACATTTTTCATACCTTGTTTCTGCGGGTTTTTGATACCGAGCGGGGTGGAGTTCGAATCGAAGGGATTAGAGCCGATGGCTATTTCCAGTTCGTCCGGGAAGCCATCGCTGTCGGAATCCAGCGCCGAATTGCTCGAACCCGGCGGCACGGAAGGCGCCGTGATTGTGATCACCAGTGTCTGAAGGTCGAAACCGTTCGCGTTGTCCGCGCGCAACGGAACGGCGAACGAACCGACCACCGTGGGTATTCCGGTTATGAATCCCGCGGTGAAAGTCAACCCGGCCGGAAGCGCGGCGGGGTTGGGCAGCGAAAAGGTGATCACCGGCAGTCCCGTCGCGGTCGGCATGTAAATGAATTGCGCACCCACCTGCGAGCTTACGCTCAACGCGCTGGTGATTGACGGTGCCGACAGAATCGTCATTATCGCCGTGCTTTGCGCGCCCAGCGTCGCCGAGGCTCCCGGCACAATCACCGCGCCGCTGTTGGGATTGCTCAGCGTCAGATTCACCGTCGCGCTCGCAAGCGCTCCGACTTTGTTCAGCAGCGTGATGGGAAACGACTTGCTCACTTCGCCGGCATTGAAGGTCAAGACACCCGACGTGCCGGTGTAATCCTGCCCACTGACCGCGGTGCCGTCGCTGGTCGCGTAATTGATCGACGTGTTGCTCGCAATACCGCCGGTGCGTGTCACCGTAATATTTGCAGTCCCGGCATTGGCATTCACCATGTAAGTGGCGGCCGCAAACTGCAACGAACCGGCAAAATCGTCGTTTTGGATCGTGCAGACGCCGGTGCCTTGAGCAATCGACGCATTGACGGGATTGCTCAAGACGACCGAAAATGTTTTGTTCGCCTCAACCAGCGTATTTGAGACGACTTGAATCGTCACGGGTTTGGTGAGTTCGCCCGGATTGAAGAGCACGGTCCCGGCCAGCGTATAGTAATCGTTTGGCGCAATTCCGGTGCCGTTTAGTGTGTTGAAATCCACTGACACGATTTGAACGAAGGCTGCGGAAAGCGTCACAGTGAAAGTCACATTGACCGTTCCCACATCCCCTTCGCTGACAGCGGGGCTGTTAATGGAAAGAGTCGGGAACGAACTCACGACCGTTGCATTCGATGTAGCAGTGTCGTTAGCGGGATTGGAATCCGGCGGACGGGCAAACGTCTTGTTTTGGACGACATCGGAGACCGTTGATCCAATCACTGCATTGCCGGGAATGGTTTCAGTATAGGTGATTGTGATCACCGTGCCCACTGGTATTGCCGGGTAATTTACCTGTATACCGCCAGCGACCGTGCTAGAGGTCGGCGCAGGTCCGCCCGTAGAGACCAGATTGGAGAAGGTTGCGCCGTTAGTGGCGGGTATCGTAATATAATTGATCGCGGGTGCATCGCTGGGACCAATACAGGTATAGGTAACCGTCATATTTCTGGAGCCACCGGGAAGGAGCGCATTGGGACCGGCAATGGATACGGACATGTCCGCTGCGAGTACAAGGGCGGAATTAGCCGATGTTGCGCTATTGTTGCCTGGAGTCGGATCGGTATTGCCGCTGGCTACAGTATGGGCAATGGAAACCGCGTCGGAAACTGTTCCGGCGGCGCTGGAAGCAATCTTCGTGGTCAACGTAAAGTCCGCCGACGTGCCGTTTGTCAGAGCCGCAGTCGTGTTTGTCACGATAATCGCGGCCGTCGATCCCTGAGCAGGCGCGGTAAACGTCCAACCCGCTGGCACGCTCAACAAAATATAGCCGGAATTAGTGGGCATATTGACGGTTAACTGCACCGTATTTTGCGGGGCCGGCGTGCCCACCGTGTTATTCAAGGCGCTGAATGTGTAGTCAATGGTGCCGCCCGGATTGATTGGGTTCGTGGCAGTCGAAGGCATCGTCACGCTCAGATCGATCGACGACGCTTTCACGCTCGAACCATAAAACCCGGCGATCAAAGCCGCCGAAAGTACAAATAAATTGAATTTACTCATTGGCGCGTCTCCACTGGCTCATCACTGCGTTTAGGGTCGTTACTAAGTGTGTGCAATTACTCGGGTTTAAGGTTACGAATCTTCGCTTGCTTCCCGCATTTTGCAAGGGGCAAAAAAAGAATAGCGCGGGAGACGCACGAGTGCAGCGGCGCTTTTTTAAAAAACGCTTCGTGTTAGACTCGATTGCATCATGGAAATAACCCTTGCGCAAACGACCGATGCCGGCCCGCAGCGGGAGCACAACGAAGATTTCATCGGCCAATGGAAGCCCAGCGACCCCGACGAAATGCTCGAACGCGGCGCCGTCTCCATACTCTGCGACGGCGTGGGCGGCCACAACCACGGCGAAGTCGCCAGCCGCATGGCCGTCGAGGCTGCCCTCAAAAAATTCAAGGAGGCCAAACCGGGGACGCCACCCCGGCAGCTTGTCCAGGATATGTTCGATGCCGCGAATCTCGCCATCTACGATAAACGCATGGCCGACGGCGGCGAGAACAAAATGGCCACGACTATGACGGTGAGCCTTTTTCGTAACAACGAAGTCACCATCGGCCATGTCGGCGACTGCCGCGCCTACCTCATCCGCAACGGCCAGATCAAAGTCCTCACCGACGATCACTCGTATGTCGGCATCCAGCTTAAAATGGGCCTGATCACCGAAGAAGAAGCCATCAACAGCGAATTGCGCCACATGATTACGCGCACCGTCGGCCAGGACATGACCATCGGACCCGACCGTTTTTCCGTCACGGTCAACAAGGGCGACATTATCCTTCAATGTTCCGACGGCCTGCACGGCAGCGTGAACAAGCAGGAGATTTGCAAAGAAATCGAGTCCTACCCCAAGCTCGAAGACGCCTGCCACCGGTTGATTGCCTTGGCGATCAAGCGCGGAACGACAGACAATGTATCGATCCAGATCGTGCGCATCGAATCGGTCATCCAGGTCGCCTACTATAAGGGGCAGCCGTACTACGTTAAACTGCCCGAACCGCCGACCGGCCACGAAGTCGGCCCCGGCAGCGTGATCGACGGCCGGTTCACGGTGACCGAGTTGGTCGCGCGCAGCGGCATGGCATCGATCTTCAAAGCCACTGACGGAACCACCAACGAAGTCGTGGCCGTCAAAGTCCCCTTCATGCAATTCGAAAGCGATCCCGCGTTCTTCGGCCGTTTTCAGCGCGAGGAAGAAATCGGCAAGATCATGCACCATCCGGGTATCCTGCGCATCATTCCCGTCGAAAACAAGAGCCGCCCGTACATCGTCATGGAATTCCTGGAAGGACAGACTCTCGGCAATCTGCTCAAGACGATCAAGCCCCTTCCGGTGAACGACGCAGTGAAGATCGCCGCGCGCCTGGCCGACGCAATCGATTACATGCACCGCCGCCGCGAAAACATCATCCATCGCGACATGAAGCCGGACAACGTGATGATCTGCAACGACGGCTCCCTGCGCATCATGGATTTCGGCATCGCCAAAGGCTCCGGCATGAAGAAAATCACGATGGCGGGTTTTTCGCCTTCGATGGGCACGCCCGATTACATGGCCCCCGAACAGGTTAAAGGGCAGCGCGGCGACGAACGCACCGACATCTACAGCCTGGGCGCAATGCTCTATGAGATGGCCACCGGCCACACGCCCTTCGAAGGCTCCAACGCCTACGCGGTGATGAACGCGCGCTTGCTGGGCGACCCGCTCGCGCCCCAAAAACTCAACCCAAAAATCACACCGGAAATAGAAGAAATCATTCTGCACGCCATGGCGCGCAAACCCGACGACCGCTATTCCTGCGTCGCCGAAATGAAGCAGGAGTTGGATAATCCGGAGAAAGTCAAACTCACCGACCGCGCGCAACGCCTCCAGCCCCCCGTTATGCAGCAGGCGGATGGCGGAATGAATAAAATGATGCTCTGGATAATCCTGATTCCAGTGGCGATCATCGTCTTGTTTTTCGTATTTTTGCGGCCACCGGCAAAGGCGGATAGTGATAAAGATTCGAAGACACCGAAGGCGGGCTCGGAGAAATAGTATTAACGGGTTATGCGTCCGGCAAATCAATAGTTTCGTGTGCGTTTCCGTTATCCGATTATACATCATCAAAGAATGGAGTGCATTGTCCCTTGGATTCATCGGTTGAACAACCCTCCGAACGGTCTCGCAATAGATTCAAAATTTGACGTAACTTCGAACGCTTGTTGCACTTGAAAAACGCGCACTTCGATGTCTGTTGCGTTTTTTTCACCGTAACCTTCCTTCATTAAAAGGATTAAGGAGCGCGCGACACAAACGCGCGTGAGCGCGAAAGAAGAAACGTGTCCATATACAACGGATGACCTTCGGGATCGAAACACAGGGGTTTTGAAAATCACTCAAATCGCCTGAAATCGTCTCAAACGACGAAATTCAACAAAATGAAACACTTGTTTACAATTTTGTAAAATTCTTCGCATTTTCGCATCACAGCGTCGTATGCAAGCGAAGACACAAGAGCTAAACAACAACGGAAGGATGAATTAGGAAGGATGAATTCTTCATCCTTCATCCATCATCCTTCTGAATCGTTGCTTTCCAAGGAGTTTCCACGCATGAACAAAATCACCCGCCGCAACTTTATGACCGGAGCCGCCGCGACCGCATTCAGCCTCGCAGCCTGGCAGCGCGCTCATGGTGCCAATGCAAACATCCGCGTCGCCGTCGTCGGCACCGGGGGGCGCGGCGCCGCGCATATCGATGGCTATACAAAATTGAAGGGCGTCCAACTCGTCGCGCTGTGCGATGTCGATTCCGAACACGTCGATGCGGCGGCCGACAAGCTCGACAAGAAAAGCATCAAGGTCGAAAAGTACACCGACTATCGCAAGCTCCTCGAAAACAAAGACATCGACGCCATCTCCATCGCGACGCCCAATCACCAACATGCGATCCAGACGATTTGGGCCATGCAGGCGGGCAAGGATGTGTACTGCGAAAAACCCATCTCGCACAACGTCTGGGAAGGCCGCAAGGTCGTCGAAGCCGCCGCCGCCAGCGGCAAGATTTGCGCCAGCGGCACGCAGTCGCGCAGCAATCCCGGCATGATCGAGGCCGTCAAATACATACAGGACGGAAAACTCGGCAAGATTCAATATGTGCGCGGACTATGCTACAAACGGCGCGCATCGATCGGTAAAGTCGATGGCCCGCAGACACCGCCCAAAACCGTGGATTACGACCAGTGGTGCGGCCCGGCGCGCATGGTGCCGTTGACGCGCAAAAAGCTGCACTACGATTGGCACTGGGTGTGGGAGACCGGCAACGGCGATCTGGGCAACCAGGGCATCCACCAGATGGACATCGCGCGCTGGATTCTCGGCGAGACCAAACTCAGCCCGAAGGTCTTTTCCATCGGCGGACGATTCGGTTACGTGGACGACGGCGAAACGCCGAACACGATGATGACGATCCACGACTACGCCGCCGCGCCGCTGATTTTCGAAGTGCGCGGCCTGCCCACGAAACCGGTGAAGGAAGGCGAGAAGGACGACATGGATAATTTGAGGGGCGTCAAAGTCGGCGTGATCACCCAGTGTGAAGGCGGAAGCCTGGTCATGGGCGCATACAACGCCGGACAGGCGTTCGACAAAGAAGGCAAGCTGATTCAGGAATTCAAAGGCGACGGCGATCACTTCAAGAACTTCATCGACGCAGTGCAGAACCGCACGCCGAAGACGTTGAACGCGTCCATTCTCGACGGGCATCTGTCGAGCGCGCTGTGCCACACCGGAAACATTTCGCTGCGTCTCGGAAAAGAAGCGTCGCAGGACGCGATTCGCGAAAAGCTCAAAGGCAACGCCGTGGCGCAGGAAACATTCGAGTTGATCGGCAAGCACCTGCAAACGAATCTGGTCGATCTCTCGAAGACCAATGCAATACTCGGCGAATTCCTGACAATGGACCCCGACACGGAATCGTTCCCAGGAAATCCCGAAGCCACGAAGCTGCTCAAACGCGAGTACCGAGCGCCCTATGTGGTTCCCGAAAAAATATAGCGAAAATTGTCTCTCGCAAAGACGCAAAGGCGCAAAGAAAAGCGGGAGGGTGGGCCACACCCTTTTTGCCGTTCTTTGCGTCTTTGCGAGAGACCCTTACTTATCCGGCACAATTTCAATTCTTAAATCGTCGAAATAAGCGTCGGCGACGGCGTTCGTCACGCACAGCATGACCGTTGCGCTCTTGGTGTCGGGCGGCAACACGCGTTCGAACGCGACGCGCTTCCATTCTTTTCCGGGCGGATCCAGCACTCGTCCGCCGTCTTTCCGCTCGTCGCTGTTGTCCAAAAAAGAAAGGCGAATGCGCGGCTTGTTCAGGGGCAGTTCCTGCGCTTTGTAGCCTTCCGGGCAACACATCAGCGCCGAAACGCTCACCTTCTTTCCCCGCACTTTCTCGACGTTCAGCCTGATTTCAAGCCGCAGATCGCTCTTGCCGTCCTGATTTTCAATCCGCAAAACGCGTCCGCGTTCCTTATCGAACTCCACCACGCTGATATCTTTTCGGCTCGAAAATTTCCAATCCGCCGATGGCAGATCGTCCAGGTCCAGCGCTTCGAAATCTTCGTCAACCAGAATATTCTCCGCGTTGGGCGGTTTGGGACGCGGCGGGAAAACGTCGATTTTCAAGTCGTCGAACAACGCTTCGCCGCGCACGTACGATTTCAAACAAATCTTCGCGCTCTGCGCGTCCGCCGGAACTTTCTTGTCGAACGTCAGCAGTTTCCAGTCGCGATCGCCCGTTTCCAATTGCGCGCTGCCGATGTCGTCAGTCTTGCCGTTCTGTTTGACAATCTCGAGATTGATGCGGGGATTGGCCCAGGGCGTTCCGGGGACTTCGACAAATACTTTCGGCGTGAACGCCATGACGCTGAAGCGCACCTGCCGCCCTTTGATCTTTTCGATGTCGAGCGGAATCTCCAGTCGCGGCTTGCCCTGTATTTCATCTTTGTTGACGATCTGCAACACCTTGCCGCGATCCTTCATTTCCAATACGCCCAAAAGCTGCTTCTTATCCGGCGCGAGCCATCCCGGCGGCAGTTTGCGCGGATCGAAGTCCTTGAAATCGACGGCAAGCAATTGCACCGGCGGAGGCGGGGCCGGTACCGGCGGCTGCACAGCCTTCGTGTCCGGTATCGCGGTTTTAACTTCAGGCACATTGGGCACGGGCACTTCCGCAGCCTGGCTCGCAAATCTTCTGAGAAACTTGCCGCTCGGCACGCCGTTGATTTTCTCAAGCGCTTGCAATTCTTTTAACAACGCCGCCGTGGCGTCGTCATTCACATCGATGTATATCGTCTTCAACAGCGGCAGTTCCTTGAGCGGCGCGAGGTCGGCGACATGCGTGTTTGCGATGTTCAGATTTTCGACCTGCATGCTTAACAAGGGCGTCAGATCGGTGACAAACGACCCCGACACGTCCAGATTCGCGAGCGGCATGTTTTTCAAAGGAGAGAGGTCGCCGATTTTCGTGCCGCTGGCCACTAGGACCTTGAGTTTGTGCCCGGCGAGCGGCGTCAAATCTTTTACCGGTGTGGCATGAATATTCAACCTCTCCAGACCTGTGCCCGCAAGCGGCGCAAGATCGGAGACCGGCGTGATCATGCAACTCAGATGTTTGAGCGGCATGCCTTTCAATACGGAGAGGTCGGATACGAAGGATCCCGACACGTCCAGATCCGTGAGCTGCATGTGTTTCAAGGGAGACAAATCGACCGCGGACGTTGCGCTCAGTCCCAGCACCGTCAGGGGCATGTGCTTCAAGGGCGACAGCTCGACGATGCGGTTGCGTCCGCGTTGCGGATTGTCCGGATCGAGGATTCCTTCGACGGTCAATTTCCGCAACGCGGTCAGCGCGCGCAGCGGGGAGATGTCCGCCAAGGCGTCGCTCTTGATGACCAATTCGGTGACCTGCCCGTCTTCGATGCGTTTGTTGAGCTGGCCTTCGTAACCCGGATTCAATTTAATCAACGCCTCTATAACGCGCGCAAGCTGTTCCTCCCCGGGAAGTTTTTGAATCGTCCGAATCCATTCGTCCACTGGCGCCGCAACATCGGTTTTCGGATCGCGCGGCGGCGGACGAACAGCCACCGGCGCTGTCGTTTTGGGATTCGGCACGGGCGTTGGTGCCGGATTCGGAACGCGTTTCTCGATCTCCGCGCGCTCGTCTGGCTTGACAGTCGTTCGAAACGCGAAGTAGTAGACGGCGGCACAGAGCAGCACGGCGGCGGCGCCGGCCAGAATGAATTTTACTTTGGATCTCCACACAGGCAGCACGGCCTGGCGCGACGAATGCGGTTGGCGCGAGGCTCCGACGTGAGCCAACGCCGTCGGCCGGACACGCGCCGCGTCCGCCGCGCCGCGCACGGCTTTGCGTTTCGCGACGCTCGATTTCATGTCCTCCACCGGCTTGCTGGCGGGCGTTTTTCCGGCCGAGATCAGTTCCAGATCGACCAGCAATTCGCCGCAGTCGCGGTAGCGGTCGCCAGGATCCTTCGCCATCATTTTCTGAATCGTCTGAGAAAGGCCCTCCGGGACATCGTCGCGGATGTCCTGCGGATTGGGGAGCGAGTCGTTAAGGTGCTTCATCATGATTACCGCGGCCGACGAGCCTTGAAACGGCGTCGAGCCCGTGACCAGGTGGTACAGCGTCGCACCGAGCGAATAGATGTCGGTGCGGCCGTCGATGACCTTGTCGCCGCGCGCTTGTTCGGGCGAAATATAATGGGGCGTGCCCACTGCCATGCCCGATGCCGTGTTGAAGCCGGAATCTTCGTCGGCGATGTTCTTGGACAGGCCCATGTCCAAAATCTTCGCAACGCCGCTCGTGGTAAGAAAGATGTTTCCCGGTTTGATGTCGCGATGCAGAATGCCGTGCTCATGCGCGTGCTGAAGGCCGCGCGCGACCTGGACGGCGATTCCGGTGGCCATATCCCAGCTCAAAAAACCATCGCGGTCGAGCACGTCGTCGAGCGGCTCGCCTTCGCAATACTCCATGACGTAGTAGTTGAAACCCATCTCCTCGCCAATGGTGAATGCCGTGACGATATTTTCGTGATTGAGCTTGCCGGTCGATTTGGCTTCGCGCTTGAAGCGCGTCAGGAATTCGGCGTCGGAGGCGCGCCGCTTGGGCAGGACTTTGAGCGCGACTTTGCGGCCGACGACGGTATCCTCCGCGAGATACACGATGCCCATCCCGCCCTCGCCGATTTTTTTCAGCAATTTGTATTGGCCCAGCGATTGAATGCCGACATGCGCGGACTGCACCATCTTTTCGACGTTGGCGCGAATGGCCGGCGTGATCATGCCCTGGCGAATCAGCACGTCGGCGAGCGAAACGAGTTCGCCCGCCTGCGCGAGGGCACGCTGTTCGACTTTGGCCGCGTCGACTTGTTCCGGCGTTACCACGCGGGACAAGAGCAGGTTTCGGGCAAAGTTGTCGTCGGATGAACTCGTAGCCATACGATTCTATAGTCTGATGTCAGCCATTTATTGCAAAAAAGTAACAAACAAGTTTGTCTAAAATACCGGTCCAATGTGCCATGGCGCAAATTCTTCATCGCCAATGCCCTGCTGCTCACTTTTGGTTTTTTCGCCACTGGCGACCGAAACGATTTTTTCAAATATTCGCGCGCCAACTTCCGCGACGGTTTCGGTGCCGTCCATGATCGTGCCGGCGTTGAGGTCCATGTCGTCGATCATGTGTTCGTACAGCGGCGTGTTCGTTGCGATTTTGATGCAGGGCGAAGGCTTGCAGCCGTACACGCTCCCCCGCCCCGTGGTGAAAACGCCAATGTTGCAGCCGCCAGCCATCAAGCCCGTCATGCTGACCGGGTCGTACCCCGGCGTGTCCATGAAACAGAATCCTCGCGTGGTAATGGGCTCGGCATATTTGTAGACGGCCGCCAGCGGCGACTGGCCGCCTTTCGCCACCGCGCCCAGACTTTTTTCGTAGATGGTGGTCAGCCCGCCTTCTTTGTTGCCGGGCGAGGGATTGTTGTCGATCGTCGCGCCGAACATGCGCGCGTGATCCTCCCACCATTTCACCAATCCCACGAGCTTTTCACCGACTTCGCGCGAGACGGCGCGGCGCGTGAGCAAATGTTCAGCGCCATAAATTTCCGGCGTTTCGGCGAGCACCGATGTGCCGCCGAAGCGCACCAATTCGTCCGACGCGACGCCCAGCGCCGGATTGGCGGTGATGCCGCTGTTGCCGTCGGAACCGCCGCAATTTTCGGCGAGCGTCAGCTTGCTCAAGGGCTGCGGCACGCGCTTCAAGGCGTTCGCCTGCGGCAACAGTTTGCGCACCGCATTGCACGCCGCGTCAACCGTTTTGCGCACGCCGCCGGAGCGTTGAATGGTCATGAATTCGGGCTTGATGCCGTCCGGATGAGGCGCGTCCAAATTCTGATTTCGCACGAGATGCTCGACCTGATTCGTCTCGCACCCCAGGCCGATAAGCACATAGCCAAAGATATTCGGATGCCGCGCGACCCCGGCCAGCACGCGCTGCAACATGCGCAGCGGTTCATCCGCCGGCAGCGCGCAGCCTCCCTTGTGCGTGAACGCGATCACGCCATCGACATTCGGAAAGTCACGCGCGAACGATTCGTTTCGAAAGCGCTGAGCGACGTATTGCGACACGGACGCCGAACAATTGACGCTGGAAATCACCGCGATGAAATTGCGCGTTCCGGCGCGCCCATCCGCGCGCGCGTAGCCCTGGAAAAACCGCATCGCGTCGCTTGAATGCAATCCGACAGGGCGAGCATCAGAGCAGAACGCGTAATCGCGCCCGAAATCTTTGAGTTCCACATTATGCGTGTGCACCCAGTCTCCGCACTGGATTGCGTTCCGCGCGAAACCGATGATTTGCCCATATTTCTTGATCGGCGCGCCGGCAACAATGTCACGCACGGCGATCTTGTGGCCTTGCGAAATGTCGCGCGACGCGACGATCTGCGCGCCGCCGCAATCGACGCGCGCACCGGATTGGACCGAGCGCTTGAGAACGGCGACATCGTCGGAGGAGTGAAGGAGAAGCGCGTTCATAATGTGCGTGTTCCGTTGCGGTCGGCCGATTCTTATCGTGTGACATAACAATGTACAGCTTGGAAGCTAATGCGCAATGTCGGGCTTGGAATCCAGCGTCGGTTTGAACTCGCTTGCGGCACTTTCCTTTTTGACCCGAACGGCCAGCATCAACCCAACTCCCAGCGCCAACACGGCCGCGTCAATGAGCAGGCCGTACATGTAAGGGCGTTCGACTCGGCCCGTATAGTATTTTTTCAATTGCCCCATGACTTCGTTTCCCAAGTATCCTCCACCGAGGTTACCCCAGGAATTGATGAAAGCGATTCCCGCCGCTGCCGCCGATCCGGCCAGGAAAGACGAAGGCAAAGTCCAGAATGGGCTTAGACTACCGAAGATGCCGACTGCCGCCAGCGACAGTGCTGCGACGGTCAACACCGTGGTCTGCGTGTACGAAGCCAGAATCAGGCCAATCACCCCCGTCGTTGCGCTGCAGATCAGAACCTCGCGGCGTTTGCCCGTGCGATCGGCGACAATGCTAATTCCCACCATTCCGACGATCGCCGCAACGAATGGCAGCGCGGAAAGCCAGCCGGCGTAGTTTCGGATCGCGTTTTCGTTCAATACGCCGGCGAATTCGCGGGTCATCGTGTCGTTAATGATCGTCGGCGTCCAGAAATTGATTCCATAAAATCCGAACATGATCGACATGTACACAGCGCTCAGCATCCAGACGCGCCAATTCTTCATGCCGTCGAAAAAGCCGTGTCTGGCGTGCCCGCCGCGTGTGTGTTCCTGCTCCTTCTCGATCGTGGAGGTCAGCCAATCGCGCTCCTCCTGAGTCAGCCAGGACGCTTTGGCGGGTTTGTCGCGAAGAAACAAAAAGACACTTATCCCGAGGAAAATCGTGGGGATGCCTTCCAATAGGAACACCCATTGCCACCCTTTGAGCTGCGCGGCGTCTTTCAAACCCTCAATGATGGCCGACGACAGCGGATTTCCGATCATTCCTGCGATCGCTATGGAGGTCATGAAAATCGCGCCGAAATGTGCCCGCCGCCGGGCCGGTACCCAATAGGTCAGGTACAACACGATGCCCGGAAAGAAGCCCGCCTCGGCGACGCCGAGCAATAAGCGCAAGCCGTAGAAGCTCCATTTACCCTGCGTAAAAACAAATGCCGTCGAGACCACGCCCCACGAGATCATGATTCGGGCGATCCAGATCCGCGCGCCAAATCGCTCCAGCATCGCGTTGCTGGGCACTTCGAAGAGAAAGTAGCCAATGAAAAAAATGGCAAACCCTCTGCCGAAAACCGCCTCGTCCATACCCAAGTCGCTGCTCATCGTAAGCTTGGCGATGCTGACGTTGATACGGTCTAGATAATTGAACACGTACAGGACGATCAAAAAGGGAATGAGGCGCCAAAGCACCTTTGACATCGTGCGCGATTCAACATTTGTGGAATGCATCGAGAATCCTTAAAGCAACAATCGTAAAATAGTGCATACACTCCTACTTTCATTTCCGCCTTATGCAAGTTCGCGAATTGCGGGACGTAAAAGGCGGTGCCACACGGCCGCTTGCTGACCTGCGCCGCTCCGGCGATTGTGCTTGCCATTGGCCTTTTTTCATTTAATCTTAGCGCACTCTGTATTGATTCTTCGAAATCCGTGGAAACGGAAGATTTGTGTCGGTTTATCCGAGGACACAGGATGTCTGTTTGGAAATTCTTAATGCGCTTGGGCGTCGGCGCATTGCTGGTTTACTTGCTGCTGCATAAGCATGAAGTGAACTGGTCGATGATCGTCGAACACATGAGGGGCACACCTTTATGGGTGCTTGCCGCCGCCTTGGGCATCGATCTGCTCGGCCAGACGCTGTGCGCGTATCGCTGGGGAGCGCTCTCGGCGATGGGTGGCCGGCCGGTCGGTTTTTTCGATGCTCTGGTCCTCTATTTCTGCGGCATGTTTTTTAACATGTGCCTGCCGACATCCATCGGCGGCGACGTGTTTCGCGTCGTGGCTCTTGGACGCAAGACCGGCAGCAAAACCGCCGCGTTCGCCTCCGTTTTCATGGATCGCAACATCGGCTTAAGCGCCTTGTTAGTCCTGGGCCTGGTGGGTTCGATCATCGCGGGAACGACCGTCCGCGCTACGCTCTACAAGCAGCTCTTCGAAGTCCCGATCTGGCCCGCGTTCCTCGTGATGTCCCTGGGTTTCATTCTGGCGAACATCGCGCTTTTCAACGATAATTTTTATGCATTCGTCACCGCGGTCTTCACAAAACTGAAATTGTCGTTCCTGACCGACAAATCGAAACCGCTTCACGACGCGGTCAAGAGCTACCATTTGCCGCTCACGCACTTCATCTGGCCGTTCGCGGTCTCGCTGATTTATCAGGCCAGCGAAATCGGCTTGATCTGTTTGTTGGGCCGCAGTTTGGGATTGGGACTGTCGATCTGTGTCTTCTGCTCGATGATGACGTTGCAAGCCGTGGCGTCGCTATTGCCGATCACGTTCAACGGCGTCGGCGTGCGCGAAGCGATCTTTACGGCCATCGTGGTCGGCCAGTTGGGACAGAATTACAAAGACGAAGCGCTGGCGCTGTCGTTCATTTATTTCTTCGGCGTGGTGATTATGTCGTCGCTAATCGGCGGCGTGGTTTATTTGATCGGCGGAGTACCCCAACCGACGGCAGTCGAAGCCTCGGATATTATCCCCGATGCGGCAGGGGAGTGATTCGCAAATTCCGATTCTTTCCGTGCGCGCCATGCTGATTTATTTATAATTCGCGACCATGCCAATTACGAAGGTCTCTGTCGTCACGCCCATTCACAACGAGTCCTCGAATATTCCGGAGCTCGTCGAGCGCATCGAAAAAACGATGGAGGCTTGGCGCGCGCAGGAAAACGGACGCGAGTGGGAACATCTCGCGTGTGACGACCACTCATCCGATGGCAGCCTGGAACTGCTCCAAAAACTGGCCGAAACGCATCCGCGCTTGAAGCCCGTCCGTAATCCAAAACGCTCGGGGCAGACCGGCGGTTTCGAAACCGGCTTCCGCCATGCGACCGGCGATGTCGTAGTGACGATGGACGCCGACTTGCAGAATCAGCCCGAGGACATTCCGGTGCTG
The DNA here is from genome assembly GCA_038227045.1 of Planctomycetota bacterium. Lineage (GTDB taxonomy): Bacteria > Planctomycetota > SZUA-567 > H5-PLA8 > H5-PLA8 > JANXLS01. Next base: position 34,805 of record JBBRQD010000032.1, read on the forward strand.
CTCAAACCGATCGAAGAAGACCGGCTCGACCTAGTCAACGCAATCCGCACGCGCCGGCAGCACGCCGGTTCGCTGATCGCGATTTCGAAGCTCGGCAACTGGCTGATCCGGCGCCTGATGGTCTGCCCCGTGAGCGACGCCGCAAGCAATTTCACCGCTCTGAAATCCAGTTTTGCGAAAGATTTGCCGCTCGTCGAAAACGATCACCGCTACGTAATCCCGATATTCGTCCATCGCGGCATGGACCCCCAGCGCATCGGCGAAGCCAATACGCGCCACGAAGCGCGCAAACACGGCGCGTCGAAGTACAGCGCGATTCGCAAAGCATTGACCGGCTTTCCAGAATTGCTGCGCTGCAAGAAGCGGATTACGCAGGGGTTTTACGATTGGCCGAAGGTGTGAAATGCTTGAATCATCCCAATCCCCTCCTCATTCGTCCCCGTCGGCTGTCTGGTACTTTCTACTTGCCGCCGCATTGTATCTGCTGACCGCCGGCTGGAATCTGGGCAGTCAATCGATCTCGAATCCGGAAGAGGCTCGTTACGCCTGCGCCGCGCGGCAGATGCTCCGCGATGGCGATTGGATTGTTCCCAAGTTCAACGGCGAAGTGCGCCTCGTCAAACCCATCCTCTTTTATTGGGTGATTGCCGCAACCGGCAAAATTGGGACAATGCTCAGTCTGGGTCTCGTCACTGCGATGCGACTGGGTCCGTTGTTCATGGGCATGCTCGCCGTGGCCGCGACGTTTTTAATCGCGCGAAAATTGACGAACGGCTCGGCGCTCGCGGGATTTGTCGCGGCAGTGGTGCTGATGACCTGCAACGAATTTCACAAACTGTCGCGCGAGTTAGTGATCGAAATGACGATCACCGCGTTATTCACATGGGCCTGGTATTTCGCACTCGTGTCGCTGGACCGGATCGCGGCCAACGCACGCACTTGGCTTCCACTCCTCGGATTTTACGTGTGCCTCGGGCTTGCCTGCATGGCGAAAGGTCCGCTGCCGGTCGCGGGGTTCGTCGTGCTGCCGCTCCTGATCTATTTGTTGATGACCAAACGCCTCAATAATTTGTCTCGCGCCGGACTGTGGTGGGGCGTGCCGTTGACCTGTCTGATTGGATTCTGGTGGTTTTATGCGCTGGCCCAACGCGGCCTTAAAGAAGGAGCGAACGACTTTTTTCTAAATGAAAACCTGCATCGCGTTCTCGGCGAAAAGGATCACATTCATCCCTGGCCTTGGCTCCAGTATTTCGTCTGGTTGCCCGAAGGACTTGCACCCTGGATTCTGGCAGTTCCGTTTATGCTCTGGCACTTGTTTAAAAAGCGAGAGGCGGGCAATGAATGGATCGCGACCGATGCTGGAAAATTCATCTTTTGCGCCGAAGTCGTCGCGTTCTTGATCATTGGACTTTCGGCGAGCAAACGGACGCTGTATCTGCTACCTCTGTACCCGCCATTCGCGATTTGGGCGGGATGGAATTTTAATGACGTTTTCGCAATCGATAGACCGGAGTTGCGTCCAGAACAAACTGGGCGCATCAAATGGGTATACGCAGCACTCGGTTTAGCGCTCGCAATGGCTCTGGCATACGAAATCGTGCTTGTTCCCAAACGCGAAAAAGCGCTGGGAAATGCGGCTTTTTTCGCCGCGCTCGGCACGCATCTCAATGACCGCAAATTGGTCACGCTCAATGAAAGCGCCAATGAAGCCGTGTGGTATTTGGACCTCGACAAGCCCATCGTCAAAGTGAACTATCCGGGGTTGAAGGAGAAGTTTTTCGAAGCGGAAAACACCGTGTTGTTGCTGAAAGACAAAGATTTGGTTAAAATAGCGGAGTTGAAACCGGCGCTTCGTTTGATCACGGGCTTCGAATGGAAGCGTGGCAAGGACACTTATGTTCTGGCCACGCCCAATCCCGACCAAAAGCCGGACGAGAAGTTATTCGAGCGCAAGAGCAAAGACTCGGGCAAAGAATCAGGAGACGACTAGACAGTGGAAATCAAGAAAGTATTCATCACCGGCGGCTGCGGATTCGTCGGATCGTATCTCGCGCGCGAACTGCTCAAGCAGGGCTGCGAACTGATGCTCTTCGATTCGTTTCTGAATTACATCGATCCCTTCATCAGCAATTATCAATTTTTTCTCAAGGCCCGCATGGCCGACCTGATGGATAAAGTAAAGATCGAACGCGGCGATCTGCGCGTGCAGAAACGCATGCAGCAATTGCTCAACGATTGGAAGCCCGACGCGGTCGTGCATCTCGCCGCGCTGCCCAGCGCCAAAGAATCCACGATGTACCCCACCGAAGCGCTGCAGATCAACGTCGACGGCACCCTCTCTCTTTTGGAAGGCGTGAAAGCCTGCGGCAGCGTGCGGCGTTTTATCTTTACCAGTTCGAGCTTCGTCTACGGCAACTTCAAACGCCCCATCGCCGACGAGGAACATCCGACCGATCCGATCGATGTGTACGGCGGCACAAAACTGACCGGCGAAATCCTGACGCGTGCCTATTCGAAACAGCACGGCTTCGAGTACGTGATTGTGCGCCCGTCGGCGGTCTACGGATTCGGCGACTGCAATCGGCGCGTGACGCAGATTCTGATCGAAAACGCAATCAAAGGCAAGCCGCTGATCCTTCACGACGGTGGGCGTTCGAAGATCGATTTCACCTATATCACGGACGTGGCCGACGGCTTCGCGCGCGCGTTGATGACGCCGGAAGGCGCGAACCAGACCTTCAACATCACCCGCGGCAACGCCCGCAGCATTCTCGAATTCGCACTCGAAGTGAAGAAGCACTTTCCAAAAGCGGAACTGGTCGAAAAGCCGCCCGACACCAACCGCCCCGAACGCGGAACGCTCAGTATCGAGAAGGCGAAGAAGCTTCTTGGGTACAATCCGAGGATCGATATCGAGCAAGGCGTGGCGGAATATGTGCAGCGATTAAAAAACGAGGGGCCGAAGTAGGAAAGTGGTCTGGGCGTCCCGCCCAGACAAAACAATTGAATACAAAGCAAGATACCGAATTGCAATTATACCGAAGGGATTGCCAGCCATTAGCCGGTGGTTGAGCCCGGTATCACGGCCGACACCACCGGATCAGCCGCCCATTTCCTTTCGCACAACCGACTCGACCGAATCCAGAAGCGAACGCCCTTTCACGGCCATCGAAAGGCGCAGGAAAATATATGATGCGCATATTCCTAAGTATGCGAGGATGTATGAATATATCGCGGGCAGATCGGAGAGGACTCGCTTCTGAATGGTGAAAACAAGTACCAGCGCAATTGCTCCGGCCAAGATAGCGCGGAAACACCATTCCAGCAGAGCTGAATTCGACTTGATCTCAACGAGCATTTCAGGAGCACTAAGATAATCCCAGTAGAACACCACATCAAGGCCGTGAGTCCAACCTTTGCGCACGCGAAATTTATGATGAACTTGTCCTAGCCGACTACCTGTACCTTCTTCAAGCTCCTCACTACGTCGCGCAATTTTGACTCGCGCATCATCGCCAAATCTAACCTTTTCAAGAATCGCAAGCATAGATAACCGGATCAACTCTTCGATCCGATCCCCTGAGAGATCGCCTAGCGGAATTTTGATCGTTCGTCCCATGCGCTGCCCTCGAACAATTCCAGATTGCATTTGAAGTCGTTAAACAGAGAATAACATGAATTGAAATCGAATATGGAGAAATCCCCATGCCCCTCAACATCCAATCGCTCTACAACCTCCGCGGCAAAACCGCCTACATCCCCGGCGGCTACGGCGGCATCGGCTCAGCCATAGCGTGGGGTCTGGCGTCGTGCGGGGCCGCCGTCGTAGTCTCCGGCCGAAGCAAGGAAAAGGCCGAAGCGCTCGCGGCGCAATTGAAAGCCGCCGGGCACGAAGCGTGCGGCATCGCGATGGACGCCAAGTCCGTTCCGGAGATTCGCGATTCGGTCGATTTCGTCGCGGAGAAATACGGGCGCGTCGACATCCTCGTCAACAGCGTCGGCATGAATATCGAAATGTCGATGCTCGAATTCACCGAAGAAGCCTACGACGAGGTCTACCAGGTCAACCAAAAAGCAGCGATGTTTCTCGGACAGCAATGCGCGCGGCACCAGGTCAAGGCCGGCGTGGGCGGAAAGCAGGTCCATCTGCTTTCGGTTCGCTCGCAACTCGCACTGCGCGGGCGCGGCTATTCGGCGTACTGTTCGACCAAGGGCGCGATGGTCCTGCTGCTCAAGCAGCACGCGATGGAACTTGCCCCGCACAAAATCAACGTCAACGGCGTCGCGCCCACATTCGTTTACACGGATATGGTGACGAAGATCCTGGCCGACGAAAAATTCAAGACAGCGCTGCTGGCCCGTATTCCCCTCGGCCGCATCGCAAATCCGGACGACATCGTCGGACCCGCCGTCTTCTTCTGCTCAAGCGCCTCCGACTTCATCACGGGCCAAGTGCTGTACGCAGACGGCGGCATCACCGCCTGCCAGTAAATGCAGGTGGGTGGCCCAGCCCAGCGGGCTGGGTCGCGAAGCGGCAAGAAGCATCTCCCTTGACTCCCGAATTTCAGGAAGTGCATGAGTCTAAGGAAAGGCTTCTTGTGCCTTCGGCACCCAGCTCGCTGGGCTGGGCCACCCTATCGCAATTGCAATACACACTCCTGAAACCGTCGTTAATTGCATTTTCAGCGTTATCGAGTCTAATTCATTCGGGGGTCGTTTTTGAGGAGGGGAAATTGCCATGTCGAATGAACCAGCCACGCCAAGCGAGATCGTCATTCGGATGATGCGCCGCAGCGAGTTTTTGAAAAGCATCGCCGCGGCTTTGGCGAGCACGCGCGAATTGCGTGGCTTGCGCATGTTGACGACCGACGAAATCAGCATCCTCAAAGATCAACACAACTCCGCGGAAGAATGGTCGCGCGTGTGGGTCGGGAAGGATTTCAATCCGCATAAAGTAGTCGGCTGCTATTTTTCCGGCGACGTCAACTTGGGCGTTTTCAAGGAGCGCATTGAACTCGAACGCGGCGTGTTCATTGGTTCGGGCATATACAACTGCGATCTCAAAAACGTCTCGGTGGGCGATCACGCCTTCATCTCGAACAACACGCTGATCGCCAATTGTTACGTCGGGCCGCGCGCGATCGTCGAAGGCTGCGGCAGCATCGTCTGCTCCGGCGAGACGACTTTCGGCAACGGGCAGCGCGTTTCGCTGGGCATCGAAGCCGGCGGGCGCGAGACGGCTTTTTTCGCCGAGTTGACCGTCGAGATCGCCGCGCGCATCGCATCCTTTCGCCGAGATCTGAAGCTGATCGAGGATTACGAATTGGCGGTCGAAATGTACGCGCGCGCGGCCGCCTCGCGTATCTGCATCATCGAAGCAAATGCGGTGGTCAAGAACACGCCCAAAATTCTCAACTGCTATATCGGCGCGGGCGCGATGATCGATGCCGCGATCTCGCTCGAAAACACCTGCGTGTTGAGCAACGTCGCCGAATCCACGCGCATCGCATCGGGCGCGTGTTTGCGCGATTCGATCGTTCAATGGGGCTCCTTCGTCGAGACCCACGCCATCGTGCAGAGTTCCGTGTTGTGCGAATACAGCGGCGTGGACAGCCACGGCAAAGTCACCCGCTCGCTGATCGGGCCAAATTCCAGCGTGAGCTGCGGCGAGTGCATCAGTTCGCTGATGGGGCCGTTCGTCGGATTTCACCATCATGCGTTGCTGATTTCGGCGTTCTGGCCCGAGGGTAAAGGCAACATCGGCTACGGCGCGAACATCGGCAGCAATCACACCAGCAAGGCGCCCGATCAGGAAATCTGGCCGGGCGAAGGAACTTTTTTCGGGCTCGGCGTGAACATCAAATTTCCCTCGGATTTCACGCAAGCACCCTACAGCCTCGTCGCGACCGGCATCTCGACGCTGCCGCAACGCTGCACGATGCCGTTCAGCCTGATCACCGTTCGCGCGGAGCACTTCACCGGCGTCTCGCCTGCTTACAATGAAATTCTGCCGGGCTGGGTTTTGGGCGACAACATTTTTGCGGTGATGCGCAACGAACGAAAATACGCCATCCGCAACAAGGCCACGCGCAGCACCCTCGGCTACGAAGTCTTCCGCCCGGACATCATCGATCTGATGGTGGCCGCGCGCGCGGCGCTGCGGAAAGTCGTCGAGGATCCGCAGACGCCGGAACGCGCATCGGTTTTCTCAGCCTCGAAATCGGGTCTGCTGGGCGTCGTCTATACAGATAAGGAAATTCCCGGCCTCGGCAAGAATTTCATGAAAGAATCGGCGCGCCTCGAAGGCATCGACGCATATTCGTTCTACATTCGCATGTACGCACTAAAAGGTCTCCGTCTTGCGCTGCGTTTTTGCCTGAAAACCAAACGCGACCACACGCGCGTTCTCGAGGCGGGTTACATCGGCGACCCGCGCTACGAGCACGAGCGCGCACTGCTGGCATCCGAGTTTCCCGGCAAGAGCGTGGCGGAACTGCTGCGCGAACTCGCGACAATGTCGAAGAAAATGTTCGGCGACATATTGCTTTCAAAAGAGAAGGACGACTTTCGAGGCGCGCGAATCATCCCGGACTACATGCTCGCGCACATCCCGGCCGCTCAAGACCGCTTCGTCGTCACGGCGAAGACCGAGATGGAGGAGTTGCGCGCGGAGATTGATGAGATGCTCAAGAAGCTGTGATGCGGCTCATTTTTCAAGCGTCAGTTCGAATTGCGCCGCGATTTTGTCGATGAATTTGCGGTGCTTCTCCTCGCTGTTGCGGCGCCAGGCTTCGAGGTATTGTTTGAACGAATAGAGTTTGCTTAATTTCTCCGTGTTCAAATACGTCACCGCTTCCCACATCTCGGGTTCGGCTTCGAACAGCGGCAGCAGCACTCCCGCGACGATGTTGTTGCGCGCGCGGTCGGTCGAATTCAGGCGCATGTCGGCTTCGTTGGCTTTGAACCATTCGACAAAGTTTTTCCCGTCCGGCACTTTTCCCAGCGCGATGCGATCGTCCGCATAGCTGTTCAAACTTTTCCCGTAGTCCTTCCAACTCGGATACGGAGGATCTGTTTTCCAAGTGTGGGCCATTTTTCTCAGCGCGAAAATCGATGCCGTTTCGCAGAGCGATTCTTCAAACCAGTGATTCGGATTTTCATGCGGCTTGAAGTCGCACAAAATATGGCACATTTCATGCGCGAACTGAAACGCGTATTGCGACCAGAACGTGTTGCCAGTGTTCAGTTTTACGCGAATTTCGCCGGCCGGTCCGCGCTGGTAAAGCGTGATAGGGCCGCCTTTTGGAACGACTTCAATGGGTGGAAGTTTGCGGTTTGGAAAATAGCGCCATAGCTCGCCGGCCGAGGAGCGCAAGACCTTGTTCACATCCTTGACACTAGCGCCCCACTCCTTCTCGTTATTCACTCGTATGTCGAGCTTCTGTTCGATATTCGGGGATATTTTGGGGTCCGCGGCACTAACGCGAAGAAATTCATGTCCGGCAAAAGCCAAACCGCACAACATAAAAGCAACGGATTTCAAGATGGACCTCCGCAAAAACACGGTATACTTCGAGCATGAGCAATTCAGCCCTTGAGCGCTGCCCCCGCTGCGGCTCACCTTACATGTCCGCGATACTGCCGAACGAATCGTCCGAAACACGGTATTGTTACACCTGTACAACAGCATCGGCTGGGACAAAACAGCAAATCGCGGCGGCCACGTCAGTGGACGTGAACGATTTCGAACTTCAGCCTTTGGCCGATGCGCCTTCATCCGGCAGCACATCGCGCGCTCAGGTTCCGCAGGTTGCGCCGCAGCGCGGCGGAACGCGGGTAGTTCGCTCGACAACATCAATGGCGAAGGTTCGGGCGCAGGATCCCGCGGCGGTTGCGTCGTCTTCATCGGCCAGAATTCGGGCGGTTCCGCCGGGTTCATCGCCCGCTTTGGGCGCGGTGAAATTGCCCGCGACTCGTATCGTGTCTTCCGTCCCGCCGCCTACTGCGTCAGGCTCGCACAAAGCAGCCTCCGCGTCGGGTTCGCGCAACGCGGCCACCTCGTCAGGTTCGCACAGAGCAGTTTCCGCGTCGGGAACGCGCCGATCGGCCTCCGGGGTCGCGGCCATTCCACAGATGGCTCCGAGCGCGTCGGATTTTCGCCCGGAAAATTCCGGTGGCGGATTCCCGGTGAAGCTGGGCGTGGGTCTGTGTGCGTGCGGGTTGCTTGCCGTGATTTTATTTTACGCATTCAAAGGCAGCAACACATCGTCGCCGGCAAACACGGCTGTCGCCGTCGCGACCCTGCCAAGTTCGACAGTGCCCGCGGTAGCGAAAACGCCGGCTGTAATCGTTGCACCGTCTAAGTCCCCTACACCTCCCGTTATCGCAAAACAGCCGGACAACGTTGTCTCGCATCCTGACTTTGCACCCGGTGTCGGACAAATTGGCCCCAAAACCGCCGTGCTGCCTGCTGAGATACAAAAGACCGATCCGAAGCCAGCCACGACGGATTTGACGGATATCATCGGTTCGAAGCCCCGCAGGAGCACGAAGAATGGCACGATCGAAGAAGAGGAAGCTCCCATCGCGAAAACACTGAAACCCAAAAGCACCGATGATGCGCCGGCAGTTCCAGAAGAGCCAAAACCGGACCCGGCGCCCAATGCGGTTGCGGCAAATCCCGACGATCCCGACGATGCATTGGACAAGAATGGAAAGCCGAAAAAAAAGGTCCGTTCGCTCCTCGAAAATCTTACCGGCCCCGACGATAAACCGGTCAAGCCAGAAGTTGAGAAGAAGGAAGAAAATCCATTCGCGCCCAAGATCGTTTCCGTGACCGCTACGGAACCCAAGGTCATGCCTCTGGAGCTTGATCGTATCGCCGGCAACGACAAGACCCTGACACAGCAAGTCGTCGTGCTTTTTCCGGACTGGCGTGTCCGCGACGCGCAATTCGAGAACAGCAAGATTGGTATTCAGCACATGGGGCGCGACAAAGTCGTGTCGCTGACTCCGGTGAACGACTCCCTGGCCGCAAAGCTGGTGGCGACCGTCGAAATTCCAAAGAGCTTCGCACTACAGCGGCCGACGTTGCTTTTCGAAGTTTCAAGCCTCGTTGCAACGGGAAAAGACTGGACGCTAAGCGTCAAGGCAATGGGCGTGGATCTGCTGCCGAAGACAAAAATCAAGCTTGCCAAAGACACGCCCTGGCAAGACATGTCAATCGATCTTTCGCCGCTCGCCGACAAGCATTTCGATTTGCAGATCGAAGTGAGCAGCTCGGTCAAGCATCCCAAGGGTGGCGCGACCGAAATCGGATTCATTCGAAACGTGCGGATTGAATGGGTGGGAAAGAAGAAGTAGTGCTTCCGCGCAGGCAATTGCGATTCCTATCCCGCCACGATGCTTTCCACGCCCAAACCGTAAAACGTGTATTCGCAATCGAGTACGCTCTCCAGCGCGAATCCGGTATAGCCGCCGTCGGGCGCTTCCAATTCGCGCGCATAATGCGCGGCGGCATCCAGCAAATCCGAATTCAACCGCCCGCCCATTTTGAGCGTCAACAGCGCGGTGTACGTCGAGAGCAAATCGGCGAGCGGCGCGGACGGCGCGGCTTCGAAGCCACCTTCCTCATTGCGCATCGACGCGATTAAATCGAAATGCATTTCGTGGCCGTCGAGTTCCCCCAGAATCAGACACAGAAAAACGCCCGCCGACGTGCCATTCGTCCCCGGACGCTTGCTGTATTTGTTCTCAATGAAGCCGCCAGCCGGACGAACCAGCGAATGCAGAAACGCGCGCATTTTTTCCTCATCCGGAATCGCCACGCCCAGGCGCGCGTGCAGCGACGCGGCGATAAATGTGTGGTAGAGGCTGCCATGCATTTCGATCGTCGTCTTGGCGTATCCCCCATCGTCGCGCCGCATGGAATAGATGCGTTCGAATGTCAACGCGCTGAACTGCACGCGTTCGGAATCGCCGATCATTTTGCCGGTTGCCTCTTCGCAAAGAATCATCGAATCCCACCACGACGCGGCCTGGACCGTATCGGAGAACGCGCCGTGCGGCTGCCTCATGCGGACGCTGTCCGGTTCGCGCGCAATCGAAAGCAGCCAGTCCGCCGCGCGGCGCGCTCTTTCGGGCGTTAATTCGTTGAGCGAGGAAAGACTGCGCAGCGCGAATGCCGAGTAATAGAGATCAACCTTGCCGCGCCGATTCGCGAAGCCGCCTTCGGCGCATTGCTGGGCGAGAATCCACTGCGCGTGCCGCGCGCGGTAGGCGTCGGAAGTTTGGGCGAGACCTTCGCGGATGTCGTCGCGCAGGAGGGAAAGGAAATCCATAAGCTCTAAAAATTCTTCCGTCGAAAGGAAAGTGTTCGATTACCATTCAAGTCAACTGCGGAGGTGGGGGAATCGGCGTCGAATTCTTGTCATCTGGAGGTCCATCCCAACACCAACATGGATTGTGAAATGAGTCTACTTGGACAAGAATTGTATTTATGTCAATCGCGAGTTGATAAACATCATTTGGACTGGCTGATGGCTTGCTCCCTAATAGTCTTCCAAGGAATGGAATCCTTTTAGGCTTGATTTGCAGCATCCATTTCTTATGACATTCCACATCTAAAATTGGGACCAAAATAATTTCGAGTTCCGCATCGCCGCGTCGACAGATTACACTCCAACCACAGTCTCGCCAAAAATCCAATTCTGAGAAACTCCACTTTTGTTCAATCATTCCAGTGGATAAAAACCCAAGTAGTCCTTCCCCGCGAAAGTGTTCGTAATCGTAGCCGGGATCAAAATGTTCATTTGTCCGATATTCATTCGCTTGAAACCAAACGTTAAGCGAAAGCGACATGACGAAAACCCTTTACAAAGCGGACTTCAATCCAACAGTGTCGCCGCCAAGAACGTGAACAACGCCTGCATTCCGTCGTGATCCACGTTCCGTACCGCTTGCATCGAGCGGCGGCGTTGGTGGACCGCCAGCATTTCGGCCTGCGACGGGATTTCGTGCTTGAAATAAATGTCCTTCAGCGCGTCGAGTTTCACCGTCGTCTGCGGGCCTTCGCGGGCGGCTTGCAGCAGCGCGGAGCGCTCGGTTTCGTCGGCGGATTCCAGCGCCATCGCGAAGAGCAGCGTGGGACGGCCCTTCAAGATGTCGCCGCAAATGTCGACTTTGTTTTCTTCGTCGCCGGCCACGTCCTTCAAATCGTTTTGAATCTGGTATGCGACACCGAGATGTTTTGAAAACTCGGAGAGTTCCGCATCCCACTTGCCGTCGGCACCCGCGAGCACCACGCCCGAGTAAAGCGCGGCGTCGAACGCGGGCGCGGTTTTTAGCGCGTACAATCGCAGGCATTCGATCGGCAGCAGATTCTTTTCCTTGCCTTTGCGCCAGAGCAACTCGGCCCCCTGGCCTTCCGAAAGTTTGACGTGAGATTCAGCCAGCTTGCGCAAAATTTTGACGGTTCGTTCCGCCCCAATGGCGGGCATTTCGTCAGCCACGATGCGGTAGCCGCGGCCGAGCAGATAATCGCCGATGTTCAGCGCGACGGGAACCGAATGCGATTTGTGCAGCGTCTCGGTGCCGTAGCGGAAATCGTCATCGTCTTCGATGTCGTCGTGAATCAGCGAGGCCTTGTGAAATATTTCCATCGACGCCGCGACGCGTTTCACGTGAAGCGGAACGTCGTCGTTCTCCGTCAATGCCTGCCACGCGGCAGCTGTCACAAACGGCCGAAAGCGCTTGCCGCCTTTGCGCATCCAAGCCAGCGAAATGCGTTCGCCTTCGGCAACTTTGTCGGCGCGATCAGCATTCTCGCGGTCGGGCGGCACAATTTCGATGAGCGATTTGGAATCGAACCAATGCCCCGTCTCGCGCAGCAGCGGCACGAAACTGCGCGTACGCTTCACCCCGGTTTTTTGAAAACCGAGCGCCTGCATGACCCAATCTTCGTCCACTTCGGTGTTGTGGCAGGTGTCGCGCAGCAGCGGAATGGCCAGCGCCGGGATGCCGATTTGCAGCACTTTGTCGAAGGCCTTTTCGAGCACGTTCAAACAGGCGATGCCCAGAATCGCTTCAACTTCGCCGCTGGCGATGAGCTTGATCACGATCGGCGTGCCTTCGGCGATCAGCACGTTGTAGCCGAGGCGCTTGCCGACGCCGTCGAAATCGGCGAGCGAGCAGAGACCGCAACTGTTGCAATGCAACTGAACTTCGTCCATCTTCGCCGTGCAATTCTCAGCCTGCTTGAGGCAATGCGGCATCGAGAAGAGCCGCTTTTCGAACGGCACCGCCGCGAATTCCTCGCGCCAATATTCGTTGTTCAACATCACCATCGCGAAACCGGTATACGTGTGATCGTAACCCAGCGGCGTCAGCAATTCGGCGGCGAGTACGGAGAGTGATTGTTTCGTCGGAGGGCGGTTGCGCGAAAGTTTACGTGCGACATCCACAGCCTTCAGTCGGATTTCTTCGCGTTTCTGTTTTGTGTCGGGAATCGATTTGAAATGATCGCCGGCGGGGCGCCATTCGTCGTGCTGATACGGCGTGGGCGCGCGTGCTTCGACGGTGCGTTCGCCCGCGTGCTTGATCAATTCGTTGGCCAGCGGTGTGGGCTCAACGCCATTACTAACGGAGGCGGACTTGCCGCGGGCCATGATGCCGTTTAAGCCATTGCTGGGAGGCGTGTCTTTCAGGAGAGTTAAATCCGGCAAATTCGACACGGCATTCCTCGGTTACTTTGTTTTAAGCCAACTTCCCAATCCGCCAATGGCATAGTACAGCGGATAGAGTTCCTCATAATACCAAAGAACGGCGAAATAGAAACCTATTGGCGCAGGATTCCACGAGCCGTCGGCGCGCTGATGTTCGACGAGCCACCGCGCGGCATTCGCACAAACTGAGTCGGTATTGTCTACACCGCAATTGGCAATTGCGCGAAGCGCTAGGCCGGTTTCCTCAGCGGTGCTGGGGGCGTTCTTGCAGCCGCCGAAACCGCCGTCGAGGTTTTGGATGGAGAGGAGAAAATTTAAAGCAGCGAGGCGTTGCTCGGCAATCGTAAATATTTCCTCACGCTCGGCATCAATGACAATTTCGTCAAATTGCTTTTCCAAGGCAAACAAAGCATGTGCGGTGCCGTAATTAGCATTCAATTGATCATAGGCGTACTCCGATCCAAACCAAAGCGGCCGATACGATCCGTCTTTTTGAGAAGCTTTTACCATGTAAATGCTTCCCCAGAAAATCGCGGATTCTGGACCATCATCAGGATACCTATTTTCTGAAGTGCGCAGCGCTCGCAATGCGTGTGCTGTCAAATCCGGAGCGCTTTTATCGAAAGGTAGTGTTTGCCATCCGCGACAAAATGTTGGCCAGCCACCATTCCGATTTTGAAGTAAACGAAGCCACGCCTTTCCCTTTGATACCGCATCGTTTTGCTCTTTAACACCAAGCGCCCTCAACGCCAAAATCGCCCCGCTCGTATCATCCGCATCCGGCACACTGCCGCTCAAATGGTTCCACCCCCACCCTCCCGGCGCGGCGTCGGAGTACACTGATTTTTCTTTGGTCTGCTGAGCGAGAATCCAATCGCGTGTCGTGTCGCGTTCTTGTTGCGTCATGACTTTTTCTAGCAAACCTCCCGCGTGAAGCGCGTCAATCGCACGCGTCGTGTTCCACACGGAGAGATTGACTTCGACCGGCCACGAGCCGTCTTCGCGCTGCGTGGCGAGCAGAAATTTGCGCGCGTTTTTAGCGATGGGGTGATCGCCTCGCCCGGCTGATTTCAGGCCGAGCAGACTGAATGCGGTGATGGGAATCGCTTCAAGATACCCCCCGCTTTCGGGCTGCATTTTTTGAATCGCATTGAGCGCGCGCTCGGTCGCGAACGAGCGCAGCCAGCGCAGCGGCAGCATCCAACTCGGCGCGTTCGCGTGGCGCGCGAGGCCGACTGTGACGAGCGCCGGCAGCGCATAGCTGACGACGGGCAGGCGCAACGCGCCCATCAGGCGGCGCGGCGCGAGCGCGAGTTCGAAGGGCAGTGCATCGACATCTTTCCAAGGAATTAATCCGGCGCACGCGGCGGTCATGCGGATGGGGACTTGGAAAGTGAGGTCTTTTCCGTAGACGTTTTTCAGACCGTCGCGCAGTCCACCGAGCTTTTCGACGAAGGCGTTGGCGCGCGAGATGGCATCGGGTGCCAAGGAGCAGTACTCTGCTCCTTGCTGTGGGTTGCCCGCAGAATCGGAGGCAGACAGCAAGGAGCGGGGTACCGCTCCCTGGCACCCCGTGTTCGATGCGTGGGCACTCAGTACCAGCAGCGTCGCGGCAAGATTGCTTTTGCTGATTTCCGTATCGCCCCAGCCGCCGTCAGCATTTTGCGTTGAATCCAAATACGCGAAGGCTTTCGCGCGCTTCTTCGCGTCGAACTCATCGCCCGCAAACGCGCAGAGCGCCACGGCGGTGGCCAGCGGCGACGAGGAGAGCCGGCCCTCCCAATATCCGCGCGGATCGCGCTTGGACATGAGCGCGGCGACGGCGCGATCGAGGCATTTTTGAGCGGCGGAATAATCAGGCATTGAAGGCGATACGATAATCGATTATTCGTCCCGGCGCCACTTCGCGTGAAACGCGACATGCGCGGATTCATCATGCAGGGGCGTTGCCGGTTTTTTTGCGTTCAACGCGGCGGCGGAATAGCCGCTCGCGAGGCGTTGAATTTCGACGCTCGTTCCATCCACCAAGAATTCAATCCGCCAGGATTTTACGGCCAATTGCAACACGCCGGCTTTATTCTTGGAAATGCGACGATACGGATGCGGCGCGGCGTCGCGCGAGAGGGAGCGTTCGACATGCGCGCGCAGATCGATTCCGCAGTGCTCAAGCAACCACGCGCTTTGCTTCAGCGCAAGCGCGGTCCACGTCACCGCATAGCGCGTATTGTCCTCAGTGGTCCATGATTCGAGCCAGCCAATTCGCGCGTCCGGGAATGACTCCGCATATGGCAGATATGGCTTGATATCGAGAATCGGCGTGCCGTCCAGCAGATCGGTTTCAGCAACGCCGATTGTCCGGCCCTTGATTTCGATCAGGCGCGCAAGCGACAAGCCGATGGGGTTGGGGCGATACGGCGAACGCGTTGCGAAAACGCCGCGCTTGATTTTCGAACCGCGCGGCGGCAGCACTTTCGGTTTCCAGTTTTCGTTTTTATGAAACCACGAAAGGACCCAGATAAATTCAAAACCGTCGAGATCGTCGAGCGCCTGGTCGAAATTCTGCCCGGCATTCAAAACGATTTTTCCTTCACCCGATTTGAGCTCCGCGCGCGGCTGGCGCGGAGCCTCCGCTCGGTCGCGATAAGGGGTGTGGATGATACCGATTGGAGTGAGGGTGAGCGAATCGAATTTCATTATCAGAACGCGATCCGCACTTGTTACTTTCCGAATGGTGCGCCGGATGCGAAAAGATGATCCACATCCACGGCAAATCCGCTCAGCAAAGCCGACGTCACGCGTTCGCTTTTTTTGAACACCCCGTGTTCGACATACTCCGTCCCAACGAGTTTCAACACGGTGATCGTCTTTGCTTTCGGCTCGATGATCCAATATTCAGCGATGCCCGTCGCGGCATAATCGGCGCGTTTGTCAATCCAATCGCGTTTTTCGCCGCCGGGACTAACGATTTCAACTGCGATGTCCGCGCCAGTCCAGTAATCGTTTGCGAACATGCCGGCGTGCTCGTTAAAAAGGAAGAGCACGTCGGGCTCCCGGTATTTTCCATTTGTCGTTTTCATTCGAAACGGCGCCAGCACAACAAATCCGGGTTTGGTTTTTTCAGCGACGGCTGAGAACGCTTTTGCAATAAAAAAAGCGATTGACTGATGATTGAAATCAGGCATTGGGAGAATCTCGATAACGCCGTTGTTGAATTCAATCAAATGATTGGTCTCGAGCGCGAGATATTCCTTTTCAGTCCACCGTTTCTTTCTCAGCCACGGCTTATCTGAAATGAAAGCACGCGCTTTGGTCGTTCCATATTTCGCAAACGGCTCGCTAACTATTTGATTTCGCATAGTCGAATCTCCCTTATTGCACCTGCTTATCCTAGCGCCGCCATGCCAAAAAACACTTGGCTTTTCAAAAATTTGTACACCCAATAATCCTCGGGAATCTCCTCGCCTGGCAAGTGGTGGCTGTTGCGCGGCGTGATGCTGTTGAGTTCCTGGAATGCCGTGCCCCGTCCGCTGAAATCAACAGCGCCGCTGTCCTTGATGTAGTTGTGCAGTTCCTGCGGCTTTTCAAGAATCACGCAGCCCTTCGTGCGCTCCTTAACGAAACTCGTGAAGCCGCGCAGAAATTTGCTTTCGTTAAATGTCTTGTACAAGTCGCCGCCGTTGTCCTGCACGCGCTCTTTCGCGAACGACAGCGCCGGGCAGATTTCGATGCTGCCGCGCGGGCCAATGTGATAACCCAAGCCCATCGCGGCCGGACAGAACGCTTCACCCGTCGCCGTCCAATAGGTGTCGATGACGAAGATCGGATGCTTGCGGCGCAGTTCCAGCAAGCGCTTGCGCATCCAGATAAGTTGCTCTTTCTTGACGCAATATTCGGGATGCGCGATCTCGCCCATCGGCCGATACACGTAATACCAGATGTACATCGCGCCCTTCTTGATGAAGTGCTCGATGTACGCGTCGCTCATGACTTCGTCCATGTTCATGCCCGTCGCGGTGCAGGCTACGCCGAAGAGCAACCCGGCTTTTTTCAAGCGATCTAGTCCTTCGTCGGCCGCTTCGAAGACGCCTTCTCCGCGCCGCAAATCGTTCTGATCCTTCCAGCCGTCGATGCTGATCAGCGGAGTAACATTGCCGGCGTCCTTAAGCCGCTTGACATTCTCTTCGGTGAACAACATGCCGTTGGTAATGGTCTGAAAATAGCAATCGGAGTGCTTTTCGAAAATATCCCAAATGCCCTTGTGCAGGTATGGCTCGCCGCCCAGCAGCGTGTAATAATACGCGTTGTGTTCTTTTCCCTGAACGATGATGTTGTCGATGTCTTCCGGCGACAGAAAATGCGCCGTGCCTTCCTTCTCCACCCAACAGCCATGGCAGCGCAGATTGCAGGTGTTGGTCAGCGCGATGAAGGTGAACGGCGGATACAGTTCGCCCTTCTTCAAGCGGCTCTTGTACGCGTGAACCGCCTTCATGCCTTTGAAGCAATAAAGGTGAGCGGCCTTCATCGCGACGCGCGGGCTGAGTTCAGTGGCGGCTCGGTAAGCAAGTTTTGCAAGCATCGTTAGGCACCTGTGAAGCGGTTTGAAAACGAGCCGTCATTATACTGGCGAGCCTTGCGTTATACTAAAACAAGATTTCGAATTGCAGATCGAGAAATAAACGAATTCGGACAAGTGTCAATCCCTTGTCTTTACCCACATCTTACCATTCTTCGCGCAAAGAATAACCTTCGGTGAGTAACACGAGACGCTGCCAGCCTCGCCAGATCGTTTGCCATCCGGGATCCCCATCCCCTTTGCGGCCCGGGAAACCTCCGAGTTTCGC
>JBBRQD010000033.1:0-51604 GCA_038227045.1 Planctomycetota bacterium
GCGCGGCAAAAGGCTGGAGGAAATTAAATAAATCGGAGTTGTTGGCAGACGTGATCAAGCTTGTTCGTTTCGTGGATGGCATCAAGGAAAACGCCGCATGATTTCAACATCGCCATCCACATCATTTGACAATTGCTCCAGGGCTAGGGGCGGCAAAGCCGCTTAGGGATTAGTGATTAGGGAACAGCAAATTCAGATCGACTCAGGATTGTACCCAAAATGCGCTACGCATTTATTCCTCTAGCCACTAACCCCTAATGCAAGCGGAGCCTGCCCCTAACCACTATTTTCGCGCAGCTTCATTTCTCCAACGCCAGCCGCGGCAGATCGCGGACTATTTCCAGCATGAACCAGTCCGGCAGGCGCTTGTTGCTGGTTTCGTCGTCGCCGATCAGCAGTTGCGCCAGTTCCAGATTGATCTCGGCCAGATCCTTGATCAGACGCTTGGCGTTGTGGACCAACTCGGCTTCCTGTGCGCGCTGAGCGGCGTCCTGCGGCAGGCGGCGGAGGAATTGCGCGCGGACCATTTGCACCAGCATGTACAGGAATCCGGTGTCGCCGTCCACGGGGCGCGGCCAGGTCTTTTCGCCGCGCAGAAGCTCTTCGACGTTGAATTTTTCGCGGCGCATTTGGACGAATGTTTTGAACTGCGCGGCGTGCGATGGGCTTAAGACGCCTTGCGCCAGCAGCCAGGTTTTTTCGGCGTTCAAATTCTCGCCGTAGCTTTTCATGCAGTCGCTCAGGATATGCCAACTACGCGGCGTCGAGAAGGGTTCCTGCGTTTTGGGCGGCGTCGAATGCAACTGGTCGGGCTTCATGCGGATGTAATCGATCACATCCGGGTGAATGTCATTCTGCGCGGCCCACTTGATCCAATCCTGCCCATCGGGTTTCAGTTCGACGTGAACCATGCGGTTGATCAGTGCGCTGGACATCTGGCGCACGATGGCCTGATCGTGGGCGCGATTGCCCGCGCCGACCACGATCGAATTTTTATGCAGCCGGTAGTTGCCGAGACGGCGGTCGTGGATCAGGCTGTAGAACGCTTTCTGCACCTCGGTCGATGACGCGTTCAATTCATCGAGGAAAAGCAGATACGGTTCGTCGCGCGCGATCTGTTCGGGCGGACAGAAACGGCTCTTGCCATCGACGATCTGCGGCACGCCGATCAAATCTTCAGGCGCGAGCTGCGTGCCAAGCAGCGTGACGACTTCGATCCCGACTTCCATCGCGAATTGTTCGACGAGGCTGGATTTGCCGATGCCCGGCGGCCCCCAGATGAAGACTGGGCGGACGCTGGCAACGTGGAGGAGGAAATCGAGGAGTTCGCCGGGTTTGATGGTTTTCATAGAGGGAGTGCGGAGTCCTGGGTGTTGGGTGCCGTGTCGCCTGGGGAGGAAAGTAGTGCTCGGTGCTTTTTGAGACGAATGAACGCTTCAGAAATAATCCCAACCAAAAACAATACAACTATTGAAAATAATGCGTCGATTAGTATTCCGACAAGAACGAAATCCATTTCTTCAAGACAACCAAACAGTCCTTTTCCTTTGATAAAGATGCACCCCGCGCGATTCCCGGCGAAAATAAGAAGTGCAGAAGGATTTTCAGCAACCAAAAAAATTTGTCTTCGACCAGCCCGCAACGGAAAGCCAAAACGAAGTTCATTTTTTTCGATACAATCCATTCGCACGCAACTTGGACATACGACTCCAATATGTTCAAATTCAGCAAACCGCTCGTATAGATTCAGCCCAATCAATCCACCGGCCGCGAACATCAGCAGGATTGCCGTGGATAAGTGAAATCTGAATTTGGGCCACGCCATGAGGGGTTCCGTTTTAATTGCGTTCATTCAACGGCTGGAGTCATTGCCGCTTGCTTTGTTTGATCGGATTTCGTTCGACTCCGAATCCAGAACTCTGAGATGCCCCAGACTCCCAACATGATTCCTAGCGCCGTGAGCACATCGATCAGAATGCCGTTGACGATGAATTCTCCGGGGTTTTTTCTCTGATGAAAGATGATCCCCTCGCCCCGGATGTATTGAACGTTCCATTGCTTGTCCCTGGAGTATACTTTTACGAAGCTGGCCGCGAATTCGTCGGTCACCATCGCGTCGTTCCACATCTGGCTTTTTTCAATCCGGGCGCTCAGCGGAAAACCGTAGCGCAGTTCGCCGTAAGACCAGCCGTCTTTTTCGGGGATGGCTTTGGTCGTGAATCGACCGTGCAGATTCAGCCCGATCAATCCGCCGGCTGCGAACATAAGCCACACGGCCGTGGATAAATGAAATCTGAAACGGGGAAACGCCATGCTGTCGGCTCCTTGGGCTTTAGTGTAAACGAACATTCGACGTGTGTATTGCGGCAATCCGTCCAAATATCCCGCGTTTTTGATTCGCTTTATTCCGTAAATTTTCCGAAGATAGATTCGATTGCCTTTGGAGATCTCGCTACTTTGGACACCCGCATCGCCACCGCCGAGCCACGCCCTTGGAACGCCTGGGCTGCGCATTTGGGGCTCGTGCTTCTGCTGCTTTATCTTGGCTACGTCTATCGTGGCGCAATGTTCATTACCGAAGGCGTCATGGAGCGCGACGGATTTTATCATGCGCGGTATGCGCAGATGCTGCCGGAGCGCGGGCTGGCGCGGACGATGCCGTGGATGCAGTTTGCCGATTGGAAGGACCATTTTTGCGACAAGGATTTTCTGTATCACGTGTACCTCGCCGCGTTCACGCGCAATGCGGCCGAGCCGCTGCCCGGCGCGAAGTATGGCACGCTGCTGCTGCTGCTGGCCACGCTGAGCGCGATTTATGTGGTGTTGAAAAAATGGAACGCGCCGTTCGCGCTGCTGTGGGTGGCGCTGGCCGGCGTGGGAAGCGCGCATTTTTTGACGCGCATGTTCATGATCCGCTCGCATTGTTTCTCTGTACTATTAATGGTGCTGGCGACACATGTCATTTTGAAGCGGCGCTTCTGGCCCTGCTTCGCGATCGCGTTCGTGTACGCGTGGTCGTACAGCGTGCCGCTGGGAATGCTGATCACGGCATGTGCGGCGGAGTTTGGACGCTGGATCGTCGAACGCGATTGGAAGGCGGCGGCGCGCATGCCGCTGGCCACCGGCGCGGGATTGCTCGTGGGACTGACGATTCATCCTTACACGCCCTATTCGCTGAAGTCGGTGTGGATGTTTCTCGAAATCGTTCGCTCGGGCGCGGCGGGCAGCGAAGTCGAACTCGGCACTGAATTCCAGCGCCTGACTCTGGACAGCGCGTTCACCGTTTCGATCGGCACGTCGCTGGCGGCGCTGGCGGTTCTCTTCGGCGGAATCGCGCTTCTAAAAGGAGTGTTCAAAAATCGCACACTCGCACCGGAAACGGCGGCTCTCGTGGCCGTTTCGACGGCGTGGTTCGTCTTCATGTTCGTTTCGTTCGAACGATTCATCGAATATTCCGCGCCGTTGACGTGCCTCGCGTGCGGATTCGTCGTGCGGGACATGCTCGGCGCACTGCCTCCTTTATGGAAGCTCGAAGAAGGCCGGCGCACCGCGTTTCTTTCCGTGGCCGGCGTGGCGGCGATAGCGCTGGTGGCGCTGCACACCTGGACGCTGGAACTCAACCGCAGAAGCATCGAGATTTTTTCCAAGCCGTCACTCCCGCTGGATCCGCGGGAGCGCACTGAGCGGCTAGCGCTGACATGGTATCGCGGGCGATTCTTCGATGGCGCGGCTCGCTGGATGCGCGACACATTAAAGCCCGGCACCGTGATCGCGAATTTTTATTGGGACGATTTCCCCGAATTGTTTTACAGCGCGCCGGAGATGTATTATCTGGTGGGCCTGGATCCGACGTTCATGCGGCTGGAACACCGCGAAAAGGCGCTGGCGCTTGAAGCGATGCGCGTCAAGGAGTTTCCCGGCGGACAGAAACCGCTGGAACGCAAGCCCATCGATTTTGCGGCGTTGAGCACTCTATTCGGAACGGACTACACGATTCTGCGGCGCAATCGCGCGGTAAAATACGCGGAACTTTTGGACACGAATTTGAAGCAATTGAAGCCGGAGGCTGCAAACGGAAAGATCGTTTACGAGGATAATGAGGCTGTGATTTATTTTTACAAGAAATAATGAAGGTTGTGCTTTTCTCCATTTGCGCTTGAACCGCTGAAAGAGTAATGTTTAATTCGAGTGGGTGGGTGAAGGGCGAAGCGGGAGCGACATCGAGGAGAGCCGGGGCGATGGGGAAGAAGATTTACGTCGGGAATCTGAATTATCAGACGACCAGCGAAGAGTTGAAGACCTACTTTGCCAGTTACGGCAACGTAGTGAGCGCCGAAGTGCTAAAGGACCGCGAGAGCGGCCGCAGCAAGGGATTCGGTTTTGTGGAAATGAGCACCGATCAGGAAGCTCAAGCGGCGATTGCAGGGTTGCACGGCAAGGACATCGGTGGCCGGCCTCTGACCGTTAACGAAGCACGACCGCGCGAAGATCGACCGCGAGGCGGTGGCGGCGGCGGCGGTTATGGCGGCGGAGGTGGCTACGGCGGCGGTGGCGGCGGCGGTGGTTACGGCGGCGGCGGTGGTGGCCGCGGCGGTGGCCGTGGCGGCGGCGGTCGTGGCGACGGTGGCTACGGCGGACGGTAACAGCTCACAACTCCATTTGCTATTGGGATCGGGTGGATGCCGCAATGGCATTCATCCGGTCTGTTTTGTATTTTAAATGCAGTAAAGCAGTAAGCGCAGTCGGTTACGGCGATTTCATGCAGCAATTTTGTTGCAATGGCGTCCTATAATGGACCCGAGTTGCATGGAAACGCGGACAACGCTGTTTATTTATAAGAGATGCCTCGATGAAAACTCATCTGCTCCTGCCTTCGCTGTGCTGGATGGCATGTGTCTTCCTATCGGTGCGTGCCGAAGATTTCAAATCCGCCGACCGGGAACCGACTCCCGAAGAAACGCTCATTCTCGAATTGATCAACCGCTTTCGTTCCGATCCGAAGGCCGAAGCCGCACGCCTTGTCGCGCCCGGTTCGAGCGTGCCGGCTTACGCCAGAAACAGCGTCGATTGGAAAATGTTCACTGACGAAATGAATGCCTTGAAGGCCGCCCCGCCCCTGGTGTTCAACCTGGAGTTGCTTGACGCGGCGCGCCGCCACAGCCACTACATGATCCTGAACGAATTGACCCATGTGGAAGATCCGGCCAAGCCGGGGTTTTACGGCGTGAATTTCGGCGATCGTTGCACCAAAAGCGGCTACAAAATAGGATTCGCCAGCGGCGAGAACGCGTTCCGCGATCCCCCCAATATTAGAGGGAGCCATGCGGGATTTGTCGTCGATCACGGCGAGGGTCCGGGTGGCATGCAACCGGCCCGCGGCCACCGTGCCAATCTGATCAACGCGGAGTTTCGCGAAGTGGGCTGTTCCGCCGTGCCGCATGGCAAAAGTTTCACCGTTACACACGACTTCGGAACCCGCAAAACGCGGCTGGCCGGCGGCGTCATTTATATCGACAAGAACAACGACAATTTTTACGATGTCGGCGAAGGACTCGGCGGCGTGACGATCACATCCAGCGACGGCGCGAGCACGACGACGTGGAAAAGCGGCGCGTTCGCATTGGATTTGAAAGGCGAAGGCTTCGTTACGATCACTGCCGAATATCTGGGCCAGAGCTTTTCGACGAAGTTCGACGCCGGCAAAGAGAACATCAAATTCGATTGGCGCGTTCCGGGGAAACTCGCATTGGAAAAGGCCGATCAGTTGCTGGCGGCAGTGGAAAAAGTCAAGGACACCAAATCGATTGCGTATCAAAATTCAATACTGGCGTTGTACGTCGGAATGCGCGGAGTGGGGCTCGACGCCGATCGAACCCAGCGCATTGCAGCATTGACAGCGACAGCCGGCCCGGAACTCGAAACGCATCAAAGTGCCGTTCTCGACGCGTTGAAGAATTACGACAAGACGTTTGCCAAAACGCTTGAGGAACACCGCAAGCCCTATCGCGGAACCGCGATGGAAGCCTGGTTTCACCAGGCGGAAATGGTCGCGACAGTCAAATACAACGCAATGACTCTGGAGTTGTTGAAAGAAGAGAATCCAAGGACTTTCGCGGCAAACAGGAAGACACTGACCATTCAGGCCGAAGGCATGGAAAAGCAGATGACGTATCCAATATTCAGGCAGGAAATCGCCGAGGTATTGGCGACTATCAAGGGGGCTGACGCGGCGGGGAAAAAGGGCAAAGGCTAGGATTAGGGGCGACACATGGACTACGGAGCATTCGGCTGGGTTCTCGTGGTGCTGATCGTGGTGGGCTTGCCCGTCTATCTTCAACATCGCGAGAAAATGGCCAAACTCATGGGCCAGCGCACCGACCCAAATCCGCAATTGCTGACGCGCATCGAAGCGCTCGAAAAGAAATGCGAGAAACTTCAAGAGCAGGTCAACACAGCGCACACGCTGATTCACGACGAGCAACTGCAGTTGGATCGCAAGCTTTCGATCGCTCTTGAAACTCAAGGGGCGAAGTAGTTCGTGCGTCTTTACCGAAAGGTTGCATCCGTAAGCAACTCCTTCGGATTTAAAAACAACTCGCCGACGCTGACATGCACTCGCAATCCTCCGCAATGCGACGAAGAACTTTTCTTTATTTAGATTCAGGTTACGATACCGTCATCTTATTTTTCACGCGCCCTCCTTCGCACTCGCAGGAACTTGAATGTCGAGCGTCTTGAAACCCTCGCTGAATTGGCTGTTGGCGTTCGTCCCGGTGGCGGCGGGTTTACATTATTTTGCGCCGCACAGCGACGTGCTGATTTTTATCGCGTCGTGTCTTGCAATCATTCCGCTGGCGGGATGGATGGGCCACGCCACGGAACATCTTGCGGACAAGACGGGCGAAGGCATCGGTGGATTGCTGAACGCGACGTTTGGCAACGCGGCCGAGTTGATCATCGCCTTGATGGCGTTGCGCGCCGGGCAATACGAGATCGTCAAAGCATCGCTGACCGGATCGATCATCGGCAACGTGCTGCTGGTCAACGGCGCCGCGTTTTTATTCGGCGGATTGAAACACACGACGCAGACGTTCAACGGCACGGCCGCGCGCAGCCAGGCCACGATGCTGACGCTGGCGGCAATCGCGCTGATCGCACCCATGGGCTTTCATTTTCTGGCGGGCACGACGGCGCACGAAATTCTGGCGCGCCGCGAGAAAGAATTGAGCCTGGAGATTTCGCTGGTGCTCCTGGCGATCTACGGTCTGAGCCTCGTGTTTTCATTGCACACGCACAAAAATCTGTTTACTGGAGCGGCAGCGGAATCGGCGGTGCTTGAGGCCGCTGACGAACACGCAGAGACCTGGAGCGTGACGCGGTCGCTGGTGACGCTGCTCGTCGCGACGGGGCTGATTGCATGGATCAGCGAATTTCTGGTCGATTCGGTGACGACCGCGGCGCAACAGATGGGCATGACAAGTCTGTTCGTCGGCGTGATCGTCGTGGCGATCATAGGCAATGCGGCGGAGCACAGCAGCGCAATCGCGATGGCGATGAAGAACCGGATGGACCTGGCGCTGAGTATCGCGAACGGATCGAGCCTTCAGATTGCGTTGTTTGTTGCGCCGGTGCTGGTCCTGGCTAGTTACGCAATCGGAAAAGACGGGCCGATGAATCTGGTCTTCACACCGGCGGAAGCGGCGGCGATTTTCCTATCGGTGCAAATCTCCGAACAAATCGCCAGCGACGGGGAATCGAACTGGCTTGAGGGTGCGCAGTTGCTCTCCGTGTACGCGATAGTGGGGATCGTGTTCTATTTCCTGCCGTAAAGCAATTGTGGTGCGGGCTTCCAGCCTGCATTCCCCGAGGTTTCAGGCTGAAAAGGCTGCATTACCCGAAATTGCAGGCTGGAAGCCTGCACCACAATGACTGTTGTGCTTGATCAAACGCGGCGCGCACCGTATAAATCGCGTCCGTTTTAATAATTTCCGTCGCGCGAGTGCGGCGGGCACACACGTTCATGGAGTCGAGTTATGCAGAAACATGCGTTGAGTCTCGTTGCATTGTTTGGCTTGGTCTTTTTAATGGGAGGCAGCAATTTGAAAGCCGAGGACGTTGCATTTCCGGAATTGCCCAAGGGCGCGGGCGAGATGGACAAAGACGCTCCGAAAACATTCACGACCACGGCGTCCGGGCTGAAGTACCGCATCCTGCGCAAAGGAACGGGCGCGATGCCCAAGGCGACCGATAAAGTGAACGTCAACTACCACGGTTGGCTCGACAACAAAACAGTGTTCGACAGTTCTTACACGCGCGGCCAGGCGATCTCATTTGGTCTGAATCAGGTGATCAAAGGCTGGACCGAAGGGATGCAATTGGTCGGAACGGGCGGCATGATCGAACTCGAAATCCCCGCCAATCTGGGCTACGGCGCCCGCGGCGCAGGCGCGGCAATTCCGCCGAACGCAACGATTCATTTTTTGGTTGAGCTGAATAAGGTCGAATAGAGCGAAATGGCTGACGGTCGGAAGGGAAACGCCGCACTAAAATGCGGCGTTTTTTTGTTTGAATTGGATTTACGATTGTTAAGTCGGGTGGTCGACGAAATCGTCGTAAATGCTGCGTGTGAGAATCGAACTCACCACAATAAATCTATAAGTATTATCGGTCCAACCAGAACTCTCCGCAGCTGCGTAATTGTGCGCGA
The DNA here is from genome assembly GCA_038227045.1 of Planctomycetota bacterium. Lineage (GTDB taxonomy): Bacteria > Planctomycetota > SZUA-567 > H5-PLA8 > H5-PLA8 > JANXLS01. Next base: position 8,708 of record JBBRQD010000033.1, read on the forward strand.
TTTAGAGTCCTATAAGCATTGCCATCCCTTTCTTGCAAATCATGCGCACGAGAGGACTTGAACCTCCAAAGCCTTGCGGCCACCAGCCCCTCAAGCTGGCGCGTCTGCCAATTTCGCCACGTGCGCGGCTCGTTCAGGTGTTATAAGCGCTGAACATGATTCGACTATATCTTCGCTTTTGTTGATGTCAACACACAAAGAAACAGAACCCTGGAATCTGAATCACGTCGGAGTTTTTCATTCGTTAAAAATGATGAACACGTTGTAAAAAAGAGAGCATACATGGCTTAATATCGGTGTATTGGAAGTTAGATAGGGTCAAATGAAAATAATTCTCAAAATCAAATGAAAACGGTTGACAAAAACGCGCGAATGAGTAACTTTGAAGTCGTCTGAGAATCATTCTCAATAAGCTGTTCCGAATGGAGCAAGGCTATGAGTGCCGATCGACTCTGTTGTTGGAAATCGGGCGAAGAAGGCGTCGTCACTGGGATTCACGGCGACTGTACGCTGTTCGACCGCCTGCAGGAATTGGGTGTCGTCCCCGGCGCGTGGGTGCGAGTGGTCCAGCACGGAAGTCCCATGCTGATTCAAATCGGCAACAGCCGCATCTGCCTGCGGCGCGACGATGCTAAAAATGTCGGCGCGGATGTGCTGGAATATAGAGGTTAGAACCCGATATATAAAAATTCTTCTCGCCATGCCCGCGAATTAAATTTTAAAACACACGTCTGTCCTTCTTCGACCGGCTCAACTTAAAATGCGGAAGACCGCCGATAAGAGAATAAAATTGACCTGCGTTCATCTGCGCCTATCCGCGATGAAATTGAGTTCTTGAATTACAAATTTGCCGCCGAAATGTCATGGGTTTAAAGGTCAGCGATTTGGTTACTCTCGATCAGCTCAAACCCGGTCAGCGCGCCATCGTCGAACGCATTCATGGCGAAGGTTCTGCCGTGTATCAGCGTTTGATGGAAATGGGTGTCTTTGACAGCGCCGAACTGGAAGTGATCCGTTTCGCGCCTCTCGGCGATCCAATGGAAGTGCACGTTCAGGGCTACAATTTGTCCGTGCGCAAAGTGGACGCCAAACACGTCGAAGTTAAGGTGCTGACATAACGCAATGGGCGAAATCGTAAAAGCCAAACGAGCCGTGCTCACTGTCGCGGTGATCGGCAATCCGAACACGGGAAAGAGCACGCTTTTCAACGCCCTGACCGGTCTGAAACAGCACGTCGGAAATTATCCCGGCGTGACCGTCGAGCGCAAAGTCGGCACGGCGCAGCTCGATGAAAAACACTCCTGCGAACTCATCGATCTGCCGGGCACGTACAGCCTCGCCGCGCGCAGCCCGGACGAGATGATTGCCGTCGATGTGCTGCTCAATCAATTGCCCGGCGCGCCGACGATCGACGCCATTCTGGCCATCGCCGACGCCAGCAACCCCGAACGAAATTTTTATCTCATCTCGCAGCTCCTCGAACTGGGACTGCCCCTCGTCGTCGCGTTGAACATGCTCGATGTCGCCGAGACAAAAGGCCTCGAAATCGACGCGCAGAAGATCGGCAAAGCGCTGGGCGTCACGGTCGTCGGCATCTGCGCCAACAAGGGCAAAGGCCTGGCGGAACTGAAGACCGCGCTACTCCGCACACTCGACAAGAAAAAGACGCCGTCCGGGAATACGACCCAATTTCCACAAGCCATGAACTCGGAAATCGACGCGCTGCTGGCGGATTTGAACGCGCAAAAAGAAAAGATCGGGCGCCCGATCAACCGGCTCGAAGCCTTTCGCGCGCTGGTCGACAAAGGCGGGCATGCCGAAGAGCGGCTCGCGTCGAAGCTCGGCGCCGATTTCAAAAATTCGCTCGACGAACGCCGCAAGCGTGCGAGTGCCGCGCCGCTTCCGGCCGAGGAAGTGCGCGCGCGATATGCCTGGGTGAAGAACGCGCTAAGCAGCGCAATCAAGCGCCCGGCGCAGCCACCCACGACGCGTTCGGACGGCATCGACAAATGGGTCACGCATTGGTTCAGCGGCTCGCTGATCTTCATCGTGCTGATGTTCGTCGTCTTCGAATGCATCTTCGTCTGGGCGACCCCGGCGATGGACCTGATCAAATATCTGTTTGCCACGCTGGGAAAAAACGTCGCCGCCAGTTTGCCCGACGGCGCGCTAAAGAGCCTGATCGACAGTGGCATCATCCGCGGCGTCGGCGCGGTGCTCGTTTTTCTACCGCAAATCTGTCTGCTGTTTTTGTTCATCGCGATCATGGAAGACTGCGGCTACATGGCGCGCGCGGCGTTTTTGATGGACCGTTTGCTCTCGCGCGTGGGGCTGTCGGGGAAGTCGTTTATTCCGATGTTGTCGAGCTTCGCGTGCGCGGTCCCCGGCATCATGGCGACGCGCACGATAGAAAATTGGCGCGACCGCCTGACCACGATTCTGGTCGCGCCGCTGATGAGCTGCTCGGCACGGCTGCCTGTATACACACTGATGATTCTCGCATTCATACCTGACCGTGGCTTTTATTTCAGTTGGCTGGGCATGCGCGGGCTGACGCTGTTCTGCATGTATTTCGTCGGAATTCTCGTGTCCGTTCCGGTCGCGTGGATTTTGAAAAAGACGCTTCTCAAAGGAGAGACGCCGCCGTTTCTGATCGAATTGCCGTCGTACAAAATTCCCGATTGGCGCGGCGTGCTGCTGCGCGTGCTGGAGCGCGGGAAGGCGTTTGTCGTGCGCGCGGGAACAATTATTCTCGCGGTGAACATCGTGGTGTGGGCGCTGGCGTATTTTCCGCACTCGCGCAGCATCGGCGACAGGTACGAACAACATCGCGGCATGCTGGCCCAGCAATCGAAGGCGCGCATCGACCAGTCCGTCGAATTGCAAAACGCGGCGGAAAAGAGCGCCTCGGAAAAAGGCCGCGCAACGCTGGAGATTGCAATGGCCCAGGCGGAAAAATACGACGCTGTGCGCAATAAACAGAAAGCGGAGTTGGAAATCAGCGGCAAAGACGACGAGACGAAGAAAAAGGAAAGCGCGGAGATCGACGCAGCTCACGCGGGGTCGCTCAATGAGCTTTCTCATATTATTGGCATCGAACAAATGTGGGGAGAAATAAAGAACATTCGCGCGTCCAGCGCGGCGATCAAGGAAGCCCAGAGTGAACTAAAGGCGAATCTAAAAACGCTGGAAAACCAGGAGAACGGCGAATTTTTGCGGCGGAGTTACTTCGGCCGGATGGGCAAATTCGTGGAGCCTGCCTTCAAGCCGCTGGGCTGGGACTGGCGAATTTCAATGGCTGCGATCGCGTCGTTTCCGGCGCGCGAAGTCATCGTCGCGACGCTCGGCACGATTTTCAATCTCGGCGACGAGGTGGAGGAAAATCCGGCGAGCTTGCAGGACGCGCTCAAGGATGCCGAGTGGGATCGCACCGCGGACAGCGAGCCGCCCCGAAAATTGTTCAATATTCCCGTCGCGCTCTCGATCATGGTCTTCTTCGCGCTGTGCAGCCAATGCGCCGCAACGCTGGCCACGATCAAGCGCGAAACGAATTCGTGGGGGTGGCCGGTGTTTTCATTCACGTACATGACCGTGCTGGCGTATTTCGCGGCGATGCTGACGTATCAAATTGGAATGCGGTTCTAAGTCATAGTCTCTCGCAAAGACGCGAAGGCGCTAAGAACGGCAAAGCAATTAATGTAATCACTGCGATTTGCGCTATACTATTCTCTCAGCGCCAATGTGGATCTGGCGCGAGAAGGAGCTGAACGTGGACTGGCAGAGTTGGACCGCCGCTGCGATAGCGATCCTGGCCGGAGTATGGGCCGGATGGAAGATACTCGGGCCTATCGTCAACGAATTCCGCAAGAAGAAAAAGCTTGATGCCGGCTGCGGCGGCTGCGGGACTTGCGGAACGGTGAAGAAGAACGAAACAGATGGAACGCGAGTGCCATAAGTCGTTATCCTATTTTTCCGTGGCTCGCGGAATGCCCTGTTTTTGCGTCAGGCAGTCACCGGCCAATATATAGAACGATTCGAGATCGGAAAACGCAAGTCAAAATCAAACGAAAAGACGCGGCCAGCCGCAATGCCGTCCGCGTCTCAATTTAACACGCGACTCAAGCGTCTTTTAGTGCGCCTTGATCTTAATATCCACGCCCACCGGCAAATTCAATTTGCCCAGCGCGCCGACCGTTTTCGCGGTCGTGTCGTGGATGTCGATGAGGCGTTTGTGGGTGCGGATTTCGAATTGTTCGCGCGACTTTTTGTCGCAATGCGGGCTGCGCAGCACCGTGTAGCGTTCGATGCGCGTCGGCAGCGGAATCGGGCCGTGTACCTTGGCGCCCGTGGCCTTCGCCCGCTCGACGATCGTGCTCGCCGATTGGTCCAGCAACTCGTGGTCGTACGCTTCCATCCGAATGCGAATTTTGTTCGACATGACTTTTCTCTATCCTCTTAATTTGCCAAGCGGACCACGCCGCGCTGAACTATGCCTGAATCAAAGAACAAACTTTCGACTCTCACTTGCTGAGCGGAGCAGTGTAGTTCACTGCTCACGTTTTGCAATCTCAAGTTCGTAGTTCCGCCTTCAGGCGGTACCGCCTGAAGGCGGAACTACGAACCTACCCCGCATACGCATCGCCGAGAATCTTCTTGTACTGGCCGCGCGGCACCGGTTCGTAGCCGTACGGTTCCATCGTGTACGTGGCGCGCCCCTGCGACAGCGAACGGCTGTCCGTCGCGTAGCGGAACATTTCGCCCAGCGGCACGCGCGCGTGAATCACCTTCAAATGCCCGCGGTTGACCACGTCGTGAATCGCCGCGCGGCGGCTGTTCAAGTCGCCGATGATGTTGCCCATGAATTCTTCGGGCGTCACCACTTCGAGCGTCATGATCGGTTCGAGCAGCACCGGGCCGCACTTGCGGACGCATTCCTTGAAGCCGATCGAGCCGGCCATCGTGAACGCCATTTCGGACGAATCGACTTCGTGGAATTTTCCGTCGTACAGCGTGACCTTCAAGTTAATCAGTGGGAAGCCCGATCCCAGAATTCCATTCTTGGCCGCGCCGCGAATGCCTTGCTCGGTCGGCTTGATGAATTCCTTCGGAACCGTTCCGCCCACGACTTCGGATTCGAAATCGATCTTGTCTTCGCGTTCGCTCAAGAACGGCTCGATGCGCAGCCGCACCACGGCGTACTGTCCGCGTCCGCCGGACTGCTGCACGAACTTGCCTTCGGCTTCCGCGCTGCCCGTAATCGTTTCACGGTAGCTGACGCGCGGACTGCCGACGTTGGCGTCCACGCCGTGATCGCGAACCATGCGGTTCTTGATGACTTCCAAATGCAACTCGCCCATTCCGGCAATGATCAACTGGCCGGTCTCGTCGTCGAACGTGTGCGTGAACGTCGGATCTTCCTTCGAGAGTTTCGACAGCGCCGTGGCCAGCTTGTCCTTGTCGGCGTTGCTCTTCGGCTCGATCGCCATGCTGATGACCGTATCCGGGAACTTCATCGCTTCGAGGATGATGGGATGCTCTTCGGAGCAGAGCGTATCGCCTGTGTAGGTTTGCTTCAAGCCGGCGACCGCCACGATGTCGCCGGGGTTGGCCATGTCAATCTTTTCGCGCTCGTTGGCATGCATCAGGTATAGCTGCCCGCATTTCTCGCGCTTGTCGCGCCGGGGATTGGCGAGACGGTCGCCGGAACGCAGCACGCCGGAATACACGCGGATGAAGGTCAAGTCGCCGTGCTTGTCGAAGAGCGTCTTGAACGCCAGGCCGGCAAACGGCTCCGATTCGAGCGGCTTGCGGATTTCGGTGACCGGTACGGACTTCTCGGCTTCTTCGCCCGTCACTTCGTCCTTAACCATCATCTTCTTGAACTTGTGCGGAATGATGCCTTCGGGGAATTTCTTTTCATTCGGCGAGGGCAGGTAAAACGCGACAGCGTCTAGCACCGGCTGTACTCCGATGTAATGATACGCGGAACCGCACATGATCGGAAAATGGTTGCCCAGCAGCGTAATGCGGCGCAGCGCGTCGCGCAATTCGTCGCCGCTCGGTTCTTTGCCTTCCAGCAGCATCATGCCCATTTCTTCATCGGCATCGGCCACGAGGTGAAAGAGTTCTTCGCGGCGTTTCTTGGCTTCATCGAGCTGCGCGGCGCCGATATCGTTGTCGGTCCACTTCTTGCCGAGCGATTCTTTGTCGAAGATATAGTGGCGCATATACACGAGATCGACCACGCCGTCGAAGTCGCCTTCCTTGCCGACCGGGAATTGAATCGGATAACCCTTCGCGCCCAAACGTGTCTTGACCTGATTGACGCAATCCCAGAAATCCGCGCCGACGCGGTCCATTTTGTTGATGAAACAGATGCGTGGCACGCCGTAGCGGTCGGCCTGTCGCCAGACCGTTTCGGATTGCGCTTCAACGCCGTCGACGCCGGAGAACACCACGATCGCGCCGTCGAGCACACGCAGGGAGCGTTCCACTTCGGCGGTGAAATCGACGTGGCCGGGCGTGTCGATCAAATTGATGTCCATCTTCTTGCCGAGACGCTTGCACTCCCATTCGCAAGACGTGGCCGCCGCCGTGATCGTGATGCCGCGTGCGCGTTCTTCGGGATCGTAATCGAGAGCGGTGTTGCCCTCGTGAACGTCGCCCATCTTGTGCTCTTTACCCGTGTAATAAAGGATGCGTTCGGAGAACGTGGTCTTTCCGGCATCGATGTGCGCGGTGACGCCAATGTTGCGGGTGTTGAGAATCTTGGGGTTGATATTAAGGGAATCGTCAGCCATGATGTCGTCCTGTCCTGATGTACTGCCGGCATCACGCCGGCCCGTCATTAAGTAGCGCAGGCGTTCCGCCCGCAAAACCACTACTTTACTTCCACTAACTTGCGAGCTTATGAAGCCCGTGTTTGCAAACAGTTAAAACAACTCCGCGCTGGATCATTTCCAGCATTTCAATCTGCTTTTTGTCGTTGAGGCGAAGAGCGCGAATCGAGCTGACAAAAACTCTCGCACAAAGGCACAAAGAACACCAAGAAGCACAAAGAAACTTATGAAATTGTTCTGTCTAGTCTTCCATACCTTTTCTTTGTGGTTCCTTGTGTTCTTTGTGTCTTTGTGCGAGGCAGTTAAAGACGACTCGCATTCAAAATATTACCACGCGTAATGCGCAAACGCCTTGTTGGCTTCGGCCATCTTGTGCGTGTTTTCGCGCTTGGTCATTGCAGCGCCTTCCTTTTTGAACGCATCCAGCAACTCGGCCGCCAGACGCTCGGACATCGGCCGGCCCTTCTTGCCGCGAGAGGCTTCGAGAATCCAGCGAATCGCCAGACTCTGCGCACGCTTGCGGTTCACTTCGACGGGAACCTGATAGGTTGCACCGCCAACGCGCTTGGACTTGACTTCAACGACCGGCTTAACGTTGTTCATGGCCGTGGTGAAAATTTCGAGCGGATTGGGGTTGCCGCTCTTTTCGCCGACAATCTTCATCGCGCCGTAGAAACAACCCTGGCTGGCGGTCTTCTTGCCTTTGCGCATCATGCAGTTGATGAACTTGGAGCACAGCAGGTCGTTGAAAACCGCATCGGGCTTCAACCCGCGGCCAGTGACTTTCGGCAGCGCGGGGAGCGCCTGGACTTGGTTCTGAGCTTCCTGCTTGGTCTTGCGAGTCGGTTTGAACTTCTTAGCCATGGGTCTAAAATCTCTTTCTATGCTTCTAACCGTTTTCTTGCTAGAGCGTTATCTCAATCATCCTTGCCGCACGCGCGGCCAAAGCCAAAGGTTGGAGATGAAGTGCGAACTAACCGCACTGCTCGTTTCGTTGCAAAAGTTGCACTAGGTGCTTAAATAAGCCATATTATTAGCACTTCGAACTCAGCACTTGTTTTTTACGCCTTCGCGCGCTTAGCGCCGTACTTGCTGCGCGACTGCTTGCGATCGGCCACGCCCTGGCAGTCAAACACGCCGCGGACGATGTGATAACGAACACCGGGCAAATCCTTCACGCGGCCACCGCGCACCAGAACGATCGAATGTTCCTGGAGATTGTGGCCTTCGCCTGGAATATAGACCGTGACTTCCTTGCCATTGCTCAAGCGCACGCGAGCGATCTTGCGCAGCGCGGAATTCGGTTTCTTCGGCGTCATGGTTTTGACGGCGAGGCACACGCCCTTCTTAAATGGATTGGATTCGAGCACCGGGCTCTTCGACTTGCTCTTCTGCTCCACGCGCGGGCTGCGGCACAACTGATTAATCGTCGGCATGTCTTCCCCAAAAACAAAAAGAAACCGCGTCGGCAGTTCGTGCCGCTGATTTCAAAAAAGTCCCAAAGCTTAATTCGCGGGCGCGCCTTGCATTGCACGACCGTCTTGGGCGGGAAAATATAAGGGAAAGTGAAGATGGGTCAAGAGAATAATAGAGTTTTTTAATAATGGACTGCCGCGAGGAGGGACTTATCATTGAAGGAGGTCCGCGGAAGCCGTCGCGGCCATGAGGTGGAGATCACGCCCATGAATCCTGCATCGAAAAAGTACGTCAAAATGGTCGAATGGTCCGAAGAGGACCACTGCTACATCGGAATCTGCCCCGGTTTATTTTTCGGCGGCTGCCAGGGCGAAAACGAAAAAGAAGTCTTCGCGCAATTGTGCGACCTGGTCGACGACGTCATCGAAGTCCACGAAAAAGACAACCTGCCATTGCCGCGCGCCACAGCGGGAACGGATTTTTCGAATAAGATTATTTTGTTGAGCGTGGATTGACGATTTCGGCGTCGACCGATGGAACTTGCCTAATGCGCTGCGCGCGTATAATGACGCATGTGAAACGATGGAGGAAATTGAAACGATGGATACTTTAACGAAAAAACCGTCGCTCTACGAGCGGCATCCGGAACTGAAGATTTCGCCCGAGGAATTAAAGAAGCGTAGCGAACGCGCACGGGCGACTCGAAAGAAATGGATCGAAGAAGGCGATGAAGAGGAGCAACGCGAAACAGGCGACTTCTTGATGAAAGCGCTGGCCGAGGCACGGGAATCGAATCGGGAGTGCCGAGAATGAAGGTGATGCTCGATTCAGGGCCTGTTGGCCTCGTTTCAAATCCCAAACGTTCTGCAGAAGCAATGGCGTGCGAAAAATGGATCGGCACGCTTGAAGCCGCCGGTCACGAAATTGTCATTCCCGAAATCATCGATTACGAAGTGCGGCGCGAATTAATCCGTGCTAGAAAGAGACGCGGCCTGATACGCTTGGACGAACTTAAATTCGATTACACTTTTCTTCCCATCGACTCCGATACTCTTCTGAAAGCCGCTGAGTTCTGGGCGGACGCGCGCTGGCGCGGAATTCCCACTGCGGACGCCGCCTCTCTGGATATCGACGTTATTCTCGCGGCCCAAACATGGATGTACAGCAACGAGGGCGAATCCACGGTGATCGCCACGCTCAATAAAAAGCACCTCGCCCAGTTCGTGCCGGCCATCCGGTTTAGCGCCGGATGAAAACGGTCTCCGTCTTTGAATTTCACTTTTTCGGTTCATCTGGCAGGACTTCAATACGCTTATTTCGGCACAAAATCCACCGCTCCAAAAGTAACGCCGTGAGCGTCGGAATTGCGATGAAGGTCACGGTATTGATGGGCCACAAAACATAGAATTCGAATGCCTCATCAGCGCCACCGTCCGTATCCCAATCATTGTTGCCAACGTGAACAACTAACGGCCAGCCCATCTTGCTTTTCTTATTTGGTCGAACATTCAAGCCGATCAAAGCTCCCGTGACCAACGTCAAAAAAGTAGCGTCGAAAGATGTACACGTAAGCGGCGTTGAATCCACCAGCGAATCGAGATAATTGGAATGCAGACAATCGATACAAAATAGAGGTAAACGAGGAATAGGCCAATCACCATCCAAAGAACATCTATCATGACGACCTCTTAAACCACTACGTTATGTCAAGCGGCTCGCCCCACCAGTCTCCCACCCGCTTTTTGATTGTGCCTGAAACAAATCCGAGAAAATCGGCGTCTTTAAAAAAGTCGAGCGAGACCTTGAATTCTCGATCTGCCGGCAAGTAGGATTCTTTCTTCAGTCCCGTCTGTTTGAATTCCCGGTCCGATTCGTGAATCTCTAAGTCGCCAGGCTCGGCGAGTTCAAATTGTGTCGAAAAGAGCGACACAAGGGCGCTGTTGTCGCGCACACGCAGAACGAGAAGCGGCCGCGCATACGTGGCCTTTCCAAGCACGGCATTCTTGGCAAAATAAATTTGTCCGGCTTGAACGGGCATAAGAGGAAATTCCTGAAGCGTTAAAGGTCTTCAGGAAAGATCACGTTCAACGCCTGAATGTCTTCCAGCGCGTAGATCGGCTGCCCCTTCGGCCCGTATTCAACCGGCGTCAGGTGCTTTTTCAAATAGTCCCGTGCCTCCGCTCGCGTTTTTAAGCGCAACGGCGAACCATCGTCGGCTGGCTTGACCCTCTTGCCGTGCGACGTATTGGAAGGCTTGGCCATCGTGGACATAGCGTTCATTTCCGTAAGCAGACCCAGTGCCTGCTGCTGTTAAACTTATCGGGATCGCCGAATCCTGCAACACGTAAAACTGGGGCGCCCTGCTCATTCGCGCCCGACGAAAACAGCCGCCGGGCACTGCATTCCATTCATGACTTCACTTACCTGAACAGCGCATCAAGTTTCTCCCGCGCCTTCCCTTCCCGGTCGTGCTGCTGGGAGCGCGGCGACAACTTGCGTGTCTGTTCGGCCGTGCGCGGGCCGACCTTCAATTTGAAGAATGCGCACGCGTTCTTGCCCAGCCGGTCGAAGACGAATTCCGCTTTCGGTTCGCGGCATTTCTTCTGGCTGTATTCATCGTAGAACGCACAATTGGCGCAACTGTGCAGCCAGGACGAACACTGCTCGCAAACGGCCTCGACGGGCATGGGCGAATCGACGCCCTGCGTGATCGTTGTGCCGCATTTATAACATGATGCCATGGACAACCTACCTCTCTCACTTTCACTGATAAGCGGCTGGAAGTGCGGGCATGGTGTGCCTGCGCGCTTCTGCCGCTGCGACGGTGCTTCAATACGCTGTAGTAGAAGAATCGGAGATAATCCGATAATGTTCATCGGCAACTGCCGAATCGCGTTGAAGCTAAAAAATGGTATTTCTGGATTTATGTCAACTTTCGCTCGCCGAATTCCGCGACCATGCAGAATTAGCTGTTCCCATCTTTGAAAATCAAACTTAAATAAATCTGAGTTTTGAAAAGCAAATCAGGGGGCGGTACAGCGTACTTAAAAAACAAATCGCGGTCCTTCTGGAGTAACCCAGACCCTTAAAAATATCGGGATAGCCGCAATGAGTTGCTTGTTAGTACCCGGCTTTCGATTTTAAGTCAAGGGTTATTTTCAATTTAGTTTTCAAGCCCATCGAAAACGGGCTGCGGATCGGGGTTCGGAACTACCGCTTTTTTGCGTCTTGCAGCCGGAACCCGTCACCACCTTGCCCAAATTGTTAACGATTATGATTAAGCAATATTATGGCCAAAGTGAGAAAAAACTGCGGAAAGTGAAGAATGAGCGATGAAAAACGGCCATTCGAGCTTCCTAGATTGCCTCCTTTACTCCCCCATCCTTCGTCGTTCCAATGAGCGGCGGCAATCCATCCGCCGTCGGCTGTTCCCCTGGCGGACGCGTCTTCCAGCGCTTATGCACCCACAGCCATTGTTCCGGGTATTCGCGAATGGATCGTTCGACCGCCGCGTTGATGCGCGTCAAGACTCTGCGAGCCCCCGCTTTTTGATCGACAGCCGGCTCGTGTTCGATGACATCCCAGACGCGCAAAACATGCGTGATTCCATCGGCTTTCCGATTCATCGTCGCTACTATAATCGGCGTGTGTACAATGACATGCAGTTCCGCCGGCGAAGACACCGTGGACGCCAGCGAGCCGAAAAACGGCACGAACATTCCAGCCACGCCGCCATTCTGATCGACAGACATCGAGATTATGTCGCCCTTGTCGAGCATCTTCTTAAGTTTCCACAACACTTTCCATTTTTCAATGATCACATGGCCCGACTTCTGGCGGTGATCCATGAGGAACTCGTTGAGCTGCGGATTGTCGAGAGGACGGGCGACCGACTTCACCGGATAGCCCATTAGCGCCACGGCGTATCCGCACAATTCCCAATTACCATGATGTGCGGGAACAATGAGCAGCCCTTTTTTCTTGGCAATCACCTCATCGAATTGCCGTAATTCAGTCAAATCGCACAAATCGGTGACATTTTCCGGCGTCAAATGAGTCAATCTGGCTATTTCTACCACAGACAAACCGACATGCTCAAAATACCGCATGCAAAGGTCTTCCTTCTCCGCCCGGCTCTTTTCGCCGCGAAAGGCAATATCCATATTGCGCAGAACCTGCAAACGGTGGCGCTTGTCAATACGCCAACCCAACCGCCCAACCCCCCGCCCCAGCCTGCGCGCCAGCCCGGCCGGCAAACTCGCCAAAACGACAACCACGAATCGCACAAAGGCATGCACGAGACGGTCGAGGGTGACATTGCGTTCTTTTCGAGTAGGGGCGTGGGTGTACATTGGTGCTTAGGGATTGGGGGCTAGGGGTTAGGGGCTAGGAACGCGTGCGCATCTATAAATGACAAATACCAAATGACAAATGACAATTGGCAAATAACTCAATTTCCCGGTTGCACTTCATCCTTCATCCTTCATAATTCATTCTTCCAAACGCCCTCTTCGCAGTCCAAAAATTTGGAGGAATTCATGCCGTTTTCGCTACAAAATCATGTCGCATGGGTGACGGGCAGTTCAACGGGCTTGGGCAAATCGATCGCTCTGGAATTGGGCAAGGCCGGCGCCAAAGTCGCGCTCAATTACAGCCACAACCAGGCGCGAGCGGAGGCGAGCTTCGCCGAATTCACTGCTGCCGGCTGCAAGGGTATTCTCGTGCGCGGCGACGTCACCGATCCGGAACAGATTCAAGCGATGCACGCCCAGATCGAAAAAGATCTCGGTCCCGTGGACATCATTGTCCCGAACGCGACCTGCGCGCAGCCGCAAAAGCCGATCGAAGAATACGATTGGCCGTTCTATCAATCGATGCTCGATTTCTTCATCAAAAGCCCGTTTCTGCTGACGCGCGCATGTCTGCCGCACATGAAAAAACAAAAGTGGGGGCGCATCGTCAACATCGGTTCGGAAGTCTTCATTCGCGGCGTCGGAAACTTTAGCGCCTACGTTGCGGCCAAGGGCGGACAAGCCGGCTGGACGCGCAGCATGGCCACCGAACTCGCGCCCTTCGGCATCACCGTAAACCTCGTCGCACCCGGCTGGATTCCTGTCGAACGCCACGAACACGATCCACAGGAACAGAAAGACGGCTACTTCAACCTGATCCCCGCAAAACGCTGGGGCGTGCCCAAAGACGTGGCTGCAACAGTCGTCTATTTCGCCAGCAACGAAGCCGGCTTCGTAACGGGCCAGACCGTCGCGGTCAACGGCGGAATGACCGTCGGCTGATGAACAGCTTATTTTCCATTGCCCATTTTCCATTTCTCATTTTCCATTTCACCAAACTCGTCGATCCACCGAAGGAAATGGAAAACGGCTGTCGGGCATTTGGCGCGGTGACGAAGGCGATGTACTGGGCTAAGTGGCGTGTGAGTTGAGGAAATTCACGAATGGTTTGGTTCCGCTGCTTTATCCGAGGCGAAAACTTTCCTGGGGAATTTTTCCCTGGCCAATTGGGATTGGTTGGATTCTACGTGACACGATTTGTTAAAGCCAGAACAGTGAAAGAAGCACAGGAAAACGCAATGAAGCTGCTTAAGAAAACAATTGTCAATCCCCCGGGATACAAGCCGTCAGACGTCACGAAAGTTTTTTTCGAGGAAATCGTCGAGGTGCCAGCGGATCAAGTGCCGGAAACAGAGCCAGCACTTTGGATTGCCCCGATGGATACTTTTTGAGTCAACCCTATTTCCTTGTAGTTCGAACGCGCAGCAGCACGGAGCAGAGTACTGCTCCGTGGCACCCGGCCACTTTCCGTTTCTCCACGCCCGTCGATCCATCGAAGGAAATGGAAAATGAAAAATGGTAAATGGAAAATGAGAAATAGCCGTTAAACTCAGCTAATCGCTAATCGCCCGAATTTGAGTCAGACAAATGAATCCCCTCATCAAGGATCTTTCAAAATGCTCCGACCTCTCATCCTCATCCTAACCATCGCCGTGCTGCTCTCCGGCTGCGGCAACGGCAGCGGCGGCGGTTCTACCTCTACCGGTGACCCCAAAAAGGATAAGCCGACAATCGGCTTCGTCACCAACTGCGTCGATCCCTTCTGGACGATCGCCGAAAAAGGCTGCGCGGCTGCGGCGAAGGAATTCAACGCCGACGTCGAAGTCCGCATGCCGACAAAGGGCGTCGGCGAACAGAAGAACATCATTCAAAATCTGCTCACGCGCGGCGTCTCCGGCATCGCGATCAGCCCCATGGATCCCGCCAACCAGACCGAAATCCTCAACGAAGCCGCGGCGCGAACGAAGCTGATCACGCACGACTCCGACGCGCCGCTATCGAAGCGTCTCTGCTTCATCGGCGTGGACAATTACACCGCCGGACGCATGTGCGGGCAACTCGTCAAAGAGGCGTTGCCCGGCGGCGGCAAACTTGTGCTCTTCATCGGCAGCATCGAACAGCTCAACGCCAAGCAGCGCCGCCAGGGTGTGATCGACGAACTGCTCGACCGCACCGTCGACACCGCGCGCTTCGATCCGCCCGGCTCCGAATTGAAAAGCCCGGACGGCAAGTACATCATCCTCGACACCCTCACCGACCAGCAGGACTACGGCAAGGCCAAATCGCACGCGCAAGACACGCTTGCCAGATTCCCGGACCTCGCCGGCATGGTCGGTCTCTTCGCCTACAACCCGCCGAACTGTCTCTCCGCGATTAAAGAAGCCGGCAAGCTCGACAAAATCAAAATCATCGGCTTCGACGAAAATCCGGTCACGCTGCAAGGCATCATCGACGGCCACATCTACGGCACGGTCGTGCAGAATCCCTACATGTACGGCTACGAATCGGTGCGCATCCTCGCCGCCTTGTCGCGCGGCGACAACAGCGTGCTGCCAAAGGACGGCTTCCAAGTCGTCCCGGCCCGCAAGATCACCAAGCCGAACGTCGAAGCGTTTTGGACGGAGCTAAAGAAACTGACCGGCGGTTGATTCTCAGCAGTGATTTTTGTCTCTCGCAAATGACAAAGGGAAGCCCCACTCTGAGAAGCTGGCACATTGTATATCGAGCACAAATCGCGGCTAAAAGGTCGATGTTTGTACAAAATGTGCAAAAAACTTGAATTGGCCATAACATTGCTTATATTAAACTGAGCATTTAGATGATAAATGAACAGAATTCGGAGCGGTCCGATAGTACGTGCCACCAATGGAACGTGGCGAATTGAAATCACCCCGATTCTAAATTTAAGGAGAACGGTTATGTTTACCAAATTCTTTTTCGCCACGTTGGTTTCAACTTTGGCGTTGAGTGCCTTCAGTTCGGAATCTACTCAGGCCGGTCGCTATCGCGTTGAAGGATCCATTAATTCGGGCGGTATGTCGGTTCAGACGGGCAGGTATCAAGTTTCATCCGAAAATACAGGTTCGTTTGCAATCCAAGGCCAGCAAAATTGGAATCAGAACGGTCAATCCCAAATGGCGGGCCGGTATTCGCAGGGCCAGTCTGACTTTGCGACGACGCGGTCGTTTAACGTCGCGCCGGAAGCTCGGATGACGACTCAGCGTGCTCCTGCCGCGGACGTTTCGAACAGGCCGGCCAACAACAACAATAAGTAGGCCGCATAGCGCAAATGTAGATCCGTGCAGTTGGAATATGGCGGAGGGCGAAAGCTCTCCGCTTTGTTGTTGAGACGTCGAAATCGCGGCTATCGTTTACTAACGGTCATCAACGACATTATGGCCGGCGGCAGCGCGAGTTTGATCTGGTCAATGGGAATCGCAAACGCGATTCCCGTATTGTTTTTACCGTAACGCGAAATGATCTGTCCGTTGAGGCCGATCAATTCCCCCGAAAGATTGAGCAACGGGCCTCCGGAATTGCCGGGATTGATGGAACAATCGGTTTGAATCGCATCGGCATACCGGCCCTGATGCCGATGCAGCGCGCTGATGATGCCCAGACTCGCGGCCGGTCCTCCGCTCTTTTCGCCCAATTTGAAGGGGTCGCCCAACGCCAGAACGCGTTGCCCGTTTTCAAGCGCGGCACTGCTTCCCAATTTTAGGTATGGCGCGTGCTCGATTCCGCGAATCTTGACCACGCACAGATCGCGCACGGAATCCCGGCTTACGACATCGCATATCCGCGTGTGCTGCTCGCCTCCAAGCCGCACGGTCCAGGTATCCTGGCTGCCGGCCACATGGTAATTCGTCAATGCGTATCCATCTTCGCTGATCAAGACTCCCGATCCATCGCCGATGAACACAAACGCGTCGGAACTCCTCGCAACCAGTTTGGCAAGCGGATCGTCGCATCGCGGTTCTGTGCTGACTGAATTGCCAAGCCAGGCTTGAATCGCGCGAGCCGGCGTAAAAAAGGACACTCCGGCATTCTGACTGCCATATTTGCACAGCGAATCGATGCGAGAAACAATTCCGATGAGTTCGCCTTGTCGATTCAGTACGGTGCCGCCGGCGTCGCTTTCGTTCAAGCGCGCGTCGGTTTGCGCGGCCGTTCCATCCAAACGGCCCACGGCACTGACGATATTCTGATTGATTGAAACGGATGCCGCTCTCTTGCTTGCGATCGTGATCGGGATACCGGACACGACCTGCATTTTTTCATTCAGCGCAATCCAGTTCGTCGCTTTCCGTGAATCCATTTGCAGGAGCGACACATCCAGAGCGCTGGACTGTCGCACGACTGTGGCGTGTGCCGATTCGCCGCTGGCGAGTTCCACGTCGAGCCGTTGTCCTTCTACAAACACTCCCACCGTCAAAATATGCCCGGACGCATCAATCATGACTCCGGTCACCGTTCTCACGGCGCTGCCCGACACGGGAATTTTCACGAGTGCCGATAATGCCGTCGCGGTCGTTCCGTTCGAATTGTCTTGCCGAGCGCTCGCGGCGCTTTCGCATTTCGAAACTTTGTTGATCAGCAGTGTTGCATACGCACTCTTTATCCGATTGATCGGAATGGCGGTCGCCTTCATCCGCGTTCGATCCACGGCCAGGCAGGTCATTCCAATCAATTGTCCGGCGTCGTTCAGAAACGCGCCGCCCTCCGAACCCGCGTTGATCGCGGCATCGGTTTCCAACGCGATTCCGCAGTAGCAACTTGCACTATCGCAACTGCACACATTGTACATGGATGTAATCGTGCCCGAACTCAGCGCAATCTGATGATCGGCACAGATGGAATCGAGAGGGTTCCCGGCACTGATCGCGTGGGAACCCACCGAAACTGTTGAAGAATCGGCCAGCGGAAGAAACGAAAAAGTGGGCGACCCGGCGGTCTCGATTTGTAGCAACGCCGACTCCGTGCCACGATCGGTCGCAACGACCTCCGCGGAAAACGTCTGACCATCGGCAAATCGGATTTGAACCGGGCGCTTGTCTTTCGACAACAACGTGTTGGCTGTCAAGACGAGCCCATCCCGCCCGACAAGGACGCCGCTGCCGGACTCCATGCCCTCGGTTCGAACCGACACCACGGTTTTGGACAACGAGGTCGAGAGTGCATGGTTCAAATCATTAAAGACAAACGGCGCGTCGGCAGACGACAGATTGATAGCGAAAATCATGACCCAAAAAAGAACGCTCGTCGCTAAAATTCGAATGAAAGAAATACGGACTTGTTTCAGCGAGGACGTGAGAAGGTGGTCAAATATCATCGCTAATTTTGTGCCCCGGATAGTTACACATCCGAGTTATGCAATCACGATGCCACCCAATTATTATATATTAATCCTTGATATGTAGAAGCTTATGATTTTATGCACAATTGATTGTATCATGTCGATTCTTGATCTATGTGGTTGATGATTACCACCAAGACGGTTAAGAAAGTGAGTTTTAAGACAATTCTGCTACCGCTTCTTCGCCCTCCCGTATTGAACCGGCCACGCGACATCATCGCCCAATGTTGCCGCCGCACGAAGCGCCCAATATGGATCGGCGAGAAACGCGCGGGCCAGCAGCACCGCGTCCGCCTTCCCGCTTGAAATAATTTCCTCGGCCTGCCCAGGATCGGTGATCATTCCGACCGCGCCGGTCGCGATGCCAGCGTCGCGCCGAATGGCCTCGGCGAATTGCACCTGATAGCCCGGGCCGACCGGAATCGACGCCTTAGGAACATTGCCGCCGCTTGAACAGTCGATCAGATCGACACCCAGCGCCTTGAGCGCCTTCGACAGTTGGATGGACTGCGAAAGATCCCATCCGCCATCCGTCCAGTCCGTCACGGAAATGCGGGTGAAGACCGCGCAGACGGAAGCACCTGCGGACTCTCTCGCAGAGAGAAATGGAGAGAGCGCGGCACATCGCAATTCGTTTGAGTTTCACGGGTAAAAAGAAAAACCCCGAAGGGATCGCCTCTCGGAGTTTTCTGTTAACTGGTTGGGTGCATAGTTTCGCGACTTTTAGAAGGCTCCCCAAGCACAACCCTCTTAATAAGGACTCTCTGTTTTACCCAGCGGGGACACTAGAACTCGCCACTACCTGTGGCCTGAATTAAAAATCTGTCCGCACTTCACCGCGCTTGGCCAAATGCCTATTTCCATTCATCACTCGAATCGGCCTCTTCCATCCCACTGCGCGGTCAAGTCATTCGCCATGCTCTTTTTAAGCCAAATCATAGTTTTTAAACAAGACGCTCATGGTAAGGCAGTCGATCATTTGAACCCGAATTTACCCGTAGTCACTTTTTTCGTGGTCTTAAATATGACGGTGTCGACGTAACTTAGCGTAACGCCGTTGAATCCTATCTCGATTGTTATTTTCGTCGGCAACCCGTTTGAGTCTGCCGCAACACCCTGTGATAGAAGGCTTTTAAAATTTGCACCGCTGATCGTGAACTGCAATTTCGCGTTCTGCGCAGTCACGATTCCTCTGTGACTCTTCACCGTCAGTTTGGCTTTCACGTTCGGGGCATTCACCGCCGAGCCGGTTTTGCTGAAATGGATTGTCTGATTAATTCCCCCAATATTGACAGAGAGCGGTAGTTGTGTCAAATCCCCTTGCAGCGGAAAAGGAATCGTCGTTTTGAAACCAATTGAATCGGCCGGGCCGGTCAATTTGACGGAACCTTTCGTGACATGCGCCGCCGCAGTTCCCGGCAGAACATTGCCGCCGCTGATGGTCAGTGAAACGGTCGTTGTGGTCGTTAAAAGCGAGATCGGATCCTGGAGAGTCACCGTCACCGTGTAATTCCCCGCCGCAGCATAAATATGCTGAACGGCTGTACCCGCCAACGTCGCGCTGCCGTCTCCGAAATCCCACGTCACGGTCGCATCCGCCGGATTCGCCGCTGCCGCGAACATCACGGTCAATCCTGCCACTGCGGTGCCCGCGGAAAACGTCGGAGGGCTGACGAATGTCGGCACCGCGACAGTGGCACCGACGCTGAAGGTCGAGCCCACAGCAATACCGTCGCTGGGTGTAACTTCCAGCGAGATGGCGTCTCCGGCATCGCCGTTTCCTGGAACGCTCAAATCTAAACTGTCCGTCGCAGTATACGTCGCCAGCGTGCGCTTCTTAATAAGGCCATTCACCTTCCAGACATAGTTGAGCAAGACTGCGTCGTTGTCTAAATCAATGGCCGCAACCGCAGCGACCAACGTGTCGTTGGATTGGAGCAACAGTGCATCGCTTGGATTGCCGATCACCGGCAAGTGTTTTACAATGCTCAATTGAACACCCGTCACCGCTGGCGCGGTGTTTACCACCGTTTCCGTCGCCGTCGCGACAGTGCCATTGGCGCTGCCGTCGTTGGGCGTGACCTCTACGGTGATCGTGTCGAACTTGTTGCCGTTACCGGCAACGCTCAAATCGAAAGTGTCCATCACATTCGCGGTCTTCACGATCGTTCGCTTGGGCGCGCCGTTGACTTTCCACACATACGTCAGCAAAACGGGATCGTTATCGGCGTCGCTGGTTGTCACGGAGGCCGTCAGCATGTCGTTGGTTTTTGGCACTGAATTATCGAATGCAACGCTTGCAACCGGCAGCGAGTTCACCAAGAACGTCGCACTCGGGCCCGCAGGGCCTGCAACATTGCCGACGCCATCGGATGCCGTTCCGGCGGCCACCGAGAAACCCAGCGTGCCCGCGCCTGAGACGTTGCTGAGCGTCACCGTATAGTGCGCGTTGTCGATCGCCGTCACCAGCACCGTCGCAGTCGCGTTCAGCGACGCATTTAGTGCGATCGCATTTTGGATATTGATCGCGCCCACCGTCGTGAATCCGCTCGTGCCGCTATACGTAAGGGTATAGCTGACCGGACCGGTTTTCGACGAGGCGACCGACGGCCCACTGATCGCAATGGAGAGCGGCGAGGTGAAAACGCTGAACGTTGCACTGGGAGCCGGCGCCGACGCGCTATTTCCGGCCAAGTCCGTGGCGGTTCCCGCACCGATCGAAATGCCCAGCGTCCCGTTGCCGGAAAGATTCGTCAGCGTCACGATGCGGGTTGAACCCGAACCGCTGACGCTGAACGAGGCGCTAGCACCGCCGCTGCTGTTCAGCGTAATGTCGTTGGCGCTCAATGTTGCCGAGTTGAAGTATGTATCGAAATAAGTGACTAGATAGGTAATAAAATCGCCTTTATTCGCACTGGTTTGGCTCGGCGCGCCGATTGTCACGGACGGCGGGTTTTGATCGACTGTGTACGTGGGGCCCGTCAAGCCCGCCGCGAGCGGATTGCCACCGACATTCTTGATCGTGCCGTCGTTGATGAGATTAAGTCCCAGCGTGCCGTTGCCAGACACCCCGTTTACCGTCACCGTGTAGGAGGCGCCGTTGCCTGCGACGACCAGCGGCGGAGTCGTTGTCATGCCGCTGAGCGTCAGCGTGAAGTCGGTCTTGTCCACTCCGCTGACGCTTTCACTGAACGTCACTGCAAAGACGACGCTGGACGCGTTCGTGTATTGTCCAGATGGCGACATCCGCGCGATCGATAATGCGGTCGGCGACATCGTGTTTACTAAAATGCCGACAGTCGATGGCACGTGGCCCGTCAGCGACACGTTGGCGTTGTTCGTTGCCGCGTCTTGAATCGTTGTCGTGTTTAACGCGATGGCCCCGACCGTGATGCCATCGCTGTCGTTGTCGCCAGATTGAACCGTGTAAGCATAGGTCACGCTGTTTGCGGTTTTCGAAATGAACACCGCTGTCTTCGAGGCCGCCCCAATCGTCAAGCCCAGTGTGTTGTTGGTTCCGGTCACCGTCACGTTTGTGGTGAATGTAACCGTGAAGTTCAAGACTTGCCCCGCTCGATAGTAACCATCCGCTGGCACGGCAACGGACGCCACCGTCGGTCCGATCGAATTGATAGTCCAAGAGTAACTCTTGGTCGCGCTCATGTTGCCGGCGTTGTCCACGCCACGCACATTAAATGTATAGGTGCCATCAGCCAAATTGCTGTAATTTTGCGGGCTGGTGCAGTTCGCAAAAGGGGCGAGGTCCAAGGCGCATTCCAAGTGATTCACGCCCGACCCGCCTGTATCGGTGCCATTAAAAGCAAACGCTGCACTTTTACTGTTGGTTGGATTTGAAGGCTGGCTGGTGATCGTCACCACCGGCGGTGTGGTGTCGATCGTCCAAGAGCAACTCATGGTAGCGCTTACGTTGCCGGCGTTGTCCACGCCACGGACATTAAATGTATGGGGTCCATCAGCCAAATTGCTATAATTTTGCGGGCTAGTGCAGGTCGCGAAAGGGGCGAGGTCCAAGGCGCATTCCAAATGATTCACGCCCGACCCGCCTGTATCGGTGCCGTTAAAAGTAAATGTTGCACTTTTACTGTTGGCTGGATTTGAAGGCTGGCTGGTGATCGTCACGACCGGCGGTGTGGTGTCGATCGTCCAAGAGTAACTCATGGTAGCGCTTACGTTGCCGGCGTTGTCCACGCCACGGACGTTAAATGTATGGGGTCCATCAGCCAAATTGCTATAATTTTGCGGGCTAGTGCAGGTCGCAAAAGGGGCGAGGTCCAAGGCGCATTCCAGGTGATTCACGCCCGACCCGCCTGTATCGGTGCCTTTAAAAATAAACGCTGCACTTTTACTGTTGGTTGGATTTGAAGGCTGGCTGGTGATCGTCGCAACTGGCGGTGTGGTGTCGATCGTAAATGCATTGGCGGCTGAAAACACGCTTGTGTTTCCAGCCACGTCGGTGGCGCTCGCCTTCACGGAACGCGCCCCTTCGGTCAGTGGCGACGTTGGGGTTATGCTCCAGTTTCCGATCGCGTCCGCAGTCGGCTGTCCCGCCAACGCGCCGTCAATATATACATTGACAGTGCTATTTACTTCCGACGTGCCGCTAAAAGTGGGCTTGTTATTAGTTCCGATCGAACCATCGACCGGCGCGGCAATCACCGGCGCGTTTGGCGCGATTGAATCAATGATTACCGGCAGCGCCGTCGATGCGACGCTGACATTGCCCGCAGCATCTTTGGCTTTCGCTGTGAGTGAATGTGTGCCTTCCGTGAGCGCTGACAGTTGAATCGTCCAATTCCCGGAACTGTCCGCCGCCACGCTCCCCAACATGGTCGTGTTCCCGCCAAACGTATCGAACAACGTGACCGTGGAGTTTGCTTCCGCCGTGCCCGTGACTTTGGGCGAGGTATTCTTTGTAATTCCGTCGCTTGCGGAAATGCCCGTATCGCTGCCGCTAGCCAGGGCCAAATTCACAGGCGGACTGGGCGGCGTGGTGTCAATTATGAGATTACTGTTGGCCGACAAACTGCCCGCGGCACCCGGAGCGGGTAATGTTAAGGGGGCGTTAGTAACGTTGTCGCTTGCCAGCTTGATTGTGCCGCCGTTCAAGGTCAGCGCTGCAGTATTAAGGTAGTCGAGATGAGCACTGGCGTCGCCCGCTTGTACATTGTAGGTAAACGTTAGTGTGGTCCCGCCGTTACCCGATGTATAGGTGGCATTTTTGTTCACAGATCCCGTGGCCAATGTCAATAGCGGCGCTCCGGTGACATTAACCGCGTCGCTGAAATTTACTTCGAGCGATACCGTTGAGCCGGCGACATAGTACCCGTCGCTGGATAGGGATCTCACACCGATTAATAATGGAGATGCAGACTGCACCACGCTGACGTTTCTGCCCAGCAACGTAATGTTCGCCGTGCGGACGCTTCCGGTCAACGTGAAGCTGAAGGGAACGACGTCAACGCCGTTGGTAATTGTGCCGATGCTAAGCCATCCCTGGTCGCTCGTCGGCAGAAACGGTCCCGCAAGATTCAGCGTCGTGGGGATGATGGCGGGCAGGGAATCCGAACCCGCCGTCAGCGGCTCCCGCTTCGCATTGACATCCACAAACGCGTTAGGCTGCTCCTCGACCTGGTTGGTGCCTGTATCGGTAAAGTAGACATTGCCGATTGCACTGGCCGCGACACCTCCCAATGTTGGAAATTTCGTGGCAGTCACCGTACCACCTCCCGCATTGGACAGGCCTGCGGCGGCGGTAAATCGGAACGTCGTGGGAGATGGGATAGACAAAATGGTATACATACCGTCGTATCCACTACCCACGTTCGCAAGGGCAATCGAGCTTCCTTGTGTAAATCCATGGGGTGCCGTGGTCGTAATGGTCGCAGTGGTTCCCGACGCCGTTGCCATGCCACCTGCTCCGGCTGGCAAGTTGGTCACGCTGGATGCGAATTGAAACGTCGTGTTTGTGGGAACGTTCGATATGGTAAACGATCCGTTATAGCCGGTCTGATCCACATTCGCGATCGTGACGTGGTCGTTGAGCGAGAAGCCGTGAGGCGACGTTGTCGTCACTGTCACGGTGATTCCTGTAACGAACGCCATTCCACTGCTCGCACCCGCCAAGTTGCTAGTCTTCGCCGTGTATTGGAAAGACATGTTGGATTGAACCGCCGTAATGGTAAAAGATCCGTCGTATCCCGTGCCGATTCCCGATAAGATGACCGTATTGCCAAGGGTAAATCCATGCGGAGACGTGGTTGTGATGGTGACGGTCGTGCCCGATTCGACCGCATTGGAAACCGTGGCCGAGAGCGTCGCGGCGCTTCCCGATACCGACGCCGTTCCGGTGCTTGCGCCTGTCAAATTGCTTGCGCTGGCCGTATATTGAAACGTCGTCGTGGAGGGCGCGGACGTAATCAACCACGTGCCGTCGAATCCGGTGCCGACGCCCGAAATGACGACGATTTTTCCAGCGGAAAACCCATGCGGCGTCGAAGTTGTAATCGTCACGGTGGTGCCCGATTCGGTCGCGGTCGAAATTGTTGCGGTGGACTTTTCGGTTGCGGTGGCGACGGTCGCGACGGTCATTTCGGTTGCGCCGGGAACGTTGGATGCCGCGATGGTCGCGCTGCTCGACGTGGAACGCGGAATTGCCAGCGTGCTCAACGTTTGTGTCGCCGCGCTCCACTTTTTAAACGCGCCGCTGCCCGCGTCGCTGATGTAAACATTGCCCGAACCGTCCACTGCGACGCCAATGGGCGTTTTCAGTCCAGTGGATATCAACGTCGTTGTCGTCTGCGTTGCCGCAGTCCATTTGCTGATCGAGTTGCCGCTGCTGCTGGAAATATAGAGATTGCCCACAGTATCGACCGCCACGCCGGACGCACCGGTTAACCCGGAAATGAGCGTACTGGTTAGCTGCGTTGCAAAGGTCCACTTCAGGATTGTGTTGTTGGCGGAATCGACCATGTAAACATTGCCCGCCGTATCCACTGCAATCCCGACCAGCGCGGGTGAAGCGGCCTTCACCACCGATCCCTTGCCGGCACTGGGCAGTCCCGAGGCATTGGCTCTGTATCGGAACACTGTGGGGGATGACACGGACGTGATGGAAAAAGAACCGTTGTATCCGGCGACACTCATGTTGTTGGTGTCGACGACCCCCGTGATTGTCACAGCGTCTCCCTTTAACAGAGCCGGAGCGGCGGCGGACGTGGTTGTAATTGTCGCGGTGCTTCCCGTGACCGTCGCCGTTCCACCGCTTGCGTTGGCCAAGTTGCTCTTGGTGGCCGTATATTGGAACGTTGTGTCGCTGGAAACGCCCGAAATGGTAAACAATCCGTTGTAGTTGGTGTCGTTCACATTTGCGATGGCGACCTTGTCGCCGAACGAAAAGCCATGCGGAGACGCGGTGGTAATCGTCACGGCGCTTCCGGATGTCGTTGCCGTTCCGCCGCTTGCGTTGGCTAGATTGCTTGAGGATGCTTTGTATTGAAACGTTGTCGTGGATGGCACGGCCGTAATGAAAAAAAGACCATTGTAGCCGGCACCCACCAATGAAATCGTCACCATATTGCCGGCCGAAAATCCATGCGGTGCGGGGGTGGTAATCGTCACGGTGGTACCGGATTCGGTCGCGGTCATGATATTTGCGGTCAACGACTCCACCGCGCTGACGATGTTCGCAACGGCCGTTTCGGTCGCGCCCGGCACACTGGGATCCGCAATGGTCGCAACCGTGGGATAGCTGGTAATCACCGCATTCGAGGACACCAGTGTCGAAAGCGTCGTGCCGTCGAACTTCTTGATTGTCTGACTGCCTGTGTCCGCAATGTAAACATTTCCGGCGGAGTCCACCGCCACCGCGCTGGGAGACAACAAGCCGCTGGAAACAATCGTTGAGACTGTCTGCGTGGATTCTGTCCATTTCTTGATGGCGTTGTTGTTTGTGTCAGCAATGTACACGTTGCCCGACGTGTCCACCGCCACGCCCAAAGGTGCGGCCAGTCCCGACGGCACCAATACAAACGGCCCACCCGCAGCAGTATACGTACTTCCTGCCTGAATCACCGTAATGAACTGACTGCCAATTAACAGAAAGCCCGTTCGCGTCGCGCCCGGATTGGTATCGAAAGTGAACACCAGATTTCCACTGCCAGAAAATGAACTGGACGAAATGTGCAGCCAACTGTTAAGTGGAAACGCCGAATAGGTTGCATTTGCTGGCGTGACCGCAACCGTCACTGTATCCGTGCCCGAATCTGGGCTCTCCAATAATGTGTACGTAGCAGGAACAAGAGGAGGGCCAGAATAATCCGTCCCAGCCTGAACGACCGTCAGGGATTGGCCGCCGACCGAGATTGTTCCGGTTCGCGTTACGCCTGTATTGAGATCGAACGAAAAAGCCACGCTGCCGCTGCCCGTGCCGCTGGCCGTTGTATGCAGCCACGCGCCAGTCGAAGACGCCGATGCCGTCCAAGAAGTGGATGACGGCGTGACCGTCAGCGACACCGAATCCGCACCGGCGCTTGAACTCTCCAAAACATTGGACGTGCCGAAAACAAACTGAGCACCCATGGCGGTTCCAGACAGAACGGCCAGTGCAAGCCAGCCCAGTACAATGCGGCTTACCCACGTCTGCGAAGCACCGTCGATCATTCTGTTCCAAACCATTTTCGTCACCACTTTCCTTGGCAAAACCACGAGCGAACGGCACGTCAAATCAAGACTGTTGCGTTCGCGGCCCACTTAATTATTGCCAAACTTAGAAAGCCCCGGGAAATTCTTCGTGACGTACGGAAGTGGCGTCACAAACGTTCCTTCAATTCCGCCAACCTTGACGTCAATCAGTGCTTTCTTCGGCCGTCCATTCGCGTCCAGTCCCACTCGTGTGGAAGCGTCCCTCTTGATGTCCCCGGCATTGATCGCGAAGGCAAATCGTAGTTCCTTTGAATTGACCGCTTTGAACGTCACAGCGCCTCCCCGTGTATAAACTTTGCCGCGCTGTACGACACCCAAGGTTCTATTCAGCCCGTTAAAATTGATTGATAATGCGGATCCGACAAGATTCGCCCCGGTTGAGTTCGGAATCGTACACTGAAAAATGAGCAGTTCTGGGAACAACCGGATTTTCCCTTTTTGAATCTTTAATGGCTGCGTACCCAAGTAGTAAGTGTTGTGGCCTGGCTCCAGATCAACGACTGTCACACTCAGCGTTTTCGTCGCTGTAAGTCCGGTCTCTATGTCTTTAGCAGTCACCGTTACGGTATAGGTACCGCTCGCCATGTAAATGAACTCGGGATTATTCCCCGTCACCGTTCCCAGTCCCACCCCGAAATCCCACGTCGCTATAGCGTTTTCCGGGCTTGTCGCGACGCTGAACGTCGCCGGAAGATCAGCGACAACTGTCGCCGAATTATTGCCGATGGCGGGATTGGGATAGACAATCGGCCCGCTGATGATAATGACGGCAGGTGTCACCGAAACAGGCGCGCTCGTGCCGGTTGCGATGGCGAAGAGTGCGTCCGTCGCAGTGGCAGTCTGGTTTCCAACGGTCAGGAACGTCACATTAAATGTGCCCGTTCCACTGGTCAGCTTGGCGTCGGGAGGGAGCTTTGCACCGCTGTCCGTGCTGCTGGTTAGGTGTACGTTTCCCGTATAATTCGTTGTCAAATTATTAAACGCATCGTAGCCCGTGACGATGAAAATGGCGGGGTGTCCGGCGACCACCGTGGACGGGCCTATGACGACGAAATTAGCCACTGGAGCGGGTACGACCAATACGCCGTCGCTCGTGCCTTTCGCCGCGGTTGTGATCGTATCTGCGGCGGTGATAGTCTGCACACCCGCCGTGTTGAACGTCGTGGTAAACGTACCCGATCCATTGGTCAGCGTCGTGTCCGGCGGAGGAATCAGTTGGATGTCCGACGAACTGGTGAAATGCACTGTGCCCATATAGCCGAATTCAATGTTGCCATACGCGTCATAGGCCGTGAGCGTAACGCTGGTCGGAACGCCTGCCGTCGCGTTGGGCGGTGACGCCACTACAAACAGCGCCAATGGTCCCACGGACGTGGGCGTCACGGCGCTGATTCCGGTGAATCCTATCGCCGTGTCCGTCGCGGTGATTGTCCAATTGCCGACCGTCTTAAGAGTGCCGCCAAGGCTGAACGTGTGCACGCCGGCGTCGCCAGCAACAAATGTATAATCCACCGGGAAAACGGCTTGCCCGTCCGTGCTGGTGAATTGCACAGTTCCCGTGTACGACGGATCGGGGCTGCCGAAATCGTCCACCGCCATGACGACGATATCGAAGGGCGCTCCGGCCACCGCCGCAGAAGGGATAGTGACCAGGAACCGCGAAGCGGGTTTTCGCAAATCGACCGTCAGCGAGGTGGATTGATAGCTGACCCGCGCCACGAACCCCAGCGGATTGTTGATAACGTGAGCCGTCGGGAGAATGTTGACGCCCGTTTCGTTCGGTACGTTTGTGAACCGGGGAATCGTCCCGGTCCGGCTGGTCCACTGCAGCGGGCTCTGCGCGTTTCCCGACGTGCCGGAGAAGACCCCGTCGGTGCCTAAACCCTCCACGTCAAGAATGAGGTACGCCGCACCGCCGAAGTTCAACGTCGACGTGATGAGTTGATCGTAGTCGATTCCAGGAACGCCATAATTGCCCAAATGCAAGACAACTTTGCTACTAGCAGAGAAACTGGTTTGCCCTGCATTATTTAAAATTCCGTTGCCCGTGCTTGCGGGTGCGATCGCCAACTCCGGAAAGCCGGGATTGAGCGAGCCATTGCTGCCGTTGAAATTTAAACCGGAGGAAAAAGTGGCACCTAGGTTGTTTCCAATCGCCCCGCCCGCCGCGCTAACCGCCTTAGCGTATCCGATGACATTGTTCGTCAATTTGCCGCCATTGATCAACACGTTGCCGGAGAAACCATTGGACAGAGACCGTGAAATTACCACATTTCCGCTGCCGATCTTACTGACGTTTGAAGTGCCGCCGATTTGGGCGTTAATGGCCAAATCGCCGGACGCATTGTAGGGCGTCAGGTCGACGTCAAGCGTCGTGCCTGCATTGTTTGCGAGTATCAGAAAGCCCATTCCGTTGTCGTCGATTGAAGCAAAGCCCGAGTCTTGCAAGTCGGGAAATCCCGGAGTGCCGGACGCGAAGTTCGAACTGGGCGACGCAATCACGTTTCGCGTAGTCACGTTGCCCGCGAGAGTCAGCGTTCCTCCGGCGAGGTCAGCTTTGGCGACGGCGAGGCCGCTGCGCAGCGTCAGGTTCCCGATCGTCTGTGAAAAGCCGCTTCCCAAGTACAGTTGGCCGGTACTGTTGATTTCCACATTGGCCGGTGAAAGTGTCGTGCCGAGTTGCTGAACGTTGGTCTGGAAATTAAGCGCGTCGCCTAGCGTTGTCCCTCGATTGTCGCCGATGACCACTGTGGTTCCCGAAGGGATAACGGGTACTGTCGAGCCGAGTCCCAAATTGCCGGACAGAATCCACGTCGCTCCCGTATAGAAAAAGGCTCCGTTGGCGTGCGGGGTGCCGGTAATCTGAAACGACTTATTCGAGCCCGTGGCGGGGCTGGTGTTTATCGTCAGGTTGGCGCTCTGCGTAATGGCAACGTTGTTCAGCGTGATGTTCGCCTGATCCGTGGTAATGATGCCTTCGACAGGAACAAACCCGCTGTTCGGAATGGGTACGTTGGCCGCATTGCCGATTCCGACAATGCCCGCCGTGGCAAATTCGAGTTGATCTTTCGGGCCGTCGAAGGAAGGATTGGCATGGCCTACAAACGTAATGACGGAACCGGTCGCGCTGCCATTGAACAACGCGCCGCTGGACAGAATCAATCGATAGCCATTCAGCTGAATGGTGAACCCATTCAAATTTAGTGAGTTGACATATAGGTCGCGGTCGAGACCGGAGTCGCCGTTTAATTTGAGATTTTCCGCGCCTGTTCCAAAATAGGTCGCCACCGAGGCGCGGTTGAAACCCGTGTTGCTCGTCACCAGGCTCGCACACGCGCCAATGCCGGTGTTGCCGTTCAACCCGTGCGTGGCCAAATCCGTCGCCGCAACCGCCAACGAAGGATCGCCGCTGACCGCACACAAGGTCGCAAAGGGCAGCAAGCCGTTCGCATTGCCGGCCCCCGGCACCAACCCCGCGCCGCTCCCCAGCGCGCTAAACACAATCGTGTTAGTGGAACCGAGATTGGTGCCCGCGAATACGACAATCGATCCTGGATATCGTTTTAACGTTCCGACGGTAATCGTATTGTTGAAGCTCCCCAAGTTCACGGTGTTCGCGCCGATGATGCCGGAAGCGGAATTGCCCAGATCGAGTTCGCCAAACTGTTCGTTCGACGCCGTTCCGCCGCCGACAGCCACGTTGAAATTCAAAATGCCGCCATCCAGTTCGACAAAGGCGGTCCCGGAACCACTGAGGCGGCTGTTTGTCAACTGGGTGCGGTTGTCGACCGCCAGCGTTCCTCCCAGCCCCACGACATACCCGCTGGTTGTCATCGTGCCGCCGACTTGCCCGGCGGCGGGAGAATCGAGCAGCAGCGTCGCGCCGAGAACACTGGTCACGCCGGTATAGCTGCACGCGTCCTGCATCTCTAAAATGCCGCTGTTCGTACCGACCACGGTCAAACTCTTCGAAGCCCCTGGACCTTGAGCGATGCTTCCGGTGATGTTTCCGTTCCTTCCGGCAAGTATCAACGTCTGGCTGCTGACATTGATGCTGCTATTTGCTTGGAGGGTTATGTTGCTCCAAAAGGTAATCGGCCCGTTCCCAGGCGTCATTGTCAAAGCGCCGTTGCCGCCAAAACCAAAGCCGCTCAGGCGCAGAGCGTTTTGAACGCCGTTGACGCCCAGTTGCAGCGTACCCGAGGTCGTGGCACTGTTGACCGTGACCGCGGCCAGCCCCAATGCATTCACGTTGTCCGCAATCACTATTCCGTTGTTGATCGTGGTGCCGCCAATAAAATTGTTGGCGTGAGTGATGTCCACGTTGCCGGTACCATTGCACACGATGCCGCCGTTGCCTGTCACGTTGGTCACAGTGCCATTGATCACCAGATCGCCGAAACCGCTGTAAGTCATGCCGGCGTTGCCTAAATCGACGATGCCGTTGAGTAGCAGCTGATTCCGCGTACTGCCCGATGCCGGGTTGATCACGCTGACGGCCACGCTGCTCGTCGCGACGCCAAACGTGATGTCCGAGCTAATCGTGTTCGCGCCGGCGTTATTCGTGGCGTGCGTGATGCCGCCGGTGAATCCCAGTTTGTTCCCCACGAAAGTCCAGCCATTCGAGAACAGCTTGAGCGAATTGAATGCGGTTCCCGGCGGAAGATCGTTGCGAACCATGCCCGGCGGAACGGCGGGATCCAGCGGAAAAATGAGATTGTCGCCGGTGCCGGGGATGGTGTTGTTGATCCAATTGGCGGGGGTCGAAAAGTTGGAGCCGCCCCCTCCTTTCCAAGTGAAGTCCGCACCCCAAACGTATGACTGCGCGGCACACAGAACACCCAGGCACAACAGGACGACCCAGTACGTACTGCAACAATTCGTTCGCGTAAAATACGTCGTGTTCATCGAATATCCTCATTCCCTGGTCTCGCAGACGGTTTGGGCCGTGGCCGGTTAATCGCTTTCAATATGTCAGGAAGAACAGATCCGACTGCTCGCAAAACATCTTCCACCGGCGCATAGGGTAACATGCTCTGCACTCGCGCGCGGCCGTTCTCGAATCCAACCGCCGTAGTCCAGAGGTCGCCGCCCGCTTTCACGTTTTTCGTGTTTTCAGACCCGGGTTCTTTGGGCGGTTGTACCATCGCGGCAAGCTGCGGAAGATCGACGTCGAGATAAATCGATTGCCGCGCATCGAAGACCCGTTCGGATTGCAGTGTGAGGCCCGCCGGGTTTCTACCAGCCGAAATGCGATCAAGAAGTTTGTCGAGTGTCGCGGGTGACATGGACGAAACACTGACGCCTTTTTCGATTGCCGATTGCATTTGCCACTTGTTTAAGGCCGGCAACTTTTCCAGCTGTGGAAAACGTTTATGATCGACCTTGGATATGTCCAATTCCAACGTCGATAAACCGACTGTCGTCTCGCCGTGCTTTCGTTCGTTCCGTGAAAATTTTGCATCCAGCATAAAATTCATTAAGCCCATCAATTTCGGTATCAGGTTGTCGGCCTTCAACGGAGCGAGCAGGTTATCGGCGGCCATCCACTGTTTCTCCGCGTTGACAACCGTGGAGAGGCTGTACGACTGCAAAGTCTTACCGCCCAACGACAAAAATGTCTCACCGCCCCAGGCCGCGCTGTCTTCGATCAGCGCGCTCATGAAATTCGAATTCGCCCACTCCTTCAGCCGTTCATCCGCCGCCACCGCAGCTTTTAGTTTTACGAATGCAGCCTCTTGCGCGCGCGGGTTTCCAAACAGATGCAGCGACATGATGCTTTTCTCTACCAACGGTTCAAGCTTGCCGGGAGCGGCGGTGGATGGCGCCACGAGAAACGACTCAAGAACGGAATCTTTCTTTGCTTCAAATCGCATGTCCACCAACAGCGCATTGTCCGTCAAATCTGCGTCGATTTGAAACACCGCAACTTGCTCAAAAAAACCGTCGCTCAAGTTGCGAAACGCCAAAGTCATGGCTTCAAAATCGCGAACTGTCAACCCGTTGCGCTCGAAAAATGCTTCTTCGGCGGGCGACCACTTACGATGCACAAGCGTCTCGGTACGCTTCACGTTACCGGCCTCGCGCCCTTCGAACAGCGCAGCGAGATTGAACCCCATGCGTAATCCTGACTTGGGAGCGCTCGCGAGCACGCTCCTATACTGAGCCATCGCGGCATTACCCTTGGCCACGGATTCGACCGTTGAGGCAGCCACAATCACGCCGTTCTCGGTCGCAGTGCGAAAGCCCGCTTCGTGCAGCGCCGCGTCAACCTTGGTATCGGCGGACACGACAAAGAAAGCGCGTTCGAGGTTCGCAAAGACAACGGCCGCATCCTTATTTTCCGGAACAAAAAAAAGCACCACAATCGGTTTGTCGCCGGCGCTTTTAAGAACCGCCGGATCCCCCAGCAACCGGCCGGCAAGTTCCTTTGCCGAGCCAGATGTGTAAACATCCGGCTTCAACGCGGACGTTGCGCGAGCGTCGAGTGTGTCGAGCAACTGCCCTGGGTTCACGAGCATCGAGTAGCCCGCCACCTCGCCCGAGACACGTGGATCGGTTTTGGAAATGGTTTCCTCCGCAGAGGTGCCCGCGATAATCGCCGCGAGTACTAAATAAATCCAACCGCTTACACGCCACAACTTATCCATAACACCCCCTTCGCTCACGGCTCGCTGATATCGCGTTGGAACCCCATCAAACATTGAAAAGTTACTGCGCAGTGCCCGTGCCTCCCTTCACCGATTTGTAGGACAAGTTGAGGGTCTCAGTGTAGACAGCGCCGTTGAATAGAATGTTAACGGGAATCGACACCGGTTTTCGGCCGAACGATTCGTTCGTCAAGCCGTCGTTCGCGAGCACGCCGGCGAGGCTCGCATTCTTTATCACCAGCTTGAATGCCGCGTTTCCGTTCTTGGGCTTGCCGAAAATCAAAGCGTTATCGCCCTTGGCGGAGACGCCCGCGTTAAATAACGGTATGACGCGCATCACGCCGCCGAAATCGACGGAGAAATTCTGGCCGGTATAGACGAAATTCGCCGGCACCGGCAGAACACCTTTGAACGAAATCGAATCCGTGCTCGGCATCTTAATATTGAAGTTGAGTTTAACCTTCGTTCCCGACAACGTGGCTGGCACCGGCACTGGCGCAACACTTCCCCCCAGCGGCGTGCTTGTGGCATCGTACGGATTGGATCCAAAAAGCGTCTCAAACGCGTCGCTGAAACCATCGCCGTCGCTATCCGAGCCAGATCCAAACACAGGCATCAGAACAGTGACTTGAACGGTTTGAACGACTGGCGGATTAAGCACGTCCGAGACTGTCAGTGTCACGGTGTAGGTTCCCGCCTTATTGAACACGTGGCTAGCGGCCAAAGTCGTCGCCGTGGCTGTGTTTGTGGGATCGCCGAAATTCCACGCTACAGTCAACGGCGCGCCTGTGGGGCTCGTCGCCGTGGCGAGGAAGCTCACCGTCTGGCCAACGCCCGATTTTGACGGCGCGGCTACGGGAACGCTGACGACGGGCGGCTGTTGGAAATTGAAGGCGTTGTCGAGACTGTTCACGGCGGCGTCGCGCGAACCCAAAGGCGCGAGGCTCCAGCGCTTTTCGATCAAGCGCAAAATCGAGGTCGTATCGTAGGCCGTGTGATCGACGAAGCCCTTTTTGGCATACGGGGAAATCACGATCGCAGGAACGCGCGCGCCAGGGCCGAAGCGGTCATACGTGCCAGCCGGGCTGCCACCCGCAGCGCTCGGGGGCGCGACATGGTCGTAACGTCCCCCATTGTCGGCGTAAGCGATCACAATCGCGCAATTCTGCCAGTACGGGCTGGCCTGAACCGCTGCGACGAGGCTCGCCACATGCTGCTGGCCGTCCTGCAACGTCGCGTAACCGGGGCGCTCATCATTCGAACCCAGAGGTTTGATGAACGCAACGCTCGTCAGCGTGCCGTTCTGAAGATCACTGAGGAACTTGGTTTCGTCCTTTAAGTGTGCCGCCTTGTTAGCGGTTCCATCGGCGTAGTTCTGATAATAGATAAACGGCTGGTGATCGCACTGGAACGTCGCGTCCGCTTGGCCTGAAATAGCGGCGGCATAACCGCCCGAATACCACGTCCAGGAAATGCCAGAATCGTTGAGGCGGTCACCTATAGTGGCGTTCGTTTGATTCGAAACGAGGTTTGACGTGGCCACATTGGACGGATGCGGCGTGTTCACAGAGTACAGCGTATTGACAGCATAATTGTCAGTGGATACGGCGTTGTCAACCGTGCTTGTCGCGCCCGTACCCGACTTCGTGGGCGTCGGGTTGAGATTGAAATCCAAACCAAAATTGCCGTTGACTTGATTGGCCGTCACCGGTTGATACAGCGCTGAGGGTGCATTCGCATCAATCGGCGTTTGGGCGGCAATCAGCCAATGATGATTGAGGAACGAGCCGCCAAATGCCGCATGAAAGAAATTGTCGCAGAGGACGTATTGCTGGGCGAGCTGGCCTTCGGGCAGATTCGTGGCGTCGAAGTTGCTCATCACCAAGCCCGGATTGTCAGAGAGCGACACGAACTTGTCCATTTTTCCGCCGTCGATCTGCACTTGTTCCGTCAGGAAACGGGAAACCAGAGAGCCGCTTGTGCTCGTCGTAGGGATAAAGGGCAGCGCGTTGTATGGTTTTAGCGCTCCGACCGCGTCGAACGACGTGAAGCGCGGATCTGCCACGCCGCCGTTCAATGGCACGGCCGGAGATTGCGCCAGCGGCGCATTTCCCGCATACACATTGACTTGCGGGCGCAATGTCAATGCTGCTCTGGCATTGGCGATGCCGTTTGCGTTAGGGAAACTGCCATAGAGCGAATCGAAACTCCAGCCTTCCTGGTAAATCACAATAATGTTCTTCAAATTCGTCAGCGATGACGGCGCGCCGGGCAATGGATTCACCGTTACTTTCGCGATCGATACGATCGGTAAATTCACGCCGTCCGTGACGGTCACGGTGGCGGTGTACGTACCCGGTAGCGTAAAGGTGTGCGTCGGGTTCGTACCCGTAGCCGGAGCGGTGTTGACCGGATCGTTGAAATTCCAAATATAGGTCAACGGCAGATTTGTCGGGCTGCTTGCGACTGCATTGAATGCCACCAGTGTACCCACTGTAGAGATGGGCGGATTGGCTGAAGCACTTGACGTAAAATACGCAGGTACATCCAAGACGCCCGGGAGCGCCAATGTGGATTCCGCGACCCCTCCCTGCAACAGCGACAAATTGAGTCCCAAATATTGAAGCGCCAGCGGGGCAATCTGCTTGTTGTTGACTGCGGCAGTCTGCGTCGAACCCCGAACGATAGTTGGGATTCCACCCGCGACAATGAGCGCCACGTGTGTTTCATCGGAGGAGAAGCCGCCTCGCTCGGCACGCTCGACGTTCGTGTCGCCTATCAGATAGCCTGGCAACGTTTGCACAATGATGTCGGGGGTGCGGTCGTCGTTCAATGACGACGGGTCGCCGAAGCCATTCTGCCCAAGTTGGAGCACGTTGGGGTCGACAACGTTTGTCCTTGCGTAGATATTGTCAATGCCATTAGAGATCGTGTTGCGGGCGTTCAGCAGGGCCGTAACCGCCGCATCGGTTTGGGACTGGTTTTTCAACCAAAGCAGGGAAACCCCGTTTTCTGTGGACTGCTTGACCGGAATCGGCGTCCCTAGACTGGCGAGCAACGTGGTGTAGGTTCCGGCCGGCACGCCCGTGGCACTGCCAATACGCGGAGACTGGCCGTGCCGAGCCGTCACGACGATCATTGTTGTCTCGTAAAGGTTGGCTGCCTTGAGTGCGGTGATCAGCTTGCCAACGCTCACGTCGGTATGTTGCAGCGCCTGCACCAGATTGGCCGACGGAACCTCGGCATTGTTGAGCAGATCAATGCCACCGTTGAGGCCCACCTGCTTCTGGAATGAACTGGCGGCGACAAAACTTGCGCCGAAGATGCCCGGAACTGTGTTGTTCGCCACCGTGCCCCCGGTCGACGTTTTGCCCGCAATCTGATTCAGCACGGCCTTTAGGCTCAGATCATCGTAGGCCAGAGCGGCGTTGAGATCCTGCGTCGGGCTGACGCCGATCTGCGGCGCATCGCTGACCGAACCGTCCGGATTGACGACAATTTTCGCGTCAATGTCGGGAGTGTAGAGATCGACGACGCCGAGTCCCGACGGACCGCCCAGAATTTCGTAGCTTGCATGTTTGTCGCACCATGCCGTGCGAAATCCCGCCGTTTGTGCAATTTCGAATATCGTGTTGACTTTGAGATAATTGTGCGGAAATATTGGCGTGACTTGCGTGATGGGATCGACCGGCAGCTTCGTCGAATCAAGGGTCGTGAACAGCGGCGAAACGCGAGTGCCGGGATTATATCCCGTGTTAATCGTTGAATCGTAACGGACGACGGTTCCTGCCGGCTGGTTGCCGCCCCCGGGCGGCAGGAGCGCCCGACTGTACGTTACGTCGTAGTACACACCGGTGGTTTTGGGGCCGGCTCCCGTAACAATACCCAGTAAACCCGGAAAGGCGTCGGACGGGACCGCAGTCGTCGCATTGCCATACACTACTCCCTGGCTCGCCAGCATAGTTATATTTGGCAAGTACGCGGTCAAGACCGGGTCTGTCAAATCCGCCTGGCGTAATCCGTCGATCGACAGAATCAGCACGCGCTTTTTAAACGCGGCTGAGACGCCATTTGTTTGTACGGTCCGCGCCTGATTTTGCCCAAACGTCACCGGGGCAACGCCGTCCCTTTTTGAAGCGAGAGAGCTGTTTCCCGTCTTGATCGCAATGGCCAAAATCGCTACGAACAACGTTACCCCCAGCGTGCGTACGGACCGGCCCAATTTAAAGCGTTCGAAACTCATCTCGGTTCTCCCTGGCAACACAATATTGACGCAATTTTCTTGTACGCTTCTCTTTCACTCATTACTCAAGATCGACAGGCAATGAAGTGCTGAGCCTAAGAGAAAATCTACTTTCCCCCGGCTTGGCTCATGTGTTTTTTAGGACAAAATTTTCTTGCAATAAAAGGGCCTTATAGCACGCAACGATCACTCGATAACGAAGTCCGTCTCGCTTAATTGTACATTCCTCGCGTTATACACATATACGACTCATTAACTCTGCAATACCGCGGTCGAAAGTAAACGACCCTACTTGCGTTCCAAGCTTTCAAGCCGCTCCTTGATCGCCAGCAGCTCCTTTTCAAGTTGCCTGGTGTTGGATTGACTGGCTTGGTTCGATCGAAGAGCGTCGACTTCTTTCTTAAGCCCGTTGATTTCGCAGTGACTCCGGCGCAGCATTTCGCTCATGCTTTTGGCATTCAATCCCACCGCGACATTGACGAAGCTGACGCGGTATGCATCACGATGAACGGTTGCCCATGCACGCCCCAGCACCATTTCAAACTGTTCCGGCGTGATCGTGTCGGGGGGTAGGGCGATGCCGACGCCATCGTTAAGCCCGGATGGAATAATGAAATCGCCTGCATTCACGTTCCCACGAACCTTAACCGGAACCTGTCCCATGAACCCAACTTTGTTGAAAAACGGTTTCCTTTCGAGGGGCGGGACGTTTCCGACCACGATTGGGGCAGTTGAAATAGGAAGAAGCATCTGTGCGCCCGCGGTATGTTTCGAAATACGCCCGTTTTTGACGCCGACAATATCGCCCGGATAAAGCCGTTCCACCGGCAGTTCACGCTGAAGCCATTCGGCGTAATCGGCACCGTTAGAATTGTAAGCCACTCCCACCATGGCGAGCTGGAGCGCTAAATCGACGAAGTACGCGGTAGAGTCGACAATAGCGGCCACGCTGTCCGCAACGGCTCCGATCCCGACGGCAAGGGCAATCGGCGTGTCAAATGGATTTGCCGCATCAGCAAATGCAGCGATACTCAAGGCCAAATCCACAATGCCGATCGTGAGATCAACGCCTGCGACAACCGTATCCAAAATGAACTGCGGATCCTGTGTGTGTTCCGCGGTGCTCTCTCCCGAAATATCTCCGCGAGCTGTGCCGTCTTTCACTTGAAACGTCATAAACGCAGTACTGCTGTCTAAATTGGAGTTTCCCTGCAAATTGTTTTGGACGACAATGCCAGTGTAGTTGGTCACCATAACATCGCCGCTGATAGCTGTCGTCGATGCACCCTTGGTAGTGTCCGTATATCCAATATTGATCGTGGACCCACTCAACGTGCTGATGTTGGTCGTGGGGCTGGAGAGACCGGAGGACGTATTTATGTTCAACGTGGCGGCATTGATGTCTGCTTGAGTTGTCGCGATCCCCGCGATATCGCCGACAATGATCATGTTTGCCAGCAATTGCGCTGTACTTGCCGGATCAAGGTTTCCGATGTTGACCGCACCGCCGGTCGCCGGCGCGTTGTTGATATTGACGGTCGAGGGCGAACCCGCCAGGGTGGAATTAATATTCGTCGTCAATCCCACCACATTATTGACTCCCGTAATGTTGCCCATGTTGGCCGCACCGCCGGTTGCTGGCGCATTGTTGATATTCACCGTCGAGGGAGAACCCGACAGGGTGGAATTGATATTCGTCGTCACTCCCACTACGTTGTTGACTCCCGTAATGTTGCCCATGTTAACGGTTCCACCCGTGGCACCATTCCCAACAATGGGATCCAAAGTCGGGTCGCTGTTGATGTCGGCGTTGATATTCGTCGTCGTTGGCGAGGCCTGCATTGTCGAATTGATGTAGGTTTTCTTTCCAACCACGTTGTTGAAGCCGGTGATGTTGCCAATATTGACGATTCCGCCCGTGGCTCCATTCAAAACAATAGGGTCCAGAGTGGGGTCGCTGTTGATATCGGCGTTGATATTCGTCGTCGTTGGCGAGGCCTGCTTTGTCGAATTAACGTTCGTCTTCAATCCTACCACGTTGTTGATTCCCGTGATGTTGCCAATGTTGACGATTCCGCCCGTGGCTCCATTCAAAACGATAGGGTCCAGAGTGGGGTCGCTGTTGATGTCGGTGTTGAGATTCGTCGTCGTTGGCGAGGCCTGCTTTGTCGAATTGACGTTCGTCTTCAATCCTACCACGTTGTTGACTCCCGTGATGTTGCCGATGTTGACGATTCCGCCCGTGGCTCCATTCAAAACGATAGGGTCCAAAGTGGGGTCGCTGTTGATGTCGGTGTTGATGTTGGTGAGCGACGGCGAACCCTGATTTGTCGAATTAACGTTGGTCTTCACTCCTACCACGTTGTTGATGGAGGTAATGTTGCCCATGTTCACCGTCCCACCGAAGGCTCGCGTCAAATCGTAGGCGGGATCGGCATTGATATTCGTTATGGATGTCGAACCATCAAAGGTGGAATTGATATTCGCGGTCTTTGCAACCATGTTTGCAACGGTGGTTTTGGGTGAGCCGGTGGTGATGCTATCGCCCAGAATCGAAGTGGTACACAGCTGACCCGGGGTGATCGTGCCGGCGATATTGCCGATGTTAACGGTACCGCCGACCGCCGGAAAAGTATTGACATTGGTGAGCGACGGAGAACCGGCAGCGGAGGAATTGACGTTCGTTGTCAGTCCGAACAAATAGGCAGTCGTTGTACTAGGATCGCCGACGGTAATGTTGTCGCCCAGGATTGTCGTGGAGCAAAGCGACCCGGGTCCGGTTGCCACGTTTCCGATATTGACCGATCCGCCTGCGGCTGGAACGGTGTTGATGTTGGTGACCGAAGGGGACCCGTTCTTGGTGGCATTTATGTTTGTCTGCAATCCAATCAGGTTGGTGGCGGCCGTAACGGGCGAGCCGACCGTCGTTGACCACTTTGGAATGCCGCCGAGAATAGTCAGTGCGTTTCCTTCCGGTCCGGGACCGTAAGGCGTTTGGACATCACCCGAACCCACCCAAATGTAATTCGTGGGCAGCTTGATCGATGGCGGGTTCGCGAACGTAACCGAGCCGTTGAGTGTGGTTGTGCTGGTGGAATTTCCAATCACTGTCGCTCCTAGCGGTCCAATCGTATTGATGTTCGTGATGGCACCCTGAATATTGGTCGTTCCGAGAATTGTGGTGGTGGAGGGACCGGAATTGCTTCCGATCGTGTCTCCGGCTTTCAGCACATAAAGGGAACCGCCGGAGGGCAGAACAGAAGTTGTCGGAACCCACTGCGCGCCGCCTGCACCATCTGCCGCTAGAACAAAATTCGCAGATGAGGCACTACTGTTCATTTTGGCGGCGGTGACACTGAAGTCGGCGATTTTCGGCGTGGTCACTGCCGCATCCGCGAGTTTTGGCGTTGTGACGGACCCGTCCGGCAAGACGGGTTGCGCGGAGCCGTTCGCGGAAGTATTGAGGATTGTGAAGGGCGAAGACAGGATAATATATGGCGCCTTCGACAAAGAGCCCGTGGCGCGAAAAATCGCATTCGACGTACCCGGTCCTGCGACGGTCCACGTAAACACGTTGGCCGTTCGACTCGTTATAGCCAGGGTGCCGATCGATTCGAACGTCGTCCCGCCATCTCTGCTAAGTTCGAGGGTAAGGGATTTGAATCCGTGGCCATGGATTTGGATTTGTTGCTTCTGACCAACGGCGTAAACCTCGCCACCGTGAGGCGCATCGAATCCGATCAGCGGAGTAGTCGCCGCGTGCGCACTGATTCCCGCAAGCACGACCATCAAAACACAGCAAATCGATGATCTTTTTAACGCAAAAAAGGGTGTCCGCATAATGAGCTCCGTTATCCGAATATTGCCAAGTAGCATTAAACACGACGAAACAATTCTTAAAATTAGAACGCTAAAATAGTGAATCCGTGATTCCAAGGAAAAGGATAGTCGGCCATAAATAAATCAAGTACGCTACTTAAACTGATCCGGGTCAAAAATTTATAACTCCTTTTACAATCATGGCTTGCCGATACTTGCCGATACTTATAGTGGCGGAACCGCTTGGGTCTTTCGCGATGCCGCTTGCACCTTCTCTGGACGAATTCCTGCGCAAGGAACCCAACGCTACTGAGCAATTTATCGGCTTGTACGATGTCCAATTCCATGCCGATCAATACACTCAACTGTAGCACGCGACAATATTGCGCGCGCCGCGTTACAAACGCCGCCTTCCGGAAGCCGATCCAATCTGTTGCGCGTTCAATGTTGTAGATTAGAAAAGAAAATAACTCAATTCATTCAACATTGACATAAGTATTTCGATCTGGTTTATACATCTAGATAATGAGTTGTGCAATGAGAAAGTTTGCTTCAATTTGGAAGAAATTATTAATTTAAGCGAATGTTTCTATATCGCACGAAAGCGTATGGGTTTAAATGATACTTCAAATCGCGTTATTTGTGTCTTTCGCGCGGACACCCGCCCAATGCTGCTTCCATTAAGCCACCCGTTCCTTCGATTTCCATTTGTACCCCATACGAAATAAACTACGCAGAACGCTGTTTAAGTGGCAGAGTAAACCTACCCCTCCTGAACGAAAGAATGCCGTGCTTCACAAGGGCACGGCTGATAGCCACACGGCGGCAGGACGACTCGTCTCGCGATACCGCGTCGGTGAACGTACCCTCGTCGCTAGCGTGATCGAACGCAGAATCGCTCATTGATTTATTTTCCTAAAAATTCTTGTTTACGCAACCATTCCGCGCAATGCTGCGGCCAAACTCCGCAGGGTTTATCGGGTAAGCGCAATGCGAAGTCGTGGCCGCCCGACGCGTACACATGCAGCTCGCTCGGCACCCCGACGCTTTGCAGCGCGTCGTACATGCAGCGTATGATCTGCGGCTTGTCGCCGTCATCGGCCGCGCACGCAAAAAACATCGGTGGACATTCTTTGCGTATCGGCACTGTCGCATCGAGTTTGTAGTGCGCGGCTGGCAATACGAAATAAAAGGACTGCGCCGCCACCGACGCCGCGCGGAAGGAAGCTTTATGAAATGGTTGTTGAAGGGCAGCTTTGGCAACCCCTTGTTAACTTGTAGGGGTTTTGGGGAGAGAGAGTCTGAGAGTTCTGGCGCGAAACGGACGTTGGTCGGCAGTGGCACCGCCGGATGCGGTGGGGGACTATCTCTCAGAGAGAAATGGAGAGAGTGCAGGACATCGTAAATCGTTTGAAATTCACGGGTAAAAAGAAAAACCCCGAAGGGATCGCCTCTCGGAGTTTTCTGTTAACTGGTTGGGTGCATAGTTTCGCGACTTTTA
>JBBRQD010000034.1:0-50643 GCA_038227045.1 Planctomycetota bacterium
ACCAGCAAGGCGTTTCAGCCTTCCATTTTATTCGAGATGCCGTCCAAGCCTACTTCACCGGTGAAAGTGCACCGCATTTGCTTCCTGCATCAATCTAATCCGTAGCGTTTCTTGCCGCGTTAGCATCGTGAACGGCTACCGAATGTCTTTATCGGTGCCGGGAATCGAACTGCTTTTCGGCACGTCCTGCGGCGCGCGCTTGAGCATCGCCGCGAGACCGAACAAATCCTTCTGCTCGAACTTGTGATGCGGGGCATCGTGGCAGCGCGCGCATCTCATTTCAGCGGCCAAAAACGCTTTGCAGACGATCGACGCTTTCTCCGCCATCGGCGCGTCGTTTTCGGTCGCCATCGCGAAGCCCGCGGGAGCGCCGCCATAGACGCTGCCGCTCATCACGATCAGTTCGGTGGCAAAACGGTCCATCGGTTTGTTGTCGAGAAACGATTCGTGAATCCACGTTCTGAACGGGCCGGTGTTGTTGAGTTGCGGCTTGATGATGCCCGGATTCTCCGCGAGCACGTCCTGCCAGTAACCCACCCAATTGTCCGCCCAGCGCGAGTCGGCCAGCAGCATCGCGATCAATTTGGCGCGGCGGTCAGGGCTTTTGTCCGCCAGAAAAATGCGAATTTGATCGGAACTGGGCACCTCGCCGATGATGTCGAGCGACACGCGGCGGATAAACGCGTCATTGTTGACGAGCGGCGCAGGCGTGACTTTTTGCGCGGTGATTTCTTTGTCGAGCAAGACGTCGATGACGTTCTTGCCGGCATTGGCGCTTGGCGGATCGGAAACTCGTCCCGCGGATGGCACCTCAACAAATTCGCGGGCGAATTTGTGCCGCGCGCTCCAATAGGCGCGCTCCGTTTCATCCGCGCTGGCGCGGCGCTTGGCGTCGTCGGTGAAATGTGCGGCGCGCTGCGCGTCGGCGTACGCCAGCCACGCTGCATCGGAAAGCGGAATGGACGGATTCGCGGAGAGCAGCAGAAACGGCTTCCCGGGCGCGGCCACGCTCACCGAAAGTTCGCCAATCTCCGGGCGCAATTTGCCGCCGCCGATTTGAGCAACGAGCACAATCTCGTGTGCGCCGCCTTGCAGCGTGACAAGGCGTTCGTTGTGGCCCGGGCGCAGTTCGCGCATGTTGGCGTCGAGTTTTTTCGGATCGGATGGAACGGCGTTGTGTCCGCTCGCTCCGGCCTTCAGCGCCGGCGTCGACGCGACTTCTTTGCCATCGACCATCAGGCGCGCCGCATTGAACGCGCGCAGCAGCAGCTTGCTCTCGCCGACTGGCAACTCAATTTTTGCCGTCGCGCGCAAAACGAACGGGCTGCCGCGGTCGGCGCGTTGGGCTTTGTCGTCGTATTTGATCGGGACACATGCGAAACCCATCGCCGCTTCGGTATAAGTGGTCTCAATGTCTGGCGCGACAATTTTATCGGAGTCGATACTCGCAACGTGATCAATAATTTCCACGGTGACACCGCGGTTCGCCGCGTCAAGCGAGGCCGGGGAAGGGGGCAGACTTGCGGTATTGAGTTCGAACGACGGAGCGATCTTTTTGGTTTTTACCTCCGCAACGAGCGGCACAGAATCCGGCTGTGCCGCGTCGTTGTGGGCAGCGTCGTTGTTGCCATCGTTGTGCGCTATTTTGCGGGCGTCGTCAGTGGCGTGGTAGCGGGTCT
This sequence comes from Planctomycetota bacterium, assembly GCA_038227045.1. Taxonomy (GTDB): domain Bacteria; phylum Planctomycetota; class SZUA-567; order H5-PLA8; family H5-PLA8; genus JANXLS01. Next base: position 1,680 of record JBBRQD010000034.1, read on the forward strand.
TGATCCGCGCCGAATCGAGCGCCACGCGATGAATCGCGACTTCCGCGATTGAGCCGTTGAAACTCGACGCCGGGTTGCCGCCCATGGACGAACCGATCCACAGTTCGTCGTCATCGACAACCGGAGCATTGTTCGTCGGTCCGCCATTGTCCCATGAGCCTTTGACTTCGACGCCATCGACATAACCGCGAATGCTCTTTGAATCGCCGAACACATACGTGACGGCCACATGATGCCAGCCCGTTTTCTCGGCGAAGCCGCTGTCGGAATTCCAGCGGTGCCAGCCGCTTTCACCGCCCGTTTCCAATTGATTCGCGCCGCGGAACATAAAACTGACGCGCGCGGTTCCGCCGATCCCGCGCAGCCGAAAACCGTAGTTTTCGTTGTTGCGCGAGAACCCCTTATTATGGGTGCGGCCCTTGCCCAGAATGTACATGTTCTGATTGTCTTGAATATGCTTGAGCTCCACCCACGCTTCCAACGTGATGGCATCGTTCGCGCCGAATTTCAGCATGTTTTTGTCGGTGGAATCTTTGACGCGGATGTGCCCGCCTGCCCCTGAAAACGCCGCGGCCAAAGCATGCGGCTCGAAATCCGGAAACAATTCTGACTTCGGTCCGGGCTGCTGCAATTGAACTTGCCCGACGGCGTCTCCGTTCAATGCGTCCGGATTTGCAGCGCCATTCGCCGCGTGGCCGGGTTGGATGTCATTTAATCGCCAATATGCAATTGGCTTGTCGGCAAGCACGGCGTCGGGGTATTGCGAACGCGGCGCATCGGCCGCCAATAGATTGACTAGGCCGAGTAAAGCCGGACTCATCAACACAAGGATTGTGCGGTGTAAAGTGAGCATGAAACGGTCCTCAAAATCTTTTTATTCGCGACATGATTGATACACCGGCCGTGTGATGAAAGCCGCGAATTGACGCCAGAGAAACTGTCCTTTCGAGAAAGCACATGGCGCAATTTTCTGCGCGTGAAGGATTCGAATTTAGCAATAGGATATGATTGAATATATAGTCAACACTTATGGAGCGTGCCGCATGACTCTGAAATCCGCATTCGTGATTTTTCTCGCCGCCTGCTTTGCGCGGTGCTTTAACGCAACGGCGGAGGAACCGCACGCGCCCGCTAAGATCGATGTGATTCTCTGGTTCGACACGGAAGACTATCTGCTGCCGGCCGACGATGACGCCGCAAAGCGGCTTGCCGAGATGCTGACCGCGCGGGGTATCCGCGCGACATTCAAAGTCGTCGGCGAGAAAGCGCGTGTGCTCAAACAGCGCGGGCGAAACGATGTCATCGAGGCGCTCAAGAAGCACGACATCGGCTATCATTCCGATTTTCACTCCGTTCATCCCACGCCGTCCGAGTACCTCGCCGAATGCGGATTGCTCGACGGCATCGCCGAATTCGAGCGGCGCGAAAAGCGCGGCGTGGCGGACATCCTGCGCATCTTCGATTTAAAAACGCTGTCGTGCTACGGCCAGCCCGGCTCATCCTGGGGCAGTCAGGCCATTTGCGCGCTGCCGCTGATTGGCGTCGCACCGCATGGAATTCCATGCTACGTCGATGAAGGCACACACATCGGCCTTGACGAAAAACCGTTCTGGTACTGTGGGGCGCTCAACGTTTTTCACATGGGAGCGAACAAAACGCGCATGGAGTTGCACGATCCCGCAGTCGTCGAGAAGGCCAAGGAGAAAGTGACGGGAATCGCCGACAGGCTGCGCAAGGAAGGCGGTGGGCTGATCAGCATCTATTACCATCCGTGCGAGTGGGTTCATCGCGAGTTCTGGGATGGAGTCAACTTCAAACGCGGCGCAAATCCGCCGCGCGAATTGTGGAAGGCTCCGGCGCAGCGGACTGAAGAAGAAACCAACGCGGCATTCGAACGCTTCGGTGCGTACATCGATCACATCCGCGCGATACCCGGTCTGCGGTTCGTGACGGCGAGCGATCTGCCGGAGTTGTATCCGGATGCAGTGCGCAAAGCGAAAGCGAGCGATGCGACGCTTGACGCAATCGCCGCTGGCCTTTTGGATGAAAAAATAACGGGCGTGGACTTCATCGTGACGGGCGGCAGCTCTTATTCCGTCGCGGAACAATACCAACAATTGACGGAACGCGTGTACGAAATGAATTTTTCGCAAGGAGGAAGCAATCGCTCTCCGTTGCCTGCCGGTATTCTCGGCCCCGACAGCGCTCCCCCACCGCATTCAGACAAAACTAAATTGACGTGGACAGAATTCATGGATGCGGTGCGCGATGCCAACAATTATGTTGCGACCCAACACCGCATACCCTCGCGCATTTTCATCGGGCCCGACAGCATCCCGCCGTCCGATTTTCTGGTGGCACTCGCGTCTGGTTACACAAAGATGAGAAAAAATCCGGCGATCAAAGCGGACGAAACAGTGACGCTGCACCCGATGGAACTATTGACCGCAAAGCGCGTCGCGGAAGACACGCCCAAACTCTTCGGCGACTGGGTTATCCACAAGGAAGGCTTCCGAGCGCCGAAAATTCTCGACATCGCGCGGTTGCAAACGTGGACATTGAAGCCGGCGATTCGTGCGAGCAAATAGCAATGGCAATCTATTTATAGAAATCGGCTTCGGCCCCGCCACCGGGCGCATTCTTGGATGGCGCGGGAAAGAGCATCGGCCACGCGGCAAATAAGAGAGCCACCATCACCGGCACGGCAATAAATGACGCGCGCAGCGCAACGGCCGTCCACGGGCGGCGGCGCGCAACAAAAGAAAGTTCACCAAGCCAAAGCACGAGCGGCGCGGCGGCTAGAATCAATGCGCTGGACGCCGGTAAATAGGAATAAAAATAGCCGCAGAGCAGGAAACTGATTCCGAGAATAGTGAGCGTCGCGGTGGCCCCGTGCGCGAATGAGATCGTGGGCTTGATCCACGCCGCGACAATTCCCGCGCCCATCGCCGCAGCCAGTATGCCCGCGAGGTGCCCATACGACAAACTTCCGGTCGCGGCCAATGCGCCTGCGATGCCGGAGCTCCAAACCCACAGTGAAAGGGGTATCGACGCCCCGGGCCAATGCTCGGCCAAGGACTCAGTTGACATCGCGACAATCCACGGCATGCCGATCAGGGCCGCGTACCAGCCGTAGAATTCCGCGCCCTTCCAATTGGCTCGTGGTGTTGCCGTCAGGACCCAAATCGAGCCACACACGACCGGGAGCCAGATGACAGAACGAATCGGCAACGTTCGGGGAAGAAGATGTATCAATGCTCCGGCCACAATCGCCGAGCATGAAATAAACAGGATCCAACCAATTGCAGTTCTCGGCGGAAATCCCGGCCAGTCCTCATTGCCGAGATAGCCGGCGATCGTCGACAAACCGACCGCAAGCGCACCGGCCCACGCGCCCTGTGCGACTGGCTCGGCCGAACGACTCCAGATGCGCCACGCCACGCCCCAGGTGATTCCGGCAACGAGGGCGGGGAGGAGTATTCCGAACAATGCCTTGAAGGCAAGGCTATCCGCAGACATGGTTGTCCTCCGTGAAATAATTCTCTCGCAAAGACGCCAAAGCCAACGTGCTTTTCTTTGCGCCTTTGCGAGAGACAAAGGAAGTGCGTTTACTTGTGTGCTGCTTCGACTGCGACTGTGATCGTGACGTCGTCGCCGATGTTGTCGAGCATCGTCTTCATGCCGAAGTCGCTGCGTTTGAACGCAAACGTTCCTTCGTATCCGATGCGGAAATCGCCGAACGGCGTCTTGCCGCCGCCGGTCCGAGTCATCTTCGTGGTCACTTCTTTGGTGACGCCCAGCAGCGTAAAATCGCCGGTCACTTCGAGATCCGCGTCGCCGGATTTCTTCACCGATTTGCTCTTGAACGTAATTGTTGGGAATTGCTTGGAATTGAAAAAATCGGGGCCTTTCAAATGCTGGTCGCGCTTCTCGTTGACTGTATCGACGCTGTCGGCCTTGAGCTCCAATTCGATGCTGCTCTTCGAGGCGTCGGCATCGTCGACGACCAGTGTGCCGCTGGACGTGTTGATTCGTCCATACAGGAAGCTGGTGTTCATGTGTTTGATGCGAAAAATGAATGACGAATGCCCTGGGTCAATCTGGTAGGTATCCGCGGACCGCGCGGAACTCCCAGCAAACGCCAAACTGAACAACACAGCCAAAACGGAAATACGTGCGACTTGCATGGCAACTCTCCTTTTCTGACGGGTTAAAATTCTTTCACATCACGTTCACAGACTGAATCAAACTCTTCACGGCTTCTCTTTTGAATCGTCGTTGCCTCGGCCGCGCATTTTTTCAAGCAGCGCAATAGCCGTGCGCAAGTCGCGTTCGGACATGTGGCTCAGGCTAGTGCGATTCAACTCCTGCATCGGCCGGTCCAATGTCGAAAGCATCGCCAATCCCTGCGGCGCGATCGTCGCATGGACAACGCGGCGGTCCTCCTCCGAGCGCGCCCGGGTCACCAGGCCCCGTGCAACGAGTTTGTCGAGCAGGCGCGTGATGTCCGGGCTGCGCGTTACCATGCGCGCGCCGATCTCGCTGCATGGCAATCCCGAACCGCCCGCGCCACGCAAAATGCGCAGCACGTTGTACTGCTCGCTCGACAGCAAATGCGTTTTCAGCAACTCCCCGTGATCGCGCGACAGAGAATCGACTGTGCGAATCAGATTCAGGAACAATTCTTCTTCCAGCGACGAAAAGGGGCGCGTCTGTTTTATCTCTTTCAGCAATCGTCCACTCATGACTGCACAATACTCGTTAAAACAACTATTGTCAAGAGGAATATTGGAAAGAGGATTAAAAATTCGATTAATGCTGTTTGAACTCCGCCATATCGACGACTCTGTCGAAGAATGGTGCCAACGAATCGTCGTGCGAAACCACCACGAGTCCCGCCTTGTCGCGCGCGGCGCTCGACACGATCAGCTCGATCGTCTTCAACGCATTGGTCCGGTCGAGATTCGCTGTCGGCTCGTCGGCTAACAGCGCCTTCGGCGACGCGATCATCGCGCGCGCGATGGCCGCGCGCTGCCGTTCGCCGAACGAAAGCCGCGTGGGAAACGACGCGCCTTTATCCGCGATGCCCAGTTCTTCAAGCGAGCGGCTCATGCGTGCGCGAACGTCGTCCGTCAATTTCAACGACGGATTGATGCGATAAGGCAGCAGTATGTTGTCTTTCACGTTCAAATAATCGAGCAGCGCGAAATCCTGAAAAATGAAACCGATGCGATTCACTCGAAAATCGCGCGCGGCGCTCTCGCTCTTCGGAACAAGTTCCTCGCCGCACACACATACGCGGCCAGACTGCGGTTTGAGGATTCCCGCCATGAGATTTAATAGCGTGCTTTTGCCCGAACCGCTGGGGCCGCGCAGCATGATCTTCTCGCCCGGCGCGACGTTGAAACGCTCGACATTCAGCAGCGCGCCGTTTGAACCCGGATAGGAGAAGCGCAGGTTTTCGATGAGGATCATAAGAATCATTGTCCAGAGCCGCGCACGTCAGTAAGCGGCTTTATTTGCAGAAGACACGGTCTTGGCCGCTTACTGACGTGCGCGGCTCTGGCAACACTGACGGCCCTGCCACTTTCTTATGCCAGATTGTTTTCGCTGACGATGCGGCTTGAGATCACCCGCCAGCCGTCGGCGCATTTGCTCATTTCGAAGACCGCTTCATAGGCATTGCTGCGCACGTGCGAATGCTGGCTGTGTCCCAGCACATACACGACAGTCCATTTTGCCGACACCGTGCAACGGTTTCCTTTTGATTCGAGCAGCTTGAAATCCTCGTATTGCAAATCCCACACCGTGACGCTCGCGCCGGCTTTGGCGAGTTGCTTCGCCGCCTTTGCGTAGAGGCAGTATTGCCGGTCGAGCTCGTCGCCGCCGAACGTTTGAGCGAGCAGATCGTACGCATGGCCGAAATCCGATGCCGCGTAAATATCGTAGCAGACGCGGTGGCGTTCTTCGAAGGTCGCGCGCGACGGCGGCGGTTCGTTGCGTTCGCGGAACCGTGCCCAGACCATCGCCGAAAGCAACGCAGCACACCACGCGCACATGGCAATCGCGCGTACGAGCACGTATTTGTCTGAAGAATTGTGTCGCACTGTTTCCATGAATCGGAATGTCTCGATTACTTTAACGCAGGCGAAGGTGGAACGACGATCGGGTCCGGTCTTAACGTCAGCGTGAGATTCCTGATATTGCGATACATAACGTCAAAATAATGTCGTCGATTCCTGGCATCCTCTTTGTCGAGTTGTTCGCACGGCGTGAAAACGACGGATGTCAGCCTGAATTTCTCGCGCATCAATTTTTCGATTTCGGGCTTGGGCGCAGCTTCCCACAAGATTACCGTGGCCGGATGATCTTTGAGATATGTTTCAATACGCTCCAATTCCTCCTTGGCGGGAGCTTCGTTCGGATCTATGTGAAATGATTTTACGCTGAGCTTGTACGTCCGCGCAAGATAGTTGTACGCAGGATGCGACGCGATCAACTGCCTGCCATTTACGGCTGGAACGAGGTCGTTTTGAATTTGCTGGTCAAGTTCGTCAAAAAAGTGATTCAACTCCTCGAGATTCGCTTTGAATTCGGTGGCGAAGGCCGGACGCTTTTCGCACAGCGCGTCGCAGATCGCGAGCGCCTGCTTCTTCGCATTACGCGGATCGACCCACGTGTGTCCGTCGATCCCTTGATGCGTGTGCATGCCCGCCGCGCCGTGCGAGTGCGTGATGGGATCGTCGAAAATGACTTCGTTTCCTTTTAAGAACGCGGTGGTGACGACGACTTTCGATTCAGGCAGCGAGACCTTTCCGAACCCCTGTTCGTAATTCGATCCATTCAGCACGATTAAATCGGCGGCTTGATATTGCTTGACGACTTCTCGCGGCGGCACCCAGAATGCGCCGTCCTCTGTGTCCGGGAGCGGATTAACGACGCGCACGTGAGCCTTGCCGATGGCTTCGGTGAAATACGTCGTCGGATAGAATGTTGTGTAAATTGAGAGGGGCTTGCCATCGTCCGCGGCGCGCGTGCCGAGACAAACAGACACGACAGTCAGGGCGAGCACAAAGGCATTCGATTTCATTTCAACACTCTCCTTGTTGTAAGCGTTCAGTCGCATTCCAGAGCCGCGCACGTCAGTAAGCGGCATTATGTTTCACGGCGATACAGTCTTAGCCGCTTACTGACGTGCGCGGCTCTGGCGGCTCCGTTCGCAAAGCGAAAACCGACAGCCCATACGCGGTCAACGCGACGGCCAGCCATCCAAACGCAAAGCCGATCGCGAGCGGCGCGTTTTCGCGTCCGCATTGATCGATGCTCAACGCGACGCTCGCCGCAAGCGCCACCGCCGGTACGATGGTGTGCGGCCATTTGATCGGCATCTGTCCCAGCACGATCAGGACCAACGCGCCCGCCGCCAGAAAATCATAAGCCTTGAGCGCTCTGGCGAGGCCGTCGAGGAAGAGTTCGCGGCCGGACTCGGCGCGAACTTGATTCTCTTGAGGAGGCTGCAAACTCGATCCCAGAGCGTAGCGGATGTTTCCGTTTCTGAAATGAAACATGGTCTTCTCGCCGCGCCAATCGATTCGGGCCAGAGTTTGCGTGCGCGGATTGTTTTCCAAAAACGCGTCGCAAAACAATACGGTTCGCGCGTCCGGAGAGGGCGCTTGAAATAAAAAATCGGCGACCCAGTCGCTTGTCTTTGCGTCGAACGTAAACGAAGCCGATTCCGCTTCGCGGGCCGCGCCATCGGTTTCAAGTAGAAGACGTGTCTTAAAATACTCGCGAATAATGTCGTCGATCGGATGCTGCTTTACGGACTCGTTCAAGCGACCGCGTTTGATATCGGCGTCGAGGTTGGACATGAACATGTCCGCCGACATGCGATAGCGCACGCGCAGCTTTCCGCCCACTTCTTCAATTGCCGCAAATTGGACGTGATTCAAATGCGCGCACGCATTTGCACACAGCAGGCTGAGCGTCAGGACGAACACGCGCTTCATGAATTGAATGGTAATTCGAAAGGCGGGAATACGCAAATTGAAGATACATTTCACAGCCATTCAGGCCGCGCGAAATTCGCCGCGGCCTGAATGGGCAATTGATTTATTAGCGTTTCTCAATGATCAACGTCTTCTTCTCCACGACCGCCGGTTGCTCGATCACGGTTTTCTTCTCGATGACCGTGGTTGGCTTTTCGATCACGGTCTTGTTTTCAATGATAACCGGCGCTGCCGCTTGCGGCGGATTCGTTCTCGTTTTGACTTCGAGAGTGCCATCCGCACACCCGGCGAGCATCAGGGAAAAAGTCGCGGCGGCCAAATACAGTTGAATCTTATGCATTCGAATCTCCAAAAAAAGGCTTCCGAACGCGCGGCAAATTGCCGCGAATCGTTTGGGTTGCGCTTTCGTAATTTGCAAGTTTCAAGCCACTTGAACTATCCTCGAATGATACTGTAAGGCAATTTGGAGTAGGGGATTACAAAATCGAACGGTGGGGAGGTATTGCCGAAAATTAGTCTTGCGCTGAAATTTCGCCGAAAATTGGGCGAGGAATCGGTGCCTTATTCCCGAAGCGCCAAACTTCCGTTCGTATACGCTGGATTGCCGGTTACGTCCTCTTTGATCCAGTTGGGCAGCGGCGGCAGCGTTTGTCCAGGCGCATGCAATTCATACTCGGCCAGCCAAAGCCCCTGATGCCGGCCCAGAAACTGGTCGATTTCCCAGCCATTGAGAATGTAGCGAATTTTTTCGAGGACGACTTTTCCGCATAGCTGCAACATCTGTTTTGCGTGCTCGACGGGAATCTCGTATTCGAATTCGTCGCGTTCGATAAAGCCCGGGCCTTTAATCGTCAGATAGGCATTCGACGCGTCGCCGCTGGAAACGATGCGCACGCGCACCGTGGGCCGCACACTGAGATAGCCCTGAATTAATCGCTTGCCTTGGCCAAGCGCGGGCAGGCGATCGCTGTGGATCAGGAATTTGTATTCGATTTCTTTGGGCATTTTATGGTCGGGTCCAGGATAATTCACTTCGCCGGAACTGGTTCCTTTTCGACCTTCTCGCCTTTATCCTTATCCTTCGCATCTTTGTTTGTCTTTTCTTTTTCCACCATCTTTTTCAAACGTTTTTCGGCAAGTTTCTCCAGGTAGTCGGCTTCGCGTTTCATGTCCAGATCGCCGGGGTTGCATTCGAGCGCGATTTTTGAGGCTGCGATGGAATGCTTGATGCCGTCGGCGCGATAGGCTTCGTAGACCACCGTGAAGAACGTCGGTTTGGACTTGATGTACTTCGTCAACATTTTGTACTGTGTGGCGAACTCTTCCGGCGTGCAGAAGCGCGCGCCTTTGCCGAACGTTTCGGCGACATCGGTGGTCAGCTTTGCCCAGTCGCGTTTCGCGGTCTCTTTGACGACGACTTCGAGATCCGCCCAGTCTTTGACCAGGAAATCGCGCAGAACGCGGTTGCTCAACAGCACGAATTCATACGACGCCAGCGATCCGAACCTGGATGCCACGACGCCGGTCTTGGCCATTTGATCGCACAATTTCACGGCTTCGTCGATGCGCCAAACTTCGGGCGGATCGTCGAGGTCGATGGCGTCGCCGATGGCGATGGAATACGACGAGAGCGCGACGCGGATCCATTTCCAATCCTCGGCGATCAATTCCTTTGGATTCTTGCGGTTCGCGTGCTCGCGTTTCGTGCCTGGGTCGGGGTAGGGGCCGTCCTTCAGGAGTTCGTCAAGATACTTCTTGCGGCCCTGTTTGCCCGCGTAATAGATGCCGATGTATGCGTACTTGCGCATGTAGTCGTCGAAACCGTCGGAGTCTTCGAAGATCGCTTCTCCGCGGCTATAGAAAAAGTCGAGCACTTTTTCAAGTTCGTTCATCTGGCGATTCTCCGCCGCGGTGATCCGCTTGTGGTTTCGGATCATGTCCTTCATCTTGAGGAACGACGACGTGAGCACACCGACGTGCTCCAGTTTCAAAAAATAGCGATCCGGCTTTCCCAGCAGATCGATATCGGGCCGCAGCAAGTCCCAGGCTTCCCACGGTCTGTCGAGCGCCAGCAGCAATCCGGCCACCTGCATCCTCATGCCCAGGTACTCAAACGTCTCCTGCGTGCGTTGAATCTGCTTGAGTTCGACGATCGTTTTGCGGATGCGTTCGAATGCTTTTTCGTTCTCGTGCTCGCTGCGCCACATGGTGGCGATGCGGTATTCCTCGCTCATGCGCGACAGCTTTTCGCTGGCGGTTAAATTCTTGATCGATTCCATCGAACAGCGGATCGAGTCGTCGACTTCGCGGACTTGCCCGTAAAGGCCAGCGATTTCATTCCAGTTTTCCGACACGCGGTCGCCGTTGTCGATCATCGCTTTCATGGTCTCGATGCCCAGCGCGTAGAAATGGAAGTGCCAATAGCTCTGCACGCGTTCCATCGCTTCGCCATACGGGCCGTCGACAAACATGCGCGAACTGAGCCAGTAGGTGGTTCGCGTCGGCTCGTTGTTGAAGCGGAAGTTGAACGCGAGGCTTTTCGGATCGAAGTGCGCGGTGCCTTCCGGGTCGAAGGCTCGATAGGCTTTTTCGACGACCTTATCCAGAGAAACGTCTTCGAATCGCCGCGCTGGACCGGTCTGCAGAATATAGAAGGTGTAAAGGCTGTTTTTGGGTTCCTTTTCGACCCAGCCGCATGCGGCGTGGCCAGGCAGCGACATGACGTAACTGAGCTTGCCCATCTTGCGTTCGAGGGTCATGTACATTTCTGCGATGTCGTCGCAGTCGCCCACGTAGCGGCCGCCCATCAGGCGCTCCAGCGACTGGTATGTCGTCTGGTGAATGTCGCCAGTGTGCCCGCGGCTGCCCAGCAGGTCGGGACGATCCGTGACGGGGCTGTCGAGGATGTACTGGAAGAAATAGCGGAAATACAAATGCTGATAGCAACCCTCCGGCTTGTTCGGCAGAACGGTAGCCAGTTTGTCCAGGAATTCGTCCATCGCCGCTTTGCGCTTCGCGGCGTCGGGGATTTTCTTGAAATCCTGAACGTCGACTCGTCCGTATGGCGTGACGAGCGCTTTGGAGCGGCCGGACTTGTCGATCAAAAGAACGTGCGGCGGCAGCGACCACGATGACGTCCCATAGCCCAGCGATACGCGATCGGAGTCGCGGATGGCCGGCACTTCCAGCGTCGAGGCGAAGTCCCATTTTGCCTTGTCGTAACCCATTTTGTTCGTCGCCGGGTCGTACCACGAAATGGCCCCGACGGCCTGATGCGTCATGCGGACTTTCGCCGGGGGCTTGCCCGCGGGCAATTCGGTCAGCTTGCCGGGAAAATCGAAGACGATAAAGAGACAGTCTTTTTCGTCGTCGGGATTGGTGATCGCAAACGACGTGGTGTCGCTCGCCTTGTCGTAAATCCGCCAGACGGCGCGGTCCTCATACGTGCGTAATTCGGTGGCTTCGCCTTCCGGGCACGCGCCGATGAAATTTACGAACGGTTCGCTAACGACTTTGTAGCCCGCCCGATATTCCGCGAGTTCTTTCTTCAAGCGCCCCTCGGCGCCGGGCATGTTGGTTTCGATATAGCCTTCGTCGATTACCTTGCGCACGAACTCGCCTTCGAGATGGTCGTTCCAGTCCGCTTCGACCGCCGACGCGCGTACGGCAAACGCGATGGTCTTGCGGGTGTTTTCCGGCGTGGGCGCGTCGTTTTCAACGGCTGTCGCGAGGGCTTCGGCCTCCGCACGGAATTCGTCCTCGATTTTCTTTTGCCGATTGGTCTTTTCCTGCGCTTTTCCCATGTACAGCCGGTCGTCGAGGAAAATGTATTCGTTACCTTCCTTGTCGAATCGGCGTGCCGAAACGAACGGAGCCTCTTCGCGCGTGTCCCAGATGTCGTCCGATTTGATGCCAGCCTTTTTCATGGCTTCGGCCAGCGCCATGGCGTGATAGAACGCGCGATGCGAACGCGGCCGGAAGCTCTTGTCGCCTTGTCCGAAATGCCGCGGGTCGATGGCGATCCGATTGTCTTCGGATTCGAGGTACAACACGGACTTGTCTTTGGATTCGTGGTGCAGGCAGAGCCTGTACTCCTTGGGGCCGAAGTTGAACGTGTAGCCGTCGAAATCGAGTTCGCCGGGGACGCATTTCTCGTCAATTTCGGAGAACTTGCGGAGCTTTTTCAAAAGATCCGCGGCGTCGTCTGGGCTGAGCGCATAATCCTTGCCCTCGGCATTTTTCTTCTCGCGCATCGCCTTATGCCGAATGGCGCGCTCCTCCTGAACCAATTCGCGTTTGTAGGCTTCGACGCGCGCGACGAGCGGCCGGAGCTCCACGTTGGAGGCGTCGAGCTTGTCGATTTCGGCCTGAAGCAGTTTCTTCGCTTCGGGAATTGAGTCTTTTCCCGCCGCTCGAATTTTGGCCGCGACGGCCAGTTTATTGTTGTGGTCGACGAGGATCTCGGCGCGTTTCAAGAGGTCGCGATTCTGTTCCGCCAGTTTTGGCGGTATATCCGCGATGACTTGAGCCGCCATCTTCGCGGCCTCCTCGATTTTCATTTTCTTGTAGAGAGATTCAGCGTCGTCAAGCGTGTGTTTGGACGCTGCGATCACCTGAACGGACTCGGCAGACTCAAGGCCCTTGAGCAACATGGCGTAGCGCAAAAGAAGGGGCTTCAAATCGTCGTTTGCAGGATCGAGCTTGCCGATCTCGGCTTGCACGAGCTGTTTTGCCGCGCTGATCTGGGCGCCTTTGGCGGCGGTCGCAAGCTTCTCGGTGTCGGCCAATTTCGTGGCGCGGTCGGTGAGCACTCCGGCGCGCTTCTGCAATTCCGCGTCCTGCACGGTGGGTTTCACCGGCATCGCGGCGACGATCTGGTCCGCGACTTTCGCGGCCTCTTCGATCTTTTCGGCCTTATAGAGCTTCTCCGCATCCGCCAAATTTTCACGTAACTTCGCCAGCTTTTGTTCAGACTCGAAGGTTTCCAATTGCGCCATTTTTATTTGGAGCAACGCGAGAAGCTGCTTGTTCTCCGGTTTGTCTTTGCCGTCCCGCTCCCAAAGAGATTTTTTATCCTCGAAATCCCGGCGCACTTCCGCCGGATTCTTCTCTTTTTCGAGGAACTTGGCCTCCAACTGGCTGGCCTTCGTGCCCGCGCTTAAAAATAGCTTGATGTTCTCCTGCCACTTCTGCTTGAACTCCGGTTCAAACTCGGGTGCTCCGGGCACGGTCAACGCGCTTTGGGCGTCCTGGGCGTAAGTCGCCGCGTCCTGGATTTTGTTCTCCACAAAGGCGCGTTGCGCCAGCGCCATCGTCGCATCGATTTTATTTTTGCGTTCGGTGAGCGCCATTCCGCTCAGAACGGAAAGAACGATCCAAGTTCCGGCTGCGCCCGCGATCAGCAGTGTCGCGGCGATCAGACCCCAGCGCGTCGGCTTAGCCGGCTTGACCGGGGAAATGGTCAGACGGGGGGAATACGCGGCGGTGTCGGGGCGCACCGACGCGATGATGGCGGTCGGCGCGGTGACAACCGCCTTTGCCGGCTCGGGCGAATTTGCGGACGATGGCGGACCTTTGGCATCCGCGGCAGCGTTTTCACTGATCGCCGGGAATTTGAACTGCGAAGGCATTTTGTACGTATCGAGCAACTCGACGGGCGGCGGTACGATCGACTGCGGCGGCTGCTGTGGCTCCTGCACGACTTTTTCGGTGTGAACTGGAGCGGCTTCGAATGTATCGACTTTTAACGGCGCGACGTTTTCAATGGCTGCCATGACAGGGGGCTGAACGGGCTGCGGTGCCGGCGCGGAAGCGGCGGGTTCGATACGCGCGGGCGCGGGAGGTGCGGCGTGTGCGGGCGATTCGGCGAGCGCCGGCGCGGTGTGCTCCACCGGTTGTTTCGGCGGTTCGGTTTTCGGCGCGACGACCGGTTCGGGTTCCGTGTGCGCAAGCGGCGCGATGACCGATTGGCGCGCGACGGGGGCTTCCGCGGCGACCGCGAGCAACTCTTGCGACGCATTGACGCGATCCGGTTTGAGCGCTGCAGCGTCGGCCCCTTTTTCGCTTGTCTGGGCGCGCTGAATGATCACGCTGCCGCGGCAGATGGGGCAAATTTCGGTGACGTGAACGGGACTGCACGCAGCCGTAAAGACGTAGCCGCAGTAGCTGCATTTTAAGGAGATGTCTTCAGGGAGCGGATCTATTGCCATGGTGCTCTCCATACGCGCGACGCGTCGTATGCCAGCTCATACAATAACCGTCGCGATTATTTATAAGAAAGCGCTGTGAAGGTCAAGACAACAACGGGCATGTCATCTGATTTCGGCTTCACGCTTGGCAAACTTGCATTAAATTATCATCATAATGGGTGAACAACGCGTCTCGATCCAATCCATCTCGCAAAGCTGAACCACAACCGCGGCAGCGTAACTTAGAACAATTTGTATCGGAGATACGGTTGCGCAAAGCCTTTGAAATTTGACACCGGCTTCTCCCACGTCTTGTCATCGAAGTTGTCGCCGTAATGGTAAAGGTACGTTTTCTTGCGAAGTTGCTCCGGCAAGCTGAGGCATTCGTTCAAACTGGCGTGCACGGCATCGGTCTGGTCGAAGAGTTGGCAATCGTGGAAACAGATATCCGCTTTGTCCATCATCTGCATGTATGCCGGGTAATCGAAGCGCGTATCGCCTGAGAAAAATGCGGATTGGCCCTTGTGCATGTCGCACACGTAAAGCCCGTAACTGGGCCAATCGTACTTCCGTTCAATGTGGACGTGGTCGGTGGGGAAAATTTCAAACAAATAGGGGCCGACGCTAAATTGGTTCTTTCCCGGCTGGCAGATTAGCGCGCGGATGAAAAAATAATCCTGCAGCAGCGCATAGCGGTTTTGAATGGTGTTCAAGCCGCCTTTGAGGGAGTGATCCCACAGATTGACCAGGATATTAATGGTGCTGATCAGTTCGGCTTTGTAGGGTTTTCCGGTTTTGTTGTCTTTGAAAACGAAGGTATTGGTCAGGGCCATTTCTTCCAGGCCACCAATGTGATCGGCGTGTTGGTGGGTGATGAAGACTTTCCGAATCGCGGGGTAATTAATGGCCTTCCAGGGGGTGCTCAAATATTCGAAACCTGGCTTGTCTTTCAGCTCGTAAAGAGCCATCGGCCCGGTGACGCCGAAGTCGACGAGCAGGGTGTCGTCGGGCGGCCTGGTAGGATGGTCGCCCAGCCAGGGCTTTTCCCAGAATTCGAACAGGCAATTGGAATTGAGATTCCGCTTTGCGAAAGCCGATCCCACTCCAAGAAACGTCAAAGTTAACATCGCGGGCGTCTCCAAGGCCGTAATAGGCGTTGAGGCTTAATAGCCAGAACATTTCATTACCACGCGCGCAAAATCTTTCCAGCAAATATAGGATAACTTCGCCGGTTTTTTAAAATACTCCGATGGAAAATCCCATTGGTTTGGTGTATTATCAAGATAGTGAATAGTTTTCAAGCGCAAGTAAGAGTGATTTTTAGCGATTTTTTCGGAATGCCACCGCCATGAAACGAATCCTCTTCGTCTGCCTCGCGTGTGCCCTCGCCGCCGTGCCCCTTCGCGCCGACACGATCGTGTTTCACAACGGCGAAGAATTGGACGGCACGATCGTTGAACGAGACGAAAATACGCTCAAGGTCCAGGTCGAATATGGCACGGTGCTGGTGCCGATGACGCGTGTGCGCCGCATCGAAGCCGATACGCCGGAGAAGCTCGAAGAGCGCGAAAAGAAAAAGGCCGAAGCGGCGGAATTTGCCAAGAAGATGAAGGAAGAAGGCAAGATTCAATATAAGGGCAAGTGGGTCACGGAAGAAGAAAAGAAGGCCGACGAAGACAAGATTGCCGAAGCAAAGAAGAAAAAGAAAGAAGCCGAAGCCGCCGCCAAGGCAAAGGCCGAACTAGCCGCTGCAAAGGCCAAAGCGGACGCGGAACTGGCGGCACAACAAAACGCTAAAAACAACAACGACAACAATGGACGTTCGGATCGTTTCAGCCAGCGACACAACCGCAATGGTTTGAACAGCGATCCATTTAACAGCACTAACAATAATAGCAACAACAACGCCAACAATTACAGCACCATCATCAACAACAACGGTTATAACGGCGGGCGATAATCGCCGCGCCGTTCGGCCAAGCCCGCCAGTCTGTGGATCATGTTGACCGAACGCAGCCATCCCCGTCTCTTCAGGCAAAACACGTTCGTTTATCCAGTGCTCTCGCGGCGCTCTGGTGGCATTTCCGTCGGCATCAATCTCAACCCCGACAAGATCTGCAATTTCGATTGCATCTACTGCCAGGTGGATCGCACGCGCGCGCCGCAGGAACGTTTCGTCGGATTGCCCGCATTGCTGATCGAATTGGAATCCATACTGCTTGGACTTGCGCCGGGCGGCGAGCTTTGGGAAGAACCCGAATTCAAGCAACTGCCTGAAGACAAGCGCCACGTTGCGGACATCGCATTCAGCGGCGATGGCGAACCGACGACATTTAAGAACTTTTTCGAGGTCGTGCGAGACTGCGTGGAACTGAAGGAACGCGTTCACACGCAGCATCCGCCGAAAGACAGCCCTAAAGTGGTGGTGATCAGCAACGCCACCGGATTCGACCGGCCGGACGTGAAACGCGCGTTCGAGTACCTTGATGCGCATCACGGCGAAATCTGGGCGAAGCTCGACGCCGGCACGCCGGCGTATTTCAAACAAATCGACGCGACTGATTTTCCATTTGAAAAAGTGCTCGCCAATATTCTCGACTGCGCGCGTGAGCGGGCGACGGTGATTCAGGCGTGTTTTATGCGCGTCAACGGCGTTGGACCCACGCGCGAAGAAATCTCGGCCTTTGTCGAACGCTTGAATGAAATCGAGACGGGCGGCGGCAGGATCAAACGCGTGCAGGTGTACACGGTCGCACGCAACCCGGCGTTGCCGATTGTGTCGAGTTTGAGCGATGCCGAAGTGGACGCCATTGCAGTGCGCGTGCGAAATGAAGCGGGGATGGCAGCCGAATCGTTTTACGGAAACGTGGCGACGAAGTAAAAACGAGCCTCGACTTGTTTTTCGTGTTCGCTTTTCCTCTTTAAAATCAGGATTGATCACGCGTGGCGAAATTAAGACGGTTCACGGTGGATTCGCTGGATGGCATGGCGGCCGGTTCGGAACTCCTGCTCTCCGCCGGCGAGAGCCGCCACGTGCGCGTGCTGCGCTTGACGCCGGGCGCCGAATTCGAGGCGCTCGATCGGCGCGGTCGGTGCGCGCGCGCCGTGATCGAAGCGGATTCGGAACACGGCGTCCGCGCGCGGATCATCGCGTTTGAAAAGGCGTCGCAGATCGCGCGCCGCGTGAAACTGGTTCTGGCGATTGCGTGGCCTAAAGGCAAGCGCGCCGCGGTGCTGGTTGAGAAATGCGCGGAACTGGGAGTCGACGAACTCGTCCCGATCCGGTTTGAACGCGGTGTGGTGAGCAAAGACGACGAATCCGAAGGCCTCGTCCGATTGCGGCGTATCGCGGTGGAAGCGTCGAAACAGTCGGGGCGAGACGATATCATGAGCATCGCCGCCGAAATGACCCTGCCGGACTTTTTGACCCAATCTCTTTGCGCCGGCGTGACACTAATGCTTGATCCGGGGGCCGAGGAGCATCTTTTGACAGCGGTCGCGAAACTGCAGCTAAACGCCGGATCCCTCTCGCTGGTGATTGGTCCCGAAGGAGGATTGACTTCCGCTGAAATTGCGCTTGCGGGCGGATTGGGAATTGATAAGGTGCGTTTGGCAGTTCATGTGCTTAGAATCGAAACAGCGGCGATTGCGGCTGGCGCGATATGCAAGGCGCTGCTGGAAAGTTAGAATAGAGGCACATGGATTGAATTCGGCCAGGCACTCGATTTAGTTTTGAATTCCTGTTATGGGCCAAGCGTCTGTATTAATGGGATGCTAGGGTGGGGATAGGGGGAAATATAATTGTCGTCATAACTAACGGCATCTCCGTGCGCACACCTATTTGGAGTCCCCCAACATGCCAGCCAAACCGCGGCAGTTAGTGCTTCGAAAACCGATCCGGCCAGCGCTTGCCGAAGCCGGTCGCATGGCCAATGAAAATCCGGATAAACTCGCTCGCAATTTGCTCCGTTCGCGCACCTTCGCCAATAGCCGTCAGCACAAATATGAAATTTGGTCGCTCCTCCAAAACCTCGGGAGTGATGCCGTCGTAAAACGCGCTGTCGCATTAATTTCACAAACCCGTTCGACCGCCGAATTGCTCGCCGTGTTGAACGCCGCCGAAGCGGATGGCTGGCATGAAACCGCTCCGTCGATCGTGCGTCGTTTTGCAATCGAAACGAATCGGTTGGGCAAGCGCGCGCCCTCCAAAGACGCCATGCAGCGAATTGAAGCACTTTGTTCTGTTGGCGCAAAAAACAGTGCTCATTTTGCAGCACAGGATCTGCGTAAATTGCTCAAACATTCGAGCGCTCGATTGCGCGCGATGGGGACCGCATATTCTCTAAAAATGAAGCGGGCTGAACTCGTTTCCGAATTGCTTCCAATCGCCTTATCGCAAGGCCCGGGCGCTCCGGCCGCTGAAGAGGCCGTATGTGAATTCGGCGATGGCACCAGTGCCGCCGCGTTGTGGCCGCGCGCGTTGACTGCGCGAAAATCCGGCCAGGCTGAAATGCTTCAAGCGTGTTTTAGAATGCTGGGTGCAGTGGGCGCGTTTGATTGCCAGCTCGCGCTGCGAGTCTGGATCGAAGAGGATTTTGCGAAATCGGAAGACGCTGGCTGGCTGCACGCCGAAGCGTGGTGCGCCTTCGTGCGCGCCAAATTGGCCGCCGGCGAGAGCGGACGTCACGAGGCGCTGGCGGACTTGCACTGGTTCAGACACCAGGCCGAGCGTTCCGCGGTTCCGGAAGCACGGATGGAGGGCGAGGGAGTCTTTCATCTCGCTCGCGCCTTGTCCCTATTGGGCGACGAGGCCGAATCCGAGAAGCTGACGCGCCTTGCCGTCAAACGGTCTCTGCCGAATCCGGATAAGTTTGCCGAATTGATTCCCGCGGTGCTGCGCGCCGGGGCAGGCTCGGCTGCGCCTACTGCGTGGCTCGCGGCGGCGGGCGATTTATCCGCACAACGAAAGATTGTTGAGAACTGGCCGGTGTTGCTGCGCGATGGCCGCAAGCCGCTGAATTGGGATCTGCGCTCGAAGCTTGACGCGAGCGTGATGCGCGAAACGCTTCTCGCGGCGCTGCGGGGTGAAACGCCCGGCGCGGCGCGCCGCGTGTTGAAATTCGTCTGTGGCGACGCGGTGGCTCACTCGGTGCGCGACGAAATTGAAACGCTCGCGGCGGCTCATGCGAGCGAAGTCGTTCGCTGGAAAGCCGCGCGCGCCTTGGCGGCGCTCGACACGATTCCAAAACCGTTGTCATCGACCGGAGACTCGCCGGTTCCAGTGCGCTGGACTCGCCTGGATGCGGCGGTGCTCTCCGGCGCGTTGAAAACAAGCGAAGCCAAGCGGCCTGTCCGCGCCGCGGAAGTAGCGCGCGCCGGCACCGGGCTTGTGCCGCCGGAACGCGAGGGGCGGGGGTGGACTCTGGCGTTCGACGGAATGCGCGCGACCGCGCGCCGGTCGACCGTTCAAGCAATAGTGAACGGTCCCTTGTCGCGAGCATTGCATCGCCGCGCGCCGCTCGGGCCATCGTTTGAAGAACGGCCGGACGTGCGCGCGATCCGCGATCTCGCTCCGGCGAGCAACGCGCTCGACGAACAAATGGCCGAGATGGCCCGCGCGGTGATGGATTTCTGGGTCTTCGGCGACGAGTTTTTAACGCTCGATCTCAACGGCGTGACACAGGTCGCTGCGTTTCTGTCATCCAATGGCGTAACCATGGACGAGGACGACGTGACCGCGTGCGGCGCCTTTATCGGCGAAGCACTGCGCAAGCGGTTGGGCGGCGAGTGGACCGGCTTCGACGGCAATTACCGGCTCGAGATCAAGGGCGAAACATTCGATCCGATCGGCTTGGGGCGGCTGCTGTTCGAACGCAAGGATCCGTTTCACGGCCCGATGCTGGCCAACGAAACATTCGTGTCCGCAGAAGCGCGCTTGAATCTGGCGAAGAAATCCACCGCGCCGCGCGACACCGGCGCGTCGTTCGAACGCTCGATCAAAAAACTCTGCGAACTGCCGCATACGGCGGCAATGAGCGAACTGATGGCCGAGACGCGCGTGTTCTCGTATCGCATGGAACCGGGAGATTGGCCGGCGGTGCTGGCCGCGTGCGATCCGCTTTTGGAGAACGTCAGCGGCGCGCGAATCGCAGCCGCGATGACCATCTACGCGCCCGGAGAAGCGCTGGCCCGCGCTTGGGCGCGCTGGGGCGCGCGGCGTCGCGAAACCAGCGGACTGACGCGTTTTCTCGCGGAAGCCATGTCCACTGCGGCCGAGCGCGACGACCTCGAAGCGATGCCCAATTGGACCGTGCAGGTGCCGGCCAGCCGCTTCAGCTTTATCAATTCGCTGCGCAAGCGCACGCCCGCCGCCGAGTGGCGCAAGATCGTCATGCTGCTGTTGCGCCAGCGCACTGCCGCGGGCGATCTCGCTGGAGCGGGCTGGTGCCTGTTCAGCTACAAATACGAGTTCCCGGACTGCCTCGCGCTGGTGCGCTCCTTCTCCGCGATGACGGTCAGCGCGCGCCAAACGCTTGTGCGGGCCACGCGGCATTGCACGCGCGACGAAGTGAAGCTCTTCCGTCCGCTCTGGGCCGAAGCGCTGCGCGACCCGTCGCCGGCAGTGGTCATCGCCGGACTTGACGCGGCTGGTTTCAACCGCGCGAAATCGCTGCGCACGCTCGTGGACGCCTTGAAGAACGACGAGCGGCCGGGAATCGCGATCGCCGCGACAGCGGTGTTGGATGGTTTGAATACGAAGTAAATAAAACGGTGTTTCCAGCCGATCATAGAAATTAAACGGCCCAATTGTTCGGGCCGTTTTCTTTGATTGTTCACCGGTTTTCAACCGAAATTAAACTGATCGAACAAATGTAAAAAGGAAACCGAATCCATGAGCAAGATTCACTTTGTCGGCGGCGAAAAAGGCGGTGTTGGAAAATCGGTGGTGGCGCGTTTGTTGACGCAATATTGCCTCGACCGCGCGCTGCCGTTCGCCGCCATTGACGCCGACCGGTCCCACGGTGCGCTGCTGCGCTTTTACTCGGATTTCACCAAGTCCGGCGACCTCGACCAATTCGAAACCACCGACCATATCATGCAATTGGCGCTGGACGCCGACCAGCGCGTCATCGTCGATCTGCCGGCGCAAAGCGACAGGCTGCTGAATCACTGGATCGAAAAAAACGGCATTCTGGAACTCGGCACCGAATACTCGATTCCAATTGTGTTCTGGCATGTCATGGACGACGGCAAAGACTCCGTGGATCTGCTGAACTCACTGATTAAAAAATACGACAATTTGATCCGCTACGTCGTCGTCAAGAATCTCGGACGTGGCATCGATTTCACCACATTCGAGTCGTCGCTGGTTCGCAGGCTCGCGGATGAAGTCGGCGCGAAAATCATGGTGCTGGATGAACTGCACAAGCCGACGATGCTCAAGATCGACGTTCAGAACAAGAGCTTCTGGCAGGCGATCAACAACACCGGCGGCCAAGGCCTGGGCCTCATCGAGCGCCACCGCATCAAAGTGTGGCTGCGCAGCGTGTACAAGGAATTCGATCGCGTTGAGGTTTAACATCGAAAAAAGCAACGGTGATTAAACATCGAATCTCGCGAATCTTCGCAGATAGTTTAAAATGAAAAATGAGGGCGGTTCCGCAAAATTTTGCGGACGCGTAGCGCGATAATGACTCTCAATATTATCCGTGTAGATTCGCGCAGATCTGCGAAATTCGATGTTCAAAGCAGTTTCTTCGCTGTTTCCGGCATTTGAATTTTGCATTTATCCGATAAATTACATTCGATGCTTGAAAACGAGGAGTGACGATTCGAATGCCGACTTATGAAGCTGTGATGGGACTTGAAGTGCATGCGCAGTTGAAGACGCAGACCAAAATGTTCTGCGGCTGCCCCACATCGTTTGGCGAGCCGCCCAATACGCAAGTCTGCCCCGTGTGTCTGGGTTTGCCCGGATCGCTGCCGGTGGTCAACGCGCTGGCCTTCGAATTCGCGCTCAAAGCCGCGCTGGCGCTGCATTGCGAGATTGTCGGTTTTACGAAGTTCGACCGCAAGAATTATTACTATCCCGATCTGCCGAAGAATTATCAGATCAGCCAGTACGATCTACCGTTCTGTAAGAACGGATATCTCGATATCACCGTCGAAGGCAAGCCCAAGCGCATCGGCATCACGCGCATCCACATGGAAGAAGACGCGGGCAAACTGGTGCATTCGGACCATGGCGGTTCGGGTGTGGACCTCAACCGCGCGGGCACGCCGCTGCTGGAGATCGTCAGCGAACCGGATCTGCGCACGCCGGCCGAAGCGCGCGCGTATATGGAAGCTGTTGCGCACATCCTCGAATTCCTCGGTATCTGCGATTGCAATATGCAGGAAGGCTCGCTGCGCTGCGACGCGAATGTCTCGGTGCGCCCGGCCGGCCAGGAAAAACTCAACACGCGCCGCGAAATCAAGAACATGAATTCGTTCCGCTACGTCGAGCAAGCGATCGAAATCGAGATCGCCGAACAGATTGGCATCTATGAAAAAGGCGGCACCGTGCGCCAGGAGACGCGCCTGTTCAATGGCGACACCGGCGTCATCCGGACGATGCGCACGAAGGAAGACGCGCAAGACTACCGCTATTTTCCGGAGCCGGATTTGCCGCCGATTACCATCACGAAAGCGATGATCGACGAGATCAAGAACAAGCTCGACGAATTGCCCGAAGCACGCAAGCAGCGCTACATCAACGAGCTGAAGCTCAGCGAGTACGACGCCAAAGTGCTGACCGATTTCAAGCCGATGGGCGATTATTTCGAAGCGGTGTTAAAAGAAGGCGTCGCGCCAAAATTCGCCGCGAACTGGATCACCGCCGATTTGCAGGGAATCCTCAAGGAACTCAAGCAGACCATCGACACCTGCGGCCTCGCGCCGAAAGCGGTCGCGGAGTTGATTCAGCTCGTTGAGAAGGATAAGAAGATCAATCGCGCCGCCGCAAAGGAAACGGTTTTTCCGAAGATGCTCGAATCGAAAAAAAGCGCGCTGGAGATCGCAACCGAAGCCAATCTGCTGATCGTCGTGGATACGGGCGCAACGGATAAAGTGATCGAAGACGTCCTGCTCAAGTTCCCAAAGCTCGTCGACGATTATGTCGGAGGAAAAGACGCAGTGATTAACGCGATCTTCGGCAAGTGCATGGGCGAATTCAAAGGGAAGGGCGACCCGGCGGTGATCCGTCCGATGCTGGAGAAGAAACTGCTGGCGTTGAGGGAGAAGAAGTGATGGAAATATTAAGAGTCTATTACGATCCGTCACAGTTTCTCGTGGAGATTTCGAAGTGTAATTATCGCGCCCTTCCACAGGAATCGCGCTCGTGATTGACGGCCAACGGTTTTCTCAATGCGGTATGCATCGACGAGCGCCATGTAAACTCGTTTGAGGTGGTC
Organism: Planctomycetota bacterium; assembly: GCA_038227045.1. Taxonomy (GTDB): domain Bacteria; phylum Planctomycetota; class SZUA-567; order H5-PLA8; family H5-PLA8; genus JANXLS01. The sequence continues at coordinate 25,329 of JBBRQD010000034.1, forward strand.
TTGTCCGCGCCAATTGTCAAAGTCGGGTTGGTCATTTGGTCGTAAGATGGTGAGGTGCTCTTTAAAATTCTTGCGAGCCTCGCCCAACGAATATCCTATGTTCGATCCGAAATTGACGATATGTTCATCGGAGCCATCATCTTCCCAGCCACAAAGCACGCAAATGAAGTTGCGCCATCGCTCATGTAAAGTCGGATATTCGCAAACAGGGCATCGATAATATCCCTCATCCATTATTTCCGACACGGGCTGTTCTGATGAATTGTTCGGCATATTTTCACATTTCGACACCAGATTTAAGTGGCGCACCATCCCGATTCGACCCCGACAATTTCAATTAATCATATCCATAACTGAAAATAGGCACAACTAATCTCTCAAAAAATCAATCCCTTTCCAATCATGATTTGCCCGCCGCCACGTTCGCCTTAAACTGTTTTCATGACGAAAAAAATACTGCTAACGAATGACGATGGACTTTCCTCGCCCGGCTTGACGACTCTGGTTTACGAACTGCTGCGTACGGGCCGATACGAACTGCGTGTCGTCGCGCCGGAGAAAGAACAATCCGGCGTGGGGCATTGTATTACGATCCATTGGCCGCTCTTCGCCGAAAAAGTCACGCTGCCGGATCCGGTGAGTTCCGTTCCGGCGTATCGCGTGGCCGGCACGCCGGCCGATTGCGTCAAGCTGGCGATCACAAATTTGTTTCCGGATTTCGTTCCCGAACTGGTCATCTCCGGAATCAACCGAGGGCCCAACGTCGGCATGAACGTGTTTTATTCCGGCACGGTTGGCGGCGCAATGGAAGCAAGCATGAATGGCTTACCCGCGCTGGCGGTGTCGTTGGATATCCCCAAAAACGGACTGTGGCATTTCGGCCTGGCATCCGAATTGTGCATTCCCATTGTTGACGCGGCGATCGACATCGGACTGCCACCCTGGTCGGTGCTGAACGTCAATATTCCAAATCGCCCGCAAAGCGAAATCAAAGGCACCAAGCTTACGTCCCAGGGCAAGAGCGGTTTTAAGGAGTTTTACGTCGAGGAAAAGTCGGAAGAAGGGCGCCGGCGATTCCGGCTCGAAGGCGAAATGGCCTACCGCGACACCGATCCGCGGATCGATGCCGTGGCAATACGCGACGGCTGGGTTTCGGTGACGCCACTGGGTCTTTCCGTGCAGGACGATACGGTTTGGGAAAAAGTGAAGGATTGGAAAATATTTAAGTAAAATGAGCGGAAAGCGATTCAAGATGGCTGCGGCGATTCTGGCCTGCGTTATCGTTAGCGCGGCGATAGCGCTTTATTTTTTGCGTACGCGGCCAACTGGCATGGCAGCAATTCAGGCGCTAATCCGTCACACCTTCCCGGAAGTTTCGCAATTATCCACAACGGATCTGGCCAGCCGGCTCGCGCGTCCGGGCGAATCCGCGCCTGTGTTGGTGGATGTCCGTTCGGAAGAGGAGTACGCGGTCAGCCATCTAAAGGGTGCGCGCCGAGTCGATCCGGAAGGCGATCCCAATGCAGCTCTCGCTGGCGTGGCGAAGGATGCCGAGATCGTTGCGTATTGTTCAGTCGGATACAGATCGTCGAAATTCGTGCGCGCCTTGCAGAAAAGTGGTTTTACGCGTGTGTCAAATCTGGAGGGTTCGCTATTCAAATGGGCGAACGAAGGGCGGCAGATTTACAATGAATCAACGGAAGTCCACTCCGTCCATCCTTACGATGAAACGTGGGGCGAATTGCTTCAGCCGCAACTCCGCGCGGATCTGCGTAAAACGAAAGAGAAATGAAGTGGACGAAAGAGGCGGCGCAGGATGATCAAATTCTTCTGTTTGGGTATCGCGGTCGCCTTGCTTGGGGTCGCCGCGATGTTTATTCTGAAGCCGCTGTTTCGTCCGGCGCGCGTTTTGAGCAAAGAAACTTATGTTGCGGATCCGGCATCCAATGCGCGAATAGATCACGCGGTGTTCGACGCTCTTTTGAAAAAACACGTCAAGAATGGACGTGTGGATTATGCGAAATTGAAGAACGAGCAGGATGCGTTGCGCGGCTATTTAAAAGGTATTGAAGCGCTCGATGCAAAATCGTTCAACCGTAACGAACTGCTTGCATTGTTTGTAAATGCGTACAATGCCGCTACGCTGGAGTTGATTTTGGAGCACTATCCCGGCATCGCGTCGATCAAGGATATTCCGGGGGCCAAACGGTGGGACGACAAACGCTGGACCGTGTGCGGCGAATTGCTTTCGTTGAGCGAGCTGGAACACAACATATTGCGCAAACGGTTTGAAGAGCCGAGAATACATTTTGCGATTAATTGCGCGTCGATCAGTTGTCCGCCGATTCGCTCCGAAGCGTACACCGGCGATGCGATCGACGCTCAATTGCAGGAACAGACGCTGACGATGAATCGCGAATTCGGCGGCGCGCAATGGGACGCCGCGACAGCGACGCTGCGGTTGTCGAAGATTTACGATTGGTACGAAGGCGACTTCACGCGCGCGGGAGAACTGAAGGATTACGTCGCGCGGTACGCCGCGGCGGATGTGGCGGAGCAACTGAAGAAGAGAACGAAGGTCGACATTGTGTTTCAGGAGTACAACTGGACATTGAACGACATTCAAAAATAACTGCCGAAGAATTCGGCGTTTTGTACAACAAGGAGAACGTATGCGAGCATTAATAATGGTCATGGCGTTGAACGCGGTCGCGTTCATGTTCAGTGGGTTCGTCAGTGCGGCGGACAAGGGCCCCGCGAAACTCGAAGGCACGCTGGCGCTGAGCGGTTACAGTCCCGTCGAGGCGGTTGAAACGGGAGCCGGCGTCCGCGGCGAAGCGAAGATCGCGTCGGCGTATGAGGGATTCATTTACAACTTTCCCAATGCGGCGAGCAAGGCGAAGTTCGACGCCGCTCCCGAGAAATATGGCGTGAAACTCGAGGGCAATTGCCCGGTGGCGCTGCTGGCGGGCACGAAGGTCAAAGGCAATCCGACGATCTTCGCCATTAACGAAAAGCGCCTGTTTCTTTTCAAGGACGCCGCAGCGAAAGCCGCGTTCGATAAAGAGCCGGCGAAGTATGCGAAGCAAGCCGATGCCGCGGCCGCCTCAGCGCCTATGAAGAAGAAGAAAGAAGGAAGTTGAACGGCGTGAAAATTAAGATCGCCATACTGGCGATCGCGTCTGTAGCTGGCTGGTTTTGGATGGCCCAAATCGCGCGCGAATTCGTGTGGGGCGAAGGACACGCGGAGCGCCCGATTCTCCCGGTGATGTGGGCGCTTGGAGCAGAGTGGGCCGTCTGGGGAATCGTGGTTTGGCTCGCGACGAAAGCACCCCTTGCGCAGCGCAAATCGGTAGCCCTTTTGTGTTGCGTGGCGGGGCTGAGTTCGCAGCTATTTTTCCTGAATTCCAATCCAATCCTAGAACACGACGGCTACAGATATCTGTGGGACGGAGCTGCGCTGGATTCGGGCGTGGGTCCATACCGCTATGCGCCAAAGGAAATCGCGGACGCGCGCCTTTCCGACGAATTGGAAGATTCTAAACGCAAACTGGCGCTGCGAATTCAAAACGATCCGGCAGCGGCGAGCACGTTGGCAAAAGTCGGCTACCCCGAGGTCAACACCATTTATCCTCCCGCGGCTCAGGCCGTTTTTTTTACGGCATTTAAAATGGCCGGCTGGTCGTGGTCCGGCTTGAGACTCATCTTCATCGGCGCTTATTTTGCGGGAGTATTTTTGACGGCGGCGGCTTTGCGAGAAAATTGCACGGACAATTCGATGGCTTTTCAAGCGGTGGCACTGCTTTCAATGTGTCCTCTTGCGATTAAAGAAATTGGGAGTTCCGCGCATCTCGATGCCATGCTTGTGCTGTATTTCGGCGCCATGTTGTTTATCGTTTCGCGCGACACCATATTCACACCACTCTGGATGGCCGTTTCAGTCGGAGTTCTAATGGCGCTGGCCATTGCCACGAAACTCTATCCATTGATCGCGATGCCTGTCGTATCCGCGTGGTTTGGGGCGCGCTATTCGTGGCGGCTCGCGGGCGTATATGTTGGAGTGGCGCTGCTCGTCACGGCGGGTTCATTCATTCCATTTCTCGCGATGGGCGAGCGAGATTTTTTTTCGGGTTTGTCCGCGTTTGGAAACACGTGGCTGCGCAATGAGAGCGTGTTCGGCATCATTCAGAGCGCGGCGACTTTTGCGTTTGGTAGCGAGACGGTCGCCAACGCGAAAATTCCGGGCGGATCGGGGCCGCTGGGCATGGTCGTGGCAAAACTCATCGCGGCTATCGCGTTGCTTGCGGTTTGCGCCGGCTGCACTTGGAATGTGCTGCGTACCGCGCGCGAGCAACCGGCGGCGTTAGTCATTTCGCGCAACCTGGCGCTCCTTTTCCTTGCCTGGTTTTTGTTACTGCCGATGGCATTTCCGTGGTATTTGTTGGGCGCGCTGCCGTTTCTGGCATGTACGCGTCTGGGCGCAATTCCGTGGGTTCTGATCGCCTGCACCGGTGTTTTTTACTATGGCGAATTTTACATCGATGGACACGATCTTCCCAAGAGCTACAGCACGAGGCTGCTGCAAATAGAGTACGGCATTCCGCTCGCGTTCGCTCTTTCCGTGTGGGCGTCACGAACGCTCAGTAACCGCGTCGCATTGATTCGAGTAGGAAAATGACGATGCGCATCGGAGTCGCGATTCCCGCGCATAACGAAGAGGAATGCGTGGCGATTTCGGTGGCGAACTGTCGCGAGGCGCTTGCGCCAATCGGCGATTTGCGCGTGATCGTCTGCGACAATGCGTCGTCCGATCGCACCGCGATTCTGGCGCGCGAAGCCGGAGCGGAAGTTGTTCGCGAAGATCGCCGCGGCTATGGCGCGGCGTGTCTCGCGGCAATCGCGTATTTGGGAGACTGGCCCGATGTCGTTTTGTTCTGCGACGCCGACGCGACGACTCCACCAGGTGACATTGCAAAAATCGCGGCGGCGATGTTGGACGAGCGAATCGATCTGTGCATCGGCGCGCGCCGCGACGTTGCGCCGGGATCGATGAGCTTCGCACAACATTTTGGCAACTGGCTGGCGACGGGGTTGATTCGAATTTTGTGGGGCCGCGCCTATTTCGATCTGGGTCCGACGCGCGCAATTCGCCGCGCGGCGTTGAGCCGCCTTGAGATGCGCGACACGACCTGGGGCTGGACCGTCGAAATGCAAATCAAGGCCGTGGTGTGCGGCATGAGCGCGGTTGAAGTCCCCGTGGCATGGCACGCGCGACCGGCCGGAAAATCGAAGATTTGCGGCACGATTTCGGGCGTCCTGCGCGCGGGATTCAAAATTTTGTGGACGGTTGGCGCGCTTTTTATCGCGACGAAATGCGGGCGAATCAAAGCGGCGGCGACAGCACCTCACACCAAACTGGAGCACCCGTGAACATGGACGCTCATTCGGATCCACAACAAAATGTTGGTCAAAAAGGTTCGTCGCGCTGGATCATGATGTCCGCGCTTTTTGTTTTCGCGAGTATCAGTTTTCTATTTTTACCCGTGTCGGCGTGGGTCGATAAATTGCAGAGTTATATGGACGCGCTGGGCTGGGCCGGGCCGGTTGTGTTCATCGTTGTCTACGCGGTGCTGACGGTGCTGCTCGTTCCGGGAACTGCGTTGACCATCGCGTCGGGTGTGTTCTTCGGACTGTTTTATGGAACGCTTTATGCGGTGATTGGGAGCAACATCGGCGCGTTCGCCGCGTTCATGCTCGCGCGAACGTCGATGCGTCGGCGCGTCGAAGCATGGGCTCGCGACAATCCTCGATTCGATGCCATCGACGCCGCGCTCTCTCGCAGTGGTTTCAAAGTTGTCCTGCTGTTGCGATTGTCGCCGGTATTTCCGTTCTGCCTGCTCAATTATTTGTTGGGATTGACGCGTGTGCCGGCGATTCACTATGCCCTTGCCGGTGTGCTGGGTATGCTTCCCGGCACGCTTCTCTTCGTATACATTGGCTCGCTGTCGGTGAGTTTGGCCGGCGCGGCTGCCAGTGAAACGCCCGAGGTTCGACGTTTGAAAATGGCCATGAGAATCGTCGGATTTCTCGCCACCATAGTGGTGACATGGCTTGTCGGCCGAATGGCCGGCAAGGCGTTGAAAGCAGAAAACCAAACTACGGCCCTCGCGCCTCAGGACGCGGCTTCATGAACAACCATTCGAATGCTTCGAGCTTGGAGAACGATCCTCTCAACGCCGCGCTGTTTGCGAACGTGCGGCCCTCTGCGTATCGCAATCCGAAGCCGGCCACTAAATACAATCTGGTTGTGATCGGTGCGGGACCGGCCGGCTTGGTTGCGGCCGCGGGCGCCTCATCGCTCGGCGCGAAAGTCGCGCTGATTGAAAAGGATGTGATGGGGGGTGACTGCCTGTTCGCCGGATGTGTCCCATCGAAAGCCCTTATTCGGTGCGCGCGCGCGGCGGCCGATGCGGCGGCGGACGGTGAATTGGGCGTGAGCGCGTCGAAGCCGGCGGTGGACTTCGGCCGCGTGATGGAACGCATGCGCCGGTTGCGTGCGCAAATCAGCGCCAACGATTCGGTGAAACGGTTTACGGATCTGGGTGTTGACATATTTCTCGGCGAAGGCCGTTTTGCCGGGGCGAACTGTGCCGAGGTCGGTGGCGAAGTTCTACGATTTGCGCGCGCGTTGATTGCGACAGGTTCCGGGCCGGTGGTGCCGGGCATTCCAGGTCTTGCCGAAGTGGGATTCGATACGAATCTGTCGATCTTCGATCTGACGGAAAAACCGAAGTCGATGATCGTGCTCGGCGGCGGCGCGATCGGCTGCGAGTTGGCGCAAACGTTCCAAAGACTGGGCACACAGATTACGCTGTTGGAGTCGTTGGGGCGACTCATGCTGCGCGATGACGCGGATGCCGCCGAAGTTGTGCGCAAACGCATGGCGGCGGACGGCATCGATATTCAGTTGAATGCGAAGGTCGTGAAAATCTCCAGGTCCGCAGACGGGCGGCGCGTTGCGACGTACGAGCAATCGGGGCAGACGCGCGAAGCGACGGGCCAGCGTATTCTGGTTGCGACGGGGCGAAAGCCGCATCTCGATTCGCTGAATCTGAACGCGGCGGGCGTGGAGTTCGATGCGTCCGGCGTCGTCACGGACGACTTTTTGAGAACGTCGAATCCGCGCATTTACGCCGCGGGCGACGTGTGTTCAAAATTCAAATTCACTCACGCCGCCGATGCGATGGCGCGAATTGTTTTGCGCAACGCATTATTTTTTGGTCGGGTGCGAGTCTCGAAACTGGTCATCCCATGGGCCACGTATACCGATCCCGAAGTGGCGCACGTGGGCCTGACGGCGGAGGCTGCCGAGGCGGCCGGAATTCCGTCGGACGTGGTGGCGGTTGAGATGTGCGATGTGGACCGCGCGATTCTGGATGGGCAAACCGAAGGTTTCGGAAAGCTTGTTTTGAAAAAAGGAACGGGAACGATTCTCGGCGCGACGCTGGTTGCGCCGCACGCGGGCGACATGATCGGTGAAATCGCTCTGGCGATGACGGCGAATTTGAGCGCGGGAATGCTGTCGAACACGATCCACCCGTATCCGACTGAAGGCGAAATCTGGCGCAAGCTGGGCGATAAATATAACCGCACGCGCCTCACGCCCCGCACGAAAAAAGTGCTCTCGACGCTGCTATCGATTCGCAGGAGTTAGGACTATTCCGCGCGCGACCGGTTTCAGCGGGTTTCAAACTGCCGGCGAATCTCCGTCATCCGCTGTCGGTTCACGCCCAAATCGGATTTGCCGATTCTAGACGCGGATCGAAAATGAATCTGCTTGGCGTCGGGGTCGATCAAGAATTCAACATCATCGACAAAGCGAAAAAGCATGCTCGTGAATTCAGCGTGAATGTAGCAATCGTCCGACGTCACGATTTTCGTTCTTGACCAGCCGGCTACGATGGCCTTGAGCCGATTCAGCGCTTCCTCCGGCGATCCGTTGAATGAAATGGGGTCCATGTGATGCACGGGATCGGTGGCCTGCGTGGAAACACAATTTGGCGATGCGGGACAATCCGCCAGCCGGCCGTTGGCCACTCCGAGGTTATCGGGTTTGCGAGAAAAGAAGCTCAGCGAGCTGAAGAACGCGACGGGCAGACTCAAAACCGCGAGCGCGCCGATGACGATTGCTTTTGATTTGCGAGACACTCGGACACTCCTCTATTTCTCTGAAATTTCGTCAGACCGAATGATGAGTTTTCCATCGCCCGCGATCACGCCACCAATTTCGTCCGCTTGTGTATAGCCTGCCGCGCGCAATTGAGCCACCACTTTCGATGCCGATTCCGGGGAAACGCCGGCCAGAAGTCCGCCGGATGTTTGCGGGTCGTACAGGATTTCCGCGCCGCTCAATTCGTCGCCCTCGACTTCCCAGCGACGCAGAAGATGTCCGCGATTCGACGCGTGTAGAGAACTGCGCACTCCCTGCGCAAAGCATTCGCGCGCGCCATCCAGAAGCGGAATTCGTGGCAGAACGATTGACGCGGACATGCCGCTGGCTTCGAGCATTTCTCCGAGGTGAACCGCCAATCCAAATCCGGTGACGTCGGTTAACGCGTGGGCGTCGTTCGCAATCAGAATTTCAGCAGCCGGACCGTTCGATTGCAGCATGGAATAGATCGCCGCGGTCACACTTTTTCCGACGGGCAACAGGCGCATGTCGGCCGCGAGAATTGTGCCCGTGCCCAACGGCTTGGTCAAAATAATCCGGTCGCCCGCGCGCAGACCTTTTTTGGTCACGAGTTTGTCTGGAGAGAGCAGGCCGTTAATGACCAGACCGACCGAGAACTCCGCGCCCTCCGACGTATGTCCGCCGATCAGCGTGGCCCCCATGGCTTTGAGTTCGCGGACCATTCCGGCCATGAGCGCGTGCAGATCGCGGCCCATCAATTCGTCGGACGCGTGCGGCAGCGTGGCGAACGCGAGCGCGGTGTCGGGTTTGCCGCCCATCGCAAAGACGTCCGATGCCGCATGTACCGCCGCGATGCGTCCGGTCAAATAAGGATCGTCGAAGAATGCTCGGAAGTGATCGATCGTTTGAACCAGTTCCTGGGTTGGCGGCAGCGAGACGACTGCGGCGTCGTCCGGCTGCGAAAGCCCTATTCGCACGCGCGGATTGGTGCCCACGTCCAGATTCGCGAGAACTTTCGATAGCACGGTTCCGCCCACTTTTCCGCCACAGCCGGCGCAGCGGATACGAGCGTTCGGATCGGTGGATTCTTTTTTCAAAGGTGGCGCCTGATGCATGGGCGCCTGTGGAATCAGGTGCGGTACGAACATATTCATGAAGCGCCGATCGATGCGGTCTTTCCAACGCCAGACCCATTTGCCGCGCGCGGCGAGCGAATTTCGGCTCGCGATGGCGCTCCCATCACCGGTCATGAGCAGCGCGAGAAAATTGCGCTGCGGAACGTAAGGAGTCAACGCGGCACCGCTCAAATGCGCGAGAATATTTTGGGCAAGATACGGCCCTTCGCGCACCGCGTAGACGCCGGCTTTCGGAAGCTTCGGATAGCCGTCGAGGGTGACGCAATCTCCGGCGGCGAAGATATTGTCGAAGCCCGTCGCTTGAAGCGTGGGCCGGACTTTGATGAAACCATTTTCGCATAACGCCAGGCCGCTCGCCGCCGCCAGTTTCGGTGGGGCTCCTCCGGCGGCCCAGACGAGCAGATCGAATGGCAGAACGCTGCCGTCGGACAGATGCAATTTTCCCGCTTCGACTTTCAACGCATCGACGCCAAGGCGCTGCGCGATGCCTTTTTCGGCCACCGTCTTTTGAACCAATCCGCTGGTCCAACTTCCTCGTTCGATCAGCGGCGTCTCGCTCCTGTCAACCAGGGTGACGTGACAGCCTCCATAGCGCTTTTGGAATCGATGAAAAAATCCAAACGAAAGTTCGACACCGGCCGCGCCACCGCCGAGCACAACGACTTGCGGCGTGCGATTCATTTTCGGATTCTCGCGTTCGAGTGCCTCGATCTTCCGCATCAAATCGCCGATGGGGCGAGTCGCCAGCGCGTGTTCGCGCATTCCGGGAATGTCCGCGCCGCGGGTCGTGGAACCGACGTCGATGGAGAGAACGTCGAAGGGCAGATCGGGACGGTCGTGGAAGCGCACGACTTTTGCTTTGGGGTCGATGCCTGAGACCGCGGCCTCAATAAATCGCGCACCGGCCCAGCGCGCCAGGGGTCTGAGTTCTATCTCGAGCTCCGACGATCGATACAATCCCGCGACGCAACCCGGAAGCATTCCGGAATAGATGGCTGTTGAATGTTCCGAAATGAGAGTCACACGGAGATCGGGCGGCCCGTTCATCGCCAGCATTTTCACAACCTGAACGTGCGCGTGGCCACCGCCCACCAGAACCAGATCGCTGACGAATGCAGGCTGCTCAAGCATTGGCGCTCCGTGGCAATTCCGCACCACGGAGGCACAGAGAACCCGGAGAACAGAATAATAAATGGTTCATGGTATTCTTCGCCAAAAGTCGATCGGTTATCCGATTCAATTCCATCTCTGCGTTCTCTGTGACTCCGTGGTGAATGGTATTAGGCCAGCCACAATCCCCCATTAATTTCAATCGTTTCGCCGGTGATAAACGCCGCGCCCGGACTACACAAGAACACCACGGCTGCCGCGCATTCTTCGGCTGTGCCGATGCGTTTAAGCGGTGTGTTTCCGGCCATGGTTTCGAGTATCTGCGGCGTGCTGTGTTTCCTGTGGAAATCGGTCAGAATCGCACCCGGCGCGATGCCGTTTATGCGGATGTCGGGTGCGTATTCTTTCGACAGGCCGCGGGTCATCGTCAGGATCAGGCCTTTCGCCGCGGCGTACAACACCGAACCGTTTCCACCGCCGTGATGCGCCGCCACGGAACTCAAGTTGACGACACACGCGTTCCTGCCCTTGCGCAAAAGCGGCGTGGCAGCGCGGATCGCGTAGACTGCGGTGTGGACGTTGACGCGCAGCACCTTTTCGATGACGTCGTCGCCGATGTCGCTGAAGCGCGAACGCTGAACCATGTCGCCGGCGTTGTTGACCAGAATATCGAGCGCGCCCCAGCGCTCTTCCACCTGTTTGAACAGGCTGTCGGTGTCTTTTGAATCGGTCAAATCCGCTCCGCACGACCACGCCTTGCCGCCGCGGTTTTCGATTTCTTTAACCAGTGTTTCCGCCGCGTCGCGGCTGCTGTGATAATGGACCAGCACCTCCGCGCCGGATGCCGCGAGAGCTTCGGCGATGGCCTTGCCGATGCCTTTGCCCGCGCCGGTGACGACGGCTTTTTTTCCGGAGAGACCGAAAGTGGATTCGAGATAATTCGACATGTTTAAACGTCCTCAAAGATGTGAGAACGCAGTTTATTTGTCATTTGCGATTTGTCATTTGTGATTTGTCATTTTTAAAGTCATGCTCGATCAAAAGTCCGCGTAAGCCGGGCAGCCCGTCTCCGGAATATCGAGACCCTGGTACTCGTCGTCGGTGCTGACGCGCAGCCCCCATTTCTTGTGATAAAAGGCGAAGAAGGCGTACTCCGCCGCGAAGACGAAGAGGAAGACGATCATGGCGTAGAAAACCTGCGCCATCAATTGGCCCGTCTGACCCCAGGGCGTTTTGTCGGGCGCGCCGATTGGGAAGACGCCGAGCGCTCCGTATTCTTTGCCTTCGAGAATCAAATGAACGCCGTTTTTGCCCGCGCCGTACGTACCGCACGCGAACAGGCCCAGCGCGATGACGCCCCACATTCCGCACACGCCGTGGATCGCGAACGCTCCGACGCAATCGTCGATTTTCATTTTTCGCTCGACGAATTCCGCCGCCCACGTTGACAGCACGCCCGCGACAATGCCAACGAACGCCGCCGCGATTGGCGAGATGTATGCGCAGGGCGCGGTGACGGCGACCAAACCCGCGAGCATGCCGTTGCAGCAAATACCGGGGTCGGGCTTGCGTGCGGCGTGGAAGTACATCATGTGGATCATGGCCGTAAACGCGCCGAACGCGCCGGAGATCAGAGTGTTTGCCGCCGCAACGGAGACGATGCCTTCCGACGCGCTCGCGGAGCCGGCGTTGAAACCGAACCAGCCGAAGAACAGGATCAGCGTGCCGAGCATCGCCAGCGGGATATCGTGGCCGGGAATTGGGCGCGGGTTTCCGTCCTTGTCGAATTTTCCGATGCGCGGGCCAATGACGTATGCTCCGACGAGCGCCGTGATTCCGCCGACCATGTGAACCACGCCAGAACCGGAGAAATCGAGCGCGCCGTGGCCCCAGCCCCATTTTTCGCCGAGCTGCGAAAGCCAGCCGCCGCCCCAGACCCAGTTGCCGACGATCGGATACGTAAACATCGTTATAAAAAAAGACATCCAGATGAACGCGCTGAACTTGATGCGTTCGGCCATCGATCCCGTCGGGATCGTCGCGGCGGTATCCATGAAAACCATTGAAAACAGAAAGAGCGCGAGTGTCTGGCTGTCGAAAAGGCCGTGCAGGAAAAAACCTTTGGTGCCGAGCACGTTCCAGCCGTTGAAACTCAAGACGCCGTTGAGCAGCCTGCCGCCGCCGTAGGCGTCGAGCGGACCTCCGCCGCCGTGCATGAACGCGAATCCGCACACGAAATAACCGACTACGCCAATCGCGAAAACCATCAGGTTCATCAGCATCGTGTGCGATGCGTTCTTGCGCCGCGTAAATCCCGTTTCGACGAGCGCGAAGCCGGCCTGCATGAAGAAGACCAGAAAGCCGGCGACCAGCGTCCAGATCAAATTGAGGCTGGAGCGCGTGTTTGAGGATTGTGTGGCAACTTCAGGCAAAGTAGGTTCGCCGGGTTTTTCGGCGCGGAGAAAATTGGGTCCGAGATCCTTGCCCATGGTGGCACCGGACGGATCTTCGTGGTCGCGCGGATCGGTCGAAACAGGGGCGGCTGCTTTGCTCCTGGTCTCTGCGGCGCAGGCATCGCAAGCGAAAAAAAAGACGAGCGCCGCGCATAGCGTCACGGCCAGACCCGACAGAGATTTCAAGCGCGTGAGAGTCATATTTTTCCAGAAGGGCATCGAAACAAGTCTAAATCAGTAATGAATCCGGCCACCCTCTATATCAGAGGGTGGCCGGAATGACGATAGCCGAAATGAATGAACTGCAAGCGGATCAGGCGCTGGTCTGAATCGGCTTTTCGAGCAACACCGACTTGCCTTTCGCTTTGCTGGAACGCATGAAGTAGATCAGGCCGTAAACGCCCCAGACACCCGCGAAACCCAGCGCGAAGTACGGTTCCTTGAAACTCATGCCATTGACCATGAACGGCCCAACCAGATAGAACAACATGCAGACAAAGTTGGCAATAACGCCAAAGACAGGCACAACCATGTGCTTGAACCCACTGAACGTATGGTGATCGCGGAAGGCGACAATCGCCGTGTAGCAGGTCAACATGTACAACAGGAACGTGCCGAAGTTGCTGACGAGCGTCATCACCAGCAAGGTCTGTGGCAGTCCGCTGGCGGTTTCGTTCTTGAACAGGCCGAAACTGTACCAGAAGTTCTTCGGCAATGCCGCGATCGTGTCGTTGGTTTGCGCCGCGGGGCCCCAGAAATTGCCGAACACGCAGACAATCCCAATCACGGCGCTGATGGCCGCCAACGTCCAGATGGCGGTGTGGGGTGTCAGCGTCCTGCCGTGCAAGAGGCCGAAGTGGGACGGGACTTCGTCGTCGCGGCCCATTGCGTAGGTCACGCGTGCGCCGGTGCTCAGGCAGGATAGCGTCGTGCCGATCAAGGCGAGGAACACCGAGAACGCCTGGATCAACATGAACCATTGGCCTGCTGACGGGCTGCCGAAGAACCACGCACCGACGAGTTGCATCATGTCGCCGACCGGTGCTGAAGAGCCGGCTGCGTTAAGCATCGTGTAGCCGCTGTTCAGAAAGTAATTCGCAGCGAAGTATTGGATCAAGTAACAGACGATGCCCTGAATCGCCAGAGACAGGAGCACGGCGCGCGGAATGTCACGCTTCGCGTTCTTGGCTTCTTCACCCATCGACGTAACCGATTCGAAACCGACGAGGATCAGAATCGCGACGCAGGCTTGAATGAACGAGAAACCGAAGCCGTGGGGCTGAACGATGGATGTGCCCTTTGCATGATATTGAAATTTCTTGACCTTCTCCTTCAAACCATTCGGCTTAGTTGAATCGACTGGCGAGTCCACCTCGGTGATGGCGTCCTTTTCAGCATAGGAGATTGTAAAAGCGACCGGAACCGGCTTTTTGTCTTTATCCAAAACGGCCTTGCCGTCCTTGTCGACTTGAAACTGCGGAATCCAGCCATCTTTGTCCTTTTTGCTCTTGCCCGGTTCCTGCTGCACGAGCTTGGCCATGTCGGTTTTTGCGACGACGCTGTCCTTGTTCGGAACCTCTTTGCCGTCCTTGTCGATGAGTTTACCATCGCCGTTGGCTGCATAAGTTTCGAAGTAATCGGGAACGTCCTTGCCCTTGTCGTCCTTGCGCAGCACCCATGCGCCGCTTTCGTCTTTGACGTTCGCGACGCCATCCACGTGAATCAATTTGGCGGTGTTGTCTGCTGCAATGGTACCGTCTTCCGCTTCAATGACTTTGCCGTCCTTGTCGATGGCCTTGCCGTCGCCGTTGACTTTGAACGTGTCCAGGACGACGTTGGTGGGCGTGTTGTCGGGATCCATGGTCCATGCGACATCGCCTTCTTTATGATTCAAGCGATAACTGACTGCCATAAAGGAAAAGATCAACAGAGCAGTGATTTGGACGACGTTAATGGCCATATTCACACCAGTCGTTCCAACTACGCCGCGGAAGGCAATGTAAGCGACGCCGAAGGAGAAGACGATGCAGAACAGAATCATGAAGATCGGGCTTGGGACGCCAGCACTAAATGTGGCTGGGAAGAATTGTCCCATCAAGTACCCGGCCAGCAACGCGGTGACGCCGACCATAACGCCGGGATAGACCCAATAATACAAATGGCTCGCCCAGCCGGTGATGTACTTGGCGACGCGGGCAAACTTGTAGTGCGTGGTCTTATTCATGAACGCCTGTTCGGCGAAGAAGTAAGACGAGCCTGCACCGGGATAAAGCTTGCTCAATTCGGCATAGGCGATCGCAGTGGAGAAACACAGCAACAGCGCGACCACAATACCAAACCACATGTCCTGCCCGGCCAACGGCGCGCCGTACAACGATTGCATCGCGTACGTAAGCCACAAAAATGCGCCCGGCGCGATCAACGCCATCGCGTTGATGGTCAGGCCCGTAAGCCCGAGCGTCGGTTTCGGCCCGGTCGGGGCCTTTTCTTCACTCATGACACTCTCCTTAGAAATGTTATCTCGAATTTTAAGGCACAAAAACACACCCTAGACAATGCGTCCATTGACTTTATAGAAATGTTTAATTGTGAGCACGAGGAAGAGATAATCAAACTTTATGCCAATAGCACGGAGAACGCGCGAGGGGACGCGCGGATATAGGAGAAATTTATATTTATCGGATGAATAATTACGGCAAAGCAATGTGTTCGAGCACGAATGTGATCAAACACCACCAAATAATGGTTTAAAGATGATCAAAATAAAACACAACCTAAGCAATCCAATTTCAAACTGGTGATAAACAACCACCACCAATCACAAAGGAGCTTTTCGATCTGCAACTTTCATCAGATTCCGCTGAAAGGTGAAACGCAAGTATCTTGCCGATCAATGCATGATCGTGCGAAAATGACAAAAATGCCACTCATGAATTGCTCTTTTCATAGAGAGGTTATAGAAGCAGGTAATGAGTAAAGAAAATATAAAAATTAACTATATAAGTATATTAATTGAATAAAAATGAACAGTTTGGCATGAATGGCTATGTTCGGAAGTAGACAATGATCAAAAAGCCACATGAGTCCTAACTGTGCCACTCATCTATCTCCCATTCTGCTATAGCGTAAAAAAAGTATTCGGGTGAGTTTGCAGGAATGGCAGCACCTTTGCGTAAATGCTATTAGACAATTAAACGACCCATCATTAGGCGGTTGCTGAAGTGCGCGAATTGAACCATCGCGTGCCTGTGGTGGCGTTTTGACTTTCAGGAATTGATCCTCGGAATACTGCGATCCGATGAGATGTCGTGTCGCTCGAGCAGCAAGATCGGGCATCAGGAGGACCGGGAATGAATTACGTGATTGCAGTCATTCAACCGCAAAAGCTGGACGCGGTACGCGAGGCACTCGGCAAGGTTGGAGTCTCGGGCGTCACCATCACTGACGCGCAGGGTTACGGCCGGCAGAAAGGGCACGCCGAAGTTTATCGTGGGCATGAATACGTGGTGAATTTTGTGCGCAAGGTCAAGCTCGAAATCGCCTGCGATGCAAGCATTCTCGATAAGGTCGTTGAAGCCATCTCGAAAGCGGCGAAGACTGGCGACCAGGGCAAAGTCGGCGACGGAAAAATCTTCGTTTTCGACATGAAAGAAACCATCCGTATCCGTACGGGTGAACGCGGCACATCTGCCATTTAGACGACACTCGTTATTTCAAGGGGCAAGTCAAAATGATCAAGACTCAAACCGCTATCAGCGGACTCCGATACCTCTGCGTGCTGGTCATGACCGTGGGATTGATGGCAATGATCGATGGTCTGTTTCATTACCGCACGATACCGCTTTACATATTCGATGTTCCGGGATGGATCATTGGAGCGAGCGCGGCGTACATGGGCCTGCGCTATTGGCGGCGCATACCGGAAATGGAAAAGAAGCTTCAGGGCAGCCGGTTTTCGTGGTCGAACTTTTCTATATTCAAAGCGCGCTGATGTGGGATCGGCGCGTTGCAAGGCGATGGCAATCAACGGCTGCTTACTGAGTCAGTGGCAGCATTTTCATAATTGGAGGAATAAGCATGAAATTTTTTTCGCGTCTATCTTTTAGATGCGGCGTGACGGCACTCGCGGCTGTTTGTCTGCTGAGTATCTCAGGGCAAGCATGGAGCGGTGAGGAAACAAAGCCGGCGACGACGCCAGCAACGACGCCAGCGGCCGCGCCCGCCGCGCCTGAAGATCCGCATAAATCGGCCGACCCAAGCGGCGCTTCCAACGGCACGGATTTGGGTTCCGACCTAGGCAACGCCAAGGGCGGTGTGATTGAACTCTCGCCGGTTCCGGAACTCGATAAAGATGGCAAGCCGGTGATGGACAAGGACGGCAAGCCAAAATTCAAGAAAGATGAAAAAGGCAACGCGGTCATGGGTATTGCCTTTAAGCAGACGCCTGACGAAATTGCGGGTCAGGTGATCAAAACTCGCAACGGCCTGAACATGCTCTGGACCTGTATCGCGGGTTTCATGGTATTTTTCATGCAAGCCGGTTTCGCTCTGGTTGAAACGGGCTTCACCCGCGCGAAAAATGCGGCACACTGCATGGGCATGAACATGATGGTCTTCTGCATCGGGTTCATTGGGTATTATGTCTGCGGTTACGCATTTATGTTTGGAGGCATGGGCAAAATCGACACGTTGGGCGGTACGCTAATCTTGGATAAGTGGTTGATCGGAAGCGATGCCGGCTGGCATATCTTGGGCGGCAAAGGTTTCCTCTGGACCGGCCTTTTCGACAGCCAGGTCATGGCGCATTTTATGTTCCAGATGGTGTTTATGGACACAGCCGCGACGATTCCAACCGGCTCGATGGCCGAGCGTATTAAGTGGGGCGCGTTCGTGTGGATGTCGTTCTTCCTTACCATGATCACGTACCCCGTTATTGGCTGCTGGATGTGGGGCGGCGGCTGGTTGTCGCAGATTGGAGTGAAGTGGTCAGGCTTGACGCCAGACGCAGTAAGTGGAGCGGTGACCGGTGCCGCAGCATGGGGTAACGGCGCGATCGACTTCTCTGGGTCGGGCGTCATTCACATGGTCGGCGGATGGACCGCGCTCGTCGGAGCGTATGTTCTCGGACCGCGAATTGGCAAGTACGACAAGGCTGGCAACTCACGTCCAATTCCCGGCCACGACATTCCAATGGCGGTGCTTGGAACGATCATTCTGTTCTTCGGCTGGTTTGGTTTTAATCCCGGCAGCACTCTGGCTGCGACTGACGGAATTCTTCCTGTTGCCGCAGTCAACACCATGATCGCCGGAGCCTTTGGCGGTTTCACGTCGATGCTCTACATGATGTACATTCATCCCGCCAAGAAGCCCGATCCCGGCATGTGCTGCAATGGAATTCTTGCCGGCTTGGTGGCGATTACAGCGCCCTGTGCGTACGTCTCGCCGACAGCTTCCGTTATCATCGGTGTGGTTGCAGGGGTGCTGGTCATCGTCTCGGTTGGTTTCGTCGAAAACACGCTGAAGGTCGACGATCCGGTCGGTGCTTTTTCGGTTCACGGCGTGAACGGCTTGTTTGGCGTTCTCTGTGTCGGCCTGTTCGCTTGCGGCACGTATGGCGGTGGAACGAACAGCGTTCAATTGCACATCGGCGACAAGGATTATGGCGTCTTGGGATTGTTCCCCATCGGTGGACCGGATGGCATGCCTTGGGGCCAATTTGGGCAAATGAAGTCACAAATTTTGTTTGCGATTGTGGATATCCTTTTCGTTGTGGGAATTGAATTCGCATTCTTCAAAATCTACGACAGCGTCTTCGGTCTGCGAGTGAAGCCAGAAGATGAAATTTCGGGTTTGGACATTCCTGAAATGGGCTGCCCAGCGTACCCGAACTGGCCGATCCACGAAGCGCCAGGAATGGCCTACGACAACTTGCCGGCGGGTGTCGCTGCGCCTTCAGCAATTGGCTCGGTTTCTTCGGCGTCTGCCTAGTGTCGTCAACAAGTTGAATTCAATCTCGGGGCCGGCATGTTCTCTGTGTGCCGGCCCCTTTTTATTGATTCCATAATCTGTGCCGTCTCATTCAATTTTGCCTGCTAAACTGCGCCGATTAAATCAGGGAGGAAGTAGAGCGTGAGGAAGACGGTTCTGTCGTTGTTGCTGGGATTTCTGCTATGCTCCTCTGCACGAGCCGCGGAAAGCACCGATCTTGTGATCACAATTCCCGGCTGGTGGTCGGTCCCCTTCATGCTCTTGTTGTCCTGCATCGCGTTCGTGCCATTCATTCACAAGCCGTTTTGGGAAAAATTCTTCGCTCATATTTCCGTCGGTCTGGGCCTCGTTGTTGCCGCCATTTACGCGACACAATTGGGTGCGCACGGCCGCACAGTGCTGGGCGAAACGGCTCTGGAGTACTTTAAATTCATCGCGCTCGTCGGCAGTCTCTTCGTCGTCTCCGGCGGCATCTTGATTGAGATTTCCGGCGGAGGCAACCCGCGCGTCAACACGCTGCTGCTGATTTCGGGACTCGTTCTGGCGAATATCGTTGGGACCACCGGCGCGTCCGTGCTGCTGATCCGTCCTTTCCTGCGAATCAACAAGGATCGGCTGCGCCCATTTCATGTGGTGCTGTTCATCTTCATCGTCAGCAATTGCGCCGGCGCCTTGACGCCGATCGGCGATCCCCCCTTGTTTCTGGGCTACATCAACGGCGTGCCATTTGAATGGACGATCCTCCATTGCTGGGCCCCATGGCTCCTGGCGAACGGTCTGCTTCTCACGGTCTTTTTCATTCTGGATACAATCAAAGCTCCAGCGACGCACCACCACAATCCCAATAAAATCGTAGTCGCCGGATGGTTCAACGTCGCGTGTCTGGGACTGGTCCTGTTGGGGGTTTTCCTCGACAGAATTCTCGTTGTCTACGTGTCACCTCAATTCGAATCATGGCCGCTGGGCGCGCTGCTGATGCTCGGCGCGGCGCTCCTCGCCCATCGGCGCGCCGATCCGCGCATTCTCCAACACAACGATTTTCACTTCGGGCCGATCAAAGAAGTCGCACTGCTATTCCTCGGAATTTTTGCGACGATGATGCCGGCACTGGCCTATCTGTCCGCAAACGCCGCTCATTTGGGCATCCAGTCGCCGGGCGGCTTTTATTTCGCCGCCGGTTCCTTGTCCAGCGTGCTCGACAACGCGCCGGCCTACTTGAATTTCCTGAGCGCCGCGCAGGGTCTGAAGGGACTTTCGCTCAATCCCGCCGGTGTTAGCCAATTCGCCGTAACCTATCCGCAATATCTCCGGGCCATTTCGTTGGGAGCCGTGTTTTTTGGTGCCTGCACATACATCGGCAATGGTCCGAACTTCATGGTCAAGGCCATCGCGGAATCCGCGGGCGCGCGCATGCCGGGCTTCTTCGGCTATATTTTAAAGTACACGCTCCCGATTCTGATTCCCATTTTTGTGCTGGTCTGGTTCATATTCCTGCAATAAATAGCCACGGCCGCAAGGGAGCCACGCATGAATGTCCTGATCAGCGGCGCAAGCGGAATGGTCGGCACGGCATTGGGCGATGTCCTCAAAAGCCAAGGACACGCCGTCACCCGCCTGACGCGCGGAAAGGCCGGGGCGGGGGACGTGTTCTGGGATCCGTTGGCCGGAAAATTGGACCCCGGCGCGTTGACCGGAATCGACGCGGCGGTCCATCTCGCCGGCGAGAACATCGCCGGGCGCTGGACTGACGCAAAGAAAAAAACGATTCGCGACAGCCGCACGCTCGGAACCGGCACGCTGTGCGAAGCCCTCGCGAAAATGAGCGCACCGCCAAAAGTGCTCGTGAGCGCCTCAGCGATCGGCTTCTACGGTAACCGCGGCGACGAAGTTCTGACCGAAACCAGCACGCCCGGATCGGGTTTCCTTCCCGAGGTTTGCAAAGAATGGGAGGCCGCGGCCGCGCCGGCTGAAAAATCCGGAATTCGCACCGTGCGAATGCGCATCGGCGTAATCCTGAGCGCCCAAGGCGGAGCGCTCGCGAAGATGTTGACGCCCTTCAAAATGGGCGTCGGCGGCGTGATCGGCAGCGGCGCGCAATACATGAGTTGGGTCTCGCTGGACGATGTCGTGGGCGCGATCGTGTTTGCCTTGAAGTACGAGAATCTCTCCGGCCCTGCGAATTTTGTTGCGCCGAATCCCGCCACAAATCGCGACTTCACCAAAACGCTGGGCAAAGTCATTTCCCGCCCAACCATCTTCCCGATGCCAGCCTTCGCCGTCCACCTGGCGTTCGGCGAAATGGGAGACGATTTATTACTCGGCAGCGCCCGCGTAATACCCGAGCAATTGCAGCAAGCCGGGTACGCATTCAAACACCCGGAGTTGGAAGGCGCCTTGCGCGCCGCACTCGGCAAATAATGCTTTTGCTGTTCTTTGCGCCTTTGCGAGAGAAATAGCTAAGCCCGCTTCAAAAACGTCAGCGGCCCGCGTTCATTCTTGCCTTTTCCTTTCGGATCGATCCCACTCAAATAGAGCGCCGTTGCGTACACATCGCCGTGATCCGGAATCCAGCTTTTGGGACTCTGCTTGCGGTCCTTCGGCAGTACGCCCGATTTCGGATCGAACGCCGGATCGAGCGTTCCGTCGGGCATGATTGGAATCGCCAGCAGAGTCTTCTCGCCGATCGCGCCAATCTGCGTGTCGCCCTTTGTTTTTCCGCCCAGAATCGCCGCGCTCGTCACGCGCCAATGCTGCGAAATATCCTGCCCGGCGATCTGTTTCTTTTTGTCGTCCTCCGGGATCGACATCTTCTCGATGGCCTCCACGTCGCCCTTGATCGTGCGCCCGAATTCCGAGGTCAGCACAATCGTCGTCAGATCGAAAAGACTCTTGCCCGTGTTGCCATACTCCGTGCTCTTCAGGCATTCGACGAACGCGTGCAGCGGTTTCCAAAGATGATCGCGCATCATCGGCGTCTGATCTTTCTGGCCGACGGGCTTTCCGTCCTTGCCCCAAAGATTGCTGCGGTTGTTGTGGCTGTCGAAGTGGCGGATGTCGCGGCTCTCGATAAAGAACGAACACGACAGCCCCGCGCGCATCAGTTCGTAGGCCATCATCGCCTGGACGTTCGTGTTCGGCGAAAACTTCGTCCGCGCCTTGTTTCCGTTGACGCTGCGATACGTGATCAGTTCGTCGGAAAGCGTCACGCCGAAGCGCTCTTTCAGCGCGCTGTCGGTGAACAATTTCGACAACATCGGCTTGTCGAGCGACTTGCCCTTGCTCGACAGATTTTCGTAAATCGTGCGCGCCGACGCGTAACTCTTGATCGCTTCGACATGCTCTTCCTTCAGCGTGATGGAATTGGCACCGCTCAAGAAATTCTGAATCTGCGTGTTGACGACATCGTTCGACGACGCATACATGCGCGTCAAAAACTGCCGCAAATTATCCGGCGTCCCGGCATAAATCGTGTGAGCATGAACGGGGCCGAGCGCGTGATAATACCCTTTGCGGCCGGTATACTGGACCTCGTTCAATTCGCCGTCGCTGAGGAAATAATGCCAGCTTAAATTCGGCAGCGCGTAAGGCTGTCCATACACTTCCGCGAACGCCTGCATCACCGAACGCTCATGGTCTTCTCTATCGGCCGTCATCCCAAAATTGTAGTGGCCCATGTGGCAGCGCAGACGCTCGGCGGAGTGCCCTGAACCCGTCTCCATCGAACTGATGACCGCCATGTCTTTGAAAAGATCTTTTCCATCTTCGGCAAGATAACCGTAACGAATGTTCCCCTGCGTCTTGATGTCGCAACCTTCTTTGCCCCAATTCAAAACGCGGTACTTTTCATCGCTGATGCTAGGCAGACGTGTCTCGGGAAAAATATTGTTCGGCGAAACCACCGGGCTGAACATGTCATAGCTGTTCCAGCCGCCTTCCAGAAACCAATAGACCAGAAAACGAGGCTCCGCCTGCCCGGCACTCTCCTTGGCCTTGGAAGTAAATTTCGACTCCTCCGCCCGAGCCAGCCCATGCTTGCCAAAGAAACCCAAAAAATCCGCACAAGTCAACCCCGCCGCAGTCAACCCAACGCGCTTAACAAAATCCCGCCGATTAGCCAGCCGCAAAGCACGCTGCGCCTCCGGTTCGCTGCCAGATTCCAGAATCCAGCCATCGCCAAGATGCGGTTTGCATTCGAAGTCGGCCATGAGCGTCGCGCCCTTGATTTCAAACACGTCTCGACAAGAAAATGCCCTCACTGCGAATAAACCGCATTTAATCGAATGGACAATGTATTATCCGAGGATGCACGGCGAAATAATCTCTTGAGCGTGGAAATGTGTTTCAAGTCACTTCACCCGCCGCTCGTTTCCATCACGAAAATTGCACCATGTCCCCAGCGCCAAGGGCGCGAACTTCTATAGCCCAGGCCGGAGCCGGTACTCCGGCGCAGGCCTAGGTTACCAAGTCTTATGACACCACCAAAGCCCCAAAGGGGCGAACTAAATTTCTCACGACTCCGCCACAACCCCAATCGGCATAACACCTTCAAATATGCACATAGTAATTTTAAAATGTCGCTAATTTCCCTCCTCATCAATCGTTTTTCATTACAAAAGTTGCACATAGTGCCATCCGCCACGCCAAGGCTATTTTGCAAACAACCGATCCAATTCCATTGGCCTGAAATGCCAAAACATACCAACCCGGCGTAAAACCCCGGGAAATGAAATCCCAATTAAAACAAAGCCCTGCCAAGGGCGAAACAAAAACGATGACCCGTCCCAAAAGCCAATAAAGGGCGAACCACTCAACCATTTCCCGTTCCCGAAGTTGCACATTGTGTCGTCAATCGGCCTTCAGTCTATCCAATTTCTGCCTACTACTTTCGCCGTTGCACAAATGACACAAAGTGCAAAGCATTTCAAAATAACATAATATGTCATATAGTCGAATCCAACCATTACCCTAATTATTAGACGCACGAGTACCTGATTTATTTCCAAAAATCCGAAAGAAAAATAGAAAATCTGCGATCAAGAAAAAATTCACCGCCCCGCCCATTCCCCCGTTGCCAAAATGTGTCTCACAAGTTACCATTAGACTTTGTATGCATTTGTCACACCAGCAAAAATATCGGGAAGATCATTCAGCAGACCGGATATGGCCGGTCGAATTGGGGTATCAGACCAATTGGCAGACCGTGAATATTGGGGGGAAGTGGTGGGGGTTGAGCGCGGCGAGGGTGTATGATTTTGCGACGGGGAGGTTTACGCAGAGGGATTTGGCGCATGACTCTTTTAATAATTACCTTTACACGTCTGAAAATATTAACGCTAATGTAGATCCAACGGGGTTAGCCGTGTGCTGCAAAAAGGCAGATGGCACGCATCGGATAGATCCCACCAGCTGTACTGGATCAGAGCATGAACTTGATATGTCTTTCTGTTGCCCTAAGGCAAAGCCTAAATGTTGCGATCCAGTAAGTATAACATTCAAAACTACGGGACCACCGAGCTTTCCACGAGTTTTGGGCTTTCCGAAAAACATTCCTCAGCCGCCAATACTTGGCGCTATTATTCAACAAGGCTCAGCATGGAAGCTTTACGCAAATGCAGCAACTTTGTTTTACTTCGAGGCGCAAATAGTATTTACCTCACCATGCGGCGATGGATGCACTTGGGGTGTGAACCGAATTAAACATAAAGGAACGCCAAAAGAGAACAGTGTTGACGACACTCCATTCGCGATAAATACCTATTGCTCTGGAAATACCGTCTACTATTGGGACGCCCCAGGGCAAAAGACCTGGGTAAGTACAGGTGCGAAGTTTTCGCAACATTACACGGTTTGGGCTCAGGGCGAAGATTCCTCGATTTGTCCTAAACCTGTGTACCTTATTTCAAAGGACTACACGATTACGACGGCAATGGATCAAACCGCGTCATTCACTTCTCCGTAGGGTTGAAGAATGAAAAGTGAAACGATCAAATTTTGTGCGCTTTTATTTATCTTAGCTCTGATTTGTGGGCTAAATGTGCTAGGCACGCACGCATATTCCAATCTAACGAAGAATTTCGCGGTAAAATCTTATTGCTTTCCACTGCCAATTTTCGAGTATGAGATTCACTACTTAGATCGTGATTATGATCAGTTGTATTTTTTTCGACGTTGGGAACCGTTTGAATCAGTTCGGTTGACGACAAACGCAGTGTCAGCCATTTTTGTGGACATGCTTATTGAAATCATCATTTTATTTTTCTCGTGCATTATCTATAAACAGCGATTTATGAGGGCGGGTGGCACCCAACGCCGTTAACCCGCCATCCGTTTTTGCTCGCTCAAGTTTTTGATTCCAATGGCTTTCAATGGCTTTGTCAGCCTGCGCAAAATGGGCGCTTTCGGGCTTTCGTGGGCCTTGCGCTCTGGCCATGGGCGCC
>JBBRQD010000035.1:0-50033 GCA_038227045.1 Planctomycetota bacterium
ATCGCGCCGCGCCGGGCAAGTTGAACGAGGCGGTCGAGCAAAGGCGTATCAAGAGGATACGCCGTGCGAGGCCAACGAAGTTCAACGCCGCCCGCCGCAAGCGAGAACGATGCTTTAGAAATGCGCGGGTCAATAATCGCGAATCAATTTATCCGCCGCCCCGGCCGCATTGTAGATTGCTGCTGTTTTGTCGAACGCCGTCGCAGGCGCGTTTTTCAAGTGCAGGGGTTTCGGCGCGAGACAGCCCAACGCTTCCGGAATATCCAGCACACGCAGCACATTCAACAGCGGCGGTCCGTACTTCGTTTCGCCTTCGGCCGGTATATGCGAAGACGGCGGATTGACCACCGTCACCGCTTCGATCGACGGCTCGAAAAGCGCCGCGTACGCCGCAAGAATTCCGGCTTGTTCCGAGCCTGCCACGCGCCATTTTCGTCCGCCATCGGAATGGTTTTTCGCCACCGACATGATGTCCCAAATGCGCCCGCCGTCGACAGTGGCACCCAAAAGCGCCAGCGAGCGTTCGACAGTGTTGGGCGGATTTTTTTTCGTCCACGAGAGCCTGCCCACTCCGCGCGGACACAGCAACAGAGCCGGCGCATCCCCGATCATTGCTATCGACCATGGGGGAAGCCTTTCAGCGTTCTCGCCCTCACCTTCATTGAGGACGATCAACCATGGAGCGGCCTCATTTTTCTTGCCGGGAATCCAGTGCCACGCGACTTTGATGCCCTCTTCAGTCCGTTCTTCGCCGCTGATTTCGTCCGCCTCGAACGCGATGGGTTCCGTCTTCGGCGCTGCGCTTGGCCACGCGTTGAACGTCATCTCGCGCAAACGATTTAAGAGCGCCGAACGCCACGCCGTGTAATTTTCAGGTACCGGGACTTCGACGTGCGCGGCCGGAACAAAGGACCGGTCCACACGCACGTTTATGGCGTCGGCCGGAATGTCGCTGTCTTCCTTAAAGACGCGCAGCAGTTTGTGTTCGATAAACTGCTTTTCGCCGACATGCTTGTCGTCTCCGGCGACCTCGTAGCCGGCGTCGGGGTCGTCCACAGGTGTCAGCGAATTTTTGAAATAGCGGTTGAAGAACTCAAAGATTTCGCGCCGCAGATCGCGGCGATACGCGTGACCGCCGACGCTGACGACCGCGGAGACGCGGTCGCCAAGCCCCCAGCGCGCATAGAGCCATTCGAGGCGATTGATAATCCGGTTGTTGGCGCTCATTGGAAAAATCGAGTCGGCATCGGAATTGACGAAGAGCAGCGGCCGGGGCGCGATCAACGCGGGAATCTGAGTCCAGTTCCAACGTGCGCGATTGTACAGGAACATGCAGTCGCAGTGCCCGTTGACGCCGTCTTCCGCGACGTAAAATTGCAGGTCCGACATGCCGCTTGTCGGCGCGCAGATCTTGATACGTTCGTCCGCCGCGGCGATCCACATTGTCGCCGATCCGCCGCCTGAAATTCCAGTCGCGCCAATGCGCTCGCCATCGACTTCAGGCCGCGTGCAAAGATAATCGAGAGCGCGAATGGCATTCCAGCATTCCACGCCTGCCGGAGTATAGCCGGCGGACTGCCACCACCAGCGATTTTCGCGGTACGTGCCATGGTGAAAGCTGGCGATTTCGCCGAGTTGCAGCGAGTCCGTGACCAGTGCCACGTACCCGTGTTTTGCAAACCAGATACCAAAATCCTGATACCCGCTTTTGTTGCCATCACGGTTCTCGTGCTTATGCCCGCACTGGTACAAAATGGTAGGATATTTGCCGTTCAGCGGTTTGGGTAGATAGAGGTTGGCCGTTACATACAACCCCGGTTTGCTTTGAAAATGGACCATCTCGACGGAATAGTCCGGCATCTCAAGGCGACCCGTGACTTTCGCGTTCAACGGCGTTTTTTCGGGAAGCGGCCAGAGCCCCTGCATCTCGAAATAGGCTTGTTTCAACGCCGGGCGAATTTTTTCGAAGTCTTCTTTTGTCTTAATCTGGGGCATGAATTCATGTTCGAGTTCATTAGCCTGCGCGGCCAGATATTGGCGTATGGTTTTGTCGTTTGGCGTGAGCGTTTCGGCGGCGAGGGCGGTTCCGGCGAACAGAAGCATCATTGAGCAGATTTTGTGGCGAAGCATAAGGAAGGCTCCAAGGAGTTAGAGGTTAGAGGCTTGGAGATTCGAACTCCGCCATCGTATCCACCATTCGCATAGAATGGCAGTAATTGCGAGAATCGTTAAAGCCACAATTGCATCGACAGTCAACCTCTTCCAATTCCATTTATATTCAAGTCGAAACGAAGTGTTTGGATAGGGCGGATATTTCATATTATACTTTTGCGCAATTGGTATCGGCCATCCTATTGTCGGGTATTGGGGCCACCGCCTTGGACCAGAACCCCACATTATCGCTGTTGGAGTATCCGCAAGATTCGAGATCCAGTCGTACTCATAGACTCGCAGATTAGCCCATATCAACCCACCCGCTGCGAACATCAGCACCAGTGCCGTCGATAGATGAACCTGAAACAAGGCGCGCGTTTTGCGATCAATGGCCATAGTACTACCCAGTGCTCAAGCACCTACTTTGGTGCGCTTCTCACGCACCGAAATCCGATGGCATCGTCGGCAAAACAAGCATCTGCCACGCCGGGCTTTTTTCCGATGCGCGCTGTGGCGCTCAGCTTTTCGGCGCGCAAGTCCCATGAGCCGCCGCGCAGTACGTATTTCTCCCCTTGAACCGGGCCGCGCGGATTGCTTGCGGGGCTTGTTTTGTAGTAGTTTGCTTCGTATACATCGTTGCACCATTCCCCTACATTGCCCTGCATGTCGCACAGACCCCAGGCATTGGGGTGTTTCTGGCCGGCGGGATGGGTCTTCTTGCCTGAATTGTCGACGAACCAAGCGTAGTCGGCTAATTTTCGGGCATCGCCGGATAGGTCGGCCGTGGCTCCGGCGCGGCACGCATACTCCCATTCGGCCTCAGTGGGCAACCGGTATCCGTCCGCCGCGAAATTGCATTCCGCGGTGTCGGGATTGTAGCAAGGGCTCAGGCCTTCGGCTTTTGAACGCTCGTTACAATACATTGCCGCTTTGTCCCACGTGATCTGCTCAACCGGATTCTGCGGATTTTTAAAATGCGATCCATCGGGAAGTTTCAGCGCCGTGTACTGCTCCTGCGTGACTTCGGTGCGGTCCATCAAGAAGGCGTCGAGCGTCACCGCGTGTACCGGGCCTTCATCTTCCTTGCCCGCGCTGTTACCCATTTGAAATGTGCCGGCAGGAATCCGAACCATCTCCACGCCGGACTTTGATTTGATGATCTCCGGCCCGGCCTTCTGGCTTATGGCTTCGCCGCAGCCCGTTAAAATAAAAGGAAGCAGGATATAGAAAGAGGCGCGATTCATTTACCTGCCCCTTCCTTGACAAATACCCAATCCGGCTCTTTGTTCGATTTGCCGTTGGTCGTCAGCATGACCCAGCGGTCTTTCGTGGAGGTGTCGGCCACGCAGGTATTCCAGCCCGGCGCTTCGACACCTGGAAATTCAGGCAACAAATGCTTGAGATTGCGGCCGGTCAATTTCGGGCCGTAGCTGAAGGCGACGTATTTTCCATCGGGCGACCAATCGACGTGGTAGGTTTCGATCGGGTCTTTTGAGGACATTATATTATGTATATTCGCCGCTTTCGGAATAGGCCCGGAGAAATCCAAATCCGCGACGCCCAGCTCGCAGTCGCCATTGCCCCAGGCGACCTTCTTGCCATCGGGGCTGAGGTCGGGGCGGCAGCCTCCCAGTCCCAGGTCGAAGACGCCGTCGCCATTGGCTTCGAGCGCCAGAATGCCGTGCTTGAAACCCATTCCGCCGTGCACCGTGGCCACAAACCATTTTCCATCCGGCGCCCAGTTTAAGGTATATAGATGGTGTATTTTTTTATTGACATGTTCGCGCGTCTGGCCGGTGCTTAGATCGTACATAAAGATGCCTTTGGAGGCGAAGTCTTGTACATTGTAGGTATCGAACTCGCCTTTTAGAAAGGCGATCTCCTTTCCGTCGGCTTTCCAGCAGGGTTCGCGCGCGTTGTCGCAAATCTTCTTTCGATCGCTGCCGTCGATCTTCATCACATACAGGTTACGCGATTTGGCGTCGCCTTTGCCCTCGTCCGCGAGAAAACAAATCTGGCTGCCGTCGGGTGAGGCCTTCGGGTAGAGTTCGTCGATATCCGGTGTGTTCGTCAGATTGACGGCATTGCTGCCGTCGGCGTTCATGAGGTAGAGTTCCCAGTTGCCGTCGCGGTTGCTTTCATGGACGATTTTGTGGCGGTAGCTTTTTAATTCCTGAAGAAGCTCTTTAGAACCCTGATCGGGCGGCTCGGCTGCGCTTATCAACGCCGCAACCAGTGCGAGCGCCGCAATCATCGCCGATACACGAGTGGCCATGAGATTCCTTTCGGGTCACGGGATAAATAAAACGCTCACACCTTCTTCACGGGCGGCGCGGGCGGTGCAGGCGCGGGCACCGGAACAGGCGCCGGCACGGGGGAAATGTATTTCTCGTCGTTGACTCCCGCAAGCTCCCCAGTCGAATCGCCGAATTTTTCCACTGGCGTGCCCATGCGTTCGAGCATCGATTTGTAGAGGTTGCAAAGCGGCGTGTTCTTCGGGTAAACGAGATGCCGGCCCGTCTTGAATGTGCCCCCGCCCTGCCCCGCCAGGACCAGCGGCAGATTGTGCGGATTGTGGCTGTTTCCGTCGCGAATCGGCGAGCCGAAGAGCAGCATCGAATTGTCCAGCAGCGTCCCCTCGCCTTCCTTGATGCTCTTCATCTTCTCCAGCATGTACGCGAATTGCTGCGTGTGCCAGCGGTTGATCAGCGCGTATTGCGCCAGCTTATCCGGATTTTTTTCGTGGTGCGACAGTTCGTGGTGCGCGCCTTTGACGCCTTCAATGAACGAAAAGTT
Source organism: Planctomycetota bacterium (assembly GCA_038227045.1). Taxonomy (GTDB): domain Bacteria; phylum Planctomycetota; class SZUA-567; order H5-PLA8; family H5-PLA8; genus JANXLS01. The sequence goes on from JBBRQD010000035.1 coordinate 4,951, forward strand.
TTTACCGCTCACGTCGTTGCCGAACATGAATGTGCCGACGCGCGTCGAATCGGTCCAGAACGCCATGACCATCAGATCGAGCATGATGCGCACTTGCTCGGTGTGGTTGATGCCGCGCTCGCTGGCTTTCGCCGGGTCGTCGTAATGGCTTTTGATGCGGTCGCCGAGTTTCTTGACCGCTTCGCGCGCGAGCGGATCGTCGTGGATTTCCTCGGCACGGCGCTTGGCGTCGAATTCAATGCGGTTTTCGATGGCGCGGATCGAACCGAGGTACTCGTCGAGTTTTCGCTGATCGGACGCGCCTACTTTCGCGCGCAGACTCTTCGCGTCTTCCTGCACCAGATCGAGCACGCTCCTGTCGCCGCTGGCGTCGCGCGCTTTGGTGGCTTTCGGGCGGAACAGGCGATTAAAGGCCTGGCGTGGATCGATTTCTTTGGGGACGGGCGTCGACGGCGTGCTCCACGAAATGTTGCAGCCGTACAAGCGCGTGTAGCCGACGACCACATCGACGCCGGTCGTAATCGGTTCGATGCCCAGTTCGAGCGACGGCAGCGCCGTGAGGTTGCCGATGCGTTGCGCGGCGACCTGGTCCATCGACGTGCCGTTGCTGCGCAAGTCGCTGCCGGTGGTGCGCGTGATTGTGGTGCCGGTCATGAAGCCGCCGGTCTTGACGTAGTGGCCGTCGCCGGTGTCGGTCTTGATGTTCATCAATTCGGTGAAGACGAGGATGTCTGATTTCAATTTTTCGAGCGGCGAAAGAGTCGGCGAAAGTTCGAATTGCTTGTCGGTTCCCTTGGGTGTGAACTCGGTAACATTCACGCCATTGGGATAGTACAGCACGCCCATGCGAACGGGAGCCTTGCGCGCGGCATCGCCGGCCCGGGCGCGCGGGGTCATGGCATCGAGAAACGGCAGGGCGAGCAGCGCACCAGCGCCTTTGAGCATGGTGCGGCGGGAGATGGGTTCGGGACTTCGGAACATGAACGGTCTCCGGATCGGGACGACATTCGACGCGTGCGGATCGTGATTTAGCGTACACCTTTGCGGAGGTGAATGCGGGAGTTTTTTGGCGGCCTTTATGGGATAGGCAACTCCATATCTGAACCGTCAACGTTTGACGATCCGCATGTTTTCCTTATCTACGACGATCTTGCCGCCACTGAGACGCACGACCCAGCGCAACGCGTTGCCCAGGCCAATGTCTGTGAATTTGACGGTGACCTTGTTCTGCTTAAGCTTTTCATCCATCGGCAGCTTGATGTTTGGCGTTTCCGTCAGCTCCTTGATGGCGTCGCCAGCGGGAGAATCTTTCATTTCGTAACTCAGGCGCTCCACTCGTCCATCCAGCATTTTGGAGATCAGAAAGTCCTCTGGCTTCAGATAGTCCGTTTCGAGTTTCGCGTGGCTATAGATGAAGATGGCGCCGTAGTATTGGCCGTAGTCCAAGCCGGACTGCTGCATCACCAGTTTGAGCACATCCGCGAGTGGTTTATTGGCGGCCTGAATGCTGATCAGCAGTGGCTTGTCCGCCGGTATCACAGCCGGATCAACGATGATCGTGACGCCCGCCTGATCACGCAGCGCGCCGAGCGCCTCATCCAGCGGTTTTTTGTTCACATCCGCAGTCACCTTTTTCGCCAATGCGTCGGCGATCTGTTTGCGCCATTCCTTCTCCCACGGCGGCACTCCAAGGGGATTGGCCGCGGACGCCGCATCAACCCAATGACAAGTCAAAAGTAGACACGCAATCGCGAGTAGGCGCTGAAACATGGACCGCTCTCCGTGGTTACTCATGCAAACATTTCATACGCCCCAATTTCTTAATAGCATAAGGGACGTAAACGCATTTTTAAAGTATTGTCTTTTCCTTTTATCCCCTTATGCATGCAGCGATTTCAATTGCCAGAAACACGTCATTAAGATATTCTACACGTCGCAATATTTGTGTCTGCCGGAGTTCCCATATTCTTGGAATTGCGCCTATGCGTTGCGTCACCCTCTTAACTCTCGTCGTGCTCATCGCGCACGTCACGTTGCACGCCGAAGACGCGGATGAAGTCCGCGAAAAGGGCATCACCGCGCTCAAAGATTCGCAGACCAATCCACGCGCAATCGTCGATGCCGCGCGATTTTTCGTCAAAGCCGCCGCGCTGTACGGCGAAGCCGGCAACGAAGAAAAAAACGTCGAGATGAATTCGTTTTTGTATTGGTGCAAGAAGAAAATGACGCTGGCGGATATCGATGTCTTCACCAAGGGCGGCGAAGACGCCGTCGCCACCAAACTCGCCGCAGTGGAGAAAGCCGCGCCGAAAGCCGACGATGCGCAAAAATGGTTCGAACGCGCCGACCAATTCGCAAAGCAAAATCCCGACGAACATCTGTTGATTGCGATCCGCTTTTTCGAGGTCGCTTCGCGCTTTGTGGGGACGAAAGAGAGTATCGCGGCACAAGAGCGCAGTTTGAATGAGCAGACTCTGGCTAGTGCGGCGGTGGTGAAAACACTCGCGAAACCCACCCCGATCAAGCCCACCGAAACCGTGGCGAACCCCATCGAAATGCGGCCCGTTCCTGGGGCTGACGATATCAAGATGGCTGAGAAGCTCATCAAGGATCTCTTGAAGGCCGACTACGCCAAGACGGATGCACCCAGCCGGCTCGCGCTAGTCGCCAAGCTCCTTCAACAAGCCGAAGAAAATAAAAACGACGTGGCGTCGTATTATGTCCTTCTTCATGAGGCCCGTGATCAGGCCGTTTTGGCGGGCGATTGCGCGAAAGCGGCGGAAGCGCAACATCAATTGCGCGGCTCATTCAAGCTGGACTTCGCAACCATTCTCCTCGACCTTCGAAAGCTGGAACCCTCTGCCAAAACCGCCGAACCCGCAGCCGCACTGGCGTTGCTTTTTTCGCTCTCGGCCGATGACGCGCTGGTGGTCGAAAATTACGATCAGGCGGTGCGCTTCATTTCGCACGCCGACGATTTGCTGCCCTTCGTCAAAGATGCGGCGCTGAAGTCGCGCCTGAAAGCGGAAATTCCGCGCGTACAGGCGATCAAGCGCGAGAGCGTCGCGGCCCTTGCCGCGCAAAAGACGCTGGCTACAAAGCCGGATGATGGGGAAGCAAATCTAGTCGCCGGAAAATTTGCGCTGCTTCTCGGCGATTTCGAAAAGAGCATGGCTATGCTGGCGAAAGGCAAAGATGTCGTACTGAGCGGATTGGCCAAGCACGAACTCGCTCCTCCGCAAGTGGCCGTTGAACAGCAACTGCTGGCGGATGGCTGGTTTGATCGCGCGGAGAAAGAAGCAACCGCAATTTTGAAAACGCGAATGCAGGATCGGGCGGCGCATTGGTACACGAGCGCTTTGCCGGGGTTGACGGGTTTGGCGAAGTTGAAAGTAGAGACAAAGCTCAAAAACTTGCCTGGAGCGCTAAAAGCAGAACCCGTAGGAACAAATTCGGGTTCAGTGGTGCCGAAAAAAGTCGCTTCGAATGCGCCGAAAATAAGTGCAATAGAACAACAAGCCCTCCTACTGGAACGCAAGGAACTATTGGAGAAAGCGAAGTCCGAAACAGATCGCGGCAAGCAATCTGAAATGTTGATCAAAGCGGCACAAAATGCATTGAAACTAAATGATTCAGAATCAGGAATCGTTGAGTTGGATAAAGTAGTCTCAGAGTATGGTAGTATGGATTACGGAAACGTGAGCGCAAAGGCACTTATCGCAAAAGGTAAGTACTTTGGGTCGCAAGAAAATTGGAGTGAAGCGGAGTCGACTCTCGCATCCGTTTGGACGGAATACCGAGGCAGTTACGGTAACTCGGGTTGCGAAGCAGCCCTAATCCTAGTTACTCATTATGAGAAACTGGGTGATGTCCAAAAGGCCATGAGTTTTCGAGAAAAAATTATTGAATGCGGTGGAAGTTACGGCGATTCCGCCGCAGCCAGTTGTATGTGGTTTGCCGAATACTATATCAAACATGGAGATAAGGTTAAGGCGTTGGTATTCTTAAATAAAATTGTCGAAAAATACAACGGTTCTTACGGAAATGCCAAAAAGGCTGCTGAGGCGAAAATCAAGTCCCTTGATAAATGATTATGGATGATGGCCGGGGGCGCGAGCGGGTGCCACGGAGCAGCACCCTGCTCCGTGCCGTGAATCGGACGATTTAAATGCGAACCGCGATTTGCTTAAACTCAACGCCCATCAGCAAGGAGCAGAGTACTGCTCCTTGGCACACACTTGATGCGATAAAACGTTGAAAAATCACTGTTGAGCAAGATTGTACCGTAGGGTAGTATTAACCGCTGTATGGGTACGGCGCTCGATACTTGTCTGGGGAATCATCATGCTGGATGCGACGACATTTGATGACGTGCTGGATGCCATTGAACACCTGCCGGAACAACAACAGGCCGATTTGGTCGATGTGGTTCGCCTGCGGCTTGCGGAGCGCGGCCGGCGACAGATCATCGCGGACGCTCACGACGCGCGCGCCGAACATGCGGCTGGAAAAACGCGCGCGATGTCCATTGACGACCTGATGCACGAGATTGAGTCGTGAGGCGCCAGGTTTTTTCATCGTCGGCATTCACTCGTGCGGTCAAGCGCCTGGGCAGGAAGGATCGTGCCGCCTTCGCGTCGATTCGCAGCATGTTGGAGATCTTGGCGGAAGACGCGTTCGATCCTCGGTTGGGCAGTCACAAACTCAAGGGCGATCTGGCGGGACTATGGTCATGCAGCGCAGGCTACGACATGAGAATCGTTTTTGAAATCTCCAAACACGGCAATACCGAAGTTATTTTGCTGGTATCCGCCGGAACGCACGATCAGGTTTATTGATTGAAGAACACAAGCGGGTGGCCGCGAGCCAGGGTGCCACGGAGCAGTACCCTGCTCCGTGCTGTGGATCGGACGATTTAAATGCGAACCGCGATTGCCTAAAACTTCAACGCTCATCAGCAAGGAGCAGAGTACTGCTCCTTGGCACCGAACGGCACACCCATTTTATAATGCAATTTTATTCAAATCTATGCTTCAAGTAAGGCATCGCGGAGTACAGATAACGAAGCCTCCATGCGTATGCGTCCCGGCTTTTTATTTCATCTGATTATTTATTGAGAGTCCGAGTAATGAAATCGCGGTTCTTCTTTCTTGCCGCCCTTATAGGGGGCTGTTCTCTCGCGGCATCCGAACTCACGCCCGCCGCGCGCGGCTTCTTTCAGAAGCACTGCGCCGAATGCCACGATGCGGATGCCGAGAAGGGCAAGTTCCGCGTGGACACGTTGCCCGCCGATCTTGACGTTTCCGGCGCGACCGAGCGCTGGGGCAAAGTGGTGACGCGTCTCGAAGCCGGGGAGATGCCCCCGCCGAAACATGAGCGCCCGCCCGCGGCCGATGTCGATGCCGTGCTCGGTTGGGCCAAGACGGAGCTGGCTGCCGCCGCCAAAAAGCGCCGCGCGGCAGAAGGACGCGTGAGCATCCGCCGCCTGAATCGGCTGGAGTACGAGAACACGCTGCACGATCTTCTGGGGATCGACACGCCGCTTCAGGAATTGCTGCCGGAGGACGAACTGGCCGACGGTTTCGACAACGCGTCCAAGGCGTTGAGCATTTCGCCGGTGCACATCCAGCGCTACCTCGACGCGGCCGAACTGGCCTTGAAAGCGGCGATTATCCGCGGACCCAAGCCGCCGACCACGACACAGCGTTTCTCCTACGATCACAAGAAGGAAGAAGGCTTCATGAATCACGGGAACAACAAGCCCATGATTCGCCCACGCTACGACGGCGAGATTATGTTTTTCTCGGAGCCGCACATCGAAGTGCCGGGGCAATTGATTCAATTCGCCGACGTGACCAAGGCGACGCCGGGCCATTACAAAGTGCGCGTCTCGGCCTACACTTTCGACGCTCAAGACCTCAGCCTCACTTTCGCCGTGCGAACGACCCGGAGCAAACAGATGCTCGGCTACTTCGATGCGCCGCCGGACGAAGCCACCGAACCGATTGAAGTGGAGCACGCGTTCGGGGCCGGCGACACGATCGTGGTCGCGCCGTATCGGCTGAATCAAGCACGCGGCGACCGCAAATTCAGCCAGTATCCGCCCAAGCCGTGGAAAGAACCGGAAGGGCTTGCGCTGGCGATTCAATGGATCGAAGTGGAGGGACCGCTGCTTGACACGTGGCCGCCCATTGGACATCACCGTCTCTTCGGCGATGTGCCGCTCAAACCGTTTAAAGAGTTGCCCAAAGACACGCTCACGCCCGGCGAAATGGGACGGCTTCTGCGCTATTCCGACAAGCTGACGCCTGTCTCGGAGCATCCCGAAGCGGACGCGAAAAAACTGCTCGCGGATTTTCTCGCGCGGGCCTTTCGCCATGCCGTGACCGAGGACGATGTCGCCGATTATCTCAAGATCGTAACGGCGCATCTGGCGCGCAAAGAGTGCTTCGAAACGTCGATGATGGCCGCGTATAGCGCCGTGCTTTGCTCGCCGGATTTTTTGTTCCTCGTGGAAGAACCCGGCGCGCTCAACGATCGTGCGCTGGCGTGCCGTCTCTCGTATTTCCTCTGGCGTTCGGCGCCCGACGATCAGTTGCGCGCCGCCGCAGACAAAGGCGAACTGCACCGCCCCGAGATTTTGCGCCGCGAAACCGAACGTCTGCTGGCCGCTCCGCGTTCGAAAGCCTTCGTCGCGGATTTTCTCAATCATTGGCTGCACTTGCGCGACATCGACGCGACCACGCCGGACAAACTGCTCTTCCCCGAATATTTTTCGAGCGTCTACAACGGGACGATCGACGGACTGCTGCGCGAATCGGTGCTCGCGGAGACCCGCATGTACTTCGCCGACCTTTTGAAAAGCGACGGCAGTTTGTTGCAATTAATCGATTCCAATTTCACGTACCTCAACAGCCGTCTCGCGGAATTCTACGGCCTGCCCGCGGTGGACGGCGTGGCCATGCGCCGCTCCGCGCTGCCGCCGGACAGCGTGCGCGGCGGCGTGCTCACGCAAGCCAGCGTGCTGAAAGTGACCTCGAACGGTTCCAGAACGTCACCGGTGCTGCGCGGCGCGTGGGTGCTGGACAATATCATCGGCCGGCCGCCCCCGCCCCCGCCGCCCAACGCCGGATCAATCGAACCCGATACGCGCGGCGCGACCAACATTCGCGAGCAACTCAACAAACACAAGAACAACGAAACTTGCGCCGCCTGCCATCAAAAGATCGATCCGCCGGGCTTCGCGCTGGAATGTTTCGATCCCGTCGGCCAATGGCGCGATTTCTACCGCACGACCGAAGTCGGCACCGTCGTGAAAAAGAAATATTTCGAAACCGAAGCGAAATACAAAAAAGGAGCCGCCGTCGACCCCAGCGGCCAAACGTCCAGCGGCCAGGCGTTCTCCGGACCCAAAGAATTCAAACAGCTTGCGTTGAAACAAGCCGACGTCGTTGCCCGCTGTCTCGCGGCAAAGCTCGCCACGTATGCCACCGGACGCCGCACCGAGGTCAGTGATTTTCTGGCGCTTGATGCTATCGTAGCTCACGCTAAAAAGCAGCACTATGGACTGCGAACGTTGATTCATGAGGTTATTCAGAGCGAACTATTTCGCACAAAGTAAGAACGGCGTTATTTGTCATTTGGCATTTGTCATTTGTGATTTGTCATTTTTGTGGAACTGAGCGCACCGAATTATCTCGGCCGTTGAATTAGTAAATAACAAATGACAAATGACAAATCACAAATGACAAATCTGCGTCGTACTCCGGGGTAAGTTCTTAAATAAGGAGATTCGAAAAAATGTACCAATCTCTCGACCGACGCACCTTCCTCCGCAGCGCCGGCATAGCGCTGGCCCTGCCGCTCCTCGAATCCATGGGCGCCGGAGTTTCCACCGTGTCGGCCGGGGAAAACGCGCCCAGCCCGCGCCGCCTTGTCGCCATCGGCACGCCGTTCGGCTTCGATCCCTCGGCGTTCGTTCCCACCAAGACCGGCCGGAACTATGAATTGCCCGCGCACTTGCAGCACATCAAAGAATTTAAGGACGACTTCACCATCGTCTCCGGACTGAACCACCCGAACACTGGCGGCGGCGGGCACAAGGCCGAAGCCGTCATGCTCACCGGCGCGCCGTATCCCGACTACTCCTACAATCTGCGCAACACCATCTCAATCGACCAGGAATTCGCGACGCATTTTCGCGGGCAGACGCGCTACGACAGTCTCGTCCTGACCACGTACAATGGCAGTCTCTCCTGCACGAGCAATGGCGTTTCGATCCCGGCGAGCAACCGGCCTTCCGAAATCTTCGCGCGTCTCTTTCTCACCGGCACGCCGCAGCAGGCCGCCGAAGAATTGCACAAGATCGGCGAAGGCCGCAGCATGCTGGATTTCGTCGGCGACCGCGCCAAGCGGCTGACCCAGAAAGTCTGCGCCTCGGATCGCGCGCGGCTGGACGAATATTTCGAATCGGTGCGCGCGGTGGAAAAGCAGTTGCAGATGGCCAGCGAGTGGGTGAACCGGCCAAAACCAAAAGCCCCCGGCGCCCCGCCGCAGGACATCACCGCGCCCGGCGAGCAGCCGAAGAAGCTGCAGCTTATGTTCGACATGATCCACCTCGCGCTCGTCACCGACTCGACCCGCGCGATTACCATCAAAACATTCGGCGACCACCACGATCTCTCGCACCACGGCAAGGAAGCGAAGAAACGCGCCGATTGCCAGCAGGTCGAAACGGAACTGATGAAAGCCTACGGTTCGCTGCTGACGAAGCTGAAAGCCTCGCAGGAAAACGGCGGAAATCTCCTCGACCGCACGATGGTGCTGATGACCAGCAACCTGCGCGACGGCAACACCCACTGGACCCACAATCTTCCCGTACTGCTCGCGGGAGGCGGCTTCCGCCACGGGCAGCATCTGACCTTCAATCAAGTCTACGTGGACAGCCTGGCCAGCGCAGTCGAAGACAAAAAAGACGCCAAGGTCCCAGCGCTGGACGCCAACCAGACACCGCTGTGCAACCTCTTTGTATCGATGCTGCAACGCGCGGGGGTAGACACGGGTAAATTCAGTTCGAGTTCCGGACGCTTGGCGGGGTTGGAAATGGTGTGAGTAAATAACTCTATGAAACCCATCCTGAAAATCATTCTGTCCCTCGCTGTCTTCTCCGCCGCCATCGCCGCCGAATCTATCCGCATTCTCCCCATCGGCGATTCCATTACGCAGGGGGGGCGCAAGGATCGGGAGGAGTATACCTATCGCTATCCGCTCTTCTGCATGTTGAAAGACGCCCACATTGCCGCCGATTTCATTGGCACGCGCAATAAGGGTTTGAATGCTGACGCGACGTGGCCCGACTACAAAGGCGCGCCGTTTGACGCCGATCACGAAGGCTACTACGGCGCGAAGACCGCGTTTGTCCGCGATCAGCTTAAGTCGAATCTGCCGAAGATCGCGCCGCCGGATTTTGCGCTGATTCATCTCGGCACCAACGACCAGCAGCCCGAAACGTACGCGGACACGATCGTCAAGCCGCTCGAAGAGATCATTGCGCTGCTGCGCGCGCGCAACCCGCGCGTGGTCGTGCTGATCGCGCATTTGAATTTCAACGGCGGCGCGGCGATAAAAATCCGCCCCCTGGTCGACGAAATGGCCAAGCGCATGAACACCGCCGATTCGCCGGTCGTGACCGTCGCGCACTATCAGGACTGGAAAGAAAATCCCAAAGACCCCGCGACGGACACGTTCGACTGGGCGCATCCCAATCCTCAGGGCCAGAAAAAAATGGCCGAGAAATGGCTCGCGGCGATGAAGCCCTACCTGGATCGCAAGCCGTAAGGTATGGAGTGCGCCCGCGGAAATTATTCTGTCCTTTATTGGAGAATTATCCGGATTTTGGATTTACCGGACGCTGTGTCACGGCATTGTAAAGACCTGCATGAGAATTTTTTGGACGGTGTAGGTGGAGCATGTGATCGAAAACGGAGGAAGCAAAAATGATCATTTGCTCCGGGCGTGCGATGGCGCCCATTGGGATAGCGATGTTGTCCATGTGTCTGGCGTGCAGATGCGCGCAAGGCGGCGCAGGCGTTGAGACGATTCGCGAGCGGCTGGTGACTACGGCTGTGGAACTGAAAGAGATGGCCGACAAGGCCGGCAAGCGCGGTTCGCCGCGCTTGAGCCAGGTAGTTCGGTATGTCGAACTGCAGCCGTGGCAGCGCAATTACGCGGGCCTGATTCGCGGCAAAGATTCCGAATACTTCATTGAGTCGCGCGACGATTTAGAAAGCATCATTGCGACGCACGCTGATTTAAAGGCGAAGGATGCTGTCACTCCAATTCCCCGCATGTTGCATTCATGGCCTACCATGGAGGACGCGCCAGCCTTGCGAATTCTGTTGCTGGATAAGGATTCGAACGTGCGTGCGCTGGCCGTGGAAGCGCTGGCTTCGCTGCAGCAGCTCGAGGACATTCCACGCGCAGCGGCGTTGCTGAACGACAACGCGGGGGCACCGCGATTCCTGAGTTTAATGTGTTATCCCTGGGGGCGGATTGATCACCAGGATGCAGATCCATTAGTGAGGGATCACTGGTGGGTAACATCGACTGTGCGTGATTGTGCGGCGGCGGCACTGATGATGATGACCGGCGAGCATTTTTTTGCAGGACAATTCGATGTGTGGTGGGCGCGGAATCAACCGGCTGAGGAGCATTTTTGGTACTGGCGCGAGCGGGTGCGGCGTGAATTACGTCCGTTCGAACGAATGCGCAAACGTTCGCTATACCTCCATAGCGAAGGAGAACGAACTGTCAGTGGGTGGCATGAACGGGAAAAAAAGCTCCTCGTCGAATGGGAACCCAGGGAAGCGGAGATTCGCGCGCCGATCATGCGCGAGTTGCGCAAACTGTCCCCGGAGCTTGAAGCGAAGATGCGGCTGCTCGCTGTCGACGATCCATCGCGAGCCAATACCTTGTTTCAGGGCCAATACCCGCTGCGGCTGGACGAAGCGCGTATGCTGGAACTCTTGCAGGAAAGCAAGCGTTGGCCGGATGTGGTTGGAAATTGGGAACTCGAGATGCGGCTCTTACAGGGTCTGTGCAGCACCAAAAGTCCCCTCATGAAGCCCGGAAATGTCGCACGGCTTCAGGCGATCATGGCGGAGAACAAGCGCTACAACTGGGTCCTTGCGCTTGCCATCAGCCGGTTGCTGCCTGCGGCCAACGCCGGGCAACTCAATGATCCCAACACGCGCGACGGTTGGCTGCGCCAAGCCTTCGCGACAGAAAATGATTTATTCTTGAAGTTTCCGCTGATCGAGGAACTCCTTGAAACCGGGCTGCCTCTCAACCGGCTTTTTATCGAGCAAGCCTTTTTTGCTGAGCAAGGTCCGTCCAGCGGAAGCGATTTGCGACAGACCGTGCTCCAAGCTTTGGGCAAGCCGCCACTCACGCGCGAAAAGCGGGAACTCTTATGTGATCTACTACTTGATCCTCGCTTCGAGGCTTTTTGGCATCAGCCGGACATAGAGACGAGGCAGGATATGAAACGAAGGTACGCAATCTGGAGTGTCAATGCTCATGCCAGAAAAGAGTTGATCAGTCCATATTCCAACGAAGAATATGATCTCGCCAATCCAAATACTTCGGCAAAAGCGCTGGCGAATATTCGGACAAAAATCAAGACGCTGCGGGATGACAAAGTAGTTCACTGAAATACGGTCCTATTTCGTCTCCCCGCGCCGATACCGAAACGGGTAACTCAACGCAATTTCGCGAACCAGCGCCGCGCCTTTATAGTTCTCTTTCTTCACCACCTCGGCGATGGCCTTGACCGTCCACGCGTCGTAATTTTCGAGGCCGCGCCCCAGTGAATACGACAACATGCGCTCGGTGATGTTGCGCAGAAATTCGTCTTTTTTCTTGAGCAGCGCCGCCTTCAATTCAATCGCGCCCGTGACCTTCTCGCCGGAGGTCAAAACGCCACTGGCATCGACCGGCAGGCCGGCTATTTCCGTTCGCCAGCGCCCGATGGGATCGAAGTTTTCGAGTCCGAATCCGATGGGGTCCATGCGCCCATGGCACCCGGCGCATTCCGCTTTTTTGCGATGCAGTTCGAGCCGCTGGCGAAAGGTCGCGCCCTCTTTGTTGGGCTTGTCATCCGCGGGAAGCACACCGACATTGGCCGGCGGCGGCGGCGGCGGCACGCCGAGCAGTTCCGTCAGCACCCATTTGCCCCGCAGCACCGGACTGGTGCGCAGCGGATACGAGCTGAACGTCAGCACGCTGCCCATGCAAAGCAAACCCCCGCGCGTTTTGTCTTCAAGTTTCACGCGCCGAAACTCTTTGCCGGTGACGCCGGCAATGCCGTAGTGCTTGGCAAGCTCGTCGTTGAGGAATGTGTAATCGGAATCGAGCAGATCAAGCAGCGATCCGTCCTGGCGAATCACCGCGTCGAAAAACGTCATCGTTTCGTGATACATGCCGTCGCGCAAGGTTCGCGTGAATCCGGGAAAGCGCCGCGGATCGGGCTGCGCCGCGCTGCGGAAATTCTGAATGCCGAGCCACTGCCCGCAGAAACTTTCGGTGAATGCGACGGCTTTAGAATCAGCGAGCATGCGCTTGATCTGCCGCGCGAGCATGTCGGGATCTTGAAGCTTCTTCGCTTCCGCGATTTTGTAGAGTTCGGCATCGGGCATCGAGGACCAGAGGAAATACGAAAGGCGGCTGGCCAATTCGAAATCGCCGAGCAGTCTCGGCGTGCCGGCGGGCGGATCGCTTTCGATGCGGTAGAGAAAATTCGGCGAAATCAGCACGGCTTTGTAGACGAGTTTCAGCGCATCGAGATCGGCCATGCCTTTTTTCGTGTCGGCATCGTACAGCTTCATGAGGCGCTCGATTTCGTCGTTCGACACCGTCTGCCGGAAGGCGCGCGACGCAAAATCGACGATCAGCGCGCGCGCATCGGCGCGTTTGTCGGCGGCAGGCGGAGAGCGCGTCGGCCATAGTTTTTCGGCGGGCGCCTTATCGAGAACTTCCGACGCCGCATCGAGCAGTTTTTCGAGCATGATCGGAGGAATGAACAGCGTGTCAGCGTTGTTGTCAAATCCACCGCCCCCACTGCCGTCGGCCGGAAAATTGTCGGCGGGATGCGTGTCGACGCCAAGCAAATCGCGAATCGAGTTGTTGTATTCCGCGCGGCTCAACCGGTGTGCGGTAATGCGGCCGGGATCCTTCGGAAGTTTGGAAGTATCGATGTTCTTCAGCGCCGTTTCGATCCACTTCCAAAGCGCGTCGCGTTCCTTGTCGGTGGGCTGCGGCTTGCTGTCAGGCGGCATCTCCTTGTCGGCCAGCGCCCGCACCGCCGTCTCCCACATCTTCGGTTCGCGCAGCATGTCGGGCGTTTCTTTGTACTTGGCGAAGTTCACGCCGCCCTTCGTTTTTTCGGCGCCATGGCAACCAAAGCAGTATTTCTGAAGCACAGGCAACGCTTCGCGTGCGTACTCGGAAAGCGGACCGGCTGGAGGTTTCGGCGGAGCAGGTGGTTTTGGCGGCGCAGGTGGCGCTGGAGGAGGCGGCACAGCCGGTTCACCAGAGAAGCAGGCCAGAACCTGAAGCAGAATAAAAGCAGCGAATGGCAGCACGCGATTCAACGGGGTGACTTCTCCAAAACTAGACATCTGGATTCGAATTCCGCAACTGATTACCCCACGTCGAGTAAATGAGTCACCGGCAAATCCAAATCACTGGCGATTGGGTGGTTCACCCAACTTTTCTGCGCATTCAGTCATTTTCCCTTGGAAAAATGCCGAATGCCGCCTTGACAACAAAAGAAATCGCCACTATGCTTTTTTCGAAAGTTTACCCATATAATTTTGCTCCCTGGAAGCCGAGACTAACGAAGTTCGGAGTGTGCCACGAATCCCGCGCCGCTGTTCACACGCGTTTCGGGAACAGGAATTTTCTGTTGGGCGCCGCTCCGAGCGGAAAGGCTGAGCTTGGTCATCAAAGAACTGCACGCGATTCAAGAAAAACACGGCTACGTCCCCGAAAAAGAGCTCTACGACCTGGCGCAGCGCCTCAGCATTCCCGTGTACGATCTGCATGGCGTTGCGACGTTCTATCCGCACTTCCGCATGGTGCCGCCGCCCAAAGTCGACGTTCGCGTCTGCGGCGATTTTCCCTGCGCGCTGAACGGCTGCGACAAGCTGCGCACCGATATCGAAGCGCTCTGCAAAGGCCGCACCGACGTCCACGTCGGGCACGTCTCCTGCCTGGGCCAGTGCGACCGCGCGCCGGGCATTTTGATCAACGACCACCCCTACGCCGGACAGGGCCACGCCGCGCTGCTGGAACTGGTCAAGACCGCGCTCGCCGGAAAGGAAGTCCCCGAACAGCATTTCCCGGGACTCAAAGGCCCCTTTAAGACAGATCCTTACGAGACCGAAGCCGAGCGCTACGGCGCGGTCAAAACGCTGGTCAACGCGCTGCTTCATCCGCCGCCAAAATCGGAAGAACAGGAAGCCGTCGAAGCCGCCGTCAAAAGCGTCGCGGCCGCCGGACCGATCGCCGACATCATCGCCAAGCTCAAGACTGGTGGTCTGCGCGGCATGGGCGGCGCAGGATTTCCGACGGGCGCAAAATGGGAAGCCGTCAACAAAGCGCCCGGCGATGAAAAGTACGTCGTCTGCAATGCCGACGAATGCGAAGTCGCCACCTTTAAAGACCGCGAGTTGATGAAGAACGTGCCTTGGCTGCTGGTCGAAGGCATGGTGCTCGCCGGCCTCGTCACGGGAGCCAAGCGCGGGTTTGTTTACATCCGCCACGAATACCACGATCAGATCCATTCGATTGAACACGAAATCGAGAAGGCCAAGAAGCTCGGCATCGTCGGCAAGAACGTACTCGGCTCGGGCCGAACGTTCGATCTCGAAGTTTTCGTCTCACCCGGCGGTTACATTCAAGGCGAAGAAAGCGCGCTGCTCGAAGCCATCGAAGGCCACCGCGGCCAGCCGCGCGTCAAGCCACCCTTCCCCGTCTTCGTCGGACTATGGGGTAAGCCGACCGTCATCAACAACGTCGAAACGCTGTGTTACGTGCCGTCCATCGTTCACAAAGGACCGGACTGGTTCAAAGGCCAGGGCGTCAAGGGTTGCAACGGCCTGAAATGGATCGGCGTCAGCGGGCACGTGAACACTCCCGGCGTCTTCGAAGTGCCGATGGGCACGACCTACGACGACGCAATCAACAAACTGGGCGGAGGAGTCAGCGGCGGCCGCAAGCTCAAGGCCTTCGCACCCTCCGGTCCGTCCGGCGGATTCCTGCCGCCTTCGATGCTGCATTTGTCGATGGATTTCAAGATCATGCAGGACGCCGGCTCGATGCTTGGTTCCGGCGCGATCGTGGCCATCGCCGAAGGCACCGACATGGTTGAAATGGCGCTGAACGCCACGCGCTTCTACCGCAACGAATCCTGCGGAAAATGCGTGCCCTGCCGCATCGGTTCGCAGAAAATGGTCGATATCATCTACAAGATCAGCGCGGGCAAAGGAACAAAAGCCGATCTCGACGATATCGCGCAGCTCTCTGACACGCTGGTAATGACCTCGATTTGCGGCCTCGGACAAGTCGTTCCGGCGCCGATCGAATCCGTGCTGAAATACTTCAAGAACGAAATTGACGCCAAGATAAAGCAGTAGTAATTTCCATCGTTCAGCGCCAAAGGTGCATACTTTTATAGCCCAGGGCGGGTAGCCCTGGGTTACGGGAATCGCAAGGGATCCAAAGCCCCAAAGGGGCGAACTACATTTTCGCATTCGTCAGATCGGTAACCCAAGAGGCTCTTCATGACTGCGCCACTGAAGACTGTCACACTGAAAATCGATGGCAAGGATGTCACGGTCCCCGAGGGCACCAGCATCTGGGACGCCGCGCAAACCATCGGCATTCCGATTCCGGTCTTGTGCCACAAGCCCCCGATGACCCCCGTCGGCGTGTGCCGCGCGTGCGTCGTGGAAGTCAAAGGCGCGCGCGTCTTCGCCGCCTCGTGCGTCCGTCCGTGCGAAAACAACATGGAGGTCACCACCACCAACGACCGCCTCGAACGCTCGCGCAAAACGCTGGTCGAACTGCTGCTTGCGGACCACCCGGTTCCCTGTGAGCGCCACAAGGAAACGCACAGTTGCGAACTTGAACTTCTGGCCGAAAAATTGGGCATTCTGCACGCGCCCGGCGAAGCGGGAGCCAAAGCTCAAGAACCGTTCAAGCCCAAATTCGCGCCCCGTTCTCCTGAAAAATCGAATGTCCCGGCGTGCCAGGGCGAGCCGATGGATCTCAGCAAATTCCTGTTCACGAAAGGCCACGATCTCAGCAACCACGATATCGCCATCGACCACACCGCCTGCATCGTCTGCGACCGCTGCGTCCGTGCCTGCACCGAAGTAAAGCACAACAACGTCATCGGCCGCATGGGTAAAGGCTACGCGACCAGCATTTCGTTCGACGCGGACAAGCCCATGGGCCAGTCCTCCTGCGTCAACTGCGGCGAATGCATGGTCTCCTGTCCCACGGGCGCCATCACCAGCCAGGCCGAAGTCATCGGCAAAGGCATGCTTGGCGGCGCCGGAAGGCTGGAAGCCGGCAAGAACGCGGAAGTGTTGAGCGTCGAAGAACTAATCAAGATGCCGATGTTCTCGGCAATTTCGCCCGAGTTCCTCAAGCGCAATCAGGGCAGCATCATCTTGCGCAAGTTCAAGAAGGGCGACATTGTCTGCCGCGAGGGCGAATTCGGTTCGACCGCGTTTTACATCCTCAGCGGCAAAGCCGAAGTCTTCCTCAACACGCCGATTGGCCACATCAAGAGCCAAAAGGACGACAAGAGTAACACCGGGTTTTTCGGCATGTTGCGCAATTTCTCCCACGGTTTGTCGCGCTCCAAGAAAGAGGAAGTGCGCGAAAACTCCGGAGGCAAATTGATCCGCAACGACGGTCCGATGGATCTCTCCCTCGACAACCCCATCGCCATGCTGCAAGAAGAAGATCTCTTCGGCGAAATGACCTGCATGAGTTTCCAGCCGCGCTCCGCGACCGTGCGCGCGACCGAGGATTGCACGATCATCGAAATGCTGCGAAACATTCTACAAACGCTCCAGAAGAATAAGAAATTCAAGGAAAAGCTCGACAGGAATTACCGCGAGCGCGCGCTGGCGCAACATCTGCGCAGCGTGCCGATTTTCAAGGATCTCGACGAGACATTCATCAAGCAGCTCAAAGACCGTGTCGAATTGGAACGCTTCGACGCTGGCCAAGTGATCGTCAAGCAGGGTGACGTGGCGGACGCGTTTTACCTGATCCGCGTCGGCTGCGTCAAAATCAGCCAGACTCATCCCGGCGGCGAAATGGTTTTGACGTATTTGGGCAGGGGCGAATACTTCGGCGAAATGGGCTTGCTGAAAGGTGGCGTGCGCACCGCAAGCTGCACCGCGCTCGATCACGTCGAAGTCGTCTGCATCAAAAAAGTCCATTTCGATTTCATGCTGAGCTGGTACGACAGTTTGCGCGTGAGTTTCGAGAAGGAAGCAACGAAGCGCGAAAAGCAAGCCACTCTGGTTTCCAAGAGCGCCCCAGACGTCCGGCTCGATAATTTCCTTGGGCAGGGCCTAATGCATGCGCAGAGCCTGCTGCTGCTCGATCTCGAAAAATGCACCCGCTGCGACGAATGCGTCCGCGCCTGCTCCGACGCCCACGATGGCGTCACGCGCCTGGTCCGCGAAGGCATGCGCTTCGACAAATTCCTCGTCCCGACATCCTGCCGAAGCTGCATGGACCCGCTCTGCATGGTCGGCTGCCCAGTCGGCTCGATCCGCCGCAAAGAGACGCTCGAAATCATCATCGAAGATTGGTGCGTCGGCTGCGGCTTGTGCGCCGAACAATGCCCCTACGGCAACATCAACATGCACCAATTCCCCGGCGAAGGAATGGTCGACGACCCGGATCGTCCGGGATTCCAGAAAGCCAACATCCAAAAGAAAGCAGTCACGTGCGATCTCTGCACCGACCTCTCAACGCCAAGCTGCGTCTACGCCTGCCCGCACGAAGCCGCGCAAAGAGTAAACGCCCGCGAATTCTTCGCCGACAGAATCCTAGCTGAAGCGCACAAGTAACCGCCGGGTGCCGGGTGCCACGGAGCAGTACCCTGCTCCGTGCTGATGCGCGCGGATTTCGATTGAGTCCCCGACGACAGCAACCAGGATTCGGCCACTTTGACACGGCCAGCACGCCAATAAAGAACAATCTTCCTCCAATTTTCACCCCAAAACACAGCATGAATCCTCACTTACTCCATCCTCCTAAATAACTTACGAAACCCACTTGAAAATCTCAAAATTTCGCCCACAATTTGCGTCTCTTCTCCGACACGAGACGCCACATTTCAGTATCGACTAAGACAAGGCAGGAGCAACATGTCCGAAGAATCTGTCCTGGTTGACGTAAAGAACATTGTAAAGACCTACGGCCCGCTCCGAGCGGTCGATGACCTGACCTTTCAAATCAAAGCCGGCGAAATCGTGGGTCTCCTCGGCCCCAACGGCGCCGGCAAATCCACCACCATGAAAATGCTGACCTGCTACCTCGCGCCGACGTCCGGAAGCGCGCGGGTCGCGGGCATCGATGTCAACGACGACGCGGTCGAAGTGCGCCGGCACATCGGCTACCTCCCCGAACACGCGCCCCTTTATACCGACATGCGCGTCAGCGAGTACCTCGATTTCGCCGGCCGCATCCGCGGACTCGGCCGCGCCCTGCGCAAAGAACGCATCGATTGGGCGGTCAAAGCCTGCGGCCTCGAAGCCAAATTCAAAGCCACCATCGGCACGCTTTCACGCGGTTTTCGCCAGCGAACCGGTCTGGCGCAGGCCGTCCTCCACGATCCCGACCTGCTGATCCTCGACGAACCCACCAGCGGCCTCGATCCGATCCAGCTCATCGAAATCCGCAAGCTGATCATGGAAGTGGGTAAGAAGAAAACCGTTCTCTTTTCGACCCATATCATGCAGGAGGTAGAAGCCGTCTGCAATCGAGCGATCATTATCAATCGCGGCAAGTTGGTCGCTGACGGCTCGCCCGCGGAGTTGAGGGCGCGCGCCGGGACGAATCAGAAAGTGCTCGCTCGAATTCGCGGTACGCAGAACGACATCGAGTCGCAACTGAAGAATATCGCGGACGTCGCCTCGGTGGACGTACATCCGATTCCAAACGGCGGCTGGCTGCAGTGCACGCTCCGATTGAACGATTCCGCGGCCATTAATCCCATGAACACCGGCGAACAGGTTGCAAAACTTTGCAGGGATAAATCCTGGGACGTACAAGAAATCAAAATCGAATCGCTCACACTGGAAGATACATTCCTCAAGATGACGGGCCACGAAAAGCTTAAGTAATAGATTTCTGCCGCGGTTCACGCCGCGCATTGACCACACAGCAAGGGTACGGGACAAATGGGAGCAACCTACAGCGTTTTTCGGCGCGAATTCGGCGCGTATTTCAATACGCCAATCGGCTACGTCTTCATGGCTTTTTTTCTGCTGGTCACGAAGGCGCTCTTCGTGTCCACCATCTTCACCAACGGCTCCGCCGACATGCGCGGCTATTTCGGCCTGATGCCGATTTTCTTTCTCTTCTTCATACCCGCGATTTCCATGCGCCTGTGGTCCGAGGAACGAAAGCTCGGCACGTTGGAATGGCTTCTGACGCTCCCTTTAAACGCCTGGCAGGCCGTGATAGGTAAATACTTGGCCGGGCTGGCGTTCATCGCGGTGTTCCTTCTGTTAACAATTGATATCCCGTTGTTCATGCACGCATACGGCAATCCGGATTTCGGGCCGATTATCGGCGGATACCTGGGAACAATGGTGCTCGGCATGGTCTATCTGGCCATTGGCGCATTCGCGTCCAGCCTCACCGCGGACCAGATCGTCGCATTCGTGGTAGCCGTGGCCATCAGTTTCATCTTCTTTCTCATGGGCTATCCTCCGGTGCTGGAATGGATGAAGGATGTCCTCGGCGCCGGCGTCACATCGAAGGTGCAGTTGCTCGGTATCGAGTACCATTTTGAGAGCATCTGCCGCGGCGTCGTGGATTCGCGCGATGTACTTTATGCACTGTCGATGTCGGGCGTTTTCCTGTTCCTGAATTACCTGATCGTCGATCACAGGAGATAATAGATAGAAATGATCATTGCCATTCTGGTAGCTGTCGTTTTGCTGGCGGCGCTTTTAGTACCCCTTATTCTGACCGGCGACATGGCGACGTTTTTCAAACGTTACGCGTTGACGCTGGCCATCGGCATCGTGGGCGTGGCCGTCGCCATTCTGATCAACACGCTCGCGCAGAAGCTTTCCCTCCGCGCCGATCTCACGACCGATCAAAAGTACACCGTCAGCCCCGGCCTGCGCAACATCGTCACCAAAATGAGCGATCAGGTTCAGATCATTTATTACGTCTCGGGAAAGATTCAGCAGTTCGTCGAAATCAAACTCAACATGACGGATAAACTGAACGAAATCAAGACCGCCACCAATGGCATGGTCGACTTCAAAGTGGAGGAAGTGGACCAGAAGGACGAAAAACTGATGGCGGAATTGGGGCAGCATGGCTTTATCCAGCAGATTCAGTCGAATTCCGGCGATGAAATGAGTTTTTCGCTGCTGATCAGCGGCATGAAAATTACCTACAAAGACCATGAAAGTCTGTACATTCCACGTATATACTATCCCAATGAAGTAGAATACGAGTTGGGCGACAAGCTGATCGAATTGTACACCAAAGACAAGCCGTCCGAAAAGCCCGTGATCGCCGTCAATCTGCCGCCTGCGCCAATGGGCGCAAACATGCCGGGACGGCCTCAGCAGGGCAGCGGATTCGAGTGGATCGTGGACTCGCCCGTGAGCATCAGTAACAAGAAATTCGAAGTCAAGCAAATCGACATGTCGCAAAATGGCAGCATCCCCGAAAAGACCTCCCTCCTCATCTTGGTCCGTCCAAAGTTGATGGATGAGAGACAGCGTTACGAAGTGGAAAAGTACCTGGCCGAAGGCGGCAAAGTCATGCTGCTCGCCAGTCCCGTCAGAACATTCGGAGACTCCATCGAACAGACCCCATTCGGTCTTGAAGATTACCTCAAGGATTTCGGCGTGGCGTTCGGAAAGAACATCATCGCGGATAAATCGCATTTAAGCGTGCAGGCAAACAAACGAACCTTCGAATTTCCGCCCTATTTCGTTCGCATCAAACCCGAGAATATTGACCAGACAACCGCACTGACTCGCTTGATGCCCGGACTGTGCATGCCGACGCCCACCGAGATTGTGCTCGACAAGGATGCGCTCGACAAGGCGAAGCTTGCATATACGGTTCTCGCTAAGACCACGGAACAAAACTGGGAATTGAAAGTAGCGCCAGGCTCGATGGAGATCGACAAAGAATCGACTAAACAACCTACCGGCGCCAACCCGCAGAAGACTGTCTTTGCAATGATCAAAGGACAATTTCCATTCCCCTACGAAGGCAAACCAGTCCCCGAATGGCCCACGTCGGAAAAGGATAAAGATAAGGACAAAGAGAAAGGCAAAGATAAGGAAAAGCCCAAAGCGCCCGTCATTGCGTCGGTGGCTTCCACCAAGCACGAAGGCACGTTGGTAATCTTCACCGCTCCGGAGGCATTCTACGGTCCTTACCTGGAGGAACCCAATCTTCGCGGCTTGATCCAGACAGGTAACATCAGCCTGCTTCTGAATGTAACAGAGAGCATGAGCTACGGCGACGATCTGATTAAATTGCGCTCGAAGCACTACGAAACGCGCATCATCTCCAAATTGTACGGCGAGGACAAAGAAGCCACGCGCCAGATCTGGAAGGTCGCGTTGATCGCCGGCGTTCCGATTTTCGTGCTGCTGTTCGCCATCTACCGCTTTATTCTGCGCCGCATCAATCAGTTGAGTTACGAACGCAAATTTGCTGGAACCACTGGCCCTTCGAGTTTCTCCGCATGAACAAACTAACTCTTCTTCTCGTCGTAGTGATCATTGGACTGGTACTGTTTCTCATCAATTTCTTCGTGAGCGACAGCCGGGAAAATGTCAGCAGCACCCGTGAGGATCGCGGGCCTTTGATGAAGGAAATAAAGGCGGATTCGATCAACGCGATTTCGCTTAAAAAGGGCAGTGTATCAATCGACCTGGTCAAAAAAGACAAAGATTGGATTATGCCGCTGCAGAAAAATCGCACGGCCAAGACCGATCGTATCACGAAGCTTGTTTCGGATATCCAATCCGCCTACTCCAAGGGCCCGCGCCCTGGCAAGGCGTCGGAATACTCCGAACTTACGCCCGCATTGCGCACGGAGTTGACGCTGGAGGGCGAGGGTAAGAAGACGACATTGTACATCGGCAAGAATCTGCCGGAGAGCGGCAGCTTCGTCCAGCGCGACGCCAACAGCCCGGTTCTCGAAGTCGACAAATACCTCGCCACCAGCGCCGGAGTGCGCGAAGAAAAAGGCGCAATGGTCCTCGACCCCGCGTTTTTCTACGACTTGAAAATATTCAACGACACGACCGATGACGCCATTGATGTCGTCATCAAAAAAGGCAACGAGGTATTTAGAATTCAACAAGTGTTGCCGGGCAAAGGCCCGCTTATTGCCAATCAGAAATTGGACAAAGACGACAAGCCCATCTGGTGGGTCACCGAACCCGACGGTGCCGCCGCCGACGAAAACAAAGTTCGAAGTATATGCTCCACGATGCTCAATCTGACAGGCAAAGGCTATGCCGACGACGTGGCGGACAAGGATCGCGGCTTCGACAAACCCTCCGGCAAAATCCTGATTCGTCTCAAGGACGGCGCCGAACGTTCCATGACCTTCGGCAAGATCGACAACGACGATGTGCTGGTCAGCGCCGTCGGAAAAGCGGACGCATTCAAAGTCAATAAATACGTATACGATACCTGCACGAAAACAGATGAACTGCGCAAGAAAGAAGAAAAGAAAGAAGAGCCGGAGAAAAAAGAAGAACCTCCCAAACCGGCCCCGCTAATCGTGCCGCCAAAACCGAACGACCAAAAGCCAGTACCAATAATTCCCGCGCCAAAGTAGAAAGTGGTGGGGCCGTCTCGGCCCCACATAGTACGCCTACAACGCATACCGCCGAATCAAATCCAGCGCCCCCTGCGAAATCAGCAGACTCAACGCTCCACCGATCGCAAACAAGATCAGGAACTCGTACGCGAAGAGCGCGAAAATCGCGTGGCGCGAACAGCCCATTTTCACCATCACCGCAAACTCATCGCGCCGATTGCGCACGCTCAATAAGACCACGATCGCGAGAAAGGCGAGTACGCCGGCCGCGGTCATCGCGAAATAACCGTCGAAGATTTTTTTAACGTTAAACACCAGCCGCATCAAGCTGGCGACGACTTCCTCCGGCACAACCGCTTCGTAATCATCGCCTGCGTTGATCGCGCCCTTCAGCATCGTCCCGCTCTTTTCCGAATCGGGAACGATGATGACCGCCGACAGTGGAAACTCTTTTTCGTCGCCGTGAAAATGAAACGAGCGAATATTCTCCGGCGTGACTTCACGGAATTCGACGACGCCTTTTCCGAGAATCGCTTGGACCTGATCATTGACGGCCTCGGGTGTAGGCGCGCTTTGTCCGGTGATCGTCGTCGTGTTTTCAATGACGTTATCGTGCCCGTGGCCCAGCCCTTCGACGGTCCACGCCGTCTTGATTTCCGTGAATACCGCCCGGTCGTCGGCGGTGCCGCGGGGTTTCAAAACGCCCGCCACGTTCAGCTTGAACGGATATTCGTGCGCGACATTGAGGAAACTGCCGATGTCGGTGCGCAGCGCGCCGCCGGCTTTCAGATTGTATTTGCGCGCAACTGTATCGCCCACGACGCAATCGCCGAGCAAGAGTGGAAAATCGCCATCCGCCAGTTCCAGCGTTCGAAACTCGAAATACTCCGGCACCGTTCCAATCAGCGGAAATCCGCCGGCCGTGAGCCGGTTCGAAATCGGAATCACCAGACCGGCGCGTTTTTCGCGCAGCTCCCGGACAAGCTTCTGCGGAATCGGCGGCGGTTTCGGCCCTTCGAAATAGAGCGTATTGAGCGTGAGTTGATGCGCATTCGCGCGGCGCCCGACGATCAGCGGCGTCGCCCGCGCGCGGCTGGCGTAGACTTCCTCCGCGACGCGCGCGGCCCGAGCGATGACAATCGGAAACGCGATCACCAGCGTCAGCCCCGCGATCAACAGCAGCGAGATCGTGCGATTGTAAAGGACGTGCCGCCAAGCAAGGAAGAGCATCGATAGATTGGGATTAGGGGATTCGGGTTAGTGAAACGCTGCCACGGTTTTCGAGTTATAGCCTCAGTCGGATTGAATTACAAGAAGCCGCCGCGTTCATTTCGACGCCCTGAGAAACGCAATCAGGTCGGCGAGTTCCTGCGGCGTCAACAGCGCTTCGAGCCCTTCCGGCATCAGCGAAACAGTTCCCGGTTCCAGCTTATCGATTTCGGCGCGCGGAATATGCTTCTCAGTCTTCGGATCGATCGCCAGAATGATTTCGTCGGGCGCATCTTTTTTAAGAATGCCTGTGAAGCGTTCGCCGCTTTGCGTGCGCACGACAAACGGCTCGTAACTGCGCACAAAACTCGCGCTGGGATACACAATGGCCTCGAGCAAATCGCGCTCGGTGCGGGTCTTGCCAACGCTCGTCAAATCCGGTCCCAACGTCCCGCCGAGATAGCCGGTGGCGTGGCAGGACGTGCACGCGGCCTTCGCGCTTTTCAAGACAACGTGCCCGCGTTGCACATCGCCGGCGGGAAGTTTTTTCAAGAGTTCGTCGAGATGCGCGGCCTGCGCCCCCGCATTGGGATTCAGCCCCGCGAGAAATTCCGCCGCCGCGTCCTGCACCGCTTGCGGATACTTCGCGAAAACGGGCTTCAGCATTTCAGCACGCAATCCGCGCGCATTCTTCGAAGTCTTCAACGCATCGAGAAGCTTCGCGCCTAACTCTTCATTAGCGCCGCGCTCAAAAGCCGGAAGCAACCCGCGAAATTCCATCGGTCCGGCGCGCTCCTTCAACACATCGACAAGGGCGAGACGCTGTTCGTGAGTGAGCGCAGACTTCAGCAGCGCGCTGACCGCAGCATTGCGGTCGGACAACGGTTTTGAAACGTCGATATTTTTCAGCAGAAAAGCAAACATCCGTGCATCGAGCACTGGCGAACCGGCAGTCGCCGCAAGCGCATTCAGGCGAAGCGAATCGGGCAAATCGGCGTTTTGAGACAGCATGGAAAGCTCGACTCCAAAACGAATGTCGCCTTGTTTGGGCGATGGAAACGAGCGCGCGGCAGCAACGGCCTGCGTCAACACATTGACATCCGAACTCGTTAGAGCATGCCCCACCGCACTCAACCAAGTCGCAGGAATTTCCTTCAAATTTGCAGCAGCTATGATGCGCAGCGCGACAAGTTGCGCGCCGCCTTCCGATTCGAGCGCCGTGTGCGCCAGGAGTTCCTGGATCGCAGGAGCTTTAACGAGCGGCGCGAGTTGCGCGGCCAGCGCCGCAATGTCTTCTTCCTTCGCGAACTTTGCGCCGAGCTTTTTTCCATAATACTCCGCGAGACTGTTGCCCCATTCGGGACGATGCGAGACAATCCAGCGCGCGGTCAGTCGCACGCACTCGCTCGGATTATCCATAAATCGCAATACCATATCTGGCTTTAAATCGGGCCCATCCATTTGATCGAGAACCACAAGCGCTGTCCGTAATCTATAAACATTTGGAGAGTGCAGCTCGTTACGGAGTAATTCGGCATTGGCGCGACTGAACTGCGCGAAAATAATGGTGTGCTCCCAAACTCGCGACGCTGCGTCGTCGGGCGCGCCGGATTCCGTGCATTTCGCGTCAGCCTGCTCTTTTTTTGAACGCGTTCCTAGCGCCAAACGGATATCGGAGTTTCCTCGCCCGCACGCTTCAATCGCAAGTCGTTTGTTTGAAATGTCCTCATTGCTCCCATCGCCTTTGAACCAAATCGACAAAAGGGACATTTCATCGCGCAAAAGCGACGTGACCTGCATTGCCGAATGGATAACCGATGTATTTTGATCTTCGGTCATCGCCCGCTGCGTAACCGCCCGCGCAACTCGAGTTTCAATCCTCGCCAGCGCCCACACCGCATTGCGCCGCGCTTCAATACTTGACGATTTCTCCACAATTTCGCGCAAGGCTTTAACTGCATCCTCACCTTTTTTACCGAATTCCTCAATCACCCGCTTGCGTACCAAATGCCGCTCATCCCCCAAAAATTTCGAGAGTTCATCAGGTTGCATTTTGTCCCAGACAATCTCAATTCCGCGTGGATCGGTAATCGTCTTCGTCCCCGTTTTGCGAATGCGATAAATCGCGCCCAAAACATCCGGCTTCGCAAGCTGCGACGTGGGACAACAGACTTTGTACCAACCGCCTGTATCCGCCACGAGCAGGCTGCCGTCGGCGTCTTCGAGCACGTCGGTCGGATGGAAATCGGTGCTGTCGGACGACAGAAAATCCGAATCCTGCGCGGTGTACGTCGCGCCGTCCGGAACGAGAATCGTGCGCATGACTTTGTGAAGATTGAAGCAGCACGTAAACAGATTGTCGCGAAAATCCGCTCCGAAAACCGACGAATCGCAGCACATTATTCCGGCGGGCGCCGCCGCGCCCCAATTCGTCAGCACGGGCATCACGCCGCCGGTCATCTTGTGACCGTTGATCACGTCGTGAACTTTTCCATACACGCCGCCATAGATCGCATGAATGAGGCCGTCGCGCTTTCCGCCGGCGGGATTTTGAAAAAACGTGCACGAGAGAAATCGTTCGCCCACCGAATTGAATGCTACCCCGATAGGATTGTCCATGCCGCCGGTGAGCACCGGCTCAATACCCGTGCCATCCGGCCGCGCGCGAAAAATGTGCGCGGCGCGTGTGACGAACGGCTTGCCGTCCGGCAGCGTATATTTCTGTTCCGCAAACGCGCCCTTGCACCAATAGAACCAGCCGTCGCGCCCAAGATACGGGCCGTGCAGATCGTTGGCGCAACCGGTCAGCGTTTTGCCATCGTGCCACACGTCGCGTTTATCGGCGATGCCGTCGCCGTCGGTGTCGGTGAGCTTCCAAATCTGCGGCGGCGCGGAGACATACAACGCGCCGTCGTGCCAAAGGCAGCCTTCCGGAAACATCATCTTGTCGGCAAAGACGGCGCTCTTTTCGAAATGCCCGCGAACATTGGCGGCGTCCAGCCGCACGATGCGGTGCGGTTTGGTCTCGAGTTGCTTCTGAGTTTTATCGCTCATGCCCGCCGAGTCGGTGACGTACAACCGGCCTTGCTCGTCCAGCGACATATTGATGGGACGATTGACCAGCGGCGGCCCGGCGACAAGCTCCACTTCGAAGCCATCCGGAACGGTCAGCGTCTGAGTGCCGAATTTGAATTGCGCGGCGGAAGCAGATGCTGCCGATGCGACGACGCAAAGAACAACTACCCGTCTAAAAAAGCATTTCCCATTTTCCATTTTCCAGTTCTCATTTCCCATTTACTAAAACACCTCGATCGCTCGAAGAAATGGAAAATGACAAATGAAAAATGAAAAATGAAAAATGAAAAATCCCAGCGTCGATGGATTAATCCGAAACCGTCGTTAAGACAAACCGTGCTCCGCCATCTTTACGCGCAAAAACTCCGCCGATAAGCGCAGGTGTTCCATCCCGAGCGAGGCGTCTTCGCCGTCTTCGATGCTGACCCAGCCGTGAAAACCGGCGCCTTTCAAAATGGAAAAGATTTTATCGAAATCGTTCAAGCCGCGGCCGACGACGCCGTGCTTCAAGATCGGCGCGTAACCCATTTGCGGATGGGCTTCAAGTTTGCTCAGATCTTCCGCCGTGCCGCCATCGAAATAGCGGTCGCTGGCGTGCATCGTGACGACGCGGTCCTTGACCGCTTCCAGCAGCGCAATCGGATCGTCACCTGCAATGATTGCGTTCGACGGATCGTAGTTCACTCCAAAACTTTCCGATCGCGGGATGGCGTCGAGCAGCGCCAGAAACACGTCCATCTTCTGAGCGAATTCCGGGAACTTCCAGAAGCCGTCTTTGTAATGATTTTCGAGGATCAGCGTGACGCCGAATTTGCGCGCATAGGGAATCAGTTCGGCAATCGAATCGGCGGCGAGTTTGATGCCGTCGGGAATCGAGACATCGGTGCGCCGCTGCCCGCTCAAGACGCGGCAAAACGTTCCGCCCAGTCGCGCAGTGCCTTCAATCGCGAGCTTCTGCTTTTCGATTTCAAGGCGCCGTTCGGCGGGATCGGGTTTAATGAAATCCGGCGAGTAGCACATCATTGGAATGGACAGTTCACGCGCTTTGGCGAGCGCGCGCAGACGCGCCTGTTCGTCCGGATCGCCAGGCGTAAAGCCCCAATAGAATTCGAGGCCGTCGACATCGAGTTCGTTCGCGGCGCGCTCGATCCATTCGTCGACACTCATCGTCTTGTCAACGCAAAGAGCATTTAAATAGCATTTCGGAAAAGCAGCAAGCGGCATTCGACGCCTCCTAAATTTCGACCGGTCAATGGTCTCGATTGTTACATTTTGAAAATTATAGTCGCGTTCAATTCTTTTCGATGATTTTCGACACCTCTGTGTCCAAAGTCAAAAATTCATCCGTTGTATCAATGACAGACTTTCGTCGTGCGGCTTCGGACGTGTTTGGCCAATGCGTCCTCAAAACAACACCGCACCACCGCAGTACCCGCAGTACCGTCCTACACGAGGGCGGTTGACAAAACCGATTCCGAAACGCACGGCGATTGTTTTTGAGTCCTATAATAAGACTTGAGCGTTTGCAGAATTCTGTCCGCACATTTACGGAGGCCATCATCCGCGATTCCGCACCCACCACTTTCGCGTCCATTCGCCCACGCTCCAGCCGATTGCGGCGAACAACACCATTCCCAGAATAATGCAAAGGCTCCCGAACGTTGCGTGACCCAGTTGACTTGAGTAACGATATCCGTCTGGCGCGTGCCGGACCAGCACCTGTTCCTGGATCAAAATCCATGAAGGCAACCACAGGGGATTCGGTTCCCAATATGCGGAGGGGATTCCCTGGCCGGCCGGTGGGAAATCGCCGGGAATCGGCAGCGCGTTAAAGTAAAGCGACGCGCCGCCATACACGCCACCCAGCAGAATGAACGAGAACAGAATAAATCGAAAGAGCGAAAGTCCTTTGGGAAGCCCGCCACCCTCGCCGGCCCGAGCGTTGGATCTATTCATAAGATTGAATCCGGGTGCTACGGGCAAGCGCTTACTTAATTCGTCCCATTTTACGCAGCAGCGTCGCGCCCATATCGGAAGGGCTGTCGCACACCGCGATGCCGGCTTCGCGCATCGCGTTCACTTTGCTCTCCGCCGTGCCGGCGTTGCCGGAGACGATCGCACCGGCGTGGCCCATGCGGCGGCCGGGCGGCGCGGTACGGCCGGCGATGAATCCGGCGACCGGCTTGGTCATGTGCTTCTTGATCCAGCCCGCCGCTTCTTCTTCCGCGGCTCCGCCAATTTCGCCGATCATCATCACGCCTGCGGTCTGAGCGTCGTTCTGGAACATCTGCAATACGTCGATGAAATCCGTGCCCTTGACCGGATCGCCGCCAATGCCCACGCAGGTGCTCTGCCCGCTGCCCAACGACGTGACCTGCCAGACGGCTTCGTACGTCAGCGTGCCGGAGCGCGAGAGAATTCCAATGTCACCCTTCTTATGGATGTATCCAGGCATGATGCCGATCTTGCATTCTTCGGGCGTAATCACGCCCGGACAATTCGGCCCGATCAGCCGGACATGCGGGCGGTTCTTCAAATACTGCATGACCTTGACCATGTCGATGACGGGAATGCCTTCGGTGATCGCGCATATAATGCGGATGCCGGCATCGGCCGCTTCGATGATTGCATCGGCAGCGAATGGCGGCGGAACGAAGATCATCGTTGCATCGGCACCCGTGGCGCTCACCGCATCGGCGACGCTGTTGAAAATCGGCAGCTTCGCGCCAGGAGATTTTTGTTTTCCGTCAAAGCCGCCGCCCGTTTCCGCGTCGGCTATATCGAAGGTCGTGCCGCCTTTGCCTGGCGTGACGCCGCCCACCATTTTAGTGCCATAGCGGTAGCAGAAAGTGGTGTGCTGCGCGCCGGAAGTTCCGGTGATGCCCTGGCAGATGACGCGTGTTTCTTTCCCAACGAGAATGCTCATGTATTTTTTCCCTGTATCGCGAATTCAAATTCGAACGAGGAATCATAGAGTTTCGGCTAAAAATTGAAAGCGAAACTTTTTCAAGAATATATCGCCGGCACCGGTGAATGTCCTTTTGTACAGACCGCTCATGTGCGCTCATCAAAAAGGGACTCTCGATGCTTATGAATTATTTCAAAACGGTTTTGTGTCTGGCGATAGTTGCGGCAATATCGAACGCCGCAGTCAGGGCCGAAGTGGGCCTCGGCGCCGTTCCGATCGAAGGCGCCGAAGTCATCCTCGACGGCTCGCGCCAGATGCTCGACGACAAGTGGACCTATTGGGAAGGTCCGGGGTTCAAATCCGCGCTGCCGATCAAATGGAAGATCGTCGACGACCCAGTCGACAAGGGCACGGTCGTCATGACCGACGATCCCGTCGCCGCCGGCGGCAAGTTCGGCACGGCGGATATCGTGACCAAGAAAGCTTATCGCGACTTTCGCCTGCACATCGAATTTCTGGCCATGAAACCGCACGGCAACAGCGGCGTGTACCTTCAAAACCGCTACGAAATACAAATCTGCGACGGCGACAAAACCAAGCACGGCATGGGCGCGGTAATCAATGAAACCGAATCGCCCTACGAACACTACAAAGGTCTCGGCAAGTGGAACGCCTACGATATCACCTTCCGCGCCGCGCGTTTCAAAGATGGAAAGTTGGATGAGAAAGCAATCGTCAGTATGTATTTCAATGGCGTGAAGGTACACACCAACGTCAAGATCAACCAGGTATGGGGTGGCGCGAACTCCGGAATCGACGGCGGCAACGACGGCGGAAAAGGCATCACCGACACGCCGGGCGGACTGAAACTCCAATGCGAAGGCCACGACGTCCGTTTCCGCAACGCGTGGATTAAAGAGTTGGATTTGAAGGAAGCGGACACCGATTTCAAGCAGTAGGCGGCGCATTTCACGGTTTACGCGTCGCAATTACAAGACAACTTCGCTGAAACGGCTCCGCAAAAAATCCCGGCCGAATCTCGACCGAAAATCCTTCTTCTTTTAGCAACACTTCAATTTCCGGCAGCAGGAAATTCAGATAGTACATAATAAACGGCGGCTTCAATATCCAGTTCCGCACCGCCATGATCGCATCGAACGTCCTAAAAATGAGACTTGCGGGCGACAACAATCTCGGATGAGGCGCCGTGACGAAAACGAACCGGCCGCCCGGTTTTAGCGCCTGCCGAATATTCCGCATAAACGTGCGCTGATCTTTTGGAAGAATATGGCCGAGCGCTCCAAAGCACGTCGCGACATCGAACGCCTCGTGAAAGGACATTGCCAGGACATCCGTTTCGAGAAATTCGACCGCGCAGGTTCCTGAAACCTCCGCCATATTCTCCCGCGCCTTGCTCAACATCCCCGAACTGAAATCGACGCCCGCGAGACGCTGGCGGCACAGCGGCTTGAGAAAACGCATCGCCGCCCCGGTTCCGCAACAAATATCAAGAGCCGCATCGACGGGGCCGATCTCTGCAATCGCCGGCTCCAGCACCACGTCCGGCGTCCGAAACGGCGTCGCGTCGAATTTGGGCGCCAGCATGTCGTACCCCTGCTGAGTGGACACGAGAGCCTGATGGATCAGCTCAAAAAACGTTGGGCCGTCTTTTCCGAACATCAAACCCATTCCTGTTGCCGAATGAAAAAGCCTCTCGCCACAATTATTGGAAGAACCCGTTGCACTCAGGCTACTATATTTCACCGCATTCTCACGGACATTGAGAATGCTCTCGCCGGCACCATTTAATGGTGTTTTTCGGAATGCGGAACTAAAAAGCGGTTTACCACAAGCGGTCTGCGTGAGACGGCGTGCGGCGAGCCCATTTGAAAGGGTCTGGAAAATGAAGTACGCAACACGCTATATCCCGGTCGCTCTGGCCGTGCTCTTGTTGACCTGTCAGGCAAGCCTGCGCGCTGAAGAAGGCGAAAAAAAGCGCCCCGCGCGCGCCAATCCCGAATCCATCGCCGCCGCCCTCACTGGCGATCTCGCGTTGAAGGACGAACAGAAGACAAAAATTACGGAATCCTACGACAAGACAGTGAAGCCCGTCACCGACAAAATAAAGGCCGCTGCGGATGCCGATGCGAAGAAGGCCATTTACGCCGACATGATGAAAGCTCGCGAAGAATTCAAGACCGAATTGAAGACAATCCTGACGGACGATCAGTTCAAGAAAATCGAACCGATGTTCGCTCCGAGAGAAAAGAAGAACAACTAACCCAAGTCATTCAATCCCGCCTGCAATGCCAAGGGTTGGAGCGTTTACGCTCCAACCCTCCGATTCGCAACGCTTTCGTTCACTTCAAAATCACCACGTCAACCGGCTCCAGCCGCCGCGTCTTAATTTCAATCCGATCCCCAACCCGCTTCCATTCCAAAGGCCCGCGAAGCGCGCTCACGACCTCTTTAATCGTCCGGTCCGTCTGAACCGAAAGATTGCTTCCGCCTTCCGGCGACAATCCGCCGAAGCTCGCCAGCATCACGGCCAGCCCGCTGTCGTGTTCGAACAATGTGGCTTCCGACTCGTGGTGATCGAACTCCACGCGTTGCCGCCCAAGCCGTTTCAAGAAAGGAGCCGCAAGCCACGCGCGCGCATTTCCCGCAGCTCTGCCATTGTCACGATACGCAGCGCCGGGCTGAAAGCCCAACAAAATCGCCTGCCCCTTGCCCACCGAATTCACCACCGCCGCGCATTCGCCGCCGCCATAATTCGCCACGCTTTTTCCGGCTGTCGGTTCAAGCAGAAAAGTCAGCGCGCCCGCCGCGCATTCGAATTCAGGAAACAGTTCCGTCTTTTGAAATTTCACCCGAGCCACCGACGCTTTGTCCTTCGCACCGGACAATCGCTGGCGCGCCCCAAACACCTCAAGCGTTTCCGGCAGTGGGTCATCGTAAATATCGTACATCGCCGCGCCGCCGGTTCCGATCAGCAAACCGCCGGACTCGACCCATTTTTTCAAGGCGGTCATGTGAGTTCTGGAAAGATTGAATCCTCCCAGCACGATGCAGTCGTAGCGTTTCAAATCGTCGGCGTTCAAATCCTCTTCGATGATCACATCCACCGGAATCTGCGAACTCTTGAGCCCGATGAATGTCCACATCCAATCGTGGTTCATCCGGCCCGCGCCGTCGTGCAGGATTTCATGGCTGCGATTGTAGACAATCGCGGTTCTTCGTGCCTCGCGCCGGCCCTTGGCGATGATCTCGTCCGCCGGACCAATGGCGCTGGCCGCGCACAGAACGGAATAATACTCGCCCTCGTGTTCACTCCACGCATTGCTCCCGTCCGTCCATCTGTCCACCGGCCCCCAGTCGTATAAATGCAGCCAGGTGACGCCCTCCGCCACGCAACCAAAAATCTTCTCCGCGCTGCCGCCGCAATTTGTGCCCACGTAAAATCCGGACGGGTATCCGTATTTGCGAACCGCGCATTCGACCAGCGCCGCGAAAAAGCTCGTGCATTGATAGTGAGAACCATGCCCCCATGACCCGCCGGTGGCCCAGTCCTCCGCCCAGCCCAGCGTCTGAGCCTTGTGCCGCGGCAGAACGAACCAATCGCTGCTGTTCATCGTCGTGCCGGTTAAAAAAACCGGATGCGGCGAGTAGTTATTATAGACGTGCGCGTTCGGAAAATTTTTCTCGAATGCCTGCGTAATCGCTCTGTACTCGTCGCAACTGCCCAGGTGGCCAAAACACTGCGAGTGATAAAACAAGCGGCGTTCGAACCGGCCCGGGTTCGCCGAAAGCTTCCCGAGGCAATCGATGTTGTTCAAATCCTCGACGCCCAGGAACGCCGGAATATCCATGCCCTCGATTCTCGCCTGAGCCTTTAAATATTGGTGAAACCCCTCGCGTTTGCTTGAATCCGAATTGATCGCCGCCGGATCCATCAGCGTGTCGATCTCGTCGCCAATCTTAATCTTGGTCATCTTCAGCCGCTGCGCCTCGCTCATGCCACGCGCGAGGCCCGCCGCGTCCGCCGTGTTGTACGCACACGTTTCATCGTGAAGGCCATATTTTTTGACGACACTTTCGGACGCGCCATCGATCCAACTGACTCCCAACTTCGCCAGCATCTCCGAGGCGCGTTCCCGATTCGACGGCAGCACTCCGCATCCGCAAAACAGGCGAATCAGCTTCGGCATCGGGTGGCCATCCTTCAGCCCCAGGCGAGCGGCGGCCTGTTGCGCCCAGGTGAAATACCGTTCAATGACCGCCTCCTGCGTCATGACTTGTTTGAGCACCACCGGGTTCCACATGCCCCACCCCGCGACGCCCGTCTGCGGCGTGAAAGTCCAGACTCCATTCGGCACGCGAAGCATCGCCAAGCCCCCGCCTACTCCCGTTTTTACCGACAGATCGACTGCGCGCTCATGCGGAAACCAGGCCAACTGCACTTCGATATTTCCGCTCTGAACGCCTTTGACAGACAGATTGCAAGTAGACCACGGACCGGTGCCAGGCACGGCCGCTTCGGTGGCTTCAATGAACGGCGACCATTCTCCAACTGAAGACGGAGCGGTGTTTCCAATGTTCCAGGACCACACGCCTTCCTTATTGCTTTTCGACGCACGCGGTCCAAAGTGATAACTGAGGCTGGCATCCACGGTAAATTTTGTTCCGCGTTTTGCGCCGGGATCGTCAACTTTGAAACGCATGTAAATGCGGCCGATGGTCCGTTGCACGGAAGTGGCCAGACTGGGTCGAAACTCCTTACTGCGCGTCAACAGAAGTGCGCTCGCGCGCACGCGTTTGTCGGCCTTGGAAAGCGACGCGCGATAGACACCTTTTTTCAGTTCAACGTCCCAATATTCCCACACCAGCGTCATGTCCGGAGGAACAGCAACCAGTTGCGTCTCGCTTTCAAAACGCAGCGGCTTGTTCTTCTCCAGTTCCCGTCCCGTCATCGAACTGCCCAGTTTTACCTGGCCGAACACATGCGTAAGCGCCGGTTCAAGATCCGTAAAAGAACGCGTTGCCGCAGCCTCAACTTTTTCCGGTGCCGCTTCAGTCACTTTTTGAGGCGTCAACGCGAGCGTGACGGGAACAGTCGTGTTGCTGCCAAGCTGGTGCCTTAAATAAACGCGGAATGTTGCGGTCTCGGGAACGTCCACGAGACTGCCGATTGCGCCGTCGTCCAGCGGCATGACCAACGGTCCTTCGTTCCGCCAGTGAAATGTCGCGTCTTTTTGCGCCGCCGGCACATTGGCCGGTTGCACATGATCCCACGATGTCAGCGACGCAAAATGTGTTGCGTGGAGCAGTTCCAGGTCGCGAGTTTCGTCGCCCAATAAACCGGCAAGTTCGTTGGCATTTTTCTCCTCGACATCGCGCGCTTCCCCGGAGTGGGCGATTGACACGCTCAGCCACCCGCACGCGGCCACCGTCAACACGGCGAACAGTCCTATTTTACGGAGCGATTTTGTGATTAAATTCATTCGTTTGCGTTCCGAAATCCAGCGGTGTCTATTTTATCTTCACGATATAGCAAAATCCATCGCCATCGGTAGCCAGAATGGCGGGTTTCGGTTTCCCGGCGGGATCGTCCTGCGTCAACGCAGCCAACGGGTCCGCATCCGCCTCTGCCGCGCCCCACAGGGATGGAAACTCCCGCACGAATTTCAAGCCGCCGCTGGGACGCGCGGGCAAGGACACCTCGCGAATAACCTTCAGATTCGCCGCATCCAAAAAACTCAGCTTGCCGCGAATGTCCGAACACACTACCAGCGAACGGCCGTCAACGGTAACTGGAATTGCATCGACCACCCATGTCGGCCAACGGGCTTCCGCCGCGATTTTTCCATCCGTGGAATTCAGCAGCACGATCCGATTGTTCTTCCCAATAACCAAATACTGCCCATTCAACGCAATCGGTGCTTTGAGCAACACGTCGCCAATGGGCTGCTTCCAAATCGCAGCGCCGTCGTTTGCGCCCAATGCCACAACCGCGTCCTCGTTTTTCGTGAACGCGAGAATCGTCGTCCCCGAAGCGACAATATTTCCGCGCCATTCTCCGCCCGAACTTTTGCGCCACTTCTCCGCCCCGTCCTCAATGCCGCGGCAAAACAGCTCGCCATCAGCGGTCCCGGCAAAAATAAAATTCGCCGTCATCGCCGGCCCCGCCGTGATGTTCGAAGCCTCTTCTTTCTGCCACAGCAACGTCCCATTTCGATACGCATCGAGAGCGGCAAGTCGCACGACTGACGCCGTTCCGTCATCGCGCACGGCAACGCCCCAGGGCACACTGGGCGCCACGGGCGCGAGCACTTTTTGCGCGCCTCCGGCGGCGAGATTCACCGCCGCCACTCCACCGGAAACTCGCAACACCCGATCATGGCCGCCGTCATCCAATAAAGAATCAAACGCGTCGGGAATTTTCGCGGCGGCGGAAGCCCAAAGGCGCTTGCCGTTTCGCGGATCGAACGCGGCAATTCCGCCGTCGCCCGCGCCGCATACCCGCTCCGCTGAAGCAGCGAGCAATTGAAATCGGCCACTGCCGAGCCAGGCAAAATCGGCGATGCCGGTGTCCGCTTTCAGCGCATACAACAAGCGCGTCAGAAAACCGAAATACTGATCCTCGGGAATTCCTTCTTTGAGCCGAACGCTGTTCGCATTTCCCGCTTGCCGCGTCACGCGCATGAACACACTCTTGAACGCGAAGCGAAGATCCAATCGGATGCTCTGCTCCGTCTGTTCCCACGTCGGCGTCCAGCCATTTTCACACAGCGCCGCGCAGAGCATGGCTTCCATCGCCGGCAGTGCTTCGCCGAAAGTGACCGTCGCCGCTCCAGCGTTCTCCGGAGCGCCCGCCTTTGCTTCTTCCGCGCCTATTTTTATGGAAACCAACGCCCCTTCCGCAGTTTGCACCGGAATGGGAGTACGCCGATATTCGGTACCGAACGAGTTCGCAATCTGGCCGACAGGAAGAAACCATTGCTTCGCGCCGCTGGGCATCACTGACAGTTTGTAAGGCACATGAGCCAGCAGACGCGGCGCGCCGTGGTGTCCGTCAAACATGAACACAAACGCATGTGCCTGCACGCCAAATCCGCTCAGCACCACCGAAACCCATTCGTTCGCGGGAATTTTTTCCGGCCGTTTGTTCCAGCGAATCGGCCGAACCTCCGCCCCTGCGGCGGCCGCCGTGCACCAGCCGCCACTGCTTAAATGCGCCGCGAGCGCGTCCGCATCCTGCGCGCCGCCTCCCCCGGTGACACCTAAAATAGAGAGTGATACGATGAAACGAGGCTTGGCATCCTCGGCGTGAAGACCCGCTTCAAAAATCAATCCCGCCAAAATGGAAACTAACCAAACATGACGCAGCATGGTATTACTCGTGGCCTGCCGAAGAACGGCTTCATCTTTACACCGGCGAGCCAGCACTGTACTGTATTCGTCTGTTTACATCAACTCACGCAACCGGACGCAAAAATGTCTCTGGCTCGAATGCGATTCAACTCATCATATACTCTTCGAATCGTCGCCGTTATCGTGCTGCTGGCGCAGCTTCGCATCCATGCCGGCGACATCCTCGTCCCGGAATTTCCGCCGCCCCCGCGGCTCGCGGCAAGCGCCGCGGACTTAGCCACGATCCGGGCTGGCGTCGATTTTTCAAAACTCAAAGACGCCGCCTGCAAAACCGCCGATCCATTGGTCGAAAAACCGGTCGCCTTGCCCGACGGTTTTGGCTCCTGGTTTTTTTATTATGCGTGCGCCGACGACGGCACGCAGTTGACCATGATCACGCCGGCCGATCACGAATGTCCCAAGTGCCACAAGCACTACAGCGACGAACGGACTCTCGCAGCCTACCGTGGCATCCTGCACAGCCAGGCCGAAGCAGCCGCGCTGCAGCTCGCCTGGGCCTTCGCCTATTCCGGCGATGAAAAATACGCGCTCGGAGTCAAACGCATCCTGATCAAATTTGCCGATGACTATCCGTCGTATCCCGGACGCATCGATCGCTGGGGCCATCGCGGCATGTTCGCGCCCCTGGGCGGCCGCCGCCGCGTGCAAAGTCTCGAAGAGGCCGAAGGAATTATTCCGCTCACCAAAGCCTACGACCTCACGCGCATCTCTCCTTCTTGGAGCGATGCCGAGCGGCTGCATGTCGAAAAGGATTTTTTTCGCCTGACAGCCGCCACATTGCTCGCATACCCCATGGCTCTTGAGAATCGCCAGGCATGGTACAACGCGGCCCTGATGTGTATTGCCTCGGTGCTCAGCGACGCCGCGCTCGTCGATAAGGCGCTCAACGGCACAAGCGGACTTCTCGCGCAACTCCAGCGCGGCGTGGGCGACGATGGCATGTGGTGGGAAGGCACGATGGCCTATCAGTCGTACGTCATGCGTCCGATGATCGAAACCATCGAGATTGCACGGCGCATGAACATCCATCTTCACGAAAATCCGCGTTTCAAATTGTTCTTAAGCAGTCCACTGCGCGCGACCTATCCGGACGGCACGTTTCCCTGCGTCAACGACAGCGATCCCGCCAACTACCACATGTTTGACGCGTCGTTTGAATGGGCGTGGAGAACATATAAGGAGCCGCGTTACGCCCAGGCGCTCGCATGGGACAATCCCGCGAAACTCGCGGCGCTGCTCGGCCCGGATGCCAAACCGGCGCGTCCACTTGAGGAAAAAACCACCGATTTGAGCAGCGTCGGCCTGCTTTATTTGCGAGTCGGCCAGGGACGCGATGCGGTCTGCGCCGTGCATCATTACGGCACGCCCGGCGGCGACGCATCGGGGCATGGACATTTCGACAAACTCAATTTGATGCTCTACGCCAACGGGCGCGAATGGCTCGCCGACATCGGCCGCATCGGCTACACGCATAAAGAATATAAGACTTGGGCGAAGCGGACCATTGCCCACAACACGGTCACGCTCAATCAAACCGATCAATTCGTCAACACGGGAAAGCTTCTATGGGTCAAGAATGGCAGCACCGCTGCTGGCGAATACACGGCCTGCGCCTCCGAAAGCACCGGCTCATATCCCGACACGCTGCTTCGCCGCTATCTCTTTCTGACCCAATCAATACTGGTCGATGTGGTTGAAGTAAAAACGGAACACGAGGCGACAATCGATCTCGCCGCGCACGCCATCACCGACCCTGTCGTCTCTGGCGAGGAATTGTCGCCGCAAAAAATTGCGCCGCTCGGAAATGACAACGGTTATCAACATTTGAAGAACATTCTGGAATGGACGCCAAAAGGGAACTCAAGCTGGATCTTTTCCGGAGACGTCGATACGAAAAAGAACGCCGCCCGGCTCCGTGTGTTTTTCGCCGGAGCGCCCGACGAAAAAATCTACTCCGCAGTCGGCATCGGTTATCGCCCCGACCAAGACGCCCCATGCCTGATTCGCCGCCGCGTGGGCAAGACTGCGCGGTTTGTGAGCGTATACGATCTTTCGGGCAAGGGAACGTTTGTGCAAAGAATCGCGGCGCCCGATGGTGAATTGACGCGTGTTCGAATTGTGGCGAGCGATCACGTTCACTCGCTGATGTTTAACGCCGGCGGTGCGCAACTTGTGTATCTGCTTGACGACGAATAAACCGTGGCAAATCTGGTTCGCTGAAAACAATCCGTGGGGTATGTCGTCGGTGCTCCTAAATTAAACTCTAATCATCGGACTCTCATGAAATCAATTCACTTCCTGCCCGTACTGATACTCATCGCCACAGCCGTCCGAACAGCGGAAAATATTTTCACGATCGAGCGCACTGCGACCGGTGGTGCCGACATCAAAATCGACGGCAAACCGTTCGCGTCTTATGTCATCGATCAGGCGAACAAGCCGTACCTCTTTCCGGTCTACGGACCGACTGGGAAAGCGATGACGCGCGCCTATCCCATGCAACAGGTCGAAGGCGAGCAGACGGATCATCCGCATCACCGCGGCATTAATTTCGGCCATGAACATATCTCCGGCATCGACACCTGGGCCGAGCGCGCATCGTTTGACGAGTCCTTGAAGATTCCGAAAAGAGAAAAGGCCGCCAGGGAAGGGTTGGCGAAGCTGGGCACTGAAAAGCACCGTGAATACACCAAGCTCGAAGCGGATGGCGAAAAGGCCGTCATCGCCGAAATCTGCGACTACCTCGATTCCGCGGGGAAGCGCATTCTCACCGAAGAACGCCGCATGACTTTTCGCGTCGTCGCTGGCACCCGCGTCATCGACTTCGATCAGGATCTCATTGCCAGCGACGGCCCCGTGAAATTCGACGACAGTAAGGACGCCGGCTTGTCCATCCGCGTGCCCAGCAGCATGGCCGTGGATTCAAAGCAGGGCGGTCAGCTCATAAACAGCGAAGGCATCACCGACGCCGACGCCTGGAACAAGCCCGCGAAATGGTGCGATTATCACGGCCCCGTCGAAGGCGAGCAACTGGGCATCGCCATGCTCAATCATCCCTCCAGTTTTCGTTATCCAACCCGCTGGCATGTGAGAACCTATGGACTCTTCACCGCGAACGCGTTTGGCTCGCACGGTTTCAACAAGGAACTGCCAGACGTGGCCTTTGAATTGAAAAGTGGCGAACGCTTGAAGCTCCGGCACCGCTTCATCTTTCACAAAGGCGACGAGAAAGCCGCGAAAATCGCGGAAGCCTTCGATACATACTCGGCGGAGACGCGCTAGACGACTCTAATTCCAAGTCCAAATCAATCGCGGATATTTATTTGACCCGTTCCAATTTCAAAATCGGCATCGATGGCGACGCGAACTGCGCCACGTACAGATTGCCGGCCTTGTCCAGCGCCACCCCGTGCGGGTGAATGAAAACCTGCGAATTGGTCTTCATCGGCTGCAAGATGCCGTCGGTATAAACTGCTGCAGGAGCACCGATGTTTGAAACGATTTTGTACTCGGTGTCGAGCACTGAAATAAAGCCGCGTGAATTGCGGTCCTGCGGCCATTTGTCGCCCAGATGCGGAACAAACAGATACGCGCCGAACAGCACGCCATCGCGCGGATTGCCGCCGGGCATTGGAATCGTGTCGACATACGTGCCGTCCGATTTGAAGCGCTTGATGTACTGCTGATCGCTCATGCCGATCATAAGCAGCGGGCGCTCGGGCACGCGCGTGTCGAGCGTCCCGCCGTGCGGCCCCCAGTGCTTGAGCTGCGCTTCTCCCTCTCCAATATTTCCACCCCACACGCGCAACAGCGAACCGTCCGCTTTGTGGTGGAAAATAAAATCCTTGCCATAGCCGTCGAAGACCAGGAATTCGCCGCCGAGCCAGACTGTTTTAGACGGACGAAACTCATCGGCTTTTGCATAGAGCTTCGTGGATTCGGGCCAGCCGATTTTCAGCAGCTCTTTGCCATCGAGCGAAAACTTGCGCACTTCATGCTTGGCCGTATCGGTGATAAAAAGGACTTCGGCGTCGTTCTCGCGCACCAGAGTCAGGCCATGCGCACCCGGCATATTGCCGGTCCACTGGTCGAGCAATTTTCCATCGGTGCTGAGGATCAGGACATTGTTTTTCGGGTTGTCGTTCAAGAAAAACAAACGTCCGGCGGCATCAAAAGCGAGTCCGTGTCCGTTGCCGATAGTGATGCCCTTAAGGGCCCCGTCGCCCCAATTCTTGACGACGCGATAACGGAAATCCCCCTGCCCCAGAATCTCGTCTCCGGGCACGGGTTCTTCGCCGCACGCGGTACTCATGAAGCAAGAGAGCGCAAGAACGAACAGCGCGGCGTTTGGAAAGATCGGGGTGCGTTGCACGGTAAAAGTGCTTCCAGTGGAAAAAGTAGGGCGGGTTTCTAACCCGCCAAAATGCTTGAATTTATCGGCGAATCGCGAATCTGAATATCAATTCGCCGCCGCATCCGCCTTCGCCTCGTGCTTATCCGCCTCGTCCGACAAGCCGCGTTCCGTGCAGAACGCTTTGAGCTGCAAGTGCTGC
Organism: Planctomycetota bacterium; assembly: GCA_038227045.1. Taxonomy (GTDB): domain Bacteria; phylum Planctomycetota; class SZUA-567; order H5-PLA8; family H5-PLA8; genus JANXLS01. The sequence continues at coordinate 47,258 of JBBRQD010000035.1, forward strand.
TCTTTGTTCAAGTCCTTCGGCATCACGAGCATCACCAATTGGTATTGCTCTTTCGCGCCGAGATCGCTGAGCTTCAAGGCAACTCCAGGGGCGGCTTTTGCGGGGATCGGGTCCAATACCAAGGACTCGTCCTTGACTCCCGCCACCGCCCACTTTTCCTGACTCTTGAATTTTGTCTGCACCGGAAATGGCAGCGCGATGGGACCGGCGGCGGCTTTTTCGGCCAGCAGTTTCAGAACGGTGTCGTACAGCGTTTTCTGCTGCTTGTAGGAGGCTTCTTTTCCTTTTGCCACGCGCGACCATTTCAGTCCCGCCCACTTTTTCTCCATCGCCACAACCGCCTCGGTGGCTTCGGCGTACTTGTTTGTCTTGGCCTTTTCGGAGGCCTTTCCAAGCTCTTCCATGGCGACCGTTTGCGTCTTCTCTTCCAAATCCTCGAGAATCGGTTTCACTTCGGCCGCGTTTGCTTCATCCTTTACGGCCAGCGAATATTTGGCCCATTCCGTTGCGGCCGCCAGCGCGTCCATCTTGGCGGTTTTGTCTTTCATGTCCTTGACCTTCGCCTTGGCTTCGTCGTCCACCTTCCTGAGCTGGCTGCGGGCTTCCGCGCCGTCTTCGAGATTCTGCGTCGAATAGATGAAATCTTTCAGCGTTTTTCGCGCACCATCGTAGTCGAACGCAGTCTTCAGAGCTCCCGCTTTATCCAGCGTATCTTTTGCCGACGCCGACGTTTTCGGACCGGGCTGCGGCTGCTTCGGATCGACGCCTTTGTCGAGTTGATCGACTTTCGCTTTGGCTTCTTTGTAAATATCCCCGTTTCCCCCGGAGACGGCCACGACTTCTTTATATTTTGCCAGAATCCCGGCGGTGTCCTGCGGGTTGTCCGCTTCAAATTTTTTGGCCTCGTCGAGCGCTTTGACCGACGCCTGGCGGCCGTTTTCGACATTGGATTTCGCGAGTTCAAACAACAGTTTGTCGGCCTTCTCGCTCTCTTGCGTGTCGGCAAAATTATTTTTTACTCTCAGAAGCAGCAGTTCGAATTTCTTCAAATTGTTGTCGGCCAGAGCGTCGTTGGCCTGCCCTAGCAACGCGCGCGCTTCCATCTTGCTCGGCTTGGGAGGCTTCTCCTTGACCACCGGTTCGGCCTCGGGCTTGGGCGTCAGTAATTTCGGCAATTGAATCACTGCATAAATTGCGCCGAACAACAGCACGATCCAGATGAGGGCCGAGACTATTTTTTGAACTGGAATATGCAGCCCTGTCGCCTGTTCCGCCGAGACCGAGACCGATTCGCGGCGCGGTCTGGACCTGGCGCTCTTTCGCGAAGACTCCACGGGCGGCCGCTCTTTCACCACGTTTACCGGCGCACCTTTTACGGCACGCAACACTGTCGAATCCGTGGATTCGATGCGTTCGATGCCTTTGACATTTCCGCTCTGAACGCGCTCGATGTCCTCAATCAGCAGAGACATGTTCTGATAGCGCTTTTCGGGCAGCTTGGCCATCATCCGTTCGATGATGAAGCACACGGGGTCTGGCGCGGTGGTGTTGAGATCCTGAATCGGCGGCAGCGACGTCTGGACGTGCGCTTTCAAAATCTCCTGCGCGGTCGAGCCGGAGAACGGCGTGTGTCCGGTGATCATGTGATAGAACGTGGCGCCCAGCGAATAAATGTCCACGCGATGGTCGATGGCTTTTCCAAGCGCCTGTTCGGGCGCCATATAATGGGGCGTTCCCAGCACGCCGCGATGCTCCTTCGATCCCGACGGCCCGCTTTCTTCGAATGTCTTCGCGATGCCGAGGTCGGCGATTTTGACAATGCCCTCGCGCGTCAGCATTAAATTGTCGGGCTTGATATCGCGGTGAACAATGCGGTTTCCGTGCGCGAATTCCAGCGCCTTGGCGGCCTGCAAGGCAATGTCGAGCGCCTTGTTGACTTCGATGCGCTTTTCTATTTTCAACAATTCGCGCACGGACGGGCCGTCGATGAATTCCATCGAGAAATAATGCCGCCCATTGGCGCGCGAAATGTCGTGGACGTGGATCACGTTCGGATGGTTCAGCTTGCCGGCCGCTCGCGCCTCGCGGATAAAGCGGTCGACGAATTCGGCGTTGTTCGAATAGCGCTCGTTGAGCACCTTCAGCGCCACCACGCGGTCCATCGAGATCTGCTTGGCCTTATAGACAACACCCATGCCGCCCAGGCCGACTTTTTCGAGAATCGTATAACCGGGAATATCGATGGCGATCGGTTCGGCTTTCTCGTCGATCAGTTCGAAGATGGTATCGCCGATTTTGATCTTGTCGCCGAATTTCAACGCCGTGCCCGGCTCGGATTTCAATGCGCCCTTGTCATTGACATACGTGCCGTTGCGCGAGAGGTCTTGAACGTACAGCGTGCCAGACTGGTCGTGGATGACCGCGTGTTCGCGAGAACATTTGGCGTCCGCCACCGGCGCATCGCTTTGCGAACGCCTCCCCATTTGGAAGCGTGCGTCTTTGATCGGATATTCCGTACCGGCATTAGGACCGGTGCGCAGAACCAATTTTGCCACTCGTGCACTCCCGCTTAATCTGCTTTGTCAAGAAATGATACTATTCACAAAGTGCGCGCGGTCAATGCGAAGAAAAAGCAAACTATTGACCCGCGCGATTCTAAAGCGTCATTATCGCGCCGCGCCGGGCAAGTTGAACGAGGCGGTCGAGCAAAGGCGTATTTGGGAAGATACGCCGTGCGAGACCAACGAAGTTCAACGCCGCCCGCCGCAAGCGAGAA
>JBBRQD010000036.1:0-47533 GCA_038227045.1 Planctomycetota bacterium
AACATCCATCATTCTCTTCACCTGTCGATCTGTGACCATTCCGCCCCCCTGATTTGCAGGGAAACAGATTGGCCGATCCCGCCTTAAAAAGCCGGGAATTCTACTTGCCGTCAGGGGGAATTATAATTGTCGTTCATCAGTTAGACGACAAACCGTACATCAATTCCTTGACGCCGGTTTAATCATCATAAATCCAGACGATCCACTCCGACCGGTGAACAGCGGTAAAACAGTTTATCAAATTGAAAAGAGTGCATTGGAACTTGTGCGGGGTTACGGACTGCCGATTTGGCAACAATCCTTGGGCGCTTTCCTGGCTTCCATGGAAACACTTAAAACACGGTATGCGCAAGAACGAGAAATGTCGCGCATTCCAATTGTTGTCTCGCACGGCAAGACGATTGCTTTGTCGCCCGGCGGACAGAATATTTTGGTCGAACAAATCATCAAAGAATTTTGCCCGCGATTCACACCCGGAGGCAGGGTTTTGTATGTGGGTGACACCGACGAAAAATTCGCGCACTTCGACCGCGGCGCGTTAAGCGCCATTGGTCTGACCTTTGATACTCATGGCAAAATGCCAGATTTGGTTATCGGCTACACGGTAAAAAAGTGGCTCGTCTTGATCGAGGCGGTAACGTCCCACGGCCCGATAAATCCAAAACGGCGCGGAGAATTAAAAAAGCTATTCGAGTTGTCGAAATTTCCACTGGTATACGTTACCGCTTTTCTCACACGCTCCGCTATGATTCAATACCTTCAAGAGATTTCGTGGGAGACAGAGGTATGGGTAGCAGACGCACCGTCTCATCTGATTCACTTTAACGGAGAGAGATTTTTAGGGCCATACGAGGCGTAGGCTCAATTACGGGTAAGCCGGTGCGGCCGTTGGAGCGGTGCCAACACCGGCGACGGTAAATTTGTGTTCAAGTTCCCACGCGTTGGGGCTGGCGGTTTTGACACGGTAGCCGAGTCCGGTGCCAAAAAGCTGATCCAGAAACTGGGTATCGATGGAGGTTTCTTTGTGTTGGGCCAACGCGCCGGACGTTTCGAGGCCGGCCCACTGGGTGGCAATTTTGAAGGCGTTTTCCTGAGCGGCGATGGCGAGATGAGCGCCGACTGCTTCCTGCTGAAGATACTTGGGAATGAAAAGTGCGCGTTGGCGGCGGAGTCGTCTCGTGGCGCGGTCGTCGGGGTCGAAGAACGTCGGCAGTGACGACTCAGTGGACTTGCGCTTGCCCATGCTGGCTCCGTTTGCGAAATGAAGGAAGGACGGGAGTATAGGTTAGGGGTGCGCGGGCGTCAATGGAGTTGGCGGATGGCACCGATAACCAGCCGGATCGCTGGCGCTGGTCGAGTTGGACGGCGTGGAATTGGCCGGACGAACAACGAGATTTGGATTTGCCGAGGGTGACTGTTTTGAAGTTCTGAAGTATGCTTTCGATTCGCACTGGTTAAGAGTACATACCCAGTGGCACCCTTTTTGGAGCAAGCTGTGTCGGAGATTAGGGTTTATCGGTGCCCGCCCGTAAAAATTTTCATATTATTTTTCAAATATTTGGAATAAAGTAGGGCGAATGGACGTCTAATATGAAGAAGACAGCCGTTCCTTGAGCAACCCAAGCGGAAGGAATTAACCACGAAAAAGGCGAAATGAACGAAAGAGATGCATATCTTGCGTAATCTGAATTTTCTCGGCTAGTTTTGAACTGTTGTAGTCGGAGCACTTTTGGTTGATATATTATATCAATAAGCCAGTGATTTATACGCACGTAGTGCATCTTTTGCAACGGAAATTGCTGAATCATTCATGCGGAGTTTCGGAACATTGACATGATGTGCAATTAATGCAACGGTTTAAACGGCAGCGGGAATGTGGGTAGCCGAAATGAGAGGAGCACTGCACACTCGCAGGGTGTTGGAGAAATCAATTGAGTAACGATGCGTCGTGCCGCGAAGTATTTCCGGCCAAGATTGGAAAACAAACCGCAGCGTGTTACTATTTGAAGTCGTAGGCGCTTGTGCCTTTCCCTAATTCCTAACCCCTATTCCCTAACCACTACCCACATGGCCGGCCGAAAATCGCATCATAGCAAGAGCGGCGACCGCCGCGAACAGAGTTCCAAGCAGGCGCGAGGCAATGCGCGCGGGCATGGGGCGTACCACCGCCATCAAGAAGGGCGCGGCGCGCCGCGCAAAGTGGCCAGCGGAAAAGACCGCACGATGGACACCGTGCGGCACCAGGGTTTTTCGCGCCTTCAGGACGACGATCTGGCCGACTTGAGCGCCATCGAGAAAAAGGCGGATGTCGAGCACAGCATCGAAGAGTCGGCGGAAGCGGCGGGTTTCGGCGCGACGCTGGCCGGCACGCGTGCGCGCGGCACGGTCGTCGAAGTTCGCAAAGGAAATTTTCTGACGCGCATCGACGAGCCCGAGACCGGCGGCGCGGCTTCGGCTCGGCGAATTCTGCGGACAATCGTGCGTGGCGCGCTGCAGCATTTCGATTTGGGATTATCGAGCCTGGTCGCACCTGGTGACCTCGTGGACATGGTCATCCCGATTCCGGCCGGCGAAACGGAATTATTTCAAAGCGAGACGTACGGCATTTTGCTGCGCGCGCTTCCGCGCCGCAGCGAATTCCGGCGGCTGCATCCGTCGGGGCGCGCGTTTCAAACGCTGGCCGCGAACATCGATCAGGTCGCGATCGTGGCGTCCACCGCCGAGCCGGATTTCAGGCCGGGATTCGTCGACCGCGTGCTGGTCTGCGCGGCGTCGAGCAATCTGCCGGCTGCGCTGATTCTCAACAAGATCGACATGGGCGTGAGCGACAAAGACCGCGAACTGCTGGACGTGTACCGCGGCATCGGGCATGCGGTGTTCCTGACCAGCAATAAAGACAACGCGCTCGGCGCGGATGGATTGAGCGCGCTGAAGGCGTGGATGTCTGAAAAGCGCACGGTTCTGTGCGGCCACAGCGGCGTGGGAAAATCGAGCCTGATGCTGGCGCTGGACGCTTCGCTAAATGTGGCGACGGTACGCACGGGCGCGGTATCGACGCAGACCGGAAAAGGCACGCATACGACGACTCACGCGCGACTTTTCGAAGTCGATTTCCACGACGGCTCGCACGCCGAAATCGTGGATACGCCGGGCGTGCGCGAATTCACGCCGGCCGACACCGACCGCCAGAATCTTTGGGGCTGGTTTCCGGAGATCGCGAAGCTGCAGGGGCAGTGCACGTACGCCGACTGCGCGCACTTGAACGAAAAAGGCTGCGCCGTGCTGGCCGCGCTGGAACGCGGGGAAATACACCCGCGGCGGCATCATTCGTATGCGCGCATTTACGACACGCTGCCGCAATGAAACGACAAACTGTGCTTGGGCGGGTCACTCCACAGTCATCACCGAATTAATCCCGCCATAGCCATCCGATTCCTTGATCGCGCACGTTGTATCGGACACATACTCTTTGCCATCGATCACGAATTTGTAGTGATAGCGCCCCGGAGCGAGCGGAATGTTCAGTTCGTACGCGCCGGACTCGTTTGGCGTCATGATGTCGTCGTCGCCTTTCCAATCGTTGAAATCGCCGACCAACCCGACACTGCGCAGCGGCCGATGCGAATTGGGCTCGAAGCGGAAATGCGCCACCGTGGCCGGCGTGTACGTGCACACACGGTTGCGGCCGGAATGCTTGGCCTGATAGAGCGCCTGATCCGCGGCATTGAGCAGCGATTCTTCGCCGCGCGCGTCGCGGGGAAAGGTCGCCACGCCCAGGCTGATTGTCAAACCGACGGAAGTCTGCTCGTCGATCTGCATCCGCATTTTTTCAACACGGGCGCGAATGCGCTCGGCCAAACCGGCGGCCTCGGCTTTCGTCGTGTGAGGCAGAAGCAGCGCGAATTCCTCGCCGCCGTAACGCGCCAGCAGATCGGTGTCGCGCACTTCCGCAAACAGCACGCTGGCCACCTGCTGCAACGCCTTGTTGCCCGCCGGATGTCCGTGGCGGTCGTTGAACTGTTTGAAGAAATCGAGGTCGGTCATGAACAGTGAGAGCAGTTGCCCGTAGCGCTCGCAGCGCCTGACTTCGTCCCGCAAGCGCTGTGAAAAAGCGCGGTAGTTGGCCAGGCCGGTGAGCTGATCGGTGAACGCCATCTGCGTCAACTGCAAATAGCTCGGAGAATTGTCGTCGTCCTTGATCTTCAGCGCGCGTTCGACGTTTTCGAGATAATCCATCGCCGCCGTTTTGACGCCCACTGCCCGCATCAGCGTGGCGCTCAACCGGTCGCGATGCGCAAGCAGTTTTTGGAACGTCGCCGCGGCTTTTGCTTCCGTCACGGACAGGTCGGCCAAAAGCAATGCAAGCTTCTGGGCATTGCGCACAATGGCCACTTTATGCGCGCGGCGTTCCAATTCGCCATCGAGCAACAGTTGAATCTCCGACGAGCGTTTGCGGCCCAGCGCCAGTTCGCGCAGCAACTGCACGTCGATTTCGCGCCCCTCCTTCACGAAGTCTGGCGCGCTTGGAACCGGCGTTTCAATGTCGGTCATGATTTCTCCAAGAGCGCGCGGCGTCTGGCGCGCCCCCGAGCATGCACGGCGGCGGGGGCGGGATGCGATGACATGGGGATGTTGGCACCCAGTTTTTGGACGCGTTTTTCCATACATTATTCCAGACGTGTCGGAAACAGGGGATTCTCATTGATTTTTATATCGAACGCCAGCGCGTATCCAAAGTTAAAGCACGAGTGCATAAACGAACCTGCGACGATTTATATTGGAGCTGCCGTGGATGACATTGACTTTCAGCCATTGCCCTCGAACATTGAATCTTGGACTTCGGACTTTGGGCCTTTACTACAATGAATCTCTATCCTTCGAATTTGGCGCGCGACGCGGCGCTGGACGCAATGCCCGCCGCGGCGTGGACGCAGGATTATCGGACATTCGAGGAATTCACCGCGCAACTCGACCGTCTGCTGCCGTTTTCGGATCGCGAAACGACGGCGCGGCGCGACGTGCAAGGCGTGGGGCGGCTCGCGCTTTTGGCTCAAGCCATGCGCCAAGATGCCGGAGAATTGGAACGCGTCGCCGGATCGGAACGCGCGTTGAATGCGGCGGGGGCGCTGATCGCGTCGTGGAAGGGTGCCAGCCTGCGGCCGGACGACGTGCGCGCGGCCGCTGCCGATCTCGGGGCGCGAGCGGACTCCGCGCGCGTGGGCGGAATCGCCATACGCCTCGCGCGGCTCTACGAATTGTACGAGCGGAAACTTGGAAATCGGTGGACCGATCGTGAAAGCGGCGAACGCGTTTTGTTGCGGAGACTGGAAGCGTGCGAGCGGATTCCGGCGCGCCTCCTGAAACCTGGGGAGCAGGTGGTTCTGCACGGATTTCACAAACTGGCTTACGTTCAATTTCGAATTGTTCAGAAGTTGATCCGCTTGAAACACGATGTCGCCGTTGTCACGCCGATTTTTTCGCAAAGCGGCGCGGCTGAAAAAAAGTTTGCGGGCCTGATCAAGACATTTGGTTCGGCGCGCTTTGAATCGGCTCCCAAGATGAAGTGCGGCGCGAAGTGCATCCAGCGCATGGCGGCTCCGAGCCCTTACGCGGAAGTTTATGAAATCGGGCGGCGCGTGCGGCGCTGGATCACGGAGGAAAATATTCCGGCCTCGTCGATTGCCATCTCGTTTCGCGATTTGGGTCCGTACAGCCAAGCGATTCACGACGTCTTCAAGCGCCTGGAGATTTCGTTTTACGAACGCCGCGGCGAGCCGGCGCAGTTTCAGCCGCTGGTGCGGACGGCGCTCAGCGGAATTGACGCCTGCGTCAGCGGATTGGACCGGCGCAGCGTGTTTCGGTTTTTGTGCGCGGGACCGGTGGACGTAGCCGCGCTCGCTGGTATGAACGGCGCGCGCATCGATCCCGACGCCTTGCGCGCGTTCGCGCTGGAAGCGGGCATCGATCGGATGCACAGCACCGCCGCTGAAAATCCAGCCGCGGCGTGGACAAAGAAGCTCAGGCGTTTTCTTCCGGCCGAAGCGAACGCTCGCGCGCTAGTCGCGATCGTGGAGCCCTTGAGCGCCATGCGCGGCGATCGGACTGTGCACGCCCACGTTCAGGCGTGGCGCGCACTGTTCGACGTGTGCGGATTGAACGCGGCGAAAATCTCCGCAAGTGACAACGCGACGGCGAAGGAGCGTCTCGCGTTGAACGCGCTCGATGCGGCATTGGTGAGTGTCGCCGAAATTCCGGATGCGGCGACGGAAAATATCACGCTCGACGCGTTTGCCGAATTGCTGAACATGGCGATTCAAGAACAATCTGTCCGCGCGGACGGCACGGATCGCGCGGGCGTGTGCGTGTTGAATTTTTACGATTTACGCGGCTTGAGCTTCGCGCGGCTCGTCATTGGCGGGTTGGCGGAGGGCCTCTGTCCCGCGCGACCGGGTGGCGATCCATTGCTCGGCCAGGGCGGCGAGCGAGCGCTGCGCGACGCGCTTGCCGAACGCGTCAACGACCGCGAAGCGGGCGCGTATCTTGCGCCGCGTTTGAGTCACGAAAACGAGGAGGAAGAACGGGCGTTGTTTGAAAGCGCGTTGGCCTGCGCGCACGGCGGCGTGCTACTCGCGCGTCCGCAGCGCGGCTTCGATGGCGGCACGCTGGGCGCGTCGGAATATTGGAACGAATTCCAGGGAGCCGTTGAGCAGAGCACGGCGATCCACCCTGCGCCGACGCTATCCGAATGTCTCACCGCCGGGGAATTGGAATTGCGCGCGGCGTGGGTGCTGGGCGGAGGCGTGTCATTGCTCGGCAACGAACCCGGCGCGGCATTAGCCGCGTTCGAACGGACTCCGCGCCTAAAGGAGTTGGCGCGATTCGCGGCGGTGGAACGTTCGCGCTATCAATTTTTTCTCGACCAGGCGATCGCAGCCGCTCAACACGAAAGAGGCGCGGACGACGTCAAGAAGACGGTCACAGCGGGGACTTACGATGGCATTGTCGCGGCGCTGTCCACGTGCGGCGCGACCACGGCAACATGCGGAGCAGCCAGCGGCACATTTTCCGAGATCGCAACGGATGTGGCGAAGCGGCTCGCGCCCGGCGGAATCGGCGATCCGATGCTGGGGCCAAGCGATCTGGAAAAGCTCGCGGCCTGCCCGTTCCGATTTCTTTTGGAGCGCGCCTGCCGCTTCGATCAAGTGGAGGAACCGGGACGCGAAATCTCGCTGCTGGACAGCGGCAACCTCTGGCACTCGGTGCTCAATCGCTTCTATAAGGAGGAGTTGGATCGCGCCACCGCGGCGGGCCGGCTGACCGCGCGCCTCGACCGGACGCGGCGCGATGCGTATTTGAATCGGCTGCTTTTTTTTGCGGGCGAGGAATTGTTCAAGACCGCGTCGGAGAAATTCACTGGTCATCCGGGATTCTGGAAGTTGCAGGAAGAACGCGTGCGCGCGCTGCTGGCCACATGGCTCGACTGCGAACTGCAGGAGCCCGCCGACGGCTTTTTTCCAGCTCGCGTGGAATTCGAGTTCGGTCCTGAAGCTGCCGGCGGCGGGCGCGAATTGAAGGTGCCATTGAATTCCAGCGGCGGTGGCGCGGCGATGGCGCTGCGCATCAAGGGCCGCATGGACCGCCTCGATTTCAAGACCGAGGAACGCGGCGGAACGGAAACCATCGTGGCCGTACGCGTGATTGATTACAAACTGGGACGTGGAAAACGATATGCCGGCAAAACGAAGCCGGAGAGCATGTCTGAAATGCTTTCGGCGCAACTGCCGATTTATGTCGCGGCCGCGATGGATTATCTTTTTACTCTGCGCGATGAAAAGAAGATCGCGGTCGATTTCGAACGCGTCTGGAGCGAATCGCGCGCGGGTTACTATTCACTGCGCGACACGCCGTTCAGCAGCCGCAATGAGAAAGAGAAATTGACTTTGGTAAAAGAATGGCCGCTCGGCGATTTGAAAACGTTTCTGGACACGTCCGCGCCCGGTGCGCTCTTTGATCTGGCGCGAATCCACATTGCGGAAACTCTGAGCGGCCGGTTTCCGGTGCAGCCGCTGGACTGCACCGGCCTTTATTGCCCCGCGCGTTATGCCTGCCGATATCAGGCTATTCCGGCGCTGGAGGAAGAAGATTAGTAACATTTGTCTCTCGCAAAGACGCAAAACGAGAGACAATTGAATGGAGCTATGGACGAATCGCCGTTGAAAACTTTTGCCACTGACATTGTTCGCATGCTTGTCGCGCGCGGCCACCGGGCTGTCTTTGCCGGCGGGTGTGTGCGCGATATGGTTCGCGGCAAGGAACCGAAGGATTACGACGTGGCCACGTCCGCGGTTCCGACGGAAGTCATGGCTATTTTTCCGCGCACCGTGCCCGTCGGCGTGGCGTTTGGCGTCGTGCGCGTGCTGGGGCGCGGCGACGAACCGCTCTGTGTTGAGGTCGCCACGTTTCGCATCGACGGCGCGTACTCCGACGAGCGCCATCCCGACAGCGTCGCGTTCACCACTGAAGTCGAAGACGTGAAACGCCGCGACTTCACGATCAACGGCTTGCTTTTCGATCCGCTCAAGAAAGAATTGCTCGATTACGTCGGCGGGCGCGAGGATCTCGACAAGAAAATCATTCGCGCGATCGGCGATCCCCGGCGGCGCTTTGCCGAGGATCATTTGCGCCTGCTGCGCGCGATTCGTTTTGCGGCGCGGCTTGATTTTGAGATCGACGAACACACCTTCAGCGCGATGAAAGAATGCGCGCCGAAAATCGTCACCGTCAGCGCCGAGCGCATCCGCGACGAACTCAATCAGATGCTCGCCGGCCCCAATCCGCGCCGCGCGTTCGAGCTGCTCAAGAAATGCGGGCTGCTCAAACACGTTCTGCCGGAGATCGACGCACTTCAAGGCGTTGCGCAGCCGCCGCAATTTCATCCCGAGGGCGACGTGTGGCTGCACACGCTGATGCTTCTCGGACAACTCGAAAACGCGCCGCTGACGTTGGCGCTCGGGGCGCTCTTTCACGATGTCGGCAAACCGGCGACATTTGAAATGGCCGACCGCATCCGCTTCAACGAGCATGAAAAAATCGGCGCGACGATGACCGAACGAATCCTGGAGCGGCTCAAGTATCCGCGCGAACAGATTGAGCGCGTCGTCGCGCTGGTCCATCAGCACATGACGTTCAAAGACACGCGGCAGATGCGTTCGTCGACGCTCAAACGTTTCCTGCGCCAGCCGCATTTCGACGAACATCTCGCGCTGCATAAATTGGACTGCCTCGCCAGCCACGGCGACTTGAGCGCGCATGAATTCTGCGCAGAAGAACTGGCGCGCGCGACGCCCGAAACGCTCCGCCCCGCCCCGTTGATAACCGGCGATGATTTAATCGCGCTGGGGTTTAATCCGGGGCCAGTGTTTGGCACGATTTTGAAGGATGTCGAGGATCGGCAGTTGGAAGGAACGCTTGTGAATTCGACTGCGGCGGTGGAGTATGTGAAGGGGGCGTATTTGAAATGATAAACGACGAGTGACTCGGATTTTTAATGTACCCGTTCAAATCCGTGGCATCCGACCGCGCACTATTCCACCGCATTGCGGTGCAACGCGGTTTAGTAGTATAATATAAGGCACTGATCTTGAACTTCTCGCCCATGAAAGGATTTTCGCCAATGAGTAAAATCTATGTTCTATTGGCCGTGCTCGCTCTCTCCGCGCCGACAATCGCCGCTGAAGTTGCCGTGGCGGACTGGCCGCAGTGGCGCGGTCCCAACCGCGACGACGTGTCGACTGAAACCGGCTTGCTCAAAGAGTGGCCCGCCGATGGACCGAAAATGGTCTGGAAAGCCGATGGCATCGGGCGCGGCTACTCCAGTGTTTCCGTCTCGGGCGGGAAAATTTACACGATGGGCGACAAAGAAGGTTCCAGCCACGTCTTCGCGCTCGACATGACGGGCAAAATCGTGTGGGAAACGAAGGTCGGCAAAGCCGGCGGCAACTACGATGGCACGCGCAGCACCCCGACAGTCGATGGCAACGTCGTCTACTCGCTCGGGCAGTTCGCCGATCTGGTGTGCCTCCAGGCGGCGGATGGCAAGGAAGTGTGGCGCAAGAATCTCGAGAAGGAATTCGGCGGCAGAATGATGTCGGGCTGGAATTTTTCCGAGTCGGTGCTGGTCGATGGAAAGCAACTCATCTGCACGCCCGGCGGCGCGAAAGGCACGCTGCTGGCGCTGGATAAAACGAACGGCTCGCCCATCTGGCAGAGTTCCGAGATTTCCGACGCGGCGGCCTATTCGTCGGTCATTGCCGCGGACATCGGCGGCGTGCATCAGTATATTCAACTAACGGCCGCGCACGTTTTCGGCGTGGACGCGAAGAGCGGTAAAGTGCTGTGGAAGGCGGAGCGCAAAGGCGCAACCGCCGTCATCCCCACACCCATTTATTTCGACAACCATGTGTTCGTGTCGTCTGGGTACGGCATCGGCTGCAATTGTTTCAAGATCACGGCGGCCGGCGGTGCATTTTCGGCCGAACAAGTTTATGCAAACAAAGAGATCATCAACCATCACGGCGGAGTAGTGCGCGTCGGCGACTATGTGTACGGACACAGCGACAACGGCGGCTGGACGTGCCTCGAAATGAAAACGGGCGCGGTCAAATGGAAGGATCGCGGCGTGGGCAAAGGGGCCGTCACGTTTGCCGACGGCATGTTGTACACGCGCAGCGAAGGCGGACAGGGGGCCATCGCGCTCGTCGAAGCGAAGCCGGACGCATACAAGGAACACGGCCGCTTCAACCAGCCCGACCGGGCCAAAGAAAACAGTTGGCCGCATCCCGTGGTCTGCGGCGGAAAGCTGTACATCCGCGACCAGGATATTCTGCTCTGCTACGATGTGAAAGCGAAGTGAGGCAAGAGCCGCGCATGTTAGTAAGCGGCTATTTTCCAAGACGCACAAAGGCAGCCGCTTACTGACATGCGCGGCTCTGGTTCGGTGCTATTCCGAGCCCGCAACCCATTCACCGCTGCTGTGTTTCAGCATTTTCGCCGTTTCAATGGATTGCTCGATGCTGTTGATCAGCTCGGGGAGCGTCGCGGGTTTGCGGATGTAAATCTCGTTCGACAGCCACTGTTCTTCCGTTTCTTCGCGCGTGATCGTGGCCGTGAGATAAATGATCGGCGTATCTCTTAAACGCCGGTCGGCTTTGATCAGTTTGGCAAGTTCGCGGCCCTCGATATCCGGCATCATGACATCGAGGATGATCAAATCCGGATGGCAATCCCATGCGGTCATGAGCGCGCGCATGGGCTTGTTTACTTCCGTGACTTCGTAATGCCCCGTTTGCTCAAGCGCCAGCTTGATCATGCGGGTAATGCCCTCTTCATCGTCCACGATGAGTATCTTTTTCTTAACCATGCGTGCCCTCCTCTTTAGTCTAGACTTCAGTTTTCTCTACAATTTTCGTGCCGCTAGCCGCCGCGCGAATTGCGACAATCGCGCGGGCTCCGCCTTCCGGCCGATTGCGGATATCCAGTACGCCGCCGTGCATCTCGACGATCTGGCGCGACACGGGCAGTCCGAGCCCCGTGCCTTCGCCAACGGGTTTGGTCGTAAAATAAGGATCGAAAATCTTGTTCAGGTGCTCGGCGGCGATGCCCGTTCCGGTGTCCTCGACCAGCACCGCGATCAGCGCCTCGTCCATGCCGAATTTGTCGGGCGGAAGGGCCACGCTCACGTCCCGCAACTCCCGCGTGCTGGCCACGAAGGTGCTGACCGCCAGCGTGCCTTCCTCCGGCATCGCGTGAATCGCGTTAATGAATAAATTGATGAACACCTGTTTGAATTTGTTTCCGTCCACGCGAACCTGGGGAAGCAGTTGCGCCAGATTTTGCACCAGGCGGATGCGCTTCCCGGCGACGTCGTGCCGCACCAGCGCGACGGATTGCAAGACCAGTTCGTTGAGGTTCTCCCGTTTCAGGATCAGCGTCCGCGGACGCGAAAAATCGAGCAATCCGCCAATGACCGTGTCGGCGCGCTTGATCGCGTCGTAGATTTCGTTCAAGACCTGCGATGTGGACGGATTCGAGGCGCCCAGCGTGTTCTTCAAGTAATCCAGGCCCATGACGGCCACCGCCAGCGGGTTTTTCACCTCGTGCGCCACGCCGGCGGCCAGCCGTCCGACCGATTCCATTTTTTCGGCCTGAATCAACTGCAACTGCGCGGATTTGAGATTCTCATGCGTCTCTTTCAAGTCGGCGTGCAGTTTGACCAGGCGGTCCTCGAACTGCCGGCGTTCGGTGATATCGCGGTTGATGCCGACCAATCCGTGAATCTTGCCGTCCCTGTCGTAAAGCGGGACTTTGGTGGTCAACAGCCAGCGCGGCTCGCCGGACGCGCTCTCGATGCGCTCTTCGCGATTCACGCGCGGCTGACCGGATAGAACCGCAATTTCCTCGTTGCAGAACTTCTCGGCGAGCGAGTGCGGAAAGAAATCGAAGTCCGATTTTCCGACGATCGCTTCGAATTTTTCAAGGCCCATCATGTTCGCCGCCGCCGTGTTGCAGGCGACGAATTTAGACTGGCAATCCTTGACATAGATCTGGTCGGGCAACGCGTCGATCAGCGAGCGCAGCAGACTGCGTTCTTCTTCCAGCGCCTGGTCGGCGCGGTGTCGCTGGATCGCGTATCGAATCGCGCGCGCGAGCATGCGTTCGTTCAATTCGTCTTTGCAGAGATAATCCTGCGCGCCGGCGTGGACCGTTTGCATCGCGGCGGGCTCGCCATCCAACCCGCTGAGCACGATGATGGGTATGTGCGGCGACGTCTCGCGGACCTTCTTGAACGCGTCGATGCCGCTGCTCTCGGGCAGAGACATGTCCAGCATGACGACATCGAAGGATCCTTCCGCCAGTTTCTCCAAGCCCGCGGAGAGCTGGCTGGCGTGAGTCAGGTCGAAGCCCGTTTCATCGGCTGTGCGCAACATTTCGCGCAGCGGCAGCGCGTCGCCGGAATTGTCTTCGATGTGAAGAACTCGAATTGGCATATCGAACCCAATGGGCGACGAGATTGAACAGCGATAGTGTGCCGGAAACGCGCGAACTTTGGAAGGGAAGAAAAGGACCGGCTCCGAAGGCGCGCGTTCCCCGTGGAAGCGACTGGACAGACGGGCGTTCTTTGGCACACTGCTGCTTCGACGCCGCGCGCGTTTTACTGTGAACATTCGAGCTTTTGCCATGAAATATCGCGTCCTGCACAAAACCACCTATAAATACAGTGAAATGGTCTCGCTGTGCCAGAATGAAATCCATCTGGCGCCGCGCAATTATACGCTGCAGACCTGCCACTACAGCCACCTGCAGATTTCGCCGCAGCCGTCGGTGATTTCCGAGCGGCGGGATTATTTTGGAAACACCGCCGCGTTCTTTGGGATTCAGGAACGGCATCAAAAGCTGGAGATTGTCGCGGAGAGCAAGGTGGACGTACTGCCATCGAGCACGCCCGCGGCCTCGTTGACGCAGGCGTGGGAAGACGTGCGCGAAATACTGTCGGGAAAGGACGCGCCGCGGCATCTCGACGCCACTCAATTCCTGCACGAATCGCATTATTCGAAATACAACGACGCGATCGCGGCCTACGCGCTGCAATCGTTTCCGCGCGGCCGGCCGATTCTGGAAGGCGCGCTGGATCTGACCCGCCGCATTCACACCGAGTGGATTTACGACTCGAAAGCGACGAACATGACAACCTCGGTCGCCCAGGCATTCGAACTGCGGCGCGGAGTCTGCCAGGATTTCGCGCATTTGGAAATTGCCTGCATGCGGTCGCTGGGATTGGCCGCGCGTTACGTCAGCGGCTATCTGTTGACCGCGCCGCCTCCGGGAAAACAGCGGCTCGTCGGCTCGGATGCCTCGCACGCCTGGCTGTCGCTGTACTGCCCCGGTTTCGGATGGATCGAACTGGACCCGACCAATAACGTCGTTCCGTCGGACAAGCATGTACTGGTGGCGTGGGGCCGGGATTATGCCGACGTGTGTCCCGTAAAAGGGGTCATCCTCGGCGGCGGGCAACATGCGATCAGCGTGTCGGTGGACGTGGCGCCGATTTGACGGCGAATGAAGTTGCGACCAGAGCCGCGCACGTAAGTAAGCGGCCCAAAATGAGCGGCAATGAAAAAGGCCGCTTACTTACGTGCGCGGCTCTGGCCTGCCGTTCCTCAGCCGAATGAATGCAACTCTTCGGGCATCGAATTCAGCGTGGCGGCGATGCGCTTGAGATGCCGGCAGGCGAGCACGATTTCGACGATCGATTCGGCGTCTGTTTTTTCGGTCGCGATGCCGGACATGATCTTGTTCTGAATCGACAGAATCGAGACCTGGATGCCGGCATTGAGTTTTTCCTGCTGGGCGGAGAGCATTTTAAGGTCTTCTTCGACCTGATTGCGCTGCCACAGGTGGCGAACGATTTCGTGCATGGACAAAATGTCGGCCATCACGCCGGTCATGTCCTGGCAGATGCCTTTAAACGTCGATTTGCGGAGAATCACAATGCGTTTGTTCAACGATTCGGCAATTTCCTGGATGCGCTCGTAGTCGTGGCCGACGCGCAGAGCGCCCATGGCGTACTTCAAGTCGCTCGCGAACGGGTGCTCCTTCGCCAGAAGCATCAGGCAGTTGTCGCGCGCGGCCTTGGCCAGCGCGTCGAGATTTTTCAGCGGCAAATCGGCGGCCGCTTCGTCGCAGGTTAGCTTATGCAGCACGGCGCGCAAATTGTCGTCCATGGCCGCGGAAAGCTCGTCGAGCGATCGGCGCATCTTGTCGAGCCGTGATTCGAGAATCATATTCACAGTTGCTTTTCTCCGTGACACTTGAAGTCCACAGTGGATTATTATAGCGTTCTGCTTCAAAATGGAAGAGGCAGGTTTTGCGCCGTGCCTCCAAAATGCGGATTTTCATAGCGGAAAATGTGTTTTTAAAGAATGTGTGTGCAACCTTGCTTTGTATGCACCGCCCGGTTTCAATAATGACGTTGTCTTAACGAAAGGATTTGGAGCAGTGGCCGGCAGCCGGGTTGAGGGACAGGAAATGCGGGTTGGCGGGAAACCCGGGCCTTTCTCGGCGCTGAACTGCCGCCCCTGAATTCCAGCCCTTTTCCCCTGGGGAAGCGAACGGTATGACGAAAAAAAAAGTGCTGTTGATCGAGGACGACGCCGACATCCGCAATCTGATCCGCCATAATTTGACGCGGGAAGGCTATGAAGTGGCCTGCGCCGAGGACGGCGAAGAAGGCCTGCGGCTGGCGCGCAAAGACATTTTCGATCTGGCCATCCTCGACCTGATGCTGCCCAATATGAACGGCCTGGATGTATGCCGGGCGATCCGCGAGGACGAAAAATTGCGCGGCACCGGCATCCTGATCGTCACCGCCAAGGACGACGAGGCCGACATTGTCACCGGCCTGGAACTGGGCGCGGACGACTACCTTGTCAAGCCCTTCAGCGTGCGCGTGCTGACGGCCCGTGTGCGCGCGGTGCTGCGCCGGTTGTCCGGCCTGCCCGCTCACGAGGACGATAAACCGATCGTCGCCGGGCCTTTGAAAATCGACGTGCGGCGGCACGAAGTCATGGTCCAGGGCAAAAAAATAGATCTCACGCTGGCCGAATTCCGCATCCTCGAAAATCTCGCAAAGCAAACCGGCCGCGTGCTGACCCGCAATCAGCTCCTGGACATCGCCCTCGGCCAGGATCATTTCGTGCTCGACCGCACCATCGACGTCCACGTCAGCGCGTTGCGGCGCAAGTTGGGCGATGCCTCCGATCTGCTCGAAACCGTGCGCGGCGTGGGGTACAGACTTAAGGAGAAGGCGTGAGTATCGGCCAGAACCGCGCACGTCAGTAAGCGGCCAAGACTTTTTCCCCGACAAAATTAAGCCGCTTACTTGCGTCTGCGGCTTTGGAATGCAATCTTTTGAACGAACCCACCCCAACGACTCGTGAAGAACGCGCTTTAAAAGATAGCCGCGCGCGGCTGACCTGGCTTGCTCTGCCCTCGATTTTGGCCGCATTGGCGGTCGCGATTGCAGCGCTGATCGGCGGCACGCAGACGCTCGGCGGCGCCGGCCTGGTTGCGCTATGCGTGTCCGTTTTGGTCCTGGCCGGAATATGCGTTTGGGCTCTTCGGCTGCTCGGCAGAACCCATCGTTCGCTGGATGCCCTGCGCACGACGGCCCTGGGGTTGCTCAAGGCTCAAAGCGCCACCGCGCCCTCCGTCGATACCGACGCCGAGCTCCTCGCGCGCGCTGGCGAATTCTGGGCGTTGAGCGCCGCGCATTTGCGCAACGAGCGCGACGGTTTCAAATCCATTCTGGCGGCCATGAGCGAAGGCATCCTGGTCGTGGACTCGCGCCGCTGCGTGCTGTTTTCGAATCCCGCCGCGCGAAAAATCCTGGGCATCTCGGACGACAGCCTGCTGGCGCAATCGCTGATGCAACTGACTCAGCAGGCGGAATTGCTATCGAATATCGACATGTCCATCGTCGCCATGCAGGCGTGCAGTTTCGAGTTTCAGTTGAAAGACGCGCAGATCGGCGTCATGCGGCACATTCAGGCGCACTGCGCGCCCTACACGAACGAACAGCAGACACTGTCGGGCGCAGTGGCGGTGCTGCACGACATCACCGAATTGCGCCGCCTCGAACGCATGCGCAGCGAGTTTGTGTCCAACGTCTCACACGAATTGCGCACGCCGCTGACGTCGCTGATCGGCTATATCGAGACGCTGGAGTCGGCGGGTTTCGACGATACCGTTCAAGCGCAGGAATTCCTGGACATCTGCCATCGCCAGGCGGAAAACTTGAGCCGCATCGTCGAGGATTTGCTGCGCCTCTCGCGGCTGGAGCATCCGCAAAGCGAAATTGCCGACGCGCAAGTTTCGCTCAACGAAGTGGTGCGCTCGGCCGTCGAGCAGTGCGATTCGCTGGCGGCCAAACGTGGCATTTCGCTGCTGTACGAAATACCGGAAGGCGAAGCGCGCATCACCGGCGACCGCGGCCTGCTGGTCCAGGCTCTCGGCAACTTGATCGAAAACGGGATCCACTACAACCGCGAAAACGGCAGCGTGACGGTGACATTGTCCCCGGCGAAAAAATCGAACGGCAACGGCGTGCTCGGCGTGGCGCCAGCCAGCGGCGGCAACGGTCAGGCGGATGGCGCGGACGACGAATTCGAGTGGCAGATTGCGGTAAGCGACACCGGGATCGGCATTCCCGCTGACGCATTACAGCGGATTTTCGAGCGCTTCTACCGCCTGGACAAAGCGCGCTCCCGAAGCCAGGGCGGCACGGGCCTGGGCCTGGCGATCGTCAAACACATCGCCCTTGCGCACGGCGCAAGCGTGCACGTGGAATCCGACGTGGGCAAAGGCACGACCTTCTTCATCCGCCTCAAATCCCGCAAATTCCGCAGTGAACGAATGACTGCAAAGAAGTAGAATTCAGAATTCTTTTCACTTTCGACGGTGTACCAAGGAGGACAAAATGTCTTTGGGACGTGCGGTACATTAAGGAGCAAAACATGCGCAGTGTTCGGTCGTCGGTTATGGCAGCAATGGTTTGTATGTTCTCGGGTTGGGTAGCGGCAGCGGGCGAACTTCCTAAATACGTAAAAATGGATTACGGTCCATACTTATCGGCATCGATTATCAGCGATCCGGGCGCGGAATTCGACAACTCCACCGGCAATTTTACGATCAATGGCAAGAAGAATAAATGCGACGTGTCGCCGCGCGGCTTCGCCATTCGTCTCACCGACGACTGGACTGCGGGCGTGGTCTTCGAAGCGGATTCCTGCCGCATCGCCGCGGGATGGCTCGGCGCGCCTCTGAAATTCAAAGGCCTGATCGGCGACGGCGCACACGGCCCCGGCCCATCGCTCAGTTCCAAACCCGTTTTCCAAACGCCTTTCGCGCCCGGCTGGGCCGACAAGAACGGCAGCTTCAAAGAACCGCGCGAAGACAGCATCGCGCCGCTCCCGCCGCCGGGCAATTTGCCCGCCGATTGGGCGCGCTACAAAGGTCTGTATCTCCACGGCAACCAGGTGATCCTTACCTACACAGTGGGCAGTTGCACCGTGCTGGAAACGCCGTCGCTGGAAAAAAGCGGCGAGTTGCAGGCGTTCGCGCGCACGTTCACGCTCGCACCATCCAGCGTCGCGCAGGCGCTGATGGTCTCCGACGCGATCGAGCGCAAAGAAGAGAAAACCGAAGAAACGGTCGAAGTGGAAAAAACAGTCACCGAAGACGGCAAGAAGATCAAGAAGAAGGTTAGTGAAAAGAAAACCATCACGCACTTCACCGAAAGCCAGGCGGCGGGCTCCATCGATAACGGCGTGGTCCACGCAGGCCAGGTTCACGCGGCGGTGGTCGGTGCGCCGGCGGGAGCGGCATTCGAAGTGGCCGATGGCCAGATTCATCTCAAACTGCCTGCGCGCCAGGCGGCCGAGACATTCAAACTGCTGATCGCCGGCGGCGGCGAAGCGACCAAAGCGGCATTCATGGAACTGGTCAAAGTGTCGGCGAAACCCGCCGATATCACGCCGCTCACCAAGGGTGGCCCGGCACGCTGGAAGGAAACCGTCGAGACGCAGGGCGTCGTGGCTCCCGCGAGCGAAACCGAT
Organism: Planctomycetota bacterium; assembly: GCA_038227045.1. Taxonomy (GTDB): domain Bacteria; phylum Planctomycetota; class SZUA-567; order H5-PLA8; family H5-PLA8; genus JANXLS01. Next base: position 18,672 of record JBBRQD010000036.1, read on the forward strand.
TCCTATGTCGTCGACAAGCTCACGATTCCGTACGTCAACCCCTATAATTCGTGGATGCGCACCGGCGCGTTCGATTTCTTCTCCGACGGCAAGCGCGCGGCGCTGAGCACCTGGAGCGGCGACGTGTGGATCGTCAGCGGCATCGACGACAAGCTGGAGCATTTGACGTGGAAACGCTTCGCCACCGGATTGCATCAGCCGTTGGGCTTGAAGATTGTCAACGATGAAGTCTACACTGTCGGCCACGATCAGATCACCAAACTCGTCGATCTCGACGGCGACGGCGAAGCCGATTTCTATCAGTGTTTCAACAACAACTGGGAACTGACTTCGGCGTTCCACGCGTTCGCCTTCGATCTGCACACCGACCCGGAAGGCAATTTCTACTTCGGATTCGGCAGTCCCGTGCAGGGCGGCGGTCGCGGCTTCCACCGCATCACCAAAGATCACGGCAAGATTTTCAAGATCTCCAAGGACGGTTCGAAGATCGAAACCTACGCGACTGGCCTGCGCGCGCCGAACGGCATGTGCGTCAGCCCGACGGGCCAGGTGACGATCGGCGACAACGAAGGCTCGTGGGTGCCGACGTCGCCGCTGCATTGGGTGAAGCCCGGCTCGTTCCTCGGAGTTGCGGACAGCGCGCACGGCGCGAAAGTCGAACAGCCCAAACCGCTGATGTGGCTCTCGCATAACGGCGGCGTCGACAATTCCTGCGGTGGACAGGCATGGGTGACCAGCGACAAGTGGGGTCCATTCAAGAACTATTTGTTGCATCTGTCCTATGGCACAAGCTCGTTGTTCCTGGTCATGCCCCAGGAAGTCAACGGCCAGATGCAGGGCGCGGCAGTCAAAATCCCGGTGAAATTCACCAGCAGCGCGATGCGCGCGCGCTTCAATCCGCTGGACGGCCAACTGTACATCGTCGGCCTGAAAGGCTGGCAGACCAACGCCGCGAACGATGGCGGCTTCGACCGCGTACGCTACAGCGGCAAGCCGGTGCATCTCCCGGCCGCCTTCAAAGCCACGAACAAGGGTCTCTATATTACCTACACGACCGCGCTTGATCAGGCCTACGCCAACGATGCGCAGAACTTCACGGCCGAAGCCTGGAATTACCTCTGGACCGTCAACTACGGCTCCCCGGAAGTATCGCTGTCGTACGACACCGACAAGAAGAAAAGCCACGACACGTTCACTGTGAAATCCGCGAAGCTTCAGGAAGACGGCAAGACGGTCTTCCTCGAAATGCCGGACATCAAGCCGTGCATGCAATTCAAGGTCAAGGCGAATGTCAAAGCGGCTGACGGCGTGGACATGAAACAGGATGTATTCGGCACGATCTACAATCTGCCGGAATAACAATTGCCGCAGACAAACGCGATTCAACTCATTCGATGACAATGAAAGCGAGAATGGCATGTTTTTGAAAAGAGTATCCACTGTTGTTTCAATTCTGGCGCTGGCACTGTGCACCACACAGGTTCGGGCGGAAGAGAACGAACACGAGCCGGGGTTGGTGGGCGAATACTTCCTGGGCGATGGAAAAGACTTCCTGAAGGTCGCGCCCGGCCAGAAGCCCGTCTACGTGCGCATCGACAAGAATGTGGCCTTCGGCAATACCGACGGCGATTTCTACGGCGCGCGCGTAAGCGACAATTTTTACGTGCGCTGGACCGGCGTGATTCACATCGACAAACCCGGCAAGTACGAATTCGTCACCGAATCCGACGACGGTTCGCGGCTCTTCATCAATGATAAAGAAGTCGTGAACAACGGCGGCACTCACGCGGTCCAAACCGCCAAGGGCACTATCGAATTGAAGGCCGGCGATCACAAGTTGCTGCTGGAGTTCTTTCAGGGCGGCGGCGGCGCGGCGTGCGTGCTGGGTTGGATGATTCCCGGCGGCAAGCTCGAAACGATTCCCGCCAAGGCGCTGTTCCACGCCAAGGGAGCCGAGACCATCGATTACGACGAAGCCGCGTGGAAGAAACGGCCGGAAGGCAAAAAAGAAATCGCCGGCAACGCCAAAATCGGCAGCGGCGGCGGCGGTGGCGGCGGTCCCGGCAACCCCGTTCATGAAAAGATGGACTACGGCCCGTTCCTCAGCGGCACGATTGAAAGCGCCTATCCGGCAGGTGGAAACTACGCGCTCAAAGGCCTGGCCATCCGCCTCGGCGACAAGAAGCAGGCGTCGGTGAGTTTCGATACCGAAATGCTGCGTTACTCCGTGGGCTGGACTGGGGAGTGGCTGAAGCTCGATTACGGCCGGGACGGTCTCGAAGGCCATCCGACATTGCGCGGCACGCCGAAGTTCGGCACAAAAGGCACAAGCATCGGATGGGCGAATCCTGAAGGCGCATTCGCGGTCACGGTCAAAGACAAGGACGGCAAAGAAAAACTCGACGACCCGCGCGAAAAGTCCTCCGCCGGCAACCGCCCGGAAGGCCCGCTTCCGAAAGAATGGGGGCGCTACAAAGGCATCTACGTCGACGGCCGCAAAGTCGTGCTCCATTATATGGTGGGCGACGCGGATATTCTGGAACAGCCTAGTTTCGACGACTCCACTGGAATCGAAGTCTTCGCGCGCACGATACAAATCGGCAAGTCATCCAAGCCGCTGACAATGCTGTTGCTTGAAGACGACAAGGCCGACGCAACCTCCGCGGCGGATAAGAATCGCGCGACATTGGATATGGGTGAAAACGCCATTGTCGCCTCCATTATAGGTGCGCCGGAAGGCGTCACGTTTTCGCTCGACGGCGGCAAACGCGTGCTGGTGAAGATTCCGGCGCTGACCGCTCCCGCCAAATTCGTTATCAAGATTTGCGGGTTGGCACGACCCGACAAAGCCAAGTTCGACGCGGTGGCAAACACCAAAGTTCCGGAAGTCGATTTTGAAGCCGTAACCAAAAAGGGCGGCGAACCGCGCTGGAAGCCCATCGAAGTCAAAGGCGTACCGGCCAAGGCCGACGACATGGCCTACGTCGTCGATACGATCACCGTTCCATTGGAAAACGAGTACGGCGCGTACATGCGCCTGACCGGCGTCGATTTTTTCAAGGACGGCCGCGCGGCGGTGTGTACGATGAGCGGCGACGTGTGGATCGTCTCCGGCATCGACAAGGGGCTTGAAAAAATCACCTGGCGCCGCTTCGCAACGGGTTTGTTCGCGTCGCTGGGTTTGAAAATTGTCGACGACCAGATCTACACGCTCGGCCGCGACCAGATCACGCGCTTCTACGATCTCAACAACGACGGCGAAGCCGACTATTACGAGTGTTTCAACAACGACTGCACCGTCGGCCCCGATTACCACGAATTCGCCCACGACCTGCACACCGACACCCAGGGCAATTTCTATTATATGAAGGGCAGCAACCTGGGCGCGGATGGCGCGAAATATCACGGCACGATGGTCAAAGTCAGTAAAGACGGTTCGACGTCCGAAGCGTACGCAACGGGTTTCCGCGCGCCCAACGGCATGTGCGTCGGCCCCCACGACGAAATCACCACGGGCGACAATCAAGGCACATGGACGCCGTCAAGCCCCATCAATTGGATCAAGAAAGGCGGCTTCTACGGCCACCAGGAAAAATACTATCCCGAAACGCTGAAAGGCCCGCGCCTGAACCCGCTCTGCTGGATTCCCTACGAAGAGGACAATTCCTGCGGCGGACAAGTCTGGGGCGGCGCGAATTGGGGTCCATTGAGCAATCGCCTGCTGCACATGTCCTACGGCAAGTGCAAGCTGTTCTCCGTCGTGATTGAAAAATACGGCGACGACGTACAAGGCGGTGTGGTCAAGTTCCCGCTCGATTTTGCGACGGGAACCATGCGCGCGCGCGTGAATCCGACCGATGGGCAGGTGTACCTTGCCGGCATGAAAGGCTGGCAGACCGCCGCGCCGCAGACCGGCGCGCTGCAGCGCGTGCGCTTCACCGGCAAGCCGTACCATGCGCCGATGGAAGCAAAAGTCGCGAACAACGGCATCACAATCACCTTCAACGAAAAGCTCGACCCGGAGACCACACAGGATGCGTCGAATTGGGACGTGCGGCGCTTCAATGTCAAGTACACGGGCGCGTACGGCTCAGACGAATACAGCCTCGAAAACGATTCGAAGCACGGCTGCGGCGATAGGGCGAAACGCGACGTGGTCGAGATCAAGAGCGTGAAATTGGACGCCGACGGCAAGACCGTCAAAGTCGAATTGGCGAACGTGAAACTCTGCACGAACATGGTCGTGTCCTACAAGATCCAGGCCGCGGACGGCACGAAGATCAAACAGGATCTCGACTACACGGTCAACTTCATCCAGGGCGGCGAAAAGAGCCCCGGCATGTTCCCGCCGGATCCGAAGAAAAAGGAAGAGCCAAAAAAGGTTGATCCGCCTAAAAAGACTGTCGACGCGCCGAAATTGGAAGACACGAAGCTTCCGGCGAAATAGTAAATGAAAGTAGAGCCGAATTCCGTTCGGCTCACTCAATTCCGAACGCGCAGTGAGCCGAACAGATTTCGGCTCTACTTTTTTTCGAGGATGTCTCGACAATGTACTCTAAAATTGTAACGAAAATACTGACCGCGACCCTTTCGATACTAGTCGGATTTCACGCGTTTTCCGAAGAGAAACCGAAGACCGATGCGCCTGAAAAACCCAAGGCTGATGCGCCCGACAAGGCCAAGGCCGCGGCTGAGAAACCCAAGCCCAAACCGAAGGATCCAGGGCCGCATGAAAAGATGGACTACGGTCCGTTTCTGGGCGGCTCAATTGAAAGCGTCTATCCCGAAAAAGGCAACATCGCGCTGAAAGGCGTGGCCATCCGCATCGGCGACAAGAACCAGGCGGCTGTGTGTTTCGACATGGAGATGCTGCGTTATTCCGTCGGCTGGACGGGCGACTATCTCGCACTCAATTATGGCCGCGACGGACTCGACAACCATCCCAAGCTCAAAGGCACGCCGAAATTCGGAACGAAGGGCACGAGCCTCGGCTGGGCCAACGCCGACGGCGCATTCGGCGTCATAGTCAAGGATAAAGAAGGCAAAGAGAAACTCGACGACCCGCGCGAAAAAACCACCAACGGCCGCGCCGAAGGTCCGCTGCCCAACACGTGGGCGAAGTACAAAGGCGTGTATCTCGACGGCCGCAAGGTCGTGCTCCATTATACGGTCGGTGACGCCGAGGTGTTCGAACAGCCGAGCTTCGACGATGCCGATGGCATCGACGTTTTCGTCCGCTCGTTCCAAATCGGAAAATCCAGCAAACCGCTGACGATGCTCTTGATGGAAGACGACAAGGCCGAGGAGAGTTCCGCCGCGGCGAAGAATCGCGCCACCCTGGACCTCAAGGAGAATGTCATCGAAGCCGCGCTAAGCGGCGCGCCCGAAGGCACTGCCTTCGCGCTCGACGGCAAGCGCGTGCTGGTCAAGATTCCCGCGTTGACCGCGCCGGTGAAGTTCACGATCAAGATCTGTCATCTGCCCGCAGCCGATAAAGCCAAATTCGAAGCGCTGGCCGACTCGAAAAATCCGAATGTCGATTTCGATTCCATCGTTAAAAAAGGGGGCGCGCCGCGCTGGAAGCCGATCGAAGTCAAAGGCATCCCGGCGAAAGCCGACGACCAGGCGTACGTCGTCGATACCATCACCGTGCCGTTCGAAAACGAGTACAACGCGTACATGCGCATCACCGGCATCGACTTTTTCAAAGACGGCCGCGCGGCGGTATGTACCATGAGCGGCGACGTGTGGACGATTTCCGGAATCGACAAGGATCTGGAAAAAATCACCTGGCGCAGGTACGCCACCGGCCTGTTCGCGACGCTAGGGCTGAAGATCGTCAACGATCAAATCTACACGCTCGGCCGCGACCAGATCACGCGTTTCCACGATCTCAACAACGACGGCGAAGCCGATTACTACGAGAGCTTCAACAACGACTGCACCGTCGGCCCAGACTACCACGAATTCGCGCACGATCTCCACACCGACACCGACGGCAATTTCTACTACATGAAGGGCAGCAACCTCAGCGCGGGCGGCGGGAAGCTCCACGGCACGATGGTGCGCGTGGACAAAAATGGCGAGAAGGCCGAGATGTTCTGCAAAGGCTTCCGAGCGCCGAACGGCATGTGTGTCGGTCCGCACAACGAAATCACCACCGGCGACAACCAGGGAAACTGGACGCCCTCCAGCCCGATCAATTGGATCAAGAAGGACGGCTTCTACGGCTTCCAGCTCGACAGTTACCCCGAAACGAAGAAAGGCCCGCGCAACAATCCATTGTGCTGGGTGCCGTATGAAGAGGACAATTCCTGCGGCGGGCAGGTCTGGGGCGGGCCGAATTGGGGGCCGCTGAGCAACCGCCTGCTGCACATGTCCTACGGCAAGTGCAAGCTCTTCGCGGCGGTCATCGAAAAATACGGCGACGATGTGCAGGGCGGCGTGGTGAAATTCCCGCTGGATTTCGCCAGCGGCATCATGCGCGCCCGACTCAATCCCGCCGATGGCCAGGTCTACGTCGCCGGCATGAAAGGCTGGCAGACCAGCGCCCCACAGGCCGGCTGCGTCCAGCGCGTGCGCTACACCGGCAAGCCGTATCACGCGCCGATGGAAGCGAAAATCGCCAACAACGGAATCTCCATCACGTTCAACGAAAAGCTCGATCCCGAAACGGTGCAGGACGTGGCGAACTGGGATGTGCGGCGCTTCAACATCAAGTATTCGGGCGCTTACGGTTCGGACGAATACAGCGTCGAAGACGACACGAAGCATCACAAATGCGGCGCCCGAGCCGAACGCGATGTGGTCGAAGTCAAAGGCGTCAAACTGGACACCGATGGCAAGACGGTAAAGCTCGAACTCGCCAACGTGAAGCTCTGCACCAACATGGTCATCGCCTACAAGATTCAGGCTGCGGACGGCACGAAGATCAAGCAGGATCTGGACTACACGGTCAACTTCATTCCCGGCGGCGAAAAGTTTGCCGGCATGATGCCGCCTGAGCCGAAAAAGAAAGAAGAACCCAAGAAAAAAGAGGAACCGAAGAAGAAGGATGAGCCGAAGAAAGACGCGAAGGCGTAGTTAAAAGCAATTTCCCATTTTCCATTGCCTTCGTTTAACCTGGGTACCCCGTTAAATGGTAAACGATCACCATTTTGCGGTTGAAATATTCAGACTCAAACCCACAATCTACGCCCGTCGTTAAACTGAAATCACATTTTCGAAGTGAGGTGGCTGTTGAACGCAAGGTCTGTTTTCGTGGTCGTATTGTTGTTGCTCGCAATTCTGGGTTTTTATCTGGCGTATGCTGTAAAGCCAGCCGGCACGGTTGTCTCGCCGCCCGCCACCCAACCCACCGGCACGCACGACACCGCCACCGGCGCGAGTGGAAAAGCCGGCGGCAAAGTGCCGGTTCCGCCGCTGGAGCCGTTGTCCGAGGACGAAACCAAGAACAACGCGGGGCTGTCGCTTTCGCTGGAATCGCTCGCGATGCCCGGTGTAATCTACCGCCGTTTGGCGCGCATCCCGAATCTCTTCGTTCCGGAAGGCACGCCGCCCTCCGCATTTCTCCCGCCCGGCCCGTTCAAGGCCACGTGGGAAGGCGACCTCAAGGTCGATATCAAGGACGATTACATCTTCGCCGCCGAAGGCCGCGGCAAGCTCAAGATCGTCATCACCAGCAAAGCCAAGGACGGAAAAGACGGCGAGCCGGCCGAAGCCTATTCCGCAGCGAGCGACGACTTCGCAACCACCGTGGGCAAGAAAGTCAAGCTTGGCAAAGGCAAGAATCATTTTCTGATCACGTATGAGAGTCCGGAAAAGGGCGATGCCATCGTGCGCTTGAACTGGCGCTCGGCCGAAATTGACGCCAGCGACGGATTCTTCCCCGAATCGCTCTCGCCCAATCGGCTGAGTTTCGACAACACACAAGCGCCGTTCCGAGAAGCGCTGCGCGTGCACAAGGGCCGGGAATTGTTTGCGACGCTGCGCTGCGAAGCCTGCCATGGCGGCGAGCACATCGGTGCGAACCTCGGCAAAGAGACGATGCCCGAATTGACCATGGACGCGCCCAATCTCTCCGAAGCCGGACGCCGCTTGAACGCCGCGTGGATCGCCACGTGGCTCAAGAACCCGCGCGCGCTGCGCAACGAATCGACAATGCCGCAACTACTGCGTGGCCCCAGCGCCGAAAAGGACGCCGAAGACATCGCCGGATTTTTGGCCACACTGGGCGCGAAAGAAGAGAAGCCGGAAGAAGCCCCGTCGAAAGAAGATCTCGAAAAGGCCGGCCACACGTTCACCTACTTCGGCTGCATTGGCTGCCACGTGCTGCCGAACACGCAGAAGCAGCAGCCGGGGCGCATCCTCCTCGCTTACGTGCGCGACAAATGGAAGCCCGCCGCGCTGCGCGAATTTCTGCACAAGCCGGACGCGCACTACGCCTGGATCCGCATGCCCGATTTCCGCCTCGACGACGACGAGATTAAAAAAATCAGCACCTTTGTATTGAATGTCCCCATTGAAGACGATGGTAAAGGCGATCCGATTCCCGCGCTGAAAAACAAGCCCGACGCGGCGCACGGCAAGGAACTCGTCGAAACGCTGGGTTGTCTCAACTGCCACAACGCCGGTCCGAGCGTGGCCAACAAAGCCACCGGCAAGTCATTTAAAGAGGTGGGTGGATCGGATTGGGCGCATGGCTGTCTGGCCGAAAAGGAAGACGGACTGGGTAAAGCGCCGAATTTTCACCTGAGTCCCGACCAGCGCGGCGCGCTGCTGGCGTTCGCCGGAACCGACCGCACGTCGCTACAGCGCGAGTGCCTGCCGGAATTCGCCGAACGGCAGGTCGCATCGATGCGCTGCACGGTTTGTCACAATCGCGACGGCAAGCAATCGCTATGGGCGCCCGAAGAAAACGATCTGGATGCCGAACAGTCGAAATTCAAGGAGCCGGACGTCGCCGCGCCGGATGGCGCGCCCGGCGGGGGCGAAGGAAAAGTCCGGCAGCACATTCCGTCGCTCACCTGGATCGGTGAGAAACTCAAGCCCGAATGGGCCGCACAATTCGTCGACGGCAAGATGGACTATAAGCCGCGCATCTGGCTGAAAGCCCGCATGCCCGGATTCCATTCGCGCGCCGCGCTCATCGTCAAAGGCCTGGCGATCGAACACGGTTACCCGACGATCAATCCGCCGGAATTCAAAGTCAATCCCGAACTTGCCGAGACCGGCGCCAAGATTGCCGCCACCAATGGCGGCTTCGCCTGCGCGCAGTGCCATAAGATCGGCGGCGACAATTCGCGCAGCAAGCAGGCCTTTGAATGGCCGTCGATCAACTTCAAGTACGCGAAAGAGCGCCTGCTGGAGCCATTCTACAACAAGTGGATGAACGAGCCCGTGCGCATGGAACCCGGCACCGGCATGACCGCATTCTGGAAAGGCGGCAAGAATCAGAAAGAAGAATTCTTCGGCGGCGACGGGCACAAACAAGGCGAGGCGCTGTGGCATTTCCTGCAAGCCGGACGAAACATCAAATCGCCCAATCCCGAGGACGAGGGAAATTGAAAACAGCGAAGAGTTTTTAACATCGAATCGCGCGAATCGTCGCGAATAAACGCGGATGTTTTTAGGGGGAATTCGACTGGAGTGAAATGACGAGTTGGCGGGTTTTCGATGTGCTTGATTGCAATCCACGCTTTTAAATAAAATCTGACGCAATTGTTGCATTCCAATGCAATACGCCCGGAATTTCCCTCGGACTCCAACTTCACCCCAGCCCCACCTATCAAAAATTATCCGCGTTTATTCGCGACGATTCGCGCGATTCGATGTTAAAAATTCTTCGCCGTTTAGTAGCGGTTTTCCCATTTCGGACTTTCCATTGAGTTTCCAACGCGCCTCGCTATGCTACTCCCTCTCGGTTTGCAACCACAAGGTTGTTCTAAAGGAATTTTGACTATGACGTATCGATTCGGTTCAATACTGGCGCTGACGGTTCTGGCGCTGCTTGGTTTCTCCGGCTGCGACGACTCTTCCGCTCCTTATACCGGCCCCGGTCTTCCGGCTGGCTACACAAAATATCAGCACGAACCCAATCCCATCGTTGAATTGACGACCACCGCCGGTCCGATCAAGATCGAACTCTTCGAGGACAGAACGCCGGATACCGTGGATAATTTCGTCGAACTCGTCGAAAAACATTTTTACGACGGAGTGACGTTTCACCGCATCATCAAGGATTTCATGATCCAGGGCGGCGACCCTAAGGGTGATGGCAGCGGCGGTCCCGGCTATAAATTCGACGACGAAATCTACACGTCCACGAACAAGAACGACCAATACGCCGTGGCCATGGCCAACAGCGGCAAGGATCCTCAATCGGGCAAGGGCACCAATGGCTCGCAATTCTTCATCGTCACCGATCCCAAGGGTCGCCACCACTTGGACAAGCTGCACACGGTCTTCGGCAAAGTCATCGAAGGCAAGGACGTCGTGGACAAACTCAATTTGACGCCGGTCGATCCGAAAGACGGCCAGACGCCGCTCGAAAAGCCAAAGATTCTCAGCGCCAAGGTCGTCGCCAACAAGCGCTCGCACGACTATAAATTGGATGAGAAAAAGAAACAGATGGACCGGACGATGAAGCTCGGACCGGGCAGTTACTCGCCGGAAGAGATTAAGAAATTGCTGGGCGGCGCCACACCCAAGTGACCACCGCTGAAAGATCACCGTTAAAGGTTACGAGGTTGAAGGTTGAAAATTAACATTCAACTTTCAACCCTTCAATCGTTTCTCTGCGTCCTCCGTGCCGGTTTATTGCTGTAATTCGTACTTGATGAATTCGCCCGCGTCCTTTATTTAAAGATGAAGTGAAGGCTGGCTAACGCCGATATTCCTCCGCAGACCGAGCGAACTCGCCTTTTCAATAGAATAAGGAGTCCTGCCAAATGCCCGAAGCCAATCCGATCGTCTCCATGCAAACGTCCCTCGGTACCATCAAGCTCGAACTCTTTGAAGACGCCGCGCCGAACACGGTCGGCAATTTTGTCGCGCTGGCGGAAAAGGGATTTTACGACAACAAAACATTTCATCGCGTCATCAAAGATTTCATGATCCAGGGCGGCTGCCCGAAGGGCAACGGCACCGGCGACCCCGGCTATCGCTTTGCCGATGAGTTCAAGGGCAATCCGTTCAGCGTTGACCGCTACACGATTTGCATGGCCAACTCCGGCCCCAATACCAACGGCTCGCAATTTTTCATCGTCACCAAAGAAGACGGCTGCGATTGGCTCACCGGGAAACACACTGTTTTCGGAAAGGTGATCGAGGGACAGGATATTGTCGACGCGCTGGGCACGTGCAAGACGGGCTTTCAAGATCGGCCGAATCCGGAACAGAAGATGGTTGCGGTAAAAGTTGTGTCGAAACGCAATCACCCGTACGCGGTAAAAACGCTTTAACTAATCGCCGGTTTCAGGTTTCTGGTTCCAGGTTTCAGGTTCGAGTGTTCGGCATTCGATTTGAAACTTGAAATCTGAAGCCTGAAACCTGAAACCGAATTTATGGACCTTCTCACGTACTTTAAGGCCGAGATCGAAACCGTCGGCCGCCAGTGGAAAGAAACCATCGCCCCCTTGGACGAAATCTCCGCGCGCCGCCGCCCTCGGAACAATGTCAATCACGCCCTGTGGCTGACGGGGCACATGATCTGGGCCGAAGATTATCTGCTTGTCGAAGTTCCGTCCGGCTCCACTTTTCGGTCGAAGGAATGGGATTATTTCTTCGATCATTCCAGCGAAAAATTGCCCGACGACGAATACCCACCTTGGGGCGAAGTGCGCGCTGAATACACAGTCGTCCACGAAAAAGCGATGAAGCATCTGGCCCGCCTGAATCAGGGCGACATGCGCCGTCCGTCGTTTCTCGAACGGCAATGGTTCCCAACCGCCGCCCACAGCATCGCTCACCAAGTCACCCACGGACACTACCACCTCGGCCAGCTCATCTACCTCTCGCGCCAATTGGCCCCCGCCGGCACTCCATCGACACTCGACGCGCTGCTGAAAGCGGGCGCGCAGGGCAACTGATTTTCGGCTGAATGAATCCAAGGTTTTGAAATGCCCACGAAAACACCTCTTCGAATCGGAGTCGCCGGACTCGGCCATCTCGGCAAATTCCACGCGGAGAACTGGGCGCGTCTGGCGAAACACAACGCCGCTCTGAAACTCGTGGCGCTGTGCGATCCCGCGCCGGGCGGCGCGGCCGAAGCGAAGAAATATTCCGCCGCCTTTTACAGCGACTATCGCCGCCTTGAAGGACACGTGGACGCGGTCTGCGTGGTCGTGCCGACGACGCTGCATCGGGAAGTGGGTGGATTTTTTCTCGAACGCGGCATCTCGTGTCTCATCGAAAAGCCGCTGGCCGTCACGGTGGACGAAGCGCGGGAACTCGTCGTTCTCTCCGAGAAAAGCGGAGCCATCCTGCAAGTCGGACACGTCGAACGCTTCAACCCAATCGTCCGCGCCGCCGCACCGTATTTTGGACGCCCGCGTTTCATCGACGCCACGCGCATTTCGCCCTACCCGTTTCGCTCGACGGATGTGAGTGTCACGCTCGATCTGATGATTCACGATATCGACCTGGCGCTATCGATCGCGCACGAAGAACCGCTGCACGTTTACGCCGCCGGCGCGCCGGTTTTTTCGACGACCGACGACATCGCCAACGCGCGCCTGGAATTTCCCACGTCGGTCGCGAACGTCGCGGCCAGCCGCGTGTCGCTGAAGAAGGAGCGCAAGTGGCGCATCTTCCAGGAGCACGGTTACCTCTCGCTGAATCTTCTCGAGAACGAAGGCGTGTTCATCGAAAAATCGGAAGCGCTCAAGAGCGGCGAAATCGATCCGTCGAAATTGAGCCTTGCGTCGATCGGCATGGCGGCGCTGACGTTTCAGCTCGAGAAACTGGTCAAGCGCGTGGTTTTGAAAGGCGATAAAACGCCGTCGCTGGAAGCCGAATTGGCCAGCTTCGCGGAATGCGTCACGAAGAGAACCCGGCCGCTGGTGGATGGAACCGACGGCCTTCGCGCGCTGAAAGTCGCGGAAGAAATCGCGCGCGTCATGCGGAAGTTGTGATGACCGCAGTTGCCCTCTTCCCCCTGGAAGAGGGCAACTGAAAAGATCTCTCCAAGATAATTACTGCAACTTGCGCGCCGCTGGATAAAATACTTCCCTTTTCACAGGATCATCGGAATACCCGGAAAACGCAATGCGCGACTGGCTTCAAGGCGTCAAAGACGAATACGACATTGTGGTGATCGGCAGCGGGCTGGCGGGCTTGACCGCCGCCAATACGCTCGCCAAAATCGGCCACTCCGTTCTGCTGCTCGAACAGCACGCCAACTACGGCGGCATGGCCACGTGGTTCACGCGCAGCGGCGGGCACCTCTTCGACATCTCCCTGCATGGATTCCCCATCGGCATGATTAAATCCTGCCGCAAGTATTGGACGCAGGAGATCGCCGATTCGATCGTTCAGCTCAAACACATCCGCTTCGACAACCCGCAATTCTCGCTCGAGACGACGTTCGACATCAACGACTTCAAAAACATTCTCACGACGCGCTTTCATATTCCGCAGGAGACCGTCGATTCGTTCTTTTCGACCGTGCGCGCGATGAATTTTTACGATGACCAGTCGATGACCGCGCGTCAGCTTTTCGAAAAATTCTTTCCCGGCCGCGACGACGTCATCCGGCTTTTGATGGAACCGATCGCCTATGCCAACGGCTCAACGCTCGACGACCCCGCCATCACCTACGGCATTGTGTTCTCGAATTTCATGAGCAAGGGTGTCTTCACGTTCAAAGGCGGCACCGACACGCTGATCAAGAAGATGCGCGCAGAATCGAAGCGCAACGGCGTGACGCTGAAGTCGAACGTCTGCGTTGAAAAGATTCTCGTCGAGGACCGGCGCGTCGTGGGCGTGCGCGCGAATGGAAAAGAGATCAAAGCGCGGGGCGTGCTGAGCAACGCGAATTTGAAGAGCACGATCCTGCATCTGGTCGGCCCGGAAAATCTGTCAAAGGAGTTCTTTGCCGAAGCGAACGCGGTGCGCCTGAACAATTCGAGTTGCCAGGTGTACATCGGCATCCGCCGCGGCGAAAAAATCGACCAGGTCGGCGATCTGCTGTTCACGTCGGTGCTGGATCATTTCGACTCGACGGCCCTATGCGCCCGCAACGTGACCAGCCGGACGTTCTCCATTTATTATCCGGACACGCGCCCCGGCAGCGACAAGTATTCGATCGTCTCCTCGACCAACGCGAATTACAGCGACTGGGCCAGCCTGTCGCCCGAAGCATACGAAGCCGAAAAGAAGAAGCTGATCGACGAAACCGTAGCGGCACTCGAAAAATATTTACCCGGTGTGTCCAGCAAAATCGACCACCTCGAAGCCAGCACGCCAAAGACATTCGAGCACTACACGATGCACATGATGGGTGCGTCCTTCGGCACGAAATTCGAGGGCTTGAAAGTCAGTATGGATTTGCCGAACCAGGTTAAGGGATTGTTTCATGCCGGCTCAGTCGGCATCATTATGTCGGGATGGCTGGGCGCGGTGAATTACGGCGTCATTGTGTCGAACAACGTCGATAAATACGTGCGCGAAACCGCCAGTCTCAAAGGGGCGAAATAGATGATTCGGTACGACTTCTCAAACAACACGGCTCTCGTCACCGGCGGGACGCGCGGTATCGGACGCGCCATTTCGGAGGCATTTTTGAACGCCGGCGCAACCGTCGTCGCGATCTACGCGGGGAATGACGACGCTGCCGCGAAATTCAAAGATTCGCTCGGTATGCTCTCCGAAAAATTGATTCTAAAAAAATGCGACGTGTCGTCGTACGAAAGCGTCGAAGCGCTCTTCAGAGAACTCGACACGCAACTGCCTGGCGGGCTGCAAATCGCGGTCAACAATTCCGGCATCCGCAAAGACGCGGTGCTGGCCATGATGAAGAGCGAGGACTGGCGCGCTGTGCTGGATGTGAACCTGACCGGCACGTTCAACGTCTCGAAATTCGCGGTGTTGTCGATGATTCGCAGGCGCTACGGGCGTATCGTCACCATTACGTCTCCGTGTGGAGAATTTGGTTTCGAAGGGCAGGCGAATTACGCGGCGTCGAAGGCCGGCCAAGTGGGCATGACGCGCAGTTTGAGCAAGGAAGTCGCCACGCGCGGCATCACCGTCAATTGTGTGTCGCCGGGCTTTATTTCAACGGAATTGATCGGCGATTTGCCCGAAAAACTGCGCGAGCAATACTTGAATAAAGTGCCGCTGAAACGATTCGGCACACCTGAAGACGTGGCGAATTGCGTATTGTTTCTGGCCTCGAAAGAGGCCTCGTACATCACGGGCTCGGTACTGGAAGTTACGGGCGGACTGTAAGGCTATTTCTTGGAATCGGTCTTCGATGTTTCCGGTGCATCTGCCGGCTTCGACTTCTTGAAATAAAACAAGTGGTAGATCGTCTTCATCGCGTCGTGTTTGTCGATGCGCACCACCGACGTCAATTCCCAACCCGCATCGCCCAATTTTTTGAGCGCCGTCTCCTGATTTTTCAAAACCTGATCGGGCGTTGGAGCGGGGGCATCTTTCTCAAAAACAATGCCGCCCTCTTTGAACAGTTGCGCTTCCAGAATGATGCGGTAATCCCATTTCGGCGGCGCGTCTTTGGGCGTTTCAGCGGCTTCGATTCGCTGTGCCTGGAGGACGCCGATGGACGCCACGAACAGGCAGACACCGGTCATGAGCTTTACATTCATCGCAGAGTATTTCCTATGAAGATTTCGCGCGTCCGCTAAACGTTCCAATAATACTCACCCTTATACACCGTATCGACCGCGCCTTCGAGATATGGACGGCTCGCCTGGTCGCCGCTCAATTCAAAGTGGATCGTCAGCGTGCCGCCACCCGCGATGACTTTCACCGGCGATTGATAACCGAAGGCGTGCGCCGACGCGATGGCTGCTGCCGTCGCGCCGGTTCCGCAGGCCAATGTCTCGTCTTCGACGCCGCGTTCGTAGGTGCGAATCTTGATCGTGTTGTCGCCCATCAACTGCACAAAATTCGCGTTCGTGCCTTTGGGCTTGAACGCGTCGTGATATCGGATGCATGCGCCCGCATTTTTGACATCGACGGCCGTCACGTCGTCTACAAATTGAATCGCGTGCGGCACGCCGGTGTTGAGGAAATACAGGTTGATGTTTCGCTCCAGCACATTGATGTTCTCAATGCGCTGAACGCGCGACGGCTGCGAAAGCTGCACTTTCGCGGAACGTCCGTCCGCGGCCACGACGGCGTTGAGCGTCCCCGGAATCACGTCGATGGCCTGTTCGCCGCCGGCCGCGCCGAGCTGTTTGGCGAAGATGGCGAAGCAGCGCGAACCGTTGCCGCACATTTCGGCTTCCGAACCGTCCGCGTTGAAAATCCGCATGCGCAGATCGTGTCCCGGCTTGGTCGCTTTTTCGATCAGAATCACGCCATCGGCGCCCACTGCTATGCGATGCGGACACGCGGCGCGCGCCAGTTGAGCGGCTTCGCCTTCCTTGAGCAACCCGGCGCGGTTGTCGATCATGATAAAATCGTTGCCGGTGCCGGACATTTTGACGAATGGAATACTGCGCATGACGGTCTCCGAAACTTGAATTGGAACGGCGCTGTTTCGCGCTGGATTATAATGTGTCGAGGGATTGGAGTCCAGAGCGTAGAGACGCTTCGACAAGAGCCGCGCACGTCAGTAAGCGGCCCCGTTCGAAGTCGCCTCAGCTCATGGAATTTCAATCGATGCGTCGATTTGTTTTAAATTTCGGCGGAGGGTGTGCGTTCAAAATAGCCGCTTACTTACGTGCGCGGCTCTGGGTTGCTACGGACGCATTTTCCGTTAGAATATTTGCATGACTACGAAGGACACACTTCCAACGGCATCCGCGCTGCCGGCTGAATTGAAGATTGAGCCGTTGAAACGGCCCATCGATTTGGACATTGCCGTGCCGGGATCGAAGAGCATCAGCAACCGCTATCTGGCAATGAGCGCGTTGGCGGCGGGTGAAGTAAAACTCACCGGCCTGCTGCGCAGCGACGACACGCATTACATGGCCGAAGGGCTGAAAGCGCTGGGTTTCGACGTGCGCGCGGATTGGGCCGCGAACACCTGCCGCGTGATGGGCGAAGGCGGACGCATTCCGGCAAAAGGGGCCGAGTTGTTCACCGGTGCCGCGGGCACGGCGATGCGTTTTCTCTCGGCCTTTGTCACGCTGGGCGAAGGCCGTTTCCGCATCGACGGAACAGCGCGCATGCGAGAAAGGCCAATCGAAGATTTGCTGCAAGGACTGCGTCTGCTGGGCGTGAATGCGCGGAGCGAATTCGACAACGGCTGTCCGCCGGTAATCGTGGACGCGGCGGGACTCCCCGGCGGCATCACGCAGATCGACGGCTCGCGCTCCAGCCAATACATCAGCGCGATCCTTCAAGTGGCGCCTTACGCACGAACCCCCATGACGATCGAAGTAACCGGCGCGTTTGTGTCGCAGCCGTTCGTCGAACTCACGCTCAAGGGCATGTCCGATTTCGGCGTGCTGACCGCGACGGAGGGCGTGCGGGTTTACCGTCCGACGCACGGCGTCCAATATCGTTCAGGCACGTATGAAATCGAAGGCGACGCGACGGCGGCGAGCTATTTTCTGGGCGCGGCGGCAATTCTCGGCGGACGCTGTTGCGTGACAAACGTGCGCGCCAATTCCGCGCAAGGCGACGTGCGCTTTGCCGACGTACTGCGGCGCATGGGCTGCAAAGTTCGCACGGGTTTTCTCGCGGGCAAACGCGGCATTGAGGTGAGCCGCGATCCCAAGACGCCGCTCAATGCCATTGAAATCGACATGAACCACATGCCCGATGTCGTGCTGACGCTGGCGGCAGTGTGTCTTTTTGCCGAAGGAACTTCGACGATCATGAACGTCGGCAATCTGCGCATTAAGGAAACGGACCGCTTGACGGCGCTGGCGAACGAACTGCGGCGCGTCGGCGCGGCTATTGAAGTAGACGACGATTCGCTGGAGATCACGCCGGGCAAGCCGCTCGCCGCGGCGGTCGAAACGTACGACGATCACCGCATGGCCATGAGCATGGCGCTGGCCGGCTTGGGCCAGGAAGGCGTGACGCTCAAGAATCCCGCATGTGTGTCGAAAACGTATCCGGAATTTTTCACGGATTTGGGGAAGTTGTAGTCAATGCGTCAGACGAGTCTTCATCCTGCTCGTCGTCTTCGCGCCCCATTTTTCCCCGCGTAATTCCCGCAACCAATAACGTGCACTCGCCGCGCGGAGGTTGTTTTTGGACGAATTCCGCCAGTTCACCCAGTGCCATGCGTACGAATGTTTCGTGGATCTTGGTCAGTTCGCGCGCGAGACATGCCTGGCGATCCGCTCCAAATAGTTCGATAAATTCGGGCAGCACTTTCGGCACGCGCTGCGGCGATTCGTAGAAAATCAGCGTCTCCTCGCGGTCCTTGAGCGATTCCAAAATGCGCCGCCGCGCGCCGGGCTTTTTCGGCAAGAATCCGCGAAAAATAAATCCGTGCACCGGCAAGCCGCTCGCCGAGAGTGCGGCGATCGCCGCGCTGGGTCCAGGAATCGGGATGACCGGCACGCCCGCATCGATCGCTGCGCGTAGTAGCCGGTAGCCCGGGTCGCTGACCAGCGGCGTCCCGCCTTCGCTCACAACCGCGACCGTTGTTCCGCGCGTCAGCATCTCAGCCAGGCGCGGCGCCATGCCGGCCTCGTTGTGTTCGCCGTACGACAGGATCTGTTTGCCATCGGCGGAGATGCCGAACGCAGTCATCAGCCGCCGCGCGGAACGCGTGTCTTCCGCCGCGATAACCTGCGCGGCTTTCAGAGTCTCGATGGCGCGCGGCGACATATCTGAAAGATTGCCGAGTGGAGTGGCGACGATAAAAAGAGGCATGTTCGCGGTTTCGTCAAAAGTGTGCGGTTTTAAATCAAGGCGTCGAATGTGAAACATACCGACAAAGAGCATTGGCCGCAAGGGAGCGGTTCGCTGGAACGTGCGGGCCGTTACCCTCTTCCTCCCGGGAGAGGGCAACAACTTTCGGATTCATGCGCTTTCATTTTTCAGGAAAGTGGTAGGATCGGTTTGGAGCACCAATAGAAAGGACCGCCTATGGCCAAACTCTTAGTCGTGGATGACGACCGCAATCAGGGGCAGTTGTACAAGATCGATCTCGAGGACGATGGCCACGAAGTCACGCTGGCCGGCAGTGGCCCGGAAGGCCTTGAGTCGCTGAAGGCGAGCCGCCCCGATCTGGTCGTGCTCGACATCTCCATGCCGGGAATGGACGGCATTGAGACGCTGGGCAAGATTCTGGCCCAGGATCGCACATTGCCGGTGATTCTCAACACGGCGTACTCGAACTATAAAAATAATTTCATGACGTGGTCGGCCGACGGTTACGTCGTCAAATCGGGCGATACGACCGAGTTGAAAAGCAAGATCCGCGAAGTGCTGAAGTCGCGCGGCATCGTCGGCTGAACGCCGCGGAAATGGCCGTGGACTATTGGCTGTTGGGTTGGCAATTCCGCCAAACGATCCAAAGGCGAACAGCCCATGGCCGGCCGCGGCTGAAGTCCTCGCATTCATCCCGCACCGAGCCTTCAAAACCGTTCACTGAATTGGACGTCATCCATCATGGCCAATCCGCTTTTGAAAAATACGCTCACGATCATACTCGCCGGCGGACAAGGCGAACGCCTTTACCCTCTGACCAAAGACCGCGCCAAGCCTGCGGTGCCATTCGGCGGAATATATAGAATCATCGATTTCACGCTCTCCAATTGCCTCAATTCCGAGTGCATGAACATTTACGTGCTCACGCAGTACAAATCGTTTTCGCTGGACCGCCACGTCATGCTGGGCTGGAGCGGCCTTTTCAACAACCCGGAACTTGGGCAGTTCATCCATATTCTGCCGCCGCAGATGCGCGCCGGCACGTCCTGGTATCTCGGCACCGCGGACGCGATTTATCAGAACATTTACAATCTCGAACGCGAAAAACCCGAACGCGTGCTGATCCTCGCCGGCGATCATATCTACAAAATGAATTATGCGAAAATGATCGAGTACCACGTGGCGAAAAACGCGGACCTGACGATCTCCTGCGTCAACGTGCACAAGTCGGAAGCGAATCAACTGGGTATTGCGGTCGCCGACGGCCAGAACCGCATCGTCGGCTTTCAGGAGAAACCGAAAAAAGATCCCGCGACGATTCCCGGGCGGCCGGACGAATGTTACGCGAGCATGGGAATCTATGTATTCTCGACGGACGAATTGGTGCGCCGTATTTCGCACGACGCGCGGCAGGATTCCGCGCACGATTTCGGCAAGAACGTGATCCCCGCGATGGTCGGCGACGGCGCGCGCGTCTTCGCCTATCCGTTCAAGGACGAGAATAAAAAAGAGGTGTCGTACTGGCGCGACGTGGGCACAATGGATGCGTATTTCGACGCGAACATGGACCTGACGAAAATCGATCCGCTGTTCAACCTATACGACGAATCCTGGCCTGTGCGCACGTACCGCGACCACTACCCGCCCGCCAAATTCGTGCACTGCGAGCAAGGCCCGGAGGGGCAGGTGCGCCGCGGACAGGCGCTGGACAGCCTGGTTTCGCCGGGTGCGATCATTTCGGGCGGTTCGGTGATCCGCAGCATTCTGTCGGCGCAGGTGCGCGTCAACAGCTACAGCCAGGTGGAGGACTGCATACTGATGGAGGGCGTCAGCATCGGCCGCCGGGCGCGCATTCGCCGCGCGATCGTGGATAAGGGCGTGCAGATTCCGGAAGGCGCAACAATCGGTTACGATCTCGTAGAGGACAAAAAGCGCTTCGCGGTCTCGGCCGGCGGCGTGGTGATTGTGCCGAAGGAAATGAATTTTTAAGAAAGTAGGGCGGGCTGCCAGCCCGCCCAATTAGGTATCGTGAACTCTTCGAATGGGCGGGCTGGCAGCCCGCCCTACTTTCTTACTTGGTGAAGCCCGATGCCCGCCGATCACAACAACGCCGTTGGTTACCTCTGCATGATGCTGCACGCGCATTTGCCATACGTGCGGCATCCCGAGCATCCGGAATTTCTCGAAGAAGACTGGTTTTACGAAGCGGTTTCCGAGACCTATATTCCTCTGCTGCTGATGCTCGATGGTTTCGAACGCGATGGCGTCAACGCCTGCTTTACGATGAGCCTCACACCGCCGTTGTGCGAAATGCTGGCCGATCCGCTGCTTCAAGGGCGCTATGAAAACAAGCTTCGCAAACTGCGCGAACTCACCGAAAAAGAATTGAAGCGCACCGCTGGCACGCCATTCGAGTCGGCATCACAGATGTACAAAAAGCATTTCGCCGATTGCCAGGCGACGTTTGACCGCTGGGGCCACAATCTGGTCAACGGATTCCGGCACTACCAGGAAAAAGGATTCATCGAGGTCATCACCTGCGGCGCGACGCACGGATTTTTGCCGTTGATGGTCACGGAGTCGGCCGTGCGCGCGCAGATTCAGATCGCCGTTCAGAATTACAAGAAGCATTTCGGGCGCGCGCCGCGCGGCATCTGGCTGCCCGAATGCGCGTATGCGCCGGGCATCGACAAGCATTTGCAGGAAGCCGGCATTCAGTTTTTTTTCATGGACACGCATGGCGTGGTCTTCGCCGTGCCGCGCCCGCGTTTCGGGCCGTTCCGGCCAGTGTACTGCCCGTCCGGCGTGGCGGCATTCGCGCGCGACGCGGAGAGCAGCCGGCAGGTCTGGTCGAGCGAAGAGGGTTATCCCGGCGATGTCGATTACCGCGAGTTCTACCGCGATCTTGGCTACGACGGCGACTATCCGTACATGCGTCCGTATCTGCACAACGACGGCGTGCGGCGCAACGTCGGGATGAAATACCATCGCATCACCGGCAAAGTCGGTTTGAACGAAAAGGCGCCATACATGCCGGCATGGGCGACTGAAAAGGCCGCGTCGCACGCCGGCAATTTCATGCACAACCGCCAGAAGCAGGCGCAGTGGCTCAAAGGCGTGCTGGGCGCGGAAGCGTGCATCGTCGCGCCGTACGACGCCGAATTGTTCGGGCATTGGTGGTTCGAAGGTCCGCAGTTCCTGAATTACATGATGCGCAAAATCGCCTACGACCAGAGCGAGATTGCGCTCAGCACGCCGCCGCGCTTTCTCGAAAAATTTCCGAAGCAGCAGATCGTCGAACCGAGCGCCAGTTCATGGGGCGACAAAGGCTATTACGAAGTCTGGCTGAACGCCGGCAACGACTGGATCTACCGGCATCTACACGCCGCCGAAACGCGCATGAACGAACTCGCAAACGCGTTTCTCGCGCCCACAGAATTGGAAGATCGCGCGCTCAAGCAGGCCGCGCGCGAACTACTGCTGGCACAATCCAGCGATTGGGCCTTCATCATCACGACCGGCACGATGGTTGCCTACGCCGAAAAACGCACAAAGGATCACCTGCATCGCTTCAACGGATTGTACCTGCAACTGACGGAGCACCGCCTCGAAGAGCCGTGGCTGAGCGATCTCGAATGGCGCGACAATATTTTTTCGGAGATTGATTGGACGATCTACCGTTAATTTTTTCTCTCGCAAAGGCGCAAAGACGCAAAAAATGCCAATAAAAACGGTCGGCCATTATTCGGCCGCCCGTCCTTTATTTCAATTCTTTTTTCTTTGCGCCTTTGCGTCTTTGCGAGAGAAAAAGATACGATTTAAGCGATCTTGAACTGTCCGGGAATCGGCACCGCGTAGCGGCCGTCTGTGCCGGGTTTCGTCGGTGTCGCCGCGTCCCAGTTCAACTCTTTCGGGAACGTGCGGTACTCCATCTTCAGCAAATCGGCCCACTTGATTTCCTGGCCCGTGTACGTTGCGGAACGTCCGAGGATTGCCGTGAACGTACTGTCCGCCGTGTAGTAAGCGTTGTTGATCGGCGTATCTGAACGGATCGCGGCCTGGTGTTCGTTGTGCTCGACCTGGTACGGATCGAGATCGCCCTTGCCTTCGTACTTCCAAAGCGTGTTGCCCTTGTAATCGGTCGCTCGGCCGATGTGCAGGATGCCTTTGGTGCCGAGGAATTCTTCGCGCACGTCTGACTTCGTTCCCGCGATCTGCCGGCACTGGCTGTTGATGATCACGCCGTTCGGGTAGCGGTATTCGACGTAATGGTGATCGAAGATTTCGGTGTTCTTGACCTTGTCCACGCGTCCGCCCATTCCACAAGCACTGATGGGTGTCGTGCCTAGGAACCAGTTGGCGACGTCGAGATTATGAACGTGCTGTTCGCAAATATGATCGCCGCAGAGCCAGTTGAAATGGTACCAGTTGTGGACCTGGAACTTCATCTCGCTCATGTCGCCCTGGCGGTCGCGATACCAGATGCCGTTTCCGTTCCAATACACCTGGCCGGAGACGATGTCGCCGATGATGCCGTCCTTCAGCGCCTTCAGCGTTTCGCGGTACACGTTCTGATAATGCCGCTGCAAGCCGCAGACGACCTTCAGCTTCTTCTCGTCCGCCACCTTCGCCGCCGCGAGCACCATGCGCGCGCCAAAGGAATCGACGCAGACGGGCTTTTCCATGAACACATGTTTGCCGGCCGCAACAGCCGCTTCGAAATGCGACGGGCGGAAACCGGGAGGCGTCGCGAGAATCACGAGGTCGCAATGCTCGAATATTTTCTGATACGCGTCGAGGCCCACGAATTTGCGCTCCGCGGGAACGTCCAATTTGTCCGCGTGCTTCTTACCCAATTCGTTCAGTGCGCCGCTGAGCCGGTTTTCAAACGCATCGGCCATCGCCACGAGCTTGACGTTCGAATTCGGCACGCTCAGCGCCTGATGCGCCGCGCCCGTTCCGCGTCCGCCGCAACCAATCAAGCCGATGCGAATCAAATCCGTGCCCGCCGCGTACGCTTTGGGCAGAATGATACCGGATGCCGCAACTGCGCCGGCCACCGCGGCCGTGCCCTTCAAAAATTCTCTGCGTGACCCATCTTTAGCGTTCATAACGCCTCCTTGATTTTTAACGAAACGTGTCCATAACGCGATACACCGCGGGACGGGGTCGCGCGCTATAAAAAGTCTTGCGGGCCGAAAGAAAATGACAAGGTGACAAGGTGACAAGGTGAAACGGCTTATTGATCGAGCGATTTTTGCCGTTTCACCTTGTCACCTTGTCACCGTGTCACCTTGTCATCTTCACCGTCCGTTTTCGCTCTTGATCGGCGATTTGAAGCCTTTCAGATTCTCCTGCTCTTCGAGCGGCCGGCAGATGCGGAATCCGACGTTGGAGGCGTCGGTGTGCCACCAGATGCTCTGCGGCAACTGCGGATCCTGAATGCTGTATTCATCGTTTGACCCCAGGCGAGCCGCCACGCGCAAATCCGCCGGCTTGTCCTTCCACGATCCACCTTTGGACACGTATGGGTATTCCTTGTTGGTCGGCAGCAGCACTGGGTTAAGCGTGGTCTTGTCTTTGAATTGTTCGTAATAGTCCTTCTTGTAGAGATCCAGCACCCACTCTGACGCGTTGCCGTGCATGTCGTACAAGCCCCACGCGTTGGGTTTCTTTTGTCCGACGGGTTTGTAGCTCTTCTTCGAATTGCCGGCGAACCAAGCGTACTCCTCGAGCGCACTCGGATCGTCGCCGAAGTTGTAGATCGTCTTGCTTCCGGCGCGGCACGCGTATTCCCATTCGGCCTCGGTGAGCAGACGATAGTTCTTGCCGGTCTTGGCGCTCAGCCATTGCGTGTAGACCATCGCGGCGTGATGCGTCATGCAGGTGGCGGGATAAGTCTGGCGGCCTTTTCCGAAAGTCATGTCCGTATATGGAGGCGTGGGGCGCGTAACGGCGTCGGCGGCTTTGTCGTTGGCGCTGACGACTTCGACTTTCATCTGCTTGCGCTTGGTGATGTCCATCTGCGAGGAGAAGATATCGTACTCGTCCCAGGTGACTTCGCACTTTCCAACCCACATCGGCTTGATCTCGATCTCGTGCTGCGGGCCTTCGTCCTTGTTGCGGCCGGCTTCGGATTCCGGACTTCCCATCATGAATTTTCCACCGGGAATCGGCACCATGTCGAACTTGACATCGACCCCCGGAATCGTGTCCGTATAAGGCTTCATTTCAGCGGCTGTTTCGGCACGGGCGAAATTGACAACGCACAGCAAGGCGGCGAGAACGAACAGAACAAAACGCATCGAATAAGTTTCCTCAAGTGCTTGCGAACGAACATTAATCAGTCGAGGAAAATACACCGTTTTGGAGTTTTTTAAAGCTGAAATGCGAGAATGCGCAATTCGACAATGCCGGCGGCTTCCCCTACTCAATGTCTTAATTAAACGCAGATGGACGCCGATAAATTAACTCATCCGCGTCCATCCGCGATAAATTGAACCACTCGAATCAACGTATTCCTCAGACTTTCAGCAGCGCGCGCGCTTCTTCATACCCCGCGGCGGGGAAACCGTACTCGCTGGCCGTGACACGCGCCAACGCGGCGAGATGCCGCCAGCGGAAGACCGCGCGCGTTGTTGCGAATTCCTCCGTCGTCGTGCGATAGTATTTCTCCGCGTGCAGCGCGCCGTCTTCGCTGACCGCGAATTTCAACATCACGTCGCAGAGCGCGCGTTCCGGGTGTCCCAACTCGCCGTAGCGATGAACCAGCGCGCAGGCGCGGGCCTGGTCTTTTTGTTTGACCGCGTCCTCCGTGTCGCGCAGCAGCACGGCGGCGTCCTTCGACTCAATTTTTTCGAGATTTTCAGCCAGCGGATAGGAGGCTTTGTTGAGCCCCCCGCTCTGCCCCGCCGTGTGATACGCTCCGACAATCAGGCTCGCGAACGTGTTGCGCGGATTGCTGACGCGCGCGATATGCTGCCAGGCATTGGCTGAATCCGATGCGTGGACTCCGACCGACGCGCCATGCACGCTGCCGACGGGTTTTCCGACGTCGGCCTTTTGCCGGCCGGGGTCGCGCATCACCAACTGGTTGGCGGCAAGCGAGAGGACTTCGCCGAGCGCCGCGGGCGCGAATCCTTCGGCCAGTGCGGCGGCAACGGCGTCGGCGGCTTTGTCGCGGTTCGGGCCATACACGATCTCGCTCAGGCTCACCGCCATGGCGTCGTCCAGTTTGCGATCGCCCGGCGTTTTTTCGAGCAGCTTGTATTGGTCAAGCAGCTTCGGGAGCAGCACGCGGATGCCGGATGGCGAGCGCTTGTTGTTCTTCATACTGTTTTCAGTCTCGACGCAGTACCGCACCGATTGACGCAGCAGCGTGAACGCTTGTTCCGGGCCGGCCAAATCGAGCAGCGCGTATGAGCGCCACGCCAGCACCACACGATGGACATCGACTTCGTCCTGGATCGCAAATTGCATGTGATTGAACGCCTCGCCGACCGGCCCCTTCACCATCGCGGCCAATTCGCGTTCGGCGGCTTTCATGTCGCCTTTGCGCGTGGCCTCGCGCAGTGTTTCGCCATTGACGGTACCCGCCGGTGTTTCGTCGTCGTGGAAGGCGTGCAGCACTTCGTTCTTGCGGCCGCCGTTCTGTTGAATGCGCTGGCTGTTTCGGTAGAGCACCTTTAAGACCGGCAGCGCGCGCTGCGGGTCGGGCAGTTCTTTCGACATCTCGTACGCGGGCGCCAGAGCCATCAGCGCGTGGTAGCCGGTGTAGTCCTGCCCGCCAAAGGAGCGCGCGTTGGCCAGCGCGCCAGCCGCGATGAGCGTGCGCAGATCGCTTCCCGCCGCTATCTTTTCGATCAGCAAAGGCAGCAGCTTATTCAGCGGCGTTTCCTGCATCGCCGCCACCAGCGGTTCGAGCTTTCCAAAATTCAGCGCATCCGATCCCTCGTCGGCCAACGCCGGCGAAATACCCAATTCGTATGACATGGCGGTGCCAAGGCTGGCAATCAACATGCCTTTGCCCACATCCGCCAGAAATTCGCGTCGCGAAGAATTGACCATGGCCGTGCTCCAATCTCATAAAAGATGAAGCGGCTGGCAAGCGCCCTCACCCGCCGGCCGCGGGTTTAGATCACACACTCTGAATCGAAGATATCACCAACAGGGCCGAATCGAATAAACTCTATACTTGAGTAGGCATAGCGTTTTTACACGCTGCGTCAACAAGAATCTTTTGCTGCCCCGCGCGCGACCACCGCTTTCTCCTCGGTTACATTAATTGCACATCCTGTCAATGTTCCAAAATCGCCATCAGATCAGAGCACAATTTCCATCACAAAAGTTGCACGTTGTGTCGTAGTAAACTTCGAACTCGTCCAATCCACTTTCCGTTACAAAAATTGCACCAGGTGCATGATATTGGCCTAAAACCATATAATATGTCAAATAGCCGAAGCTAATCCATCGCCCAAAAACAAAACAGTCGGCGCATTTCTGATCCTCTGAAAACAATGCGTCGAGTTCCCTTGAATCCAATAAGTCCCTAGTATTCTATCATACTAATATTACCCTGTCAAGCGATCCAAAGAATATCCCGAAAGATTTTCATGTCCCTTGTCGCAGTACCTTTTCAGAGAGGCCGCACGCGAACTTCTCATTCGGTGGGTACGACTGTATTTGCCCCATTTCAAAGGGTACTATAATCACGCCGCGAACTCCAAATCAATGCGCAAAGGAGACCAATAGACAGCCAAAATTCGGGGAGATATGCGGGACCGTACCATTCCGTGGGCCGAATTTGCTTAATGACCAAGATTTCACTGGCATGAGCCTCACTTGGCCCGTCCGCGTATTCGTGAACAAAAATCGTTTTTTCGTCCTGGAACGAGTCATATGTAAAATTCTTGGGAATATAGCGATACCCGGAACCATCGCCAAACGTCAAAAGGACTTGGCCGGTGGCGGAATCGTAAATGCGATAGAACGAATTATCGACCCGTGTCGTAACGTGCTTCGAACCAAATTTAAACCCGGAACTGCCCGCTGACTTTGGTACCGCAGCGGTCCATTTCAACGCTCCCGTTTTTCCATCAAAAATTGTAAAGGACTCATGCATACTCGCGGCAAGTCCACCATCATAGAAAAGCGAAAGATCCAACGGAGTATTCAACGGCGTGCGCTCACCGGTTGCGGTGTTCAATAGATAGGCTTCATTGTTCAAGTTGCGAATAAATGCTCGATGCGCCTCGGGGGAGTATGCCAGGTGTTGCGCGGGCTCGAAGAGACGCGTTCCTGTCAGCGGGTCCCATAATTCTACAATCAGTTTGCCATCGATCGTTCGATTAATCTTTAAGAGATCATTAGAATACCATTGGCACCTTCTAAAATTCTCACCAATTAGGGATAGACTAAACGACGGCCTGGCTTGGCACTCGAACGATTTGAATTTTTGAGCCGTTGATACTATAGGCGAAATGCTGACTGTATGACAACTCCATTGCGTTAAGCCAATCGGGGCAGGGTGAAAAATCCTGGTGCACGAAACGCCTATGACTGTTATCAGTTATTATGCAGATCAGTTCCGCACCAAACAGTAGTCGCCCATGAGTGCGTTCCGCGTTGTCACGCCAGGGGATTTCGATGCGATTGCCAGTTTCATAGTCAAAGAGAACGGGTTCAACCTCTCGCTTGGAAAAGTTTGTCCAGCGACAATCATTCCTCCGGCCGACGACAATTAGATTTCCCGGTTCGCCTGGGCAACGATCGTTGCGCTGAAGCAGGCTTTCTTTACGATCCAACTTGACCAGCGAAACGGAAGCGAGCTCTGCTGAGGAGCA
>JBBRQD010000037.1:0-46750 GCA_038227045.1 Planctomycetota bacterium
GCCAGCGTAAAAAGGTCGTCGAGTGTCTGATTCCACTTCGCCAAATCGGGCTTGAGCATAGCGACAACTCCTGCCCCCCGATATAGAATCGACACCCTTGGCATCGAAAAATAGTGTTTTCAGTTTAGATTGGGTTTAGACTTGGAGAAGATCGACAAGCGCGGGTCTAAATAAGCGAGTGAAGTCGATCCAAACATTACTCTGTCGAAAACCCGGTATTCATATGAAAATTATCGCGGCAATCCTTCTCGCGTTGCTTCCGTTTTTTCTCTCCGCCGGCGAAGCGAAGCCTCGTCCGAACATTGTTTTCATTATGTCCGACGATCACGCCGCGCATGCAATTAGTGCGTATGGCAGCGCGATCAACGCGACGCCGAATCTCGACCGCATTGCGCGCGAGGGGATGCGATTCGACCGCTGCTTCTGCACCAATTCCATCTGTACGCCCAGCCGCGCGTCGATTCTTACCGGAAAATACAGCCACCTTAATGGCGTGCCTGTCTTCAACAGATTTGACGGCGAGCAGCCCACCGTTTCCAAGTACCTTCAGGCAGCGGGCTACTATACCGGCATAA
Source organism: Planctomycetota bacterium (assembly GCA_038227045.1). Taxonomy (GTDB): domain Bacteria; phylum Planctomycetota; class SZUA-567; order H5-PLA8; family H5-PLA8; genus JANXLS01. The sequence goes on from JBBRQD010000037.1 coordinate 576, forward strand.
TCGGCAAGTGGCATCTCGGCAGCGAGCCGACCGGCTTCGATTTTTGGAAGATTTTGCCTGGGCAGGGCGTGTATCACGATCCCGGGTTTCTCGACGCAACCGGACGGCACGTCATCAAAGGTTATGCGACGGACATTATCGCCGACCTCTCGATCGACTTCGTGAAGAACCGCCCCAAGGACAAGCCGTTCTTTCTGATGTGCCATCACAAGGCGCCGCATCGTCCGTGGGAGCCGGACGAAAAACATGCGCACATGTACGACGACAAGGACATTCCCGAACCGGTCACTCTGCGCGACGATTATTCGACGCGCACCGATGCCGCGCGCGAAGCACAGCAGACCATCGCCAGGGATTTGACGCGGCGCGATCTAAAGCTCGTTCCCCCCGACGATCTGAAAGGCCCGGAGCGCGTGAAATGGTTCAACGAGCGGCCGATGGAATTGGAAGTCGAAGTCGGCGGCGTGAAAAAGAAATTGACTGGCGACGAACTGCTCAAATGGAAATATCAGCACTACATCAAGGACTACCTGCGCTGCATCGCGTCGGTCGATGACAACGTCGGCCGGCTACTCGATTTTCTCGACAAAGAAGGTCTGCGCGAAAACACGGTCGTGATCTACACCAGCGATCAAGGTTTCTTTCTAGGCGATCACGGCTGGTTCGACAAGCGTTTCATCTATGAAGAATCGATCCACATGCCGTTTATGGTTCGCTGGCCCGGAGCGATCAAACCCGGTTCGGCGCAAAATGGCATGGCGTTGAACGTGGATTTTGCGCCGACGTTCATGGACATCGCGGGCCTTGCCGTGCCTGCGGACATGCAGGGCCGGAGCCTGGTGCCGCTGATGCGCGGCGAGCGCCCGGCCGATTGGCGCACGAGTTGGTACTACCGCTATTATCACGACCCCGGCGACCACAACACGCGCGCGCATTTAGGCGTCCGCACCGAGACGCACAAGCTGATTCATTATTGGAAAAAGGATCAGTGGGAATGCTACGATCTACTGAAGGATCCACACGAATTGAACAACCTCTACAACGACCCCGCGCAGGCTGATGTGGTGGCGAAGCTCAAGCAGGAGTTGTATCGCTTGAAAAAAGAGGTTAAAGACGACGATCAGTTTGCGGACAAGCAGCCGACGGATGGCGTGGATGGACCGCTGAAGAAGTAGGGTTGGTGAACGGCTTCTACTTGTACTTCTTCGTCACGTAATCGCTGTTCGGATACAGCGTGTGGCAATCCATGCAGGATTTTAGTTTGCCGCGGTCGGTGATCGTTTTGCCATCGCCGCTGACCAGGAAAAATTCCCAGTCGCCGCATTCCGCGTTGAAGCCTTTTTCGCGTTTCAACATGCCCGTGTACAGCACCGGCGTGGTGTCGTCCTTTTTCGCAAGCTTCTGCTTTAAGATAACGGTGCCTGTTGGAAACACCGCTTTGTCGTCCTTCATCGCGTCGGCGCCGGAAGTCGTAACGAAGACCTTGTAATGCGCGTTCGGATTCTTGAACAATTCGGCGTGATCTTTGTCTTTCAGCGACGGCGCCCTGGCGCAAAGTGTCCAGACCAGCGGCGGCATTTTTACCGGCGCGGGCGTAACGAGTGTCAGCGCGTCGAGCTTTGCCACAATGGCCACAAGCTCGTCTTTCGTCAGGCTTTTCTCTTCGGAAGCACTACTTGGCGCGGTCCATGCGGCTGCGGCGAGCATGGCAAGAATTGCGATTGAACGACAGAGTCGATTTTTCATTTTCATACCTTTCGACGAAGTATAAAAAACGTTCACTTGAAATAATACGACATGCTGCACCGTTTTAATGTCACGGGTTTGTAACAACTATTTGCGCTATTTTATGTCCAGCATCTTCATTGATTTCACCATCGTCTTGAACGCCTCGGGCTCTTCCGTTCCGGGTCCGCTGCAATGCATTTTGACGAGGATGTGTTCGACCGTGTTGAACAGCCAGACGCAGACGAATGTCTTCTTGGTTTTTTCGATTTCGGTGAAAGTGATTTTGGCGGCCTTTTTGACGCCGGGCGTTTCGATGAATTCGTACTTGTCGTTCTCGAGCTTCCCGCCGTGCGCGTCCATTGTTTTCTTTGCGCCAGCGATCAACGATTGCGGGTGATGGTCGGTCATGTCCGACTTGAGTTCGCTGTAGGCGACCATGTACATCTCGAAGGACTTCGCGTTGACGCAGAGATAATTCCGCCCGGCATTTTCGTAGGTCATCCAGCTCCAGCCCGGTCCAGGCAGATCGACCGAACAACCCGCCGTTTTCAACACGAGACGCGTGCCGTCGAGCATGTCTTTGGGAACGGGCACGGGCGTGACGGGCTTATCGGGCGCGGCGAGTTGCGCGGCGTGAGCGGAAGCGATGATGCAAATGACGAGAGCCGGAATCACGAACGCCGGGGCGAGGATTTTTTTCATGGCGGCGTTGCTCCGCGAGAATTGTGCACACGGACTTTTACAGCGCCGCTCGTTTTTTGTCAATCCGCCACGCGGCTCTTCTCCGCTCCATCGACGCACTTCTCGTATTCTGCCGGATAGGTGTTGTTCAGCCAGTCTTTCAGCGACTGTCCGTGCGCTGTGTCGTGATAGAGCTTGAAAAACTCGTTGATGCACTTCGCCTTTCCGATACCGAAGTGGCCGTAGCGCCACGTCACTTGGTCGGCTTCCGCTTCTTCCAGCGGCTTCTTTTCAACGATGTGTCGATAGAACGCGCCAGCCAGCCCCGAACGATCAGCGCCTGAGCGGCAGTGCAACAGCATCGGATAGGGGCCAGCTTCCAATTTCTCGACGAGCAGTTTGAGCGTCGAAGGCTTCGGCAATTCACCGAGGCCGATGTTGATGTCGGTGTGGTCAATCTTCGCGGTTTCGCAGACAGCCACTTCTCCTTTGTACCATTCCTCGTTTTTGCGTTCGCCCCGCAAATTCAACACGCTCTTGAGGCCGCGCGACGCAATGGTTTCTTTCAGCGCTTCGGGTTTCAACTGCGCGCTGCGGTAGCATTTGCCAGGAGTCACTTCGCGAAAATTCGAATTGAACAATCCGATGTAACCCATGAAGCCCAGGGCCACCGCAACCACAAGGGCAATCGCGCCCAAAAGCCTGTTGAGCCGCACGAAACGCGCACGCGGCGGCGAGATCTCCGAATTTTCCTGCATGCACAACCTTCCTGGATAAGCCACACCGTTTCATAAGCCGTAGTTCGCGTTTCGTTTTAATCGCGGCAGAGGTGAAAATCAAATCGCGCGCTTCTTGGCCGCTTACTTACGTGCGCGGCTCTTGTTGCGTTGACTGGAAAATTAGGCTAGAATTGTTTCGATGCAAGAGTCGAAAGCCGTCATCGAAACCCCTGCTCCCGGCTGGGGCGCGCCGCTGGCGTTGGCGGCGCTGATCTTCTTTGCCTATTTCTTCAATTCGACCAGTTCCTCGATTTGGGATCGCGACGAAGCGCGCTTTGCGCGTGCGACGGCGGAGATGGTTTCCACCGGCAATTACCTCTTTCCGACATTCCTCGGCAAGCTGCGTCCCGACAAGCCGATCCTCATTTATTGGCTGATGTCGGTTCCCGTGCGGCTGTTTGGCCACGTCGAATGGGCCTATCGGCTTTGTGCTGTTTTCGGCACGACTCTGGCGTGTCTCTTTACGTACTTTATCGGCCGGCGACTTTTCAATCATCGAACGGGCTTGTGGGGCATGGCGATTCTCGCCGCCAATCCGCTGCTGTTTTACACCGGCGCGGTTGCGACGAGCGACGCGGTGCTGCTGGCGTTTATCACCGCGTCTTTCGCCGTCTTCGCCGATGCGTTGCAAGGCGGCTTCAGCATAAAGCACACCGTCGCGCTGAGCCTGGTGTTCGCCGGTGGATTGCTGACCAAGGGCCCCGTGGCGTTGCTTCCATTGATCCCCTTTATCCTCACGCTCGTGATATTGCGCCGCGAACTGGGCAGCCCGCTTCAGTCGATTTTGAAAATTGGCGTTAGCGTGATTGTGGCCGCGCTAATTTTCGTGGCGTGGTTTTATCCGGCCAACAACGCGACGAACGGCGAGTTTTATCGCCAGGCGTTCGGCCACCACGTTGTTGACCGAATCAGCAAACCGCTCGAAAACCACGGCGGCTATTCGCCGTTTTACTTGGTGTTTTACGTTTTCGTCATCATCGCCGGATTCTTTCCGTGGACACTTTTCCTGCCCGGCGCGTTGGTCCATCTTATTCGAAGTCGGCCGTCAACAGAGACCGCTACGAACTCAGATATTAGCCGCGGCCGAGCGCTCTTGCTGATTTGGATTGCGACGTTCCTGGCAATCATGACCGCGATCAGCACGAAGCTGCCGCATTACGTTTTGCCGATCTGGCCGGCGCTGGCTCTGTGCGTGGGCGTGTACCTCGACGCCACCGCGCACGAGGATGCGAAGTCGGCCGGAGCAATTTGGACGTTTGTTGGAGGCATCCTTTTTATTGTGGTGGCGCTTGCAGCAGCGGCGGGGTTAGGCTTTGGACCGGAATATCTGATCAGCAGTTATGTGAAGAAACCCGAACCATTGTGGACGTCTTTCGCGAACGATTCGCGCAGCATCCGTTCGGTCTTCGGCGCGCTCATACTGATCGTGGCGATCCCGGTGATTTTCCGCCACAAAGTCGCGCATTTTGTGTCGAACGCGCGCGTGTTGCTGGTCGTGGCTCTGGTTTTTTTACTCGGTATCGGCGCGTTCCTTCTGCCGAGTTTCGAGCACATCAAAATCTCGAAACTGCTCGCGGACCAGGTCAGCCAGCATGTCTCCGCCGACACGCCGGTGACAGTCTGCGGCTACAACGAGGCGAGCCTGGTTTTTTATTTGAATCGCAACGTCGAAGACATCATTCCGGAAAAGACCGCCAGCGCCAAGGCCGATGGGAAGACCGCGCCCCGTCCCGCCGCGCAAGCCGCCGCCAAAATCGTGGATCAGGCCGTCAGCGACTGGGCCGCGAAATCCGAGCCGGGCGTGCTGATCATTCCCAAGCCGATGTACGAACGACTGCGCTCCGATGCGGGTCTGCGCGAGTTGCAGCAAATCGGGGAAGTCCACGGCTTCAATTATTCAAAGGGGCACTGGGTGGACGTGCTCGCGCTGAGACGCAGGAATTGAGAAAAATCCGAAATTTCCACGTGAACCTTTCGGCTTCGAAATCAACCAACACACGTCTGCTTTCGTCTAAAACGCGAGAAGTCGTTTTTTTGCAGAGGCAGAATTTCAGCGGTCCTGTATAAAGGAACGCTTCTAAAATTCGGTTAACACCGTTTGGCGCTTCGAGCGTCCACGGTTGTTCTTTATCAGAGGAGAAATCATGCGCGTTTCACGTTTCGGCTCGCGCGCCACAGGTTTGGGACTGGTCTGCGCATTGGCGGGTTTCGCATTCGCCGTGAGCACGGGGCAATCTCAGTCCGACAGCGCCGCCGCCGCTCCACGCGCCGTTGGTTCGTATGTTCCATTGCGCTTTACGACGCCGCATTTGCTGGGAACGTCCGGCAATGTCTTGAATCCGCTTGAATACGATTTGGGCGACGCCCTGTTCGGCTCGGTCATTACGCGCTATGTCACCGCGGAAGGCGGCATCAAACCGTATCGCTTCACCACGATGGGCACACAGAGCCTGCCCAACGTCATAGCCAATACCACGTCCACTCTCAAGCTGGGCATTTCGGGCGTGGTCGCCGGAAAAACGCCGGACACGGTCGCAGTGAATTCGACGACTTTCACTGGGGCGCCGGGTTTGCGCTTCCAGGTCACGGTCACCGATTCCATCCTAGCGGGATCCACGGCAAAATCGGGTTTCTTCAATCTCGCCCTCTTCAGTAAAGCCACTACGCCGTTCCGCTTTGCCAACGACACGATCCCGAGTGCCAGTCTCGACGCGCCGTATTTCGCGCGCGCCGATGTTTTGGCCGGACGCGGAACCATTACCACGACGGTACTTTCGGTGACCGACATGGGAACCGGCGCCCCCCTTACGCCTGCAATGTTTGCGAAACTGGGCATGTTTCTCGGGACGGACGGTGCGTTCTACGGACGGCCCTTAGCCGTGGGGACGTACTCAATCACCGTGCGGGCCACTGACGCGTTCGGTGCCATTGCACTCAGCCGGAACAATCCCAATACCGTCGATCAAACATTCACACTGGTCGTCAACGACAATCCCGTCACCTCCAGCGACACGATGACTCAATCCTGTAGAGTGTCCGGCGATACGTCGCGTGGCGGAGCGGACTCGCTGCGCCTCAAGGGTCTCATCAACATTCTTGGACAGGATCAATTCAGTCTGGCGAACTCGGATTTCTCGTTTCACCTAGGCAGCATTTCCTTCTCCGGGCGGCTCGACCGCCACGGAAACCTGACGCAAACCACCTCGAACGGTTCCAAGTTCTCCGTCAAAATCAACGCGCGCACCGGCACGATTACGATTATGACCAGCCGCGGAACCTTCATCAACGGATTCGACCTGACGGGCATCAAAAACGGCGACATCGTGCGCCGCCCGATTCAGATCGTCGTTGGCGAAGCGGTCAATTCCGTTGAAGTCATTGATTTCTTAGCCTCTGTCGATGGCACTCGGTATCAATTCAATTTCATGCAGGGCCGAAGCGGACAGAACGCGTCTGGGGGATTCCAGATCGTCTCGGTCAAAGGCCGCGACGGCGTGGCGCTGAACGGCCAGCCGGGCGATGCCTGGCATGTGGGCTTCGTGGCCCAACCGCGCGCGGGCGTGACCAATCCCAGCGGCCTGCGTGAAGGCATCGACAATATCACCGCGGTCAACGTCCGTATCGGAACCAATTTCGCTCAAGCGATTACGGGCGGAGGAATCATCGGCGCCGGCCCGAACATTCATTTCGTCGGCGGCCCCGTGGACGGTCTGCAATCGTTCAAGCTCAGCACGATTAGCTCAAAGGGATTGTTGAACACGCGCATCCTGAGCACGGTCAGCACGAGCATTCCGCTGGCCGCGGACGCCCTGAAAACCAACAATATTTTCTTTTCGCTGGGTATCGACGTTCGGCGCGGGTCGTTGGACGCAACGTACATTGGCGAACATGCGCGCCGCATATTCGGTTTCGGCACAAAGTACACCGATAAGCCTTCGGCAAGACAATCGCCGCCAATTCAATAGCCGGACGCCACGATGGCGGACGGATTTTCTACTGCAATAATTCAGTTTACACGGCTCAAATACCGAACCCATGTCCACACACTCTCATTCCGCCGACGTCAAACAAGAATCCCATACGCCACAGGATCATGCCCACGGCCATGCGCACGAATCGCATCCGCCCAAAGTTGAGATTCCACGGCTGCTCATGATCGCTTTCGCGCTCGTGATCCTCGCCGGAGCCGTGTCGATCCTGGGACACGCGCGGTTTGCTGAAAACGCGAATTTCGAATCCATGAAAGACGCCGAGGCGCATGTCAATCCGGACCTGCGCGAACGCGGCGACGACGGCCAGGTTTACACCGTCAAGCCCAACGGGCTGGCCGATGGCTACGCGATCATAAAAATCGACAAAGAACGCGAGAACATCGCCGCGATCGTCTCGCTCTGCGACAGTACCGACCCGGCCCAGGGACTGCGGCTCTTTCGCCGAGCACTGGAATCGAACAACAAGAGCGCCAAACTCGTCGCGCTGTATTGCGCCGATTATCTCGCGCATTCCCAAACCTCGCCTTCGCCTCAGCGCCTGAAAGGCGTGCTCGAAGTCAGTGACGTCGAGCACATCGTCGCGCTGCTGGATGCGAAGAGCGAACCCGATCTCGAAGTTCGCAAATACGCGCTGCACGCGCTCTCCGATCTGGTGGTCCTGACCGATGCCGGCGCCATCGCCGCGGTGGAAGCGAATTCCAAGGCGGACAACAAGTACACGAAAATATCCGACGGTATGAAAAGCGCGGCCACGAACGCGCTGACCGCCGACGCGCCCGCCAAGGACGACATCGATCCGGCCAAAAGCCGCGAATCCAAAGACAAGCGCAAAGAGATCAAGATTGCGACGCGCAAAGACAAGGTGAATGGGAAATCCGTCTTGCAGATCCGCTGGAGCACCCCCGCCCTGGGACTGGCCTGGTGGAAAGAAAACCTCAAAGACGGCGCAAAGTGGGACATGGAAATGCAGCGCTTCGTTGTTCCCTAACAAAATGCGAACGATTGAAGTACGCCCGGAAAACCCGGCCGATTGGCGACTTCCGCCCCAGCACCCCCATTATTTCTTATATTTTTAGTCTGTACGTCGCCGTTGGAATCTACCATAATATAGAAATTGGCTTGCCAGGGGTGCGTACAGAAAGGAAATCTGGCCATGTTCTCTATTCGCCACACGAATCTCCGCCCCCGCAAAGAGGCGGGCTTTACGCTCATCGAATTGCTCGTCGTGATCACGATCATTCTGCTGCTCATGGCGGCGTTGATGCCGATGTATTCCAAGATTTTCCACTCTGCAAAAGTAAAATCCACGCAAACCATGATTCAGGCGGTCTCCGCGAGTTTGGAGAGTTACCGCAACGCTTTTGACAGTTACCCGCCTAGCCCAACCAGCGGAACGACGGATGACGGAAGCTTGTTCCGCTACTTGAATGGAAAGGACGGGCGAGGCGTCGTCGCCAATCCCGGCACTCCGCGCGAAAAGCATTTCGAGCCCTATCTGGCGCTTGAGAAGAACTATTATAAGCAGGTATCGGGAAATATGATCATCGTCGACAATTGGGGCGAGCCAATTCATTACTTCAACTGCAAGGCCTACGTCGAAGAACAGAACGGCAATCCTAAATTCTGCCACAACCCGGCGAGTGTCGATCTCTATTCGACCGGACCGGATAAGAAAAAAGACGATGCACTCGTCGAACCTGGCACGGGTATCGTAAAAGACCGCTCGGAGACCAAACTGGTCGACGACATTACCAATTTCTAAACCGCGAAGGGAACACCATGCGTTCGATGCGCACCTATCGACTCAAAGCGCGCGGTTTCACATTGCTGGAACTGTTGATCACTATTTCGATCATTATCGCCCTTTCCGCGATGGCTTTCAAAGTCTACGGCGGCATTATCAGGAACAGCAGGAAATTGAAAGCGGCGCTTCAGGTTCAAGCCATCGCGGAGGCAGCGCAACAGTACTTTAACGATTTCAAGGTCTTTCCGCCCGACACGGGAATTTACGAAAAGACCGATCCACCGCCCACGGGACTTGATGGGGATTCGTGCAAATACGCCATTCATCGTTACCTGGGCATGGTCGTGACGGATACAATGACAGGGCTGCAGTTTGGACCTTATCTGCGAGACCTGAAAGATGGCGTCAACTTGTTGGGCGAGGAATCGAAGGTGGACGGCAAGCCATGCCGGCTCTATTCCGATCCGTGGGGCCAGCCTTACGAATTGGACTGCAAGCATTGGAGTCGCGATCCGAAAACCCGCGTTGTGACAGTCACCATGCCATACCCTGATGGTACGCCGGAAGACCAAATGACGTTGGAAATCAAGGTTTGGTCGAGCGGGCCGGACGGAAAGAAATCGGATGCCGCACAGTTTTACCCGTACACCATTAATAACGAAGATAAGGACAATATTATGTCCTGGACCAAATAGGGACAGTCTTCAAAGGAAATTGAACCATGTTTCGTCACCGTCGCCTGCCCGGCTTTTCAATGATCGAGTTGTTGGTGGTCATGTTCCTGATCGCGTTCATGGTCGCATTCTTGACGATCGTTTTCGTCAACAGCACCCGTGCCGCGAAGGTCAAAGCCGCTCAGGCTTTGCTTCAGAAATTGGAAGTGGCGTTGGGCGAATATTACTCGGCGTTCAACGAGTATCCGCCGGATTCCGGCTATGGCCTCGACCCAGCGAAGGGCACGATAGGCACCCAAACGCAATACGATGCCGGCACGCTTTACCGCTATCTTGGCAAACAGCTCACATGGATGAAGCCGACCCAGAGCGGTTCCACCATCAACATGGGGAACTTCGGCCCGTTCATCCAGCATTTTCAGGATAAGGAACTGGTCCAATACACCGATTCGGTGTGGGGCGAAAGTTTCATGGTCGTCGATCCCTGGCTGACGCCCATCGGCTATATTGGCAGCCGTGGCCGAGTGATTCACAAGCGCGACAGCGTAGACCTATTCTCGGCCGGCCCCGACCAGAAAACCGCCGATGATAAAATCTTCGATAAAAGGAACTCCACGTGGGTCGATAGCGATTCGCCGGTGGACCATGGTGTGCCGGCCAACGTCACAGCCAAATCCAATGTATCATACGATGGCAGCGCGACCAATGCCAACGCGCTGGGCTTGGGCCCCGCGGTTCTCAACGGCTGTTTGACCAGGACGAAAAAAGACAAGAAAATCAATGACAGCAATAAAAAGAACAACGAAACACTCGACGATATCAACAACTGGGATCCGGAAAATTAAATCGTACCGCCGGCGTCTGGCCGGCATTACAACCCTTACGCCAGGATGACATCCGCCATGCGCACACTGTCCGCCGCACGCCTCAAGCCCCGCTCATCCCGGCGAGCCCGCCCGAGCGGCTATACGCTCATCGAAATTCTGCTGGTCATGGGCATCATCATCATGATCATCACGCTGGTGTTGATCTCGGTCAACTCCATGCTGAAAAGTTCCAAAATGTCCCGCGCCGTAAGCTTGGTTGTGGCCGCGATCGACGAGGCGCGCACCGCCGCCATCACCATCCGCCGCACCACGCGGGTCGATGTCACGCTGCTCGATGACGGCGGCAAGAACAGCCGCATGACCGTGTTCGGCTCCGGCGTCAGCGACAACTTCGAAGAATACAAATTGCCCGACCCGACCGTTGCGAGCGCTCCACAGGACCCGGACCTCATCAACAAGTGGAAGGCTTCGGGCCAGCAGCCGCAGTTGGTCGCTGACGGTTCGCGCTGCATGAAAGCGCGCGGGCTGACGTCCCCATCCGTCTATTGGTGTCCGGATCTGCGCGTCGACGCGCTCAGTCTCGGCGATTATTACGAATCGGTGCTGTTCGCACGCATCAAGATTCTGCCGGGCACGCAACGCAAAGACAATAAAGTAATGACGGTCGGTCTGCTCGGTTCCATTGACGATGGCGGCGGCGGCTCGATCAAGAGCGCGTACCGGCTGGCTCTGACCATTACACCCGCCGGCAACACAGGTCGCAACGCCAGCAGTTCCGTCGCTCTTCAACGCGCTACCGGAACAACCGGATCGAACCTTTCAGCGAAGGACTCCAAAGATGGCCCTAATCCTGTGGCGTTCGACATCATGCAGGGTACCACGGCACCCACTGCCATTCTGGTGGAAGGCGTCTGGTATCGCGTGCTTTTGTCGGTCAAGTCCTATACGCCGCAAGACACGGGCGCAACGCCGAAAGCGATCGTCGCCGGCAAGATCTGGGCCGACGGACAGCTTGAGCCGACGACCTATACCGTCGGCCCGATTACCGATACCAGCAGTCCATTGAGCAACGGTTTTGGCGGTTTCAGCGTCGATGGCTGCGACGCGCTGATCGACGACGTGCTCTTCGACATGCGCCCGATCCGCCTGATTCCTCAAGGCATCACTTACACACCGCTGGATCCCGAACAATCGTACGCGGCCGCCGAACAGAACAGCAAGTACAGCTTTCCGCTGATGTTCCGGCCCGATGGCACGACGTCGGTCTTCAGCATCATTGAAATCGCCGACAGCACCACGGGTGACAAGCGGTACGTGCGCATTGATCAGAACACCGGCCGCGCGCGTGTTAAATCGACGCGGGCAGAGGTTGAGAAATAACAGGCGGTTTAAGGTTCCAGGTTTCAGGTTTCAGGTTCAGGTTGATGATTCAATACTGAAACTTGAAATCTAGGTTGAATTGAGGTTACATCGCCATGCGCAACATGCTCCGACTTCGTTCGCGACCTTCCGGCTTCAGCTTGATCGAAGTCATCTTTGCCATCGCCATGCTGGGAATCGGGATCGTCGGCATTCTGTCGCTCTTCACCGCCGGCCTGACCAGCGCGTCCCGGTCGCAGAATTCGTCGTCAGCGTCCATGGAAGTTCAATCGCTGCTGACGCGCATCCTGACCGAATCGGATGCCACGAAGCCCGTGGCCAAGCGCATTGTTCTCGACCACATCCATCTGGCCGGAAATCCTCCCGGCGACAACCTGCATGAGTGGATCCATTTCGACGAAAACATGAATTTCAGCGACAGCGACAAAGCCGTGCGCATCGACAGCAAACGCGACTTGTTCTGGAAATGCCGCTGCAAGCCGGTTCACTCCGACAAGGACGCCAGCGGAAATATCGTCGATTGGTACGCGCCGATGAATCCCGACGATCCGTTCGACACGTCTTATTCGGATAAATCGACCTCGCCCAATTTCGTCAACGGGCTGTACGAAATCGCCATCGCCGTTTATCGCACGCAGACGGACGATGTGAAACCCACGCAAAAGCCGATCGCCACATACACGACCTTCGTCACCGCCGGTTTCTAGGATTGAGGAATTAAGCCGCAATCAAGCGGCGTGTTTCGTTCTAATGAAAAAAGGTACATTCTCTATGCTCGCACGATTTCGAACGCCCCGCCTCAGCAAGGCATTTACGCTGATCGAACTGCTGGTCGCAATCACGATTTCGGTGATGCTGCTGTCGATTCTGGCGCAAGTTTTCAAACTGGCCACGGCCGCGACGCGCGACGCCAACATGCGCATTTCGACCACCGAGCGCCTGCGCGCGCTGAATATTCGCATGCGGCAGGAATTCGGCAACATGCTGAACAATCCGCGCCCGAATGCCAAGCCGGTGGACGCGACATACGACTTCATCGAGGCCAGCGCGGATTATATCTCCTTTTCGACCTCGACGGACGAAGACGGCAGGGCGGTGAATGTCGATGTGAAATACGTTTTCAAAAAAGGCATCAAGCCGTCGGACGGCAAACTGATCCGCCGCCGCGATTTGACCGGGCCTTATCTGCTCGACAACGACGGGCAGGTCATCGTGGACAAGAAAACCAATTCGCCCACGATCAATCCGAATTATGCGATCGGCGATGAACAGTTCTTCGAAGACAGCAAATCCGCCGAAGATTCCTCCGAGGCCACGGTGATGATGACCAATGTCCGCTCCGTCAAATTCCGGATCCTCGACAAGCCCTTGGATCCCACGGACAAGACGCTGCAAGCGATGCTGAACCCGCGCACGCTTCCGGCCGCGGTCGAAATGGAAATCGAATACGGTCCCGACGTGGGCAACCTCGACAATACCGAATCGACAAAAATCGTGTTTCCGGTATACAAAGGTTTGTAGCGCGAACGAGCAGCACGTCTGCACGTTCAAGATTCCAGATTGAGGGATGTTCTCCATGAAAATCACGCCCACCGCCCGCCGCGGCTTCACGCTGCTCGAATTGCTGATTGTCATCACCATCATCTCGCTGCTGTCAGCCGCGCTGTATTCGACCTTCGGATATTTCAGAAAAAGAGCCCGGAGAGCGCTCGCCCAAAATACAATGTCCAACCTCGCGATGGCGCTGACGCAGTACCGGACGGATTGGGGCAGTTTTCCACCCGACGATAAGCCCACCGCCAATGGGTCCGAAATGATCGCCTATTATCTGGCCCGTGTGCTCAAGGTCGAAGGCGGCGAAATGCATTACGGACCGTATCTGAAGATTCCAGACAACCAATTGGTCGATGCGTCAGGTGTGCCAGTAGGCCCCACCTCGACCGGAACGAAACGCTTCCTGTCGCCGTTGGGTGGCGAATATACCTACTCGATCCAAGTGGATTCCAAGCAAAATCAATATGCGTTCGTGCTCGTCGATCCGGGAGCGGACAAGCAATTGGGCGGCGACGTCAATCGCACGACCGGCTTCAAAGTCACTAGCCCGAAGGACGCGGAAGACAATATTTATAACGAGGCTCAAATTGCGCCATAATGATTGAAATCCGATGCACTGAATGATCGGGAACAGGCGTGCGGCGGATGAAGAATCCGCCGTTTTTTATTTGTCTTTATTGCCGTTGGTCACCGGCGGCATTTTCAATATGCAAAGAAAACGCGTTTTATTCCACAATCTGCCTTGCTTGAAATCAATGGGGAAAAACGCCTGTCGCACAATCAGCTTGGTCATCGAGCGGCCTTCCACATCGACTTTTTCTGGATCGTTGGGCCCCCAATTCACATCCACCACGGTTTCGCTGTCGTCGCGCACGCTCAATTCGCCAATGCTGTCCGGCGCCATGCCGTACGGAAACACAATCTCCATTTCGGCGACGATCCGCGACACCGATTCTTTCGAGCCCGGAACGCCCACATCGTCGTCGCGCACGGCCGACAGAACATGGGCTTGCACCTGCGAGGTCGCGTTATTCACCCAACCCGAGATGACCGAATAACCACCCCAGCCCACGAGCACGGCGACGATCACGCCGATGACAACCGGAACGATATTTAAGCCCGCTTCTTTGTCGCCTTCATTTTTCATTGATCTTCGTTATCCGCTTTCTCTTGCTTCGATCTGATTGATTCTGCGAGGTCGTGTTTCGCGCGCTCGACTTTCTGGCGTTCGACCTCGCGCTTGAACGCTCCACCTGATTTTGAAACTCGGATTGCGGGCGTACAGAAAGAACACAACAATTATTATGACAACGAACAATACCATAAATACCACAAATACCTCCTCGCGTCACAACATAGAATCGCGCAAGACGATCTTTCATTCTGTTGCCGCTTTGGGTGCGCGCATTATACTGCGCAACATCATGAGCCTTCAAATCGAAAACCTCCGCGTCGCCTACGGGAACACGCTTGCGCTTGACGGCGTCAGCATCACGCTCGAACCGGGCGAGATGTTTTTTTTGCTTGGGCCGTCCGGCTGCGGCAAGTCCACGCTGCTCCGTTCCGTCGCCGGTTTCATTGAGGATTTCGACGGCGATATTCTTATTGCCGGCGCGTCGTTGAAGGGCGTTCCGCCGCACAAGCGCGACTTCGGCATGGTCTTTCAGAACTACGCGCTCTTTCCGCACATGACCGTCGAAGGCAACGTCGCGTTCGGACTTGAAGCGCGAAGCGTGCCGGCGTCCGAACGCGCGGCGCGCGTGGCCGAAGCGCTGAAGATGGTCGGCCTCGATGGCTACGAAAAGCGCCGCCCGGGTGAACTTTCCGGCGGACAACAACAGCGCGTCGCGCTCGCCCGCGCGCTGGTGATCAAGCCGCGCGTGCTGCTGCTCGACGAACCGCTCTCCAATCTCGACGCGAAATTGCGCTGGGAGATGCGCGAAGAGATTCGGCGCATTCACAAAGCCACGAAAATCACCACGCTGTACGTCACTCACGATCAGGGCGAAGCGCTGTCGCTGGCCGGTCGCATGGCGATTTTGAACAAGGGAAAAATCGACGCGCTGGGCGAACCGCGCGCCATCTACCGGAATCCCCCAACGCGGTTCAGCGCGGAGTTTCTCGGCGACATCAACGCGCTGGACGGAACGCTCTCCAGCGACGGCCGCGGCGTTGTTACGGCGGCGGGAACGATCGCGTTGAATTCAAATTCACTCCCGGAGAACGCCAAGCCCGGCGCGAAAGTGACGGTATTCTGCCGGCCCGAAAGCGTCTTCCTGGCCGCACCCGAGCAAAGCTGGTCCGCAAGTGATGACATCACGCCGTTGAATCTGAAAGCGCGCGTGATCAGCAGTGCGTTTCTGGGCGAAAGCACGCTGTATGAAATCGATGTGGAAGGCCAAGGCAGATGGCGCGTGCGCCGGAACGAAACCGGAGCGCAATTTTTCCCGGACGGAGCGCCCGTGAAAATTGGAGTGAAAAAAGACGGCTGGGCGGTTGTGTGAAAAAAGTAGGGCGGATTTCTATAGCATTCCCCGGTCGAAATTCGCCGCATGTCCATTCGGCACGTTCTTTCCAGCGCGAATCAGCCGCCAGGCTTTCAGCGCTTCGTACGGCTCGTATTTTCGATAAATGAAATCAGCGCGCAGCGAGAGCGCCCCGGCGTCGCGCAATTCGGACACTCTCGGTGCGACACAGAATGCGCCCTTGTTCAGCACAATCGTGCGGCAGTGGTAATCGATCGCCTGAACTTTTTCGCCGTAGCTCGACACCATGTCCATGCTCTCGAATTTGCAATTCGCTTTGCCGGGACAGCCGCCGATCAAATTCGCGTACGCGCAAGATTCGGCCATGAACATTGGCGTGTCTTGATGCACGACCGCGACCGCTTTCGCGCCAAATTCGGCAAAGAGTTCGCGCATGTTGTCGAGCCCATCTTCCGGCGACAGCACGAAACGTTGCGCGCCCATCGCCAGCACCTGCAGCGCCGCCGCGCGATTGACCACGTAGACAGACCAATCCGTCGAAAGTTCCGAATCGCGGGCCGCCCGCCCGCCAGTACCTTTCAAAATATCCAACGCATCCAAATACGACCACGCCGAAACATTGCCCGCTTCCCATTTTGCAAACCCGCCGCCTTTGAGACGCGCGAGTTTCAATTGAATGCCGTGCTCCTCCCACTTGCGCGTCACTGGCGGCAGCGCGAGACGAATTCTGTCGCGGCCCAAACGCGCGGCGAGACTCGCGAGTTTCTCGTCGAGAATCGTGGCGTGATCGCGGGCGATGTCGATAACGACTTCGTCCACGCCGTCAAAATCGGAATCCTCGAAGGCATCCAAAAATCCGATGCGGTCGACCTTGATCGACCATTGAACCGATGCGGTCCCGCCTGAGTGTTTTCGAACATTTGGCAACACATCCGCACGCACGATTTCGAGGCGCCTAGACTGCGCGAGGTCGAGCGCTCTTTCTAGTTCTTCGGCGAGTTCGCGGCGCAGCGCGTTGAGCTGCGAAACGGGCACGAAGCGCGTCTCTGAATTGTCGAACGAAAATGCGCCAAGCGCCAAGCGCGTTTCGCCCAATTTTTCGAACGCGCCGCGCGCGGCGGCGCCCATCTTCGCGGCGTCCTTCGCCACTTGAAAAGGCCCGGGCAGAGCGCGATGAATTGCAATCGGCGATTCGCCTTCCCAGCGCGGCGCGATGCGCGCGCGAACCGATAATTCTACGGCGCTTAATTTCACGTCGATATCCGCCGTGCGACGCGTTCGGTGCAATCCCGGCTTCGGGCGCTCGTGCCGGTAACGGCGCTTCACGTCCTGTGACGACGAACAATAAATTGGTGCGCCGTCCGGAATAAACGGATGCTCCTCCGGAATTGCGACCTCAACGAGCGTATTCGCCGGCGCTTCGAACACGTCCTCATAGGGCAACCGCTCGCGGTGCGGCGTCACATGCAGTTTCGGATCGACGCGGCGCGGCGAGTCGGCGTGGACGAGATGCAGCGTTTCGACCGCGAAGCCGAATGGCTTGCCCAATCCCGGCACGTCGATCTGCAAACCATCGTGCCGCTCGAGCGGGCGCGCCGTCGTAAATCGCAGAAACGCGCGCTCCGTATTCGGATCGATAATTTTCTCAACGGTTCCGATCGGCGTGCCTCGGTGCCCTACGGTGTCGCGGTCGGCGACTTCCTTGTATTTGTGCGAGAGCGTGAAGAGCCGTGTCCAGGGGCGGCTGAAGACTGTTTGCATGTCCGCTTCGTGCTGCGCGCGTTCGCCGGCTGGCAGCGATTCATCGAGCAAGCGCCGGTAATAATCGGTGGTCGTCGCGACATACAACGGGCTTTTTTTGCGCCCTTCGATTTTCACGCACGACACGCCCGCCGCGCGCAATGCGGGCAGGTGATCGGGCAGCGCGAGATCTTTCATCGAGAACGCGAAACCATGCGACGCGCTGCGTTTGGTCGGCGTGCCATCGCGCAACGTATCCGGTGCGCCGCTGACTTGAAAATCGTCGCGGCACGAATACGCGCACTTGCCGCGGTTGCCGCTGCGCCCATTTGTCTGAGACGAAAAGAGACACAATCCGCTGTATGAATAGCAGAGCGCGCCATGGATAAAGACTTCGGTTTCGACGCCGGAGGTTGCGGTGATGTCGGCGACTTCTTCAAGCGTCAGTTCGCGCGCGAGCACGACCCGCGTGAAGCCCATGGCCTTCAACGCTTCCGCGCCGGCACGGTTATGCACGGCCAATTGCGTGCTGGCGTGTAATTCGAGTTCCGGAAAATGTTTGCGTACAATCTGGTAGACACCGATATCCTGAATGATCAGCGCGTCGACGCCAATCTCGCTCATCGCGCCCAGCGCGTCGACCAGTTCGCCGAGTTCGCGCTGCAAAATCAGCGTGTTAACGGTGACGAAGACGCGGCGCTTACGCTCGTACGAATGCGCGAATGAGGTGATCGCGTCCAGGTCGTCGAGCGTAAAATTCTCGGCTTCGGCGCGCGCGGAAAATTTCTGCAAGCCGAGATAAATCGCGTCCGCGCCATAATGAAACGCCGCGTAACCTGCATCAAGACCACCGGCCGGCGCGAGCAATTCGACGGCATGTTTCCGAGCCTGCCCGGAAATAAGCGGAATGCTGTACGGCGCTTCAATCGCGCCCAAATCGTACTCGCCTTGAGGCGCATCCGGCTCCGGAGCCGCTTCGGCCGAATCGGCATGAGGAAGCACCGACGCGAGCGTTAGGCCGTTCCACGCGGGCGGGCGCTTGAGGCCATCGGTGGCGCAACCGCAACTCGCCGACGAAATTTGAGAATTCTGAATTTGCATTTATGGTACTTTCACGTGGACAAGAAATTCCGCCGGCGAAAAGACCGGAACCGGAGATTGAAGAAATCCCTTTTGATCGCGAGTGACAATGCAATCCAATTGCATTTTTATGGCGCATGCGATCTGGACATTATCTTCAAAGTCAGGACCGGGCATTTTCGATGCGGAAATCAACAATGGCTTGTCAACCGGGCAAATTTCGAAGTCCTGCAAGATGAGCTTTATAACGTCGACGGCCAAGGTTTGCGGAAGCTGCTTTCGTAGAATATAAAAGGTATCGGTTATGGAAGATGCCAGAACGAATCCCGTTGCCTTTCCGGATAAATTCAGTTGGACAATGGCGGCCACCTCTGCATACCAGGGCTGCCGCATCAGGTATGCGTCCAGGTTGACATTCGTATCCATCAAAAAGTTCATGTTGCGTTGCTGCCCGCCGAATGAGTCGAACTAATTGAGCCATACTTTCGAAGGATTCTTTCTTCCTTCAATCGTTCAACTTCGGCATCGTCTGGGGGAACGAATCCGGCGTTGCGGAGAATTTCGTGTACCTTTTCCAAGGAGTTAGCGTCTCGTCGAACGGGATCGGCAGATGTTGCAGTCGTAATTGCGTGTTCGATGCCATCGCGCGCAAGTGCATCGATTCCGACGTGGTTGCGCTCCGCGGTCTCTTTCAAACGCACGACCAGTTCATCGGGCAAATTGAGCGTGATTGTCATAATAATCTCCCTTCCCCCACTGGATCGTCATCGACCTGCCACCCCATCTTAAGCCTTCTGCGCCGCCTATACCACCGTTTTCACGCTCGCCGCGTCGCGCGTTTGATACAACTTGTATTCCACGCCGTCTACGAGCGCGTGCCAGCTCGCGTCGATCACGTTTTCGCTCACGCCCACGGTCGTCCAGCGGCTCTTGTGATCGCTTGAGACGATCGTCACCAGCACTTTCGCGCCGGTCGCGAGCTTCGAATCGATGACCCGGACTTTGTAATCGACCAGCGAGACGTCCTTCAGCTCCGGGTAAAATTTCTCGAGCGCCTTGCGCAGCGCGCCGTCGAGCGCGTTGACCGGGCCGTTTCCTTCCGCGGCCGTGTGTTCGGTTCGGCCTTCGACTCCGATCTTCACTGTCGCTTCGGTGACGCTTTCACCCTTGTCGTCGACATCGGTCAACACGCGGAAACCGTGCAGATCGAAGAACGGGATGTGCGCGTTCATTGTTTTGCGGACGAGCAGTTCGAAGCTCGCCTCCGCAGCTTCGAAAACGTAGCCTTTGTTCTCCAATTCCATCACGCGGGCCAATACTCGTTTCAACGCGTCGGGATTGTCTTTCAGATTGAATTTATTGCCCATCGTCGCCACGAGATTGCTGCGGCCGGAAAGTTCGCTGATCAGCACGCGGCGCGTGTTGCCGACCGCTTCGGGTTCGACGTGTTCGTAGGTGGCCGCCGAACGCGCCACGGCGCTGACGTGGATGCCTCCTTTATGTGCGAACGCGCTGCGCCCGACATACGGCTGGTTATCGCGCGGCTGCACGTTTCCAACCTCGTACACGTGACG
This sequence comes from Planctomycetota bacterium, assembly GCA_038227045.1. GTDB lineage: Bacteria > Planctomycetota > SZUA-567 > H5-PLA8 > H5-PLA8 > JANXLS01. Next base: position 20,815 of record JBBRQD010000037.1, read on the forward strand.
GCTGATTTCGGTGAGCTTCACGAGGCTTTCCGGCCCCCGCAAACAGGTGCGATTCATTTTGAGCTGCAAGTTCGCGATCACCGGCAGCAGATCGACGTTGCCGCAGCGCTCGCCGAAGCCGTTGATTGTGCCCTGCACGTGGCATGCGCCAGCCTCGACCGCGGCCAGAGCGTTGGCCACCGCCACGCCGCTGTCGTTGTGCGGATGGATGCCGATGCGCATGCCCGGAAATTCCTTAACCACCTCCGACACGATCCGCGCCAGTTCCGGCGGCAACGTGCCGCCGTTGGTGTCGCACAGAATCAGGCATTTCGCGCCCCCATTCGCCGCCGCGCGCAGCGTTTTCATGGCGTACACGGGATTGTGCGTGTAGCCATCGAAAAAGTGCTCGGCGTCGTACAGCATTTCGGAGCAATGCGCGCTCAGGTATTTGACGCTGCTTCCGACCATCTCGATATTGTCTTCCAACGACACGCGCAGCGCGTCGGTGACGTGAAAATCCCAGCTTTTTCCGAAGATGATCAGCACCGGCGCCTGGCTGGCCACCAGCGCCTGCAAGTTGGGATCCGCTTCAGGAGAATTTTTGGCGTGGCGCGTCGAACCGAAAGCGGCAATGCGCGAGTGCGTCCACTTCTCGGTGCGCGCGGCATCGAAGAAACCCATGTCTTTGGGGTTGCTCCCCGGCCACCCGCCCTCGATGTAGTCGACTCCCAGGCCGTCCAAAGCGTGCGCGATTTCGAGCTTGTCGGCCAGCGAGTATGCGATGTGTTCGCTCTGAGTTCCGTCGCGCAGCGTGGTGTCGAATATTTCCACGCGCGGGCGCGCACTTGTTTTTCCGTTGCCTTTCATGGAATCCTGCATTGGCTTGCAATCCTTTCGTGCGAACGCTCGCGAAATCCAGTTGAGCGGAAAACTGGCCGCGGCGCCGATGTTTGAATAAATTCGATGTTAAGAATGGTAACGGTTAAAGGAAAATGAGAAGGCGCTAAATCACGCCCCTGCCGATGCGAATCGGCAGGGCGGTGAAACCTCTCTTTTTTATAGTGCGACGGCCGGGTAAGTGCATGTGCTTTCTGGCGTCCTCAAAATTGGTTTTTATTGTATACGATCCCGCCCGCGAATCAAGTTCAATCCGTGAAATGAAGCGATGGCGGGACTATCTCCATTTTTTAGCCTTGACGGTTTTGCAAAATACTGATGTAATCACGCGTATCACGAGAAACACGGCTCCGGCGAGCAACCCGCAACGACTCTTTTCCGTCGCATTTGAAGAGACGAGCGGTTCTATGAAGAGGCGGCGTGAAATTGGATCCGATTAAAGGAAGACAATGGCATCGAATATAGTCTGGGGCCTGGATATCGGAAGTTCTGCGATCAAGGCCGTCAAGATGCAGCGTTCCGGAACTGAATGCAGCATCGTCGATTTCGACATCATCGACATCCCCGGCGGCGACGATCCCGCCGAGCGTCCCGCGCGTCTCAGCGTGGCGATGAAAAGCCTCATCGAAACGCACAAATTCGGCAACGATCCCGTCTTCCTGGCGATCCCGGGCGCGGTCTGCCTGCACCGCGAATTCACGCTTCCGCCCAGCCCCGAAACGCGCGTTCACGAGATGGTCCAGTTCGAAGCCAAGCAGCAGATCCCTTTTCCGCTCGATCAAGTCGAATGGGGCTATGAGCGCTTTGAAGGCGGCGACGACAACAAGGCGATCAACGTGACGCTGATTGCCGTCCGCAAAAGCGACATCCAGGAATTGCTGACCCTCAGCGAAAATTTCAATCTAAAACTGGCCGGCATCGTAGCCGCGCCGGTCGCGCTGTATAATTTCATCCATCACGAATTCCAACCGAAGCAAACGACCCTGATTCTCGACGCCGGCGCGCGCGGCACCGATTTCGTGGTCATGAACAAGCGCCAGATTTATTTCCGCAGCATCCAGATCGCTGGGCGCGAAATCACCCGCGTGCTCGAAAACAAGTTCAAAGTGCCCTACGATAAAGCGGAGAGTCTCAAGAAAAACATCGAAAAATCCCCGCAGATGGATCAGATACTGACCGTTATCGAACCGACGTTGCGCAACCTCGGCGCGGACGTGCAGCGCACGATCGGATTCTACAAAGCCAAATCCAAAGGGCAGAAAATTCAGCAGTGCTATCTGCTCGGGCACGCGTTCCGGCTGCCCAAGATGGCCGAGTATCTTCAGGCGCAGGTGCGCGAAGCGCCGTTCGCGCTCGTGGAAGGATTGCAGCGCATTCGCATGGCTTCCGTCGTATCGGGCGATTCCCAAAAATTCATACCGCGGGCCTGGGACGAAGAATTCCCCACCATGCCCGTGGCGATCGGTTTGGCAATTCAGGGACTGGGCTTGAGCGAATTGAAGCTCAACTTGATCCCGCAGGAAACCAAAGAAGTTTTCACACGCCAGCAGTGGAAGGTGTGGGCCGCCGCCGCCGTGTTCGTGCTGCTCGTGACGCTGGGCGTGACCTACTATTTCGCCTCCACCGCGGCGGCTGAATACGCGCGCCTGCGCGATGATTTGAATAAAACGGTTGAGAAAATCGACAAGGATAAAGCGGCCGAGTCCGCGGCGATCAAAGCGATTCCGGAAAAGTCCGAACTGGCTCAGCGCTTCTTGAAAATCGCGCACGACCGCGCCAAAGAACAGGAAATTTACAGCAAGATCCCGACGATCAAAGGCGACGATGGCCACGCGTTTTTCGGCACGACCAATCACATCCACCTGACCAGCCTGTACGCGTCGCGCACGCCACTGTCGCGCGAACACAGATTCGCGCCCTCGCGCATCGACAAGATCGACCGCGCCCCTTCCGAGGAATTCAAGCGCATGTACGAGAGCCTGAATCCCGGCGCCGCCGATCCCTACAAGCTGGCTCCCGAATTGCGTCCCGAGGCTCCGCTGGTGGTCATTCTCAGCGGTGAAGTCGAAGTGCAGAACAACAACATCGGCGGCGCCCGAAATACCCTGGTGACTCTCGGCGAATTGCTGAAGAAGCTGCCGCAACTCAAGCAGACATCCGTGAACGGCGTTCCGACTCCGAAGATCGAACTGGTCTACAGCACTGAGACCCCCATTACGTACGACGAACATGTGCTGCCTTATGGAACCGATGGCGCGTTGAAACTTCCGCCCAAAGAAGTCGATCCATTGGCTCCTCCACCGACACCGGAAACGATTAACAAATTTTCGTACATTTCGTTCCACTTCATGTTTGCGTGGGAAGATCCGGAGGACAAGGATATTGCCCCGGCGGCTCCGGTCGAGACGCCTAAAAAGTAACGTTCGCAACTGACACTTCACCGCGCGCCATTTGGGTGCGCGGACTCTTTCGCATTGTTCCGCGTGGAGAAAGCGCGATCCATGGATCAACTCAAGAAAAACCTGTTTTGGATCATTCTCGCCGTCGTCGTTCTGGGCGCATTGGCGGCGTGGTTCAGCCTCGTGCCGGATGTGGACGAAGCCAAAGCCGACGCTCTGAAAAAAGCGAAGGACTTGAAGATCGCCGCCGATTTGTCAAAGAAGCCCGACGGCCTGAAAACACCGCTTCACAAAAAAGCCGCGGACGACTATGTCAAAAAGCTCGAATACGAGAAAAAGGCCCTGGTCGAAACCATCTCACAGTGGCCGGATTTCTCGAACAAGCGCTTGAACGCGCGCTATACCGATGCGCCGCCGGCGGCGAGAGCGGTCGACTTCGACAACTGGATGGATGCGCAGCGCAAACGCCTGTCGAAGAAGCTCACCGACGCGGGCGTCGCGTTTTCGCAGACTGAATTCGATAAGAATCTATTCTTCGGAATCAACACCGACACCGAACTCAGCAAGAGGTCCGTCGACCTCAACAGCAGGGCGAGCGTCCGCCACCACGATTACCAATTGCGCATCCTGGCAATCATGGAGGACGTGGTCGACTCGCTGGCGCCGCGAACCGGAACGGTAGCCATTTCCAAGTTTGAAACCGATCCGGCAAAACCCGAACCCGTGGACACCGCGCCCGCCGGTGCGCTGACGTTTGTGAGTTTTTCATTCCACTCGCCCAACGAGACTGCCATGAGCAACGAAAAAGGATATGAAAACGCGCTGATCAAAAGCGGGTTTTCCAAACCGACCAACGCCAAACCCGGGGAGAGCGCTTTCAACGGCGCGCTTCTGCCGGTCGCCGTAACATCGGTTGACGTCGAGTTCATCAGCCCCATCAGTTCCGTGCCGACGATTATCCGCAGACTGGAAGGAAGCGAAAAATATCTTGCCGTCGTTTCCAAGGTCGATTGCGAACGTGTTTCGGCGGTCTTCCCCGGTCCTTTGAGCGACACAAAAATTCAGCAGGATTACGCCAAAGCCGCCTTCAATCCCATGATCAACACCCATTTTGGCGAAGGTCCGGTCAAAGCTTTCGTCACACTGGAATTCTACGAATTCGACAAGGCCAAGGCGGAGAAATTGGACGCGCCGCCACCCACGGCAAAAGCACCGCCGGTGCGGCCCAACGCTCCGAAATGAAGTGCGACCGAAAACCATTGATTCAATCGAAATATTTCCATGCAGCGCGCGCGTCAATCGCGCGTCTAATGGGTAAAGGAGATCGCCGCTATGTTGATGAACTTCCTTAAACGCTACGCCCCGGTGCTGATGTTCATTGCGGTGCTCGGCGCATGTGTCGTGCTGGCGTTGATGAGTTTCAGGGATCCGAAGTCGGAAGACGAAGTCAAGGATGCCGTCAAGAATAAGAAGACGGTCGAAGACCGATTGGCCGCCGGAGTTGTCACGCCGGAGTATTCCTATTCCGAAGATCAGGCGAAGAAAATCAAGTTCGTCGAAACGCTCAAACAGGAAGTTGACAAGAACAAGCGCACCACCGACGAACCGATCGGAGTCTTTATCTCCTATCCTCAGCCGACGCGCGTCAAATCGGCTGCCCCTGATATCACGCCCGACGCCATTCACATCATTGGCGTTCTGCCCTATTTGAAAGACAAGGAAAAAGATTTCGAAGTCGAAGCGGGACGAGGCAAAGTTTACATTAAATGCGAATTGCCCAAACCCGAGGAATACAAATCCGCGGTGCACGGGGACGTCTTGATGGAACCGGTTCGCATCGAAATCTTCCGCGGGCTGGCGAAGGACAAGATCGACCTGGTCAAGCCATGGGCTACCATCGAGTTGGGTTTGGAAGATCCGGCAGCGGCGAAAGTGGCTGTCGGCGGACCGGTCGTCCCGACGCCGCCAGTCGCGCCTGCTGAGGCCGTGAACAGCCGCACAACGGGCACCGGAAGGGATCCGAAGGCTCCCAAAGATCCTAAAGACCCCAAAAACAAGCCGTTTGTTCTTCCAGCAACAACGCGCGTTTACCGCGACGCGAACGATATCAAGCAGGAGACGGAATACTTCTATCAAGCGCGGCTGGTGGCGCGATTCACTAAAAAAGAGAACGACATTCTGACGGAAAAACAAGCCGACGGCAAGAGCAATCAATACGTCTACAAACTGCCGAACGACCCCAATTTGCTTCCGGTGAAGCCGACGAATCCCACGTCCACAGCAAAACTTTTTGCCACGCCGCTAACCGGCGTCAAGAGCGCCCGGACGCCGACTAATTTTCAATTGCGCATAACCGGAATCATCGGCACGGTAGCGCCCCTTGGCACTGTCCGCAACCCGAATAACCCCAAGAATCTAAACTTCACGGTGAATTTCGAAGTCGGCATTTGGGTTGCCGATCTGGCAAAATGGATGTCCCACCCGCTGCAAGATATCCATGAAGGCGACATGCTCAGCGGAAAAGTTTCTTATTCAAAAGGCGGTGAAAAGAAAGAGTACGACTTCACGAAAGACCTGGGCTACAAGCTTTTCGAAGTCAACATGGAGGAAGTCGATTCGAAAGTCAACGGGCAGAAGGTCGTCAAGGAAGTTGCGCTGCTTGAGAATCAGAAAACGAAAAAGATGGAGCGTTTTGTACAAGAGCCCAAGTTGATTTTTGAACCCGCAAAGCTGTCCGATTACGATAAAATCATCGAAGCACAGGACAAGGAATTGGAGAAGATCAAGAAAGCCGCCGCAACGCCAGGTCCGGCAACACCGGCACCGGTGGTGCCGGCCCCCGCTCCGGCCGCACCTGCAAAATAGCTGGCAAGTCGTACGGGCGGCAAGGCAACTGGTTGAATCAAATTTCAAGCGGTTTCCTTGCCGTCTCTTTCGCGTTTTACGATCATCCCCTTTCCATTCGACATGACATACATCCGAAATTCCGCCAAGGCGCTTATCATTCGAAACAGCGCGCTGCTGTGCACAAAAAACGTCGGCTGGCGCGGAGACGATTATTACCTGCTTCCCGGCGGCGGACAGGAGCACGGCGAGACCTTGACTCAGACACTCGCGCGCGAATGCCTCGAAGAAATCGGCGCGCGCGTGCGCGTTCAAAGCCTGCGTTACGTCCGCGAATACATCGGCAAGAATCACGCGTTCGCCGAACGGCAGAGCGGTGTACATCAAATCGAATACATGTTCGTCTGCGACTTGCTCGATGAGCCGGGCCACCTGAATCCGTCAAGCCCCGACACGGGACAGACGGGCCTGGTGTGGATCGAACTCGAAAAACTAGGCGGCTTCCAGATTTTTCCGAGCGATCTCAAACGCCTGATTCTTCCATCGGGCAAATTGACCGGAGCGATTTACCTGGGCGACACAAATTAAAACAATCTCCATCCAACCTCGAACCTGAAACCCAAGAGAACAATGAAAATCACAGAATTGACCGTCCGCGACATTCGCTTCCCGACATCCCGGCAACTCGACGGCTCCGACGCGATGAATCCCGATCCGGATTACTCGGCCGCGTACGTCGTGCTGAAAACCGACGGCTCGCACGAAGGCCACGGACTCACCTTCACCATCGGCCGCGGGAACGAGATCTGCGTCGCCGCGGTCCACGCGCTCAAGCCGTTGATCGTTGGCAAATCCGTTGAAGAATTGACGGGCAACATGGGTGCGTTCTGGCGGCAGATCACCGGCGACAGCCAGTTGCGCTGGATCGGCCCGGAAAAAGGCGCGATTCATCTGGCGACGGCCGCGGTCGTCAACGCGGTCTGGGATCTGTGGGCGAAGATCGAAGGCAAGCCGGTGTGGAAATTGCTTGCGGACATGACGCCCGAAGAATTGGTCCGCTGCATCGATTTCCGCTACATCACCGACGCGCTGACGCCGGAAGAGGCGCTCGGCATTCTGCGCCGCAACGACGCGACAAAAAGCGAGCGCGCCGCCGAACTATTCCGCGACGGCTATCCCGCGTACACGACATCCGCCGGATGGCTGGGCTACTCCGACGACAAGCTTCGCCGCCTCTGCCGCGAAGCGATCGCCGAAGGATTCACGCATCTGAAGATCAAAGTCGGCCGCGATGTGGCGGACGACCTCCGCCGCGCGGCGATCATCCGCGAAGAGATCGGCTGGGACCGCAAACTGATGATGGACGCCAACCAGTATTGGGACGTCGGCCCGGCGATTGAAAACATGAAGCAGTTGGCGCGCTTCAAACCGTGGTGGATTGAAGAACCCACAAGCCCGGACGACGTGCTGGGGCACGCCACGATCGCTAAAGCGATGAAGCCTTTGGGCATTGGCGTGGCGACCGGCGAGCACTGCCAGAACCGCGTCGTATTCAAGCAACTGATGCAAGCCGAAGCGATTCAATTCTGCCAGATTGACAGCGCCCGTCTTGGCGGCGTAAACGAAATTCTTTCGGTGTACCTGATGGCGAAAAAATTCGGAATCCCGGTCTGTCCGCACGCGGGCGGAGTGGGTCTCTGCGAATATGTTCAGCACTTGCAGATGTGGGATTTCGTCAGCGTCAGCGCGTCGGCCGAAAACCGCATCGTCGAATACGTCGATCATCTGCACGAGCATTTCCTGCATCCGTGCGTCGTGAAAAACGGGCGCTACATGCCGCCCGCCGCTCCGGGCTACAGCATCGAGATGTTCCCGGCTTCGCTGCAGGAGCACGAGTTTCCGATTGGGAAAGCGTGGAAATAAATTTAAGTTACTGAGTCCACGCTTTCACGAGAGAAATCACAGGCAGCGTTCAAGTTTCCCCTGCCCTGCCAGGCGCTGAAAGACTTCGACCGTTTCGCGGACGCCCTGCTCCAGCGGAATGCGCAGCAGTCCCGGAAACTCGCGGCGCAGCGCGGCGTCGTCGAGACGCTGCGTGATCGGCAAATCGCCGCCGCTGATCGCGATGTATTTCGTCGCGCCCGGCACCGCCCGTTCAATCATGGCGACAAAGCCGGCCATGTCCACGACGTCGCCCCCGACAGTGTAAACGTGCGCGCCTTCCACCGATTTTTTTTGCACGCATCGCACGAACATGTCGGCGACTTCGCGCGCGTGGATGTAGGCCGTCAGGCCTTTGAACGGAATCTCGAAGTTGCGCTTCAACAGCGCCGCTGCAATCGCGCGCGTGGGAAAGCTGGTCATGCCCGTGTCGCGTCCCGGCCCGTAGATCGTCAACGGACGCAGCCCCGCGCTCGGCAATTTGTCGGTCGCCCAATACGCCTTCGCCGAGTATTCGTTGCAGAGCTTGTACGCGCCGTAATGGTTGGTCGGCCTCAGCGCCGCGTCGTCGCCCACGCCGCCTTCGGGATACTCGGCATCGGGACCGAAGACCGCCGCGCTGCTGGCGTAAACGATGCGCATGTCGATTCCAACCTTGCGCGCGGCTTTGGCCGCTTCGAAAACATTCAGCGTGCCGAGCACATTGACCTTCGCGCCCAGCACTGGATTTTCGCGGCACGTCGGCACCTGCAGCCCCGCGAGATGAATGATCCCATCGGGCTTGACCTCCGCCACCGCGTCGAGGACGTCCTGCGTTTCCTCAATCTTCACCGCGCGAAACGGCACGCGCGCGATTTCGCCGGGCGAGAGAATCATTTCCCAGCGCGCCGTATTTTTTTGCAGATCGAAAACGGTTGCGCCGTGGCCTTCATCCAACAATTGTTTGATAATCCACGTGCCCAAAAAACCGCAGCCGCCGGTGACGATGTAGTGTGCCATTTAGTTCAGTTATCCTTTTAAGCTGAGACCGTTGATGCGCTTTCCGCGTGCTGTTGCCCGGTCATCAATGCCATGATTTTCTTCTCTTCGCAATTGCACTTGTCTAAAATCCCCGCCAGCCGGCGCTCGTGCATCACTGCGATCCGGTCACTCATGCCGATCACTTCTTCCATCTCCGAACTGACCATGATGATCGTAAGCCCCTGGTCGGCGAGTTCGGCGATCTGCCGGTAAATCTCGGCCTTCGCGCCGACATCGATGCCGCGGGTCGGCTCGTCGAGAATCAACAATTTCGGATTCATCGCCAGCCACTTCCCCAGCACGATTTTTTGCTGATTGCCTCCGCTGAGCGTGATGGCTTTGTGCCGGACCGACGGCGCTTTGATTGACAGCCGCTCTTTCTGCGATTCGGCGACCTTGAATTCCTTCTTGTTCGAAAGCAAGCCTCGCGGCGTGTAATTGGCGAGATCCGGCAGCGAAATATTCTGCGCAATGCTCATCGGCAAAACCAATCCGTGCAGCTTGCGGTCTTCCGGCACCAGAAAAAGTCCGCGCGCGATCGCATCGGACGGCTTTCGGGGCGAATACTGAGAACCGTTGAGCCACATCGCGCCGCTGATGCACCGATCCACGCCGAAGAGCGCGCGCATCAGTTCGGTGCGGCCGGATCCGATCAAGCCTGCGAAGCCCAGAATTTCGCCGCGCCGCGCCTCGAACGAAACCGTCTGCTGCGTTCCCGGCACGCGCAGACCCGTGACCTTCAAAACCGGTTCGCCGGGATGGCTGGCGCGCTTGGGAAAGAGCGTGCCGAATTGCCGGCCGATCATCATTGAAATGATCGAATCGTGCGTAGCCGTTTTGGTCTGCAAATCGCCAATATATTTACCGTCGCGCATAACGGTCACGCGGTCGGTGATGCGCAGAATTTCGTCCATGCGGTGCGAAATGTAAACGATCGAAATCCCGTTGCGTTTGAGTTCGCCGATGATCTGGAAGAGCTTCTCCGACTCGCCCGCCGTCAGCGACGAGGTCGGCTCGTCCATGATGATGATGCGCGCGTCGCGCGACAGCGCCTTGGCGATTTCGACCATCTGCATCTGCCCGGTGGTCAAGTTGCCAACCAGCATGGTGGGTTTTGCATTCAAGCCGACGCGCGCCAGAAGTTTTTCAGCGCCGGCATTCATCCGCGCGCGATCCATTTTCTTCAGCGGTCCCCAGACGGTCGGTTCTTCTCCGAGAAAAATATTTCCGGCGATGTCGAGATTGGGCGCGAGCAGCAGTTCCTGGTGAATCAGCGCGATGCCCAGTTTCTTGGAGCCGGCGACGCCGCCGATGCGCACCGGTTTTCCATCGATTTGAATTTCACCTTCATCCGGCTCGTGCACGCCACCGAGGATCTTCATCAGCGTGGATTTGCCCGCGCCGTTCTCGCCGGCCAGAGCCAGCACTTCGCCGCGTGACAGATCGAATTGGACGTGATCCAGCGCCAGAACGCCGGGGAAGCGTTTGACGATGCCGCGCATGGTCAGGAGTTTGGGTTCGGAAGATTCCATTTCTTGAAGATCGCCGCGCAGAAATTAAAATTAGGCTGTAAAGAATAAGCAACTCGGCCGTTGTGTAAAGCCGGAAAAGGTGTCGTCAATCGTGTGGAATGCGTAATGCTTAACCGCGCGACTTCTTCAAGCGCTGCGCAAGCGTCTTCAGCACTTCCTCGGCGATGCTGGAATCGTGGTGGAGCGCGTCGCGGAATGCCCAGCCGTCGAGGCGCAACACGTACGCGCCTTTGGCGCCGGCCAACACCGTCGCCGAACGCGGAGCCGGGTCGAGCACGGCCAGCTCGCCGATGAAACCGCCGGCCTTCTCCTGGGCCAACAGCTTGCGATCTTCGCCCTCGCCTCGAACCACGTCCACGCCGCCTTCGACCAGAATGAACACCTCGTTGCCGCTCTCGCCTTCCACGCACAGCGCCTGACCCGGTTCGTAGCGCCCTTCTTTGCAGGCATTCGCCAGGCGTTCGAGGCTTTCCGGTTCGAGACGCGAAAAAATGGGGGTCGAGCGCAGAGCGATCATCTTGTCGACCGTCGACAGTGAAATCTGTTTCCAATTGGAGCCCAGCCCGCTCCAGTGCTTCGACTTGACGAGCATCATGGTGTTGCGCACGACTGGACTTTCATCGCCCGCCACGTGGCTCAGGTCTTGTTCGCTGGCCACGCCGCTTTCACCCGTGATGTAAACGGCCAGCGCGCGCTCGTAAGGATCGCGGCTGTGCGTGCGCTCCAATATTTTCTTAAACAGCGAAGGCATCTCGGACTGCTGAGCCGACGTCTGCCGCTGGGCCGCCACCAAGCGTTCCGCCAGAACCGGCACGATGCTTCGCCCCAGCCGCTCGATCGCCGCTTCGCGTTTGGCCGGATCGTTGGAACAGAGACCGTCCGTGAGCTCGTGGAGAGCCTTGTCGTCGAGCGTCAAACCCCTGGCGAGCGTTGTCACCGCCCGCGCACGCCGCCGCTCCAGAATATCCCGGAGGAAATCGTGCGAGGGCGACGGTTCTCGTTCAAGCGCGACGATGGTGTGAGCGGCGAATTCGATCGACGACACCGCTTCCGCAAGCCGTCCGCCGATGCCGCGTTCCCCGGACATCAAATCCTCGAGCACCTGATTGTGCTCTTCGGCCGTCACGCGGTATTCCTCGCGCAACTGCGCGATTAATGCGCCATCGGCTTGACCGCCGGGCGCAAACGCGCGTTCCAGGTAATTCTCGAGCGCGCGCTGGTAGTTTTCCAACTGCAGGCGCTTTTCCGCGGACATGAGTTTCGACGGATCGCTGAGCAGCGCGCGCGCTTCCTCGTCGAGCGCGGACATGATTTTGGCATGATCGCTTTTCTTGATTTGCAACTGGTCCCGCAACGCCTGGATGCGATGCAGTTCCTCGCGGGTCACGATGCCCTCGGCCAGCGCTTCGCGGAGCGAATCCTTGTAGATCTCAAGCGCGCGCTCGGAAGCCCGCTCCGATTCTTTCGACCGAATGGTATGAATGAGGAACGCGTCGTGCAAATCGCTCGGGGCCGGGTCGGGCCATTCCCAGCGTTTGACAATGTTCTTCGCCAGCGACTCTTCCGCGAATGCGCGCTGTGTGCGGGAAAGCCGGCGGGCCAGATAAATTGCCGAGGTCAGCACGACGACGATCAGAAAGAAGTGCGGAGCCGGATTGATCAAGCGCAACGTCGGCTGTCCCGCAAAACTGTAGAACGTAACAAACGCGGTGAAGCCCGCGATCGAATACAGCGCGTGCCGCAGCCGGGCGCGTTCCCGCACCAGATTCAGGCGCTTGAGCAGGATGCGCACGGGCCGTTTGAGCAACGAAAAAAAGGCGAAACTCAACGCGCCGCAGAGCAGCAGCGTGAGCAGCACCGCGGCCGCTCTCGGCATCACAGGCCAGAAGTAAAATCCCGCGGTGTCAGGGCTGCTGCCCGGCAGAAATGCCGTGCGCCAGACACCCGGACGATCGACCCAATTCTTGCCGATAAAATAAGCGTCCCACGTTCCGGCTTGCAGATAAAAATAAAAATAGAATCCGAACACCAGTCCCGGGAATGAAAAATAGGCGATGCGTTTCGTGGGAGAATTAAGCTCTTTCCAGTAGCCGTTCTCCTGGTTGATGTCCGGGCAGAATTTCTTGCATGCGGTGCATTTGCCGCATTGCGAATTCGCGGTTTCGCGCAAGCCATGCGGCTCTGTGTAAATCTTCTCAATGAACAGCACCGGACAGATGAAGTTGCACCAACTCTTGCCGGTAAAAATGGTGCCGGTGACGAACGCACACAGCGCGATGCCCACGAAAAAGACGGCTATGGCGGGACCGTCTCCATTGATGGCGATATGGCGCATCCACAAACTAAAGATGAAAATTCCCAAGGCCACGCAATGATAATTTCGTTCAAGCCATTCGGGGACGACGCGCTTGCCGCCGAAACCCAGAGCATCTGGAAGTTTTCCGAAAAATGCCAGGGGACAGATGCGCCGCCAGCGATGATAGCCGACGACGACGATGAACAGCGGCAGCGAGGCGACGACGACAGTCCAGATCGCGCGGCCGGCGAGCGCCTGTTCAAACCACGCGAAAAAAGGAAGCGCCACGAAGACGCCGAGCGCAATGCACCGCAGCCACTCGACCCACGCTTCCGATTTTTGCTTCTCCAACGCAACGGTGGTCGGAGTGGCGACCCGGCGCAGGTTCGGGCGCGATGCGGAGAGGTTGCTAAGATTGTCCAGTGCTGTATCCGTCATGACACTCCAACGAAATAAACCGAAGTAATGCGATTGGCAAGTGTTAATGACACAAAATGACAAAGCGAATACTTCTATTTAGACGCACTTAATACGCTGCACTATATCTCAAATTTCGGTATTCTTTCAAAACATGGGCGGCGAACCCTGCCTTTCCAACTTACAGGGTACCCCCGCTTCTCACATTTCCAGGTTGCATTAGGACCGTCGAAACTTAAGATCCTTCATACTTGCCCGGCGGTAGTTGTGAAAGTCCAAGTCCCATGAAAAAACTTTGGCTCGCTCTCTTTCTTGGTGCCGTCCTAGCGCTGGCGTTCGGCCCGTCATTGCTGCGCCGCGAAGCGCCGTTTGACGAGGAACTGTCGATTGTCTCGCCGCACTGGCAGGGCATCCGCGTTGAATTTGAACGCGCGTTTTCTGAACACTATTTCAACACCACTGGCCGGCGTGTGCGCGTCGTCTGGCTGGATTACGGCAGCACGGGCGACATCAAGAACGCGATTCTGGAACGAGTGGCTCAAGCAAAAAAGCGCGGCGAAGCCGGCATCGGCATCGATCTTCTCTTCGGCGGGGGCGCGGATATTCTGCCTACGCTGGCCGCGAGCAATGCGTTTGAGCGCGTGCCGCTTCCGCCCGAACTGGAGAAGGAAATTCCGCCCTCCGTCGGCGGTCAGATTCTGCGCGACGAAAAAAATCCCTATCACGCCACGTGCCTCAGCAGCTTTGGATTAGTCTTCAACACGAAAGTGATCGACAAAGCCAAACTGCCCACTCCCGAGACCTGGGAGGATTTGGGCCGGCCCGAGTTTCAAGGCTGGATCGCCTGCGGCGACCCGTCGCTGTCGGGTTCGCTGCACGCGGCGTTTGAAATCGTGCTGCAATCGCAAGGCTGGGAGAAAGGCTACGCGACGCTCGGGCGAATGATGTCGAACACGCGGGCGTTCAGCGAAGGCGGACCGTCGGTGCCGCGCGACGTGAGTCTGGGGCAATCGGCTGCGGGGCCGTGCATCGATTTCTATGCCACCGCGCCCCTTCGACGGCAGGGCGCGACCCATCTCAAACTCGTTGTGCCCAAAGGCGCGGCGGTCGCGTCACCTGACGGCATTGCGATGTTGCGTGGCGCGCCGAACAAAAAAGCCGCGACCGCGTTTGTTCTTTTTACACTAAGCGAGGCGGGGCAGAAACTCTGGTATCAAGCGCGCGGCACGCCGGGCGGACCTGTCGATTACGATCTTGAACGCCTGCCCATCATGCCCGCGATGTATGAAAGCGATGTCGAAACGCACACCGTTTTAAATCCGTTCAAAGCAGTGGATTTCACGCTCGATGGCAAGAAGAGCGGCGGGCGCTGGGTGATCCTCAATCACCTGATGCGCGCGGCGTGGATGGACGCACACGAGGAATTCTTCGATGCGCGCAAAACGATCATCGACGCCGGGCGAGACGCCGATCTTGGCGCGGAGTTGTGCAAACCGTTCGTCGGCGAAAAGGAATTGTCGGAACTGGCCGCGACGAAAATGAGTGCCGACGACATCAACGCGTTGAGGAACCGGTGGACCGCAATGGCCCGCGAGCACTACGACAAATGCCAGCGCGCCGCGCGAGCGATCACCAAAGTTCCGTGAACTGACAGCGCGTTCGAATCACAACCCGATTGCATTCCAATAGCTTTCGGGCACTCCAGCCATTACACTACGTAGCGCGTTTACTCATTCCTTCCGAGCGCTCTTCATAATGGCATTTTGGGATACTATGAGCAGTCTGAACGAACGCTCGTTGACGCCCGAAATAATGGACGATCCCGCTTTGGATGAGCGCGAGCACCTCCATGCGCTTGAAGGACTCGAACGCATCAATCGCTTCAGCCGCAGCGCGCGCCTCGTGTGGTCGAAAATCGAACCGCTGCTGAAAAAAGATCCGCAGCGCACATTTCGCGTTCTCGACATTGCGACCGGCGCCGGGGACATTCCCATTTCGCTCTTTAAGATGGCCGGGCCGTTTGGCGGCCGGCTGCAAATCGAAGCCTGCGATATCAGTCCACGTGCGCTTGATTTCGCTCAGAAACGTGCGACAGCGTCCGGAGCGGCGGTGCGATTTTTTGTTCATGACGCTGTCGCCGATTCAGTTCCGGATGGCTACGATATCATCACAAGTTCACTCTTCTTTCATCATCTTCAAACATCTCAGGCCGCCAAATTGCTAAAGGGTATGGGGCAACGCGCAAAAGAATCAATTGTGGTCAACGATCTTGAACGAAGCCGTACTGGTTTTATTCTGGCTCAATTGGCCACTCGCCTCTTATCGTCATCGCATGTGGTTCATGTTGACGGCCCACTTTCCGTCAGAGCAGCGTTTTCGCTGCCGGAATTTCGGCAAATGGCTATGGAGGCGGGCATCAACGGATTTTCAATTGTGCGCCGTTTTCCGTGCCGGTTTCTGCTCAGTTGGAATAAAGAGCGTTCAGCGCCAAAGCCGCGCACGTAAGTAAGCGGCCCAGCAAGATAAAGCCGCTTACTTACGTGCGCGGCTCTGGAATGAGGTTACGACCCGCGTCATGATTGGAAAGATGCAAAAAAGTTACGATGCGATCGTCATTGGCGGGGGTCCCGCCGGAGCGACAGCCGCTGCCGTTCTCGCGCAGGCTGGATGGTCGGTCGCGCTCGTCGAACAAAAAGTGTTTCCGCGCCGAAAAGTCTGCGGTGAATTTTTATCGCTGACCAACTGGCCGGTTCTGGAACGTCTTGGGCTGGGACAGGAGATCCAAACGTGCGCCGGCCCGGAAGTCACCCACATGGCGGTGTTCGCCGGTGACCGCATCGTTCGCGCGGAACTGCCGGTTTCATACGGCCGCCCCGGAAATCGTGGGCGAGCCTTGACGCGCGATCGGCTGGACATGCTCATTTTAGACCGCGCAAAATCGCTTGGAGCCGAAATCATACAGCCGTGGAAAGTTCTTTCCGCCACGCGCACGTCAGACGGTTATGCCTGCGAATTGGAGTCTCGCGACACGCGCGAGAAGACGATGTTGCACGCGAAAGTCGTTATTGCCGCTCAAGGTTCCTGGGAAGCGAATCCGCTCGATGCGTCGCCGCGAAAAGCGCCGAACGATCGCGATTTGTTTGGCTTCAAAGCGCATTTTCGAAACGCGTCGCTTCCGGATGGACTGATGCCGCTGCTGTCCTTCGCCGATGGTTACGGCGGGATGGTCCATTGTCAGGACGGCTTGACGAGCCTCTCATGCTGCGTGACACGCGGGCACCTGTTGCAATTGCGGCAGGAGCCGAACGAATGCGCGGGCGAGCAAGTCCTCGAACACATCAAGCGCTCGTGTCCGGTGATCATTCCTGTGCTTGCGAATGCTGAACGAGAGGGTCCGTGGCTGTCGGCTGGACCCATTCAACCGGGGATTCGCCGACGGTATTCGTCCGGCGTTTTTTACATTGGAAACGCGGCGGCGGAAGCGCATCCGGTTATCGCGGAAGGCATCAGCATTGCGATTCAATCGGCGTGGCTCATGGGCGGGCATCTCGCGCCGCTCTTGAAACAACTCGATGATCGGCAGTCGATTGACACCGCGGGTCGCGCGTATTCGGCGGCGTGGAGCGATGCGTTTGCAACCCGAATTCGCGCCAGCGCGCTAATTGCGCACTGGGCCATGCGCCCTCGTTTGGTTCAAATCGCGTGTCCCATTTTTCAACGCTGGCCTCGCGTTTTGAAATGGTGTGCGGAAGTGGCCGGCAAGGCATCGCTCTCCTTTCAATCTCACGAGGCACTACAAAAGGCGGCATTATGAGTGTGAGTTTATTGGGTCTGGGCACCGCATCGCCCACGCGGTCGATCGCGCAAGACGATCTGGCCACTCACGTCAACCGGATTTCCTTCCGGCGGACTGACAGTCAAAAGCGTCTCTTGAAGACGCTGTTTCGCTCGACTGAAATTTTGAGCAGAGGGTCTGTCCTGCTGGAACCGCGAGCTGAAGGGGCGCCTGACGACAATCCGTTGAAATTCTACGATGAAGCGGCGCACGCTGAGGATTGCGGCCCGAGCACGCGCAAACGCATGGAGCGCTACAGCCTCGAAGCGGGAAAACTCGCGGCGGATGCGGCGCGGAAAGCGTGCGCGGACGCGGCGGTTCCGTTCTCGAAAATCACGCATCTCGTCACCGTGTCCTGCACGGGATTTTATTCGCCCGGCATCGATATTTTGTTGATCAAAACGCTGGGCCTGTCGCCGGAAGTCGGCCGCCTGCACATCGGATTCATGGGCTGTCACGGAGCGCTGAACGGTCTCCGCGCCGCTCAAGGTCTTGCGGCAAGCGACCCGAACGCGACCGTGCTGCTCTGCGCGGTGGAACTGTGCACGCTGCATTTTCAATACAACTGGAATCGCGACCGCCTGGTGGCCAATTCGCTTTTCGCGGACGGCGCGGCTGCACTGATCATTGCGAATAATAACGAGGACGCCGAGCGAAAAGACCTCAGTCAAATCCGCGCAACGGGTTCGTTCCTGTTCGCCAATTCGGAAGACGCGATGAGCTGGAATATCGGCGATCACGGATTTGAAATGACGCTCTCCGCGCGCGTTCCCGAATTGATCGGCGGAGACCTTGCGCCGTGGCTGACGCGCTGGCTTGGCGCGCAGGGCCTTGCCATAACGGATATCGCGTCGTGGGCCATTCATCCCGGTGGCCCGCGTATTTTAAGCGCTGTCGCCGAAACGCTGAATCTCTCCGAATCCGCGCTTGCGCCCTCGCGTCACATTCTGGGAAAGCATGGGAACATGTCGTCACCCACGGTCGTTTTTATTTTGGAACACTTGCGAGAGTTGAACGCGCCAAAGCCCTGCGTGATGCTCGGCTTTGGACCGGGATTGGTTGCGGAGGCGGCGTTGTTGATGTGAAAAGCCGTTTCTCCCTGTCTCCTTATCTAGGCGTTCGCCTTCCCGCGCCGCAAGCGATCCACCGCTGCGGCTCCAATCAAGAACATTCCGATGATCACTTTTTGCCACGCGTCATCGATGCGCAGCGATGTGCACGATCCGCTCAAGGCGACCATGAGAATTGCGCCGATGACGCAGCCCATTACGGTCCCCTGCCCTCCCGACAGCGAAGTCCCGCCGATCACGACCGCGGCGATGATCGTCAATTCGGTGGTCTCGCCGGTCTGAGCGCTCGACCCGCCGAGACGCGTCGCGTTCATGACGCCCGCGAGGCCCGCCGTCGTCCCGGCAATCGTATACGCCAGGATTTTTGTCCGCTGCACGCGCACGCCGGAGAGGCGCGCCGCCTCTTCGTTGCTGCCAACCGCGTACAGCCTGCGACCCAGACGCGTGGAATTGAGTACGACCCACAAGAGCGCCACGACGGCAATAGCGACCACGAGAAACCATGGCAAATCGACGCCGGGAATTTTCCCGGAGAGCCATTTAAAACGCGCCATTAACGCCAGCGCTGCCTTTGGATCTTTGAGGCCATCGCCGATCGAAATATACGAATTGTTGTTCAACAACCGGCACACGCCGCGCAGGCTCATCAACGCGCCCAGCGTGACGATGAACGGCTGCACGCGCAGTCCGATCACCAGCGCTCCATTCAAAAGTCCGCAGAGCATTCCCACCACCACGCCCAGCGCCATGCCCAGCGCGCAGTTCTGAAAATAATTCGTCGCCAGACACGCCACGGCGCTGGCGACGCCGATGATGCTGCCGACCGACAGATCGATTCCACCGGTCAAAATCACCAGCGTCATTCCCGCCGCCGCGACGATCGTCAATGCACAGTCGATGGCCATCGGGCCGAGATTCGACATCGTCCAGAAGATCACCGGCAAATGATATTGATTTGCGCGGACCGCATCGCGCAGGCCCATCCCGGCAAAAATAAAAATCAGCGCGGCGTAGGGCAACAGCGCCGTGAAGACGTGCCAGAGACGGGAGCGGGATTGTGGATCGACGCTCGGTGCCATGAGGATCACACTTCTTCAGCGGAGGCGATGTCGATCAACGCCACGATCTCGCCGATCGCGCTTTGGTGCTTGTCGTTTGCATAATACGCGTGAATTTTCTCGCGGGCGTCGTCGATCTTCCCCGCCGCTTTTCCGCGCGCAATCAGCCGCTTGCATTCGGCCGGGCGCGGTCCCCAGTTGCCGATTTCGACGAATGTCTCGTTGAAAAAGACGAATAGTGGAATCGCCTCCGCCGCGTTGGTCAGGTAACGGACCATCAGTTCCGGTTTGGTTTCCTTGTCCACGCAACGCAGACGCAGTTTCTCCGGATTGAGCGCGCAGAGTTTGGCCAGCACCGGCGCATTGCGCCGCACGTCGCCGCACCAATCTTCGATGATCGCCAGAACATGAACGGGGCGCTTGAGCGCTTTCAATCTTGCCGCGACCGCGTCCGGAATGGCGATCTCGCGGTCGATGCGTTCCATCTCGGTGCGCATGTGCGGATTCTTGATCGTGGCAAACCAATCGGCGTAACTCTGTCCGCCAGTCCAAATACTTTTCAAATCCAAAGGAGTCACAGCCATGAATAAAATCTCCGCTCTTGACTTTTCTCGAAACCGAATGAATCATAGTCTAGCGCGCGCTTGAAAACGCTTCAAGGATCGGCGTCGGCGTGTAAAATGAAACCTCAAACCTGAAATCTGGAACCGCTTCTCATGGATCGCAAACAATGGGTCACGATGGTGTATCGCGAAGCCAATATTTTCATCGAACGCCACGCGAACGGCGGCACACTGAGTGAAACGGAAGTCGAGGAATTGGAACCGGAACTGCACGACCAACTCAAGGAAGTCATCGGCAGCGTCGATTTTCTCGAAGACCTGATCAAGCATTCGCTCCTGAAGAATCCGCCGCCGGATTTGTGGTACGGCGAAAACGAATGGCCGCATGTCGTGGCCGCGGTCGCGAGTTGCTGTCTGGTGCACGACGTCACCGGCGTGATTCTCAAAATTCTCGACGGCTCGCTACCCGGCACGCCGTCGTCGAAATTGCTCGATCCCATATAAGTTTAATTTCTCTGCCGGTATCAGACAGAGCGCATGACGTGGTACGTCGCGATGATGCCTTCGTCTTTGGGCAGAGGCCGATGCCCGACATACTCGCAATGAAATTCGCTGATTTTTTCCGCTGCCACAAGCGCGGCAAATTCCTGGCTGACAAAGACATGGCCGGGGAGCGTGATCGGTTCGAGCCGCGCGGCGCGATTGACATGCTTGCCGGTGTAATTCTCCTTCTTGCCGAGGACTTTGTCTTCCTTCTTAAACACTGGGCCGGCGTGCAGCGCGATGCGGAAAGTCAGGTCGGGTGGAAGCGACGTGCCGGCGGTCAATTTGTGCGGACCTTCCACCAGCCGGTCGACGAGATCCAGCGCAAAAAGTCCGGCGGAACGCGCGTCTCTGAAGACCAGATAAATCGCGTCGCCCCAGGTATTTTTCGTCAGCGGCCGCAGCGATTTCGTCTTGATTCCGCCGATGAGTTTTGCGACGCCGCCAAACACGGTATCGACGAATTCGCAAATCTGCGTTTCGTCGACTTTGCTGTAATGCTTCACGTCGGCAAAGAGCATGGCTCGAATAATCTGCGGAGGCGGCGTCGGCGATTTTCCGTTCGCACCGGGTTTCGATACGACGCGATTCCTCGACTGAATTTTGTGCGTCTCGAGCTTCTTGCGCAAGACGGACTTGATGTCGACGAGGTTGCTTTTTTCGACCTTGATGCCCAGCGATTTCCACAGTTCGACGTTCGAACTGGTCCCACCCGTCAAGGTGGTCTTTTTTCGGTCCCAGACGGCTAATGGAACGACCGGCATGGCGAGCTTTTTCGAATGCAGAATCGCAAGGCCTGTCAGGACTTTATTGGCATAGTCGAACGACACGGGCTCGCTTCCGGGAACATGGGCGCCTGTTTCAATCACCTCTTTCACATACGTGTATTCCTTCACGTGCTTGTCCAACGTCGCGTTTTTCTCTTCCATCAGCTTGTCGAACAGGTCCAGCCACTCCTTGGGGTTGTCCGTGATACTTTCAACGCTGACACGCCGGAATTCGGTTCTGGGAAATGGCAGGACGATATGGAGTTCCTGCCCGTATTTTATCATCGCCTCGGCGAAGAGCAGGTCGCTGCCGCACGTCGCCGAACAATAGCCGATGCACGGCACATGCTCTTTGACCATGGCGTCGATCGCCGCTCGAACTTCATCGGTAATTTCAGGCGGAAAACGGTGTCCGCCCGCACGGCCAGGTGAATCGATCATGTGGCCCGCGAAGATCACGATCTTTGGAATCCGGAACCTCTTCTCAAACGGCGCCATCCCAATCTTCATGAAAAGGCGCAGCATGCGCGCCTGCCGCCACGTGCTGTAAATGTCTCCCGGGTTGGCTTTGCCCAGCTCTTTCGCTTTGATGTATTCTTCGAGGGCCGTGTCGACATGGCCCAAAATCATTTGCGCTTCCCCCAACGTCGCGCGCGCCCAGTAATCGTTTGGATTTTCCTTCAACGTTTGCTTGCACACGTCGCGCACGCTTTTCGCGAGATGCTCGGATTCGGCCTTTTTTCCCAGAAGCAGCGCCGTTGTCGCCGCGTTGATTCCGCTGTAAATATAGTCCGTCGCAGCGCCGGGCAAATCCAGGAACCTCCGCTCCGTGCCGGCCCAATCCAACGCGTTCCGGGCCATCTCGAAGGCTTCCAGATAATACGCGTGGGACTTTGCCAGTTCTTCATTTCGTTGCTTTTTGGCTGAGGTCTGCTGCGAAAAATCCTTATGGGTCCGCCCCAGAAAACAGAGCGTATTGATGGTGATGAGCTTTCTATCGTATAGATTTTTGAGGATTTCGTTGGCTCCGCGCGCCGAACCGCAGCGGGAAAGAGCCATTGCTTTGTCTTCAAGCAGATGGCTGTTGTCCTGCCAGTATTGCAGATCGTTTTTGGAGAGGGTATTGTGTTCATCCTCCCAATGCTTCAGCGCCGTATCGACGACTTCGTAAGCCAGAATCGGCTCGTCTTTTTTCAAAAAACGGCTCGCCAGCTTTTTGTAAATCTTAAATATTTTGGAGTCTTTTTTCGCTTCCGGCTTCGAAATATGCTCCCAGATCGCAATCAGCGTCGAGACGTCCAGATCCATGCGGCTGTCCAAATTTGCGATACTATTCGCTACTTGAAGAAGGTGACTTTGTGCGCCCACCAACGTATCGCTCATCGCTGCGTTCCCTTGACGATGTGAAATAAATTCAGGTACTGCTAGATAGTGCTGAAAATCGGCCTTCGGCAGCTGACCGTAATTCGTAACGGCTACGCGTTTTTGAATTCGCCGGGCTTTGGCAATTCGGCGACATTTTTCAGGCCGAAGTTCTCGAGAAAATAATCCGTCGTGCCGTACAACAGAGGCTGGCCGAGACCCGTTCCGCGCCCCGAGATCTGGATGAGTTTTTTCTCGAGCAACAGCCGCAGCACCGGGCCGGCATTGACACCGCGAACGGATTCGACTTCGGCGCGGCCGATGGGCTGCCGGTACGCGATCAACGCGAGCGTTTCGAGCGCGGCTTGAGTGAGCTTGCGCTGCGACGTCTGCGTCTTCAGACGTTGAATCGCCGGATGAAATTCGGCGCGCGTGACGAACCGGTACGCATTGGCGACCTCGACCAGATCCCACGGCCGGCGCTCGCGCTCGCCGGTCTCCTTCAACGCTATCAGGACTTTGCGAACCGTGGCGCTGTCGCTGTCCGCCGCGCGCGCCATTTCGCGAACCGTGATCGGTTCCATCGCCGCAAACAGCAGCGCTTCGACGATGCGCTCCAGTTCCTTCGGTTCGATCGGCACGTCGCGCGGCGCTTCCGTCTCTGATGCAACGTCGCCGACGATTTCGTCAAGCCCTTCCGATTTTGGAATGAGCGAAGGATCTTCCGTCGGATCGCGTTCGCCAGGATATTCCTCGCCCGAATGTTCGGATACGCTCTTTAGTGCATCGCCGCTGCGCGCCGCACTATTCGCGATGGCCGACACCAGGTTTTGCTCGCGTTGGAGCGCCGATTCGAGCGCCAAATCCGCAGGCGAATCGGGATTGCCCCCGGCGGATTCAGCCGCTTCGCCACCGTCCGACATCGAGCCGATCGCGTTCTCGGATGCGGGCGGAAAATACAACGCCGTGTCCGGCAAGTTCCCCGCCGCTCGACTTTCCGAAACGGACTCGTACTGTGGCGGTGGCTCTGAAGCCTCCGCGGCCGGCGTCCCTTCCGCGATGTCCGCCTGCGTGGATTTTTTAGCGCGCTTGCGCGGAGCGGGCGGAGTTGGATTGGCGTTCTCGTCGGACATTATGCGATCCCATTTTCGTTGCGGAGGAGCGAAATGCCGGGCTCTCCGCGGTGAACAAGAGTTTAGTCCTGCTTCAGGAACTTGCCAATCCGCGCGCACGCTTCTGCGATGCGAATCTCCGGCTCGACCAGCGCGACGCGCACAAATCCTTCGCCTTCCGGCCCGAAACCGCCGCCCGGAAAAAAGCTCACGCCCACGTCTTCAGCGAGCTTTGTACAAAACTCCACCGACCCCATCGCGCGGAAGCGTTCCGGCAACGGCTGCCAGGAAAACATCGTCGCGCGATTTTTGATCGTGCGGCCCCAGCCATTCTGTTCCAACCCGGACAACAGCGTGTCGCGCCGCCGCTGATACCGCAGCGACTGCGCCTTGATATACCCATCGCCCGTGTCCAGAGCCACCGCCGACGCGACCTGTATCGCCTGAAAATGTCCGTAATCAAAATACGGCTTGATCTTCGCCAGCGAATCGATCAGCAGCGGATTGCCGGCGAGGAACCCGACGCGCCAGCCGGCCATGCTGTACGGCTTCGACATCGTGAACATTTCCACGGCGACATCGCGCGCGCCCTTCACCTGCAAAATACTCGGCGCTTTATAGCCGTCGAAGCAATTGTGCCCATAAGCAAAATCGTTGAGCACCCAGAATTTGAAGTGCCGCGCCATCTTTATTATTTCTTCGAAGAAGGGCAAATCGACGGTGCGCGCGGTCGGGTTGTGCGGAAAATTCAGCACCAGAAATTTCGGGCGCGGACGCACCGTTTCGAAGACGCGCTGAATATCGCCGAGCATTTTTACGCCGGGCTGTTCCTCGTCCATGAACACGCCAATGACCACCGCGCCCGCCACTTGTGGCGCATAAAAATGCGGCGTGTAGGCCGGCGTGGGCACGACGCACGCGTCCTGGGTGCCCAGAATCGCCAGGCACAGATGGCTGAACGCATCTTTCGAGCCGATTGAAGCGATCACGTCCTTCATCGGATCGAGCGCGACATTGAAATGGCTGTCGTAATGCCGCGCGAACGCCTCCTTTAAAGGGCGTATTCCGGTGGCAGGCGCATAGCGGTGGCACGACGGATCGTCGAGCGCTTCCTTAAGCTTCTCGACGACATTCTCCGCAACCGGATCGACGGGATTGCCCATCCCCAGATCGATGATGTCGATGCCTCTGGCGCGCAACGCGTCGTTGTTGGCATTGATCCGGCTGGCAAGATAAGGCGGAAGCAGTCCCATGCGCGCGGAGGCAACCGGCGGCATCCCTTCTAAAGTGGCGGCATGAGCCTGAGCCTGCTGGTGTTGGGCGGCCAGTGAACTGGGATGAGTGGTGGCTGTGGCGGAGCGAGTCGGCATGTCGTGATTTTTCGAATAACCTCGTTCGGGAACGTTCTCTTTATTCTTATCAAGCGGAGTCGACATCGTAAATCGCTAGTCCCTTTTATAACGGAGTCGCAAAACGGCAGTTTACACTGGCGAAGCACGCTTTGCCACTTGGAATGAGGGTAAAACAGAAGCCCACCGCTTCTTTATCGGCAGATTACCGAAGCGTCTTTCCGTTACAAAAGATGCACTAGGCGCATTATTGAGGTGCCGGGCGGGACTTAGTTCCCTTCCGTTTTTGCGCCAGTCACAGGGTTTCAACTTCGATTACCGTTACCAATTATGCACCGTGTGCAACATCGCAAATCTATTCACTCTCGAAGCTATATTATGCAGGCTCATTTCAGACTACCTCTGGATTTAGACTTAATTTAATATACCCTATTAAAACGCAAATGTCAATAGAATCATACAATAAATTTCAGGACAAGATCCGCGGACGGAATGTTTTGCGGGCAAGCCATTCAAAACATATCCCAAAAACCGTCAACAGAATAATCGCTACTGCAATGTTCTTGAGGGAATCATCCCAGCCATCGAGCCGGTATCGACCCGGTTCCATCAATTCATTTTCGCCCCAGATCTCCGACCGAATGAACGGCCAGCCAAAATATCTGGAGCACGGTCTCTGGGATCTATCGCATGACTCTCCTGCGATAGGCCAGGCAATCGTCAAATAATTTTTACCATCCCGCTCAAAATCAATGGCCCCTTTGACTGGAAAGATATTGAGGCAAAGGATACCGCCGAATAAAAACGCATCTGTCCAGCGACAATCATTCCTCCGGCCGACGACAATTAGATTTCCCGGTTCGCCTGGGCAACGATCGTTGCGCTGAAGCAGGCTTTCTTTACGATCCAACTTGACCAGCGAAACGGAAGCGAGCTCTGCTGAGGAGCA